>NZ_JNZP01000014.1 GCF_000725545.1 Streptomyces exfoliatus | reverse complement strand
GGGGGCGGGGGCGGGCCCCCCGGAGGGGGAGGAAGTGGTGGTGGGGCCGGGCCGGCGTCCCGCCATGGCCCTGGGCGTCACACCGGATGCCGCGCCGGCCACGGTCAGGGTCACGGCGAGGGCGGCGAGTGGGGTGCGGGTGGAACCGCCCTGCGTCTCGTGTCGGGAGACGGCGGTGACGGCGTAGGCGTGGGCCCCGAGCAGAACGGCGGAGGGAAGGGCGGCACGGAGCGCGGTCCGGGCGGACCCTGTCGCCCTGCCGGTGGCGGTGGCCGTACCGGACCTGGTGACCCTGCCGGTTCCGGTGACCGTACTGGTCGCGGTGACCGTGCTGGTCGCGGTGACCGTGCCGGATCCGGTGACCGTGCTGGTTCTGCTGGTCGCGGTGGTCGTGCCGGACGGCCCGGTGGCCGTGGTGGTCCCCGTGGATTTGCCGGGCGCCGTGGATTTGCCGGTCGCCGTGGATTTGCCGGTCGCCGTGGTTCTGGCGGGTCCGGATGGCCTGGGTGTCGAGGCCGTCGCGCCGAGGAGGAGGTCCAGGGCGCGGGCCGTGGCCATGGTGGCGGGGCCCGCAGGGGTGTGCTTGAGGCCGAGGTCGTAGGCCCAGACCGTGGTGGCGAGCGCCGTGGCGACCGCCAGGGACGGGCGGCCCGCGCGGGCGGCCATGCAGAGGCCGGTCGCCGTCAGGGCGACCGAGGCGGCGAGGGCGGCCCCGGGGGTGATGCGGCCGGAGGGGAGCGGGCGGTGCGGGCGTTCGGCGGCGTCCTCCGCTCGGTCGGCCCAGTCGTTGAGGGCCATCCCCGCCTCGTACAGGCACAGCGATGCCCCGATCGCGTGGAGCGTGCCCCGTCCGGGGCGGGCTCCGGCGGCGGCCGCGCCGGCGAGGGCGTCGCCGGGTACGGACAGCAGGGCCGACACGCGGAGGAGTTCCGCCCAGGCGCGCGCCTTTCCGGCGCGGCCGCCGGTCATCGGGGGGTCTCCTGGTGCGGGGCGGCCGTCCGGTCGCGGGGCGGTCTCGTGCCCAGAGCGCGGCCGAAGGCGAGCAGGCGGGTGTACTGGTCGGCCAGGGAGGCGGGTGGTGTGCCTTCCGGGTCCTTGAAGTAGAAGGCGAGGTCTTCGAGGGGGCCCGTGAGGCCCCTCTCGTGGGCGCGGGCCGTGAGGCGGGCCAGGTCGAGGACGAGGGGGGCGGCGAGGGCGGAGTCGCAGCCCTGCCAGAGGGTCTGGAGGATCATGCGGGTGCCGAGGAAGCCGTCGAAGGCGATGTGGTCCCAGGCGGTCTTCCACTCCCCCAGCGCCGGGACGTCGTCGATGTGGACCTGGCCTTCGACGCCGGGGCCGAGGGTGTCGGTGAGGACGCGTTCCTTGCCGGCGTTCTTGGCGGCCGCGGCCGCGGGGTCGGCAAGGGAGGCTCCGTCGCCGCCGCCGAGGAGGTTGCTGCCGGACCAGGCGCGTACGGTCAGGGCCCGCTGGTGGAACATGGGGGCGAGGACGGCACGGAGGAGGGTCTGTCCGGTCTTGCCGTCGCGCCCTGCGTGGGGTAGTCCGCTCGTGGCGAGCGGTGTGGCGAGGGCGGGGTGACGCAGGCCGGTGGATGGCGTGAAGTTGACGTACGGGCAGCCGGCGCGGAGTGCCGCGGCGGCGTAGAGGCTGCTGGGTGGGAGCCCGGCGCCCCCCGACGCCGGCTCCGTGGAGGCCACATTGACGACTACGACGCGGTCCAGGCCAATGCGGCTGCGAAAGTTCGTCAGGTCGCCGGTGAAGGCGGTGACGAGTTGTTCGTCGGTGCGGGTGTCGCCGTGGACCGGGCCGCCGGGGCGGATCTCGCGGTCGGCCGCGTCCAGTTCCGCGGTGACGGCGTGGGCGAGACCGTACGGGAGGACTCCGGCGGTGGTGAGTTGTTCGGCGCGCTTGGGGAGCGGGCAGTCGGTGGTGTCGTGTCCGCCGAAGACCAGGGAGGCGAGTGGGGGGAGGCCGGCGTCGGCGAGGTCGGGGGTCTCGGTGGCCATGCCGGTGGGCGGGTGGAGTCCGGCGACGAGGGCGGCGCAGCCGGCCACGGTGGTGGTGGCGACGGAGCCTCTCGCGCCGATGAGCCAGATTCCGGTGCGGGGTGCGGGGGTCATGACGTCGGCCTCCCTGCTCGTGAAGCGGAACATGAAGCGGAACGTGAAAGCGGAACGTGAAAGCGGGACGTGAATGCGGGGGGTGACGGTGGGCGGGGGGTACGGCGCCGCCCCGCCCACCGTCGGCTGGGTGGGCTCCCGTCAGGAGGGGAGTTCCTTGATCCGGATGTCGCGGAAGGCGGCCTGGTCTCCGGCTCCGTGGTTCTGGATGCCGATGTGGCCGCTGGTGAGACTGCGGGCCGGGTCGGTGTTGGTGAAGTCGTTGATCTTGATGCCGTTGAGGAAGAGCTGGAGGCGTTCGCCCTGGACGCGGAGTTCGTAGGTGTTCCACTGGCCGGGGGGCCGGAGGGCCTGGTCGCGGGCTTGGAGGTCGGCCGACTTGAAGCCGTAGACGGCGCCGGTGGTGCGGTCGGGCGTGTCGGTGGCGTCGATCTGGATCTCGTAGCCGTTGTTCACGGCGGACCAGGGGTCGTCGGAGGCGGGGAAGCCGACGAAGACGCCGGAGTTGTCGTCGCCGGTGAGTTTCCAGTCGAGGGTGAGGGAGTAGGACCGGAATTCCTTGGCCTGGTACCAGAGCATTCCCATGCCGCCGACGGTGTGGAGTTCGCCGCCCGTGATGTCGAAGCCGCCGGGTCCGGCCTGCTTCCAGCCTTCGGTGGTGACGCCGTTGAAGAGGTCGCGGTAGCCGGTGCGGGGCCGGCAGTCGGCCTTGGTCTGGCCGGTGGCGTACTGGAGTCCGCCCAACAGGTGCTGCCGGAAGGCGGGTTCGCCGTACGACTCCTTGGTGTGGCCGCCACCGGTGTAGAAGGAGCGGCCGCCTCCGTAGGTCTGGCACCAGGCGATGGGATGGTCGCCCTTCATGGTGCCGCCCTGGTAGGTGGTCTCGTCGAGGGTGGCGAGGATGCGGGCCTGGCCGCGGGGGTTGGTGCGGTAGTTGTACCACTCGTCGGTGCGTTCCCAGGGGCCGTCGATGTGGGCGGTCGCGGGGTGGTCGTGGTCCTCGACGCGGAGGGTGGCGGGCTGGATCTGGGGGTGGGACTGGAAGTGGGCGCCGACGAGTCCGCCGTAGAAGCTCCAGTCGTATTCGGTGTCGGCCGCGGCGTGGACGCCGAGGTAGCCGCCGCCGTTGGAGACGTAGTTCTCGAAGGCGGTCTGCTGCTCGGTGTTGAGGACGTCGCCCGTGGTGGAGAGGAAGACGACGGCGTCGTAGCGGGCGAGGTTGGCGGTGGTGAACTGGCGTGGTTCCTCGGTGGCGTCGACGGTGATGTCACTGCCGGCGCCGATCTCCTTGAGTGCGGTGATGCCGGTGCCGATGGAGTCGTGCCGGAATCCGGCGGTCCTGGAGAAGACGAGGACGCGTTTGGCGGCGGGGTTCACCGGGGTGCCGGAGAGGGTGAAGTCGTCGACGTCGTAGAGTGCGCCGGTTCCGCCCTTGAAGACGAGGTAGAGCTCGGTGGTGCGGCGCGGGAGGTTGCGGAGCGGTACGTCGATGTCCTGGAAGGTCTCCCAGCCTCCGGTGACGGGGACGGGTGCGGAGCCGTGGAGGGTGCCGGTGGGTGAGCCGGTGCGGACTTCGAGGAAGCCTCCGGCGCCGGCGGAGGAGACGCGGGCGGTGAGCTTGGTGGAGCCGGTGAGGTTGTAGGGCCTGAAGGCGATCCAGTCGCCGTTGTCGATGTTGCCGACGGTGCGGCCGCCGTTCGCGGGGGTCTTGTCGATGACGGTGACGCCCTGCTGGGTGTCGAAGTGTTCGGCCTGGCGGTGGCGGGGCTGGAGTTTGGCCTGGTCGTTGCCGGTGAGGGCGGTCTGTCCGCCGCCTCCGCCGTCGGTGTACTCGGCGTTGAAGACGGCGAAGATGTTGGCGTCGTCGTCGTGGCCGCCGTCGGCGGAGGTCTTGATGGTGCCGGTGCAGCCGTTGGCGGTGGTGACGGGGTGGCCGTGGCTGTCGTGGCCGAGGACGTAGGTGACCTTGATCCTGGCGCAGTCGATGGGTGCGGTGGCGCCGTCTTCGGGGTCGGTGACGGTCACCTTGAAGGGGATGTCGTCGCCGAAGTCGAAGAGGGCTCCTTCGGCGGGGAGTTGGAGGGTTACCTTGGGTGCGGTGTTGCCGACGACGATGCGGACGGACGCGGAGCCGGTGCGGCCGGTCGGGTCCTTGGCGGTGACGGTGGCGGTGTAGGTGCCGTTCTGGCGGTACGTGTGGGTGGGGTGGGCGGCTGTGGAGGCGGGGGTGCCGTCGCCGAAGTCCCAGCTGTAGGTGAGGGGGTCGCCGTCGCCGTCGGTGGTGCCGGCGGAGGAGAGGGTGACCTTGAGGGGTGCGGTGCCGGAGGTCTTGCCGGCGCTCGCCTCGGCGACCGGGGAGCGGCCTCCGGTGGCGTTCTCGATGCGGTAGAGCCCTGCGTTGTGGTCGCCGCCGAACCAGGCGGTGCCGTAGTCGAGGACGTAGAGGGCTCCGTCGGGGCCGAAGGCCATGTCCATGATCTGGGTGCCGGTCCAGGGGACGGGGTTGATGGACTGGACGGTGCCGTTGGCGTCGTGGTCGATGCGCTTGATCCAGCGGCGGCCGAACTCTCCGGCGAAGAAGTCTCCGTCGTACGCCTCCGGGAACTTCACCGGGGAGGTGTTGGCGGGGTCGTGGCGGTAGACGGGGCCGCCCATGGGGGATTCGGAGCCGGTGCCGAACTCGGGGAGGGAGCCGCCGTTGTAGGGGATCCAGGCGGGTTCGGCCGGCGGGAGGTCGACGAGTCCGGTGTTGTGCGGGGAGTCGTTCCTGAGGCCGCCGCAGTCGTAGGTGGCGCCGGAGGTCTTGGTGGCGAAGTCGTAGTCGACGTAGGGGTCGTTGTCGCCGGTGCAGAAGGGCCAGCCGAAGTTGCCGGGTTTGGTGACGCGGGCGAACTCGACCTGTCCTGCGGGGCCGCGCTGGGGGTCGGCGGCGCCGGCGTCGGGGCCGTAGTCGCCGACGTAGAGGATGCCGGTGGGCTTGTCGACGCTGAAGCGGAAGGGGTTGCGGAAGCCCATGGCGTAGATCTCGGGCCGGGTCCTGTCGGTGCCGGGGGCGAAGAGGTTGCCTTCGGGGACGGTGTAGGTGCCGTCGTCGGCGACCTTGATGCGGAGGATCTTGCCGCGGAGGTCGTTGGTGTTGCCGGAGGTGCGGCGGGCGTCGAAGGCGGGGTTGCGGCCGGGGCGTTCGTCGATGGGGGTGTAGCCGTCGGAGGCGAAGGGGTTGGAGTCGTCGCCGGTCGACAGGTACAGGTTGCCCTGGGCGTCGAAGTCGATGTCGCCGCCGACGTGGCAGCAGATGCCGCGGGTGGCGGGGATGTCGATGACCTTCTTCTCGCTGGCGTTGTCGAGGGTGCCGTCGGCTTTCAGCGTGAAGCGGGAGAGGCGGTTGACGCCGTCGTAGGGGGCGAGTTCGGCGGGGGTGCCGTCGTTGGGGGCGTCGCCCGCGGGGGTGTCGAGCGGTGGGGCGTAGTAGAGGTAGATGGCTTTGTTCTGGGCGAAGTTCGGGTCGAGTCCGATGCCTTGGAGGCCTTCCTCGTCGTGGGAGTAGACGGGGACGGTTCCGATGACGGTGGTGTTGCCGGCGGCGTCGGTGCGGCGGAGTTCGCCTCCGCGGTCGGTGTGCAGGACGCTGCGGTCGGGGAGTACGGCGAGGGACATGGGTTCGCCGACTTCTTCGCCGCCCTTGGCGAGGGTGACCTGCTGGAACTCCTCGGCGGCGGCGGCCGCGGTGTCGGTCCCGACTGCCGTGTCGGTCCCGGCCGCGGCTGCGGTGTCGGTGTCGGCGGCGAGGCCTTGGGGGGCGCCGAGGGCGAGCAGTGCGACCGTGATGAGGGCGAGTGTGTTCCTGGCTCGGAGTCGTTGTCTGTGCACGGTTGTCCTCCGGAGTTGGGCCGGGTGTGCGGGTGTCCGGGGACCGGCGTGCGCCGTCACGCTGGTCACATGGGCCAGTTACGTCATGTACACATCAGGGACCGTAGCGAGGTTCGTCCACGCCGTGAAGTCCTTGTGCACGCTTCCGTCGAACTTTCCACCGCACGAGGACAAAGCTCGTCCGAGGGCCTCGCGCGGTGGAGGCGGGGGACCGTCAGTCGCCGTTCCCGAAGGCAGCGTCGAAGGAGGTCGCCGGAGGGTCGAAGTCGTACCGCTTGAGGAAGGACAGTGCCTCGGGGGCGCCGGTCAGCCGGTCCATGCCGGCGTCCTCCCATTCCACGGAGACGGGTCCGGCGTAGCCGATCGACCGGAGCATCCGGAAGACGTCCTCCCAGGGCACGTCGCCGTGCCCGGCGGAGACGAAGTCCCAGCCGCGCCGGGGGTCGCCCCAGGGGAGGTGGGAGCCGAGCCGCCCGTTGCGGCCGTCGAGCCGCTTGCGGGCCTCCTTGCAGTCCACGTGGTAGATCCGGTCGCGGAAGTCCCAGAGGAAGCCGACCGGGTCGAGGTCCTGCCACACGAAGTGGCTGGGGTCGAAGTTGAGCCCGAAGGCGGGACGCCGGCCGACCGCCTCCAGGGCCCGCTGGGTGGTCCAGTAGTCGTACGCGATCTCGCTGGGGTGCACCTCGTGGGCGAAGCGCACGCCTTCGGCGTCGAAGACGTCGAGGATCGGGTTCCACCGCTCCGCGAAGTCCTCGAAGCCGCGCTCGATCATGCGCTCGGGGACCGGCGGGAACATCGCCACCAGATGCCAGATGGAGGAGCCGGTGAAGCCGATGACGGTGTCGACGCCGAGCGCGGCCGCGGCCCGCGCGGTGTCCGCGAGCTCACGGGCGGCCCGCTGCCGCACCCCTTCGGCGTCGCCGTCGCCCCAGATGCGGGCGGGCACGATCGCCTGGTGGCGTTCGTCGATCGGATGGTCGCAGACGGCCTGTCCCACCAGGTGGTTGGAGATCGCCCAGCACTTCAGGCCGTACGCGTCGAGCAGTTCGCGCCTGCCCTTGACGTACGCGGGGTCGGCGAGGGCCTTGTCCACCTCGAAGTGATCGCCCCAGCAGGCGAGTTCGAGTCCGTCGTAACCGAAGTCGCGGGCGAGTCGGCAGACCTCCTCCAGCGGGAGGTCGGCCCACTGGCCGGTGAAGAGCGTGAAGGGTCGGGGCACGTCGGGCGCCTCCTAGCGCGGTACGGAATCGGGTGCGGAATCGGATGCGGAATCGCGTACGGAATCGGGTACGGGGACAGGGGCCGGTACGGCTACCGGCACGGGTACGCGTGTGTAGACGGCGTTGTTCCGGGCGCTGTCCTCCACCGCGGCCAGGACGCGCTGGACCTGGAGGCCGTCGGCGAAGGAGGGCGCCGGGGCGACGCCGCTCGCGACGGCGTGGACCAGGTCGCGGGCCTGGTGGGCGAAGGTGTGCTCGTAGCCGAGGCCGTGGCCGGGCGGCCACCAGCCCTCCAGGTACGGGTGGTCGGGTTCGGTCACGAGGATGCGGCGGAAGCCCGCGGAGACGGCCGGTTCGGTGTGGTCGTGGAAGGACAGTTCGTTCAGCCGCTCCAGGTCGAAGGCGAGGGAGCCGCGCTCCCCGTTGATCTCCAGGCGCAGCGCGTTCTTGCGGCCCGCGGCCATCCGGGTGGCCTCGAAGGAGGCGAGCGCCCCGGAGGCGAGCCGCCCGGTGAACAGGGCCGCGTCGTCGACCGTGACCTGCCCGTACGCCTCCGACACCGCTCCCCCGTCCAGACCGTCCAGACCGTCAAGGCCGTCAAGGCCGTCGCGGCCGCTGAGACCGCTGAGACCGCCGGGGGCGGCGCCCGGGAGCAGCGGCCGCTCGCGCACGAAGGTCTCGGTGAGCGCCGACACGCCGACGAGGAGCTCCCCTGTCAGGTACTGGGCGAGGTCGACGGCGTGCGCCCCGAGGTCGCCGAGGGCCCCGGAGCCGGCGTGTTCGCGTTCCAGGCGCCAGGTCAGCGGGAACGTGGGGTCGACCAGCCAGTCCTGGAGGTAGCTGACGCGGACGTGCCGCAGGGTGCCGAGCCGCCCGTCGGTGACGAGCCTGCGGGCGTACGCGAGGGCGGGCACCCGGCGGTAGTTGAAGCCGACCATGGAGATCTGGCCGCGGGCCGCGGCGGCTTCGGCGGCTGCCGCCATCGTCTCGGCCTCGGCTACCGAGTTGGCGAGCGGCTTCTCGCACAGCACGTGTTTGCCGGCCTCCAGGGCGGCGACGGCGATCTCCGCATGGCTGTCGCCCGGGGTGCAGACGTCGACGAGCTGGACGTCGTCGCGGGCGATCAGGGCGCGCCAGTCGGTCTCGGCCGCGGCCCAGCCGTGCCGGTGGGCGGCGGCGCGGACGGCGGTGGCGTCACGGCCGGCGACGGCGGCGAGGACGGGCCGCAGCGGCAGGTCGAAGACGCGGCCCGCGGTGCGCCAGCCCTGTGAGTGGGCGGCTCCCATGAACGCGTAGCCGACCATGCCGACGCCGAGCGTCGGCGGTGCGGCCCCGCTCTCCGTCTGTTCCATACGGTTCCTCCGTTTCGTGGTGCGGCGAGGTGCTGCTGCGGGGGACCGGGCGGGGCCGGGGGCGGTCGGGCCCCCGGCGACGGCCTGGCCCCGGGGCCGGTCAGCTGAAGCCGGTGGGCAGGTACTCGTCGACGTTGTCCTTGGTGACGACGGCTGAGTAGAGGGTGATCGAGGCGGGGATCTCCAGCTCGGACATGCCGCCGATCCCCTTCTTCTGGCCGAGGGCGCGGGCGAGGTCGATCGCGGAGGCGGCCATGGTCGGCGGGTAGAGGACGGTGGCCTTGAGGACGCTGGTGTCGGCCTTGATGGCGTCCATGGCGGACTTGGCTCCGGCGCCGCCGACCATGAGGAAGTCCTTGCGGCCGGCCTGGGCGATGGCGCGCAGGGCGCCGACGCCCTGGTCGTCGTCGTGGTTCCACAGGGCGTCGAACTTGGGCTGTGCCTGCAGGAGTTGGGCCATCTTGGCCTGTCCGGACTCGACGGTGAAGTCGGCGGCCTGGCGGGCGACCTTGCGGATGTTGGGGTAGTTCTTGAGGGCGTCGTCGAAGCCCTGGGTGCGCTGCTTGGTGAGTTCCAGGCTGTCCATGCCGGCGAGTTCGATGACGGTGGCGTTCGGCTTGTCCTTGAGCTGTTCGCCGATGAAGTTGCCGGCGTTGAGGCCCATGCCGTAGTTGTCGCCGCCGATCCAGCAGCGGTAGGCCTGCGGGGAGGCGAAGATCCGGTCGAGGTTGATGACGGGGATGCCGGCCTTCATGGCCTGGAGGCCGATCTGGGTGAGGGCCTTGCCGTCGGCGGGGAGGATGACGAGGACGTCGACCTTCTTGTTGATGAGGGTCTGGACCTGGCCGATCTGGGTGGCGGTGTCGTTGGAGCCCTCGGTGATCTCCAGGGTGACCTCGGAGTACTTCTTGGCGCGCCGCTCGGCGTTCTCGTTGATGGCGTTGAGCCAGCCGTGGTCGGCCTGGGGGCCGGCGAAGCCGATGGTGACGGGGGTGCCGGGCTTGTCGTCGGCGGCGGGGGCGGCGCTCCCGGCGGGGGCCGTGTTCCCGGCGTCCTTCGGTTCGTTGCTGGTGCAGGCGGTGAGGAGGGCGCCGGCGGAGACGGCCGCGCCGCCGAGGAGGAGGTGTCTGCGGCTGGTTTCGGGCATGGTGGTGGATCCCTTCCGAGGGGTGGTGGTGAAGGGGGGCTTGCGGGGACGGGGCGGGCCCGTCGGGTCGTTCCGCCCGGTGCGGGCGTCGGTCTCAGCTGTCGCGTGCGGTGCGGCGCTGGACCAGGACGGCGGCGACGATGATCGCGCCCTTGGCGATCTGCTGGACGTCGCTCTGCAGGTTGTTGAGGGCGAAGATGTTGGTGATGGTGGTGAAGACGAGGACGCCGAGGACGGAGCCGACGATGGTGCCGCGGCCACCGCTGAGGAGGGTGCCGCCGATGATGGCGGCGGCGATGGCGTCGAGCTCGTACAGGTTGCCGTTGGTGTTCTGGCCGGAGCCGGCGAGGACGACGAGCAGGAAGGCGGCGATGCCGCAGCACAGTCCTGACAGCAGGTAGAGGAACAGGCGCTGGCGGCGTACGTCGATGCCGGCGAGGCGGGCGGCCTCCGGGTTGCCGCCGACGGCGATCGTGCGGCGGCCGAAGGTGGTCCGGTTGAGCAGCAGCCATCCGGCGGCGGTGACGGCGGCGAAGACCAGGACGAGCGGGGGGATCCCGAGGACGTACGCGTCGGGGACGCCGAGGTCGAGGACGGACGGGACGGTGACGATCTGGGTCCTGCCGTCGGTGATCTGGAGGGCGAGACCGCGGGCGGAGGCGAGCATGGCCAGGGTGGCGATGAAGGGGACCATGCCGCCGTACGCGACGAGGACGCCGTTCACGAGACCGCAGCCGACGCCGACGGCGACCGCCGTGAAGAGGATGCCGGCGAAGCCGAACTCCTGGGTGGCGAGGGTGGTGGCCCAGACGGAGGCGAGGGCGACGATCGCGCCGACGGAGAGGTCGATGCCGCCGCTGGTGATGACGAAGGTCATGCCGACGGTGACGACGCCGATCACGGACGCCTGGGTCAGGACGAGTTGCAGGTTGGAGGTGGCGAGGAACTCGGCTGGCCGGGTGAGGCCGCCGACGAGTACCAGGACGGCGAGCACGCCGAGCAGGGACAGGTTGCGGACGTCGGCCCTGAGGCCGAGTGTGCGCCGAGGGCCCTCCCCGGCCGGCGCCTTGGCCGGTGTGGTGAGTGTCATGCGGCCGGGCTCCCTTCCATCACGAGGTCGAGTACGCGGTGTTCGTCGAGGTCACGGGCGGGGGCCTGGTGGACGACCCGGCCCTCGCGGAGGACCAGGACGCGGTCGGCGAGGCCGAGGACCTCGGGTACCTCGCTGGAGACGAGGAGGACGGCGAGCCCTTCGTCGGCGAGGCGGCGGATGACGGCGTACAGCTCGGCGCGGGCGCCGACGTCGACACCGCGGGTGGGTTCGTCGAGGAGGAGGACGCGGCAGCCGCGCAGCAGCCAGCGGGCGAGGACGGCCTTCTGCTGGTTGCCGCCGGAGAGGGTGCGGACGGGGGCGTCGGGGAGGTCGGGGCGGAGGGAGAGGGCGCGGGTGGCGGTCCGCGCGGTGTCGTGTTCGGTGGCGCGGTCGATCCAGCCGGCCCGGGAGAAGCGGGCGAGGGAGGAGACGGAGACGTTGCGGGTGACGGATTCGAGGAGGAGGAGGCCCTGCGCCTTGCGTTCTTCGGGGGCGAGGCCGAGCCCGGCGGCGACGGCGGCCGGGACGCTGCCGGGGCGCAGGGGCCGTCCGTCGACGAGGACCCGGCCCGCGGTGGGCTTCCGTGCTCCGTAGACGGTCTCCAGGATCTCGGAGCGGCCTGAGCCGACGAGTCCGGCGAGGCCGACGATCTCGCCGGGGCGCAGTTCGAGGTCGAGCGCCTCGAACTCGCCTTTCCTGGCGAGCCCTTGGGCGTGGAGGACGGGCGCGCCGGACGGTGGGACGGCGGGCCGTTCGGGGAAGACGTAGGGGACGTCCCTGCCGGTCATGAGGGCGACGACGTCGCGGGTGGGGGTGGTGGCGGCGGGGAGTCCTCGGGCGACGGCGCGGCCGTCCTTGAGGACGGTGACGCGGTCGCCGATGCGGCGGATCTCCTCCAGGCGGTGGGAGATGTAGACGACGGCGACGCCGTCGGTGGTGAGGTCGTCGACGATCCGGAAGAGGTTGGCGACCTCGTCGGGGTCGAGGGCCGCGGAGGGCTCGTCCATGACGATGAGGCGTACGTCGTGGGAGAGGGCGCGGGCCATGGAGACGATCTGCCGCTGGGCGGCGGAGAGTTCGCCGACGCGCCGGGCCGGGTCGATCTCGGGGTGGCCGAGGCGCTTCAGGAGTGCGGCGGTGGTGGCCCGCGCGGCCCTGGTGCGGACGAATCCGGCGGTGGTGGGTTCGTGGCCGAGGTGGACGTTCTCGGCGACGGTGAGGCCTTCGACGAGGTCGAGTTCCTGGTAGATGGTGGCGATGCCGAGGCGGACGGCGGCGCTCGGGGAGCGGAGCCGTACGGGTTCGCCGTTCCAGGTGATATGGCCGTCGTCGGGCTGGTGGGCGCCGGCGAGGACCTTGATGAGGGTGGATTTGCCGGCGCCGTTCTGGCCGAGGAGGCAGTGGACCTCGCCGGGTGCGACCTCCAGGTCGACGCCGTCGAGGGCGCGGACGCCGGGGAAGGACTTGGTGATGCCGGACATGGTGAGCAGGGGCGGGTGGTCCTGGGGCCGTTCTTCTTGGGGCATGGCGGAAGTCCCCTCGGCGGGTGCGGGTGGCGCCGGAGCGGCTGGCTGGGTGGGCCCGGCGGTGCGGGCCCGGTGGGTGGTGCGCGCCTGGCGGTCCCTCTTGCAAGGACTGGGTCCGGGGAGCCGCGGGGAGCGGCCGGGCGCACGCCACCCACCGGGCCGGGGGAACCGGCCTGTTGCGTCGGCGGGTTACGCCGGGGAGAAGAGGTGGTCGCTGATGAGGCGGGCCGCGCCGGTGACCCCGGCGGTCTGGCCCAGTTCTCCGAGGACGATGGGAAGGTTGCCGGTGGCCAGGGGCAGGGACTGCCGGTAGACCTGGGTGCGGACACTGGCGAGGAGGTTGTGACCGAGGCCGGTGACACCGCCGCCGATCACCACCAGACCGGGGTTGAAGAAGCTGACGAGTCCGGCGATGACCTGCCCGACCCGGTTGCCGCCCGCACGGATGAGGGCGAGCGAGGTGGCGTCTCCGGCGGCCGCGGCCGCGGCGACGTCGACGGCGGTGAGGTGCCCGGCCGCCGCGAGCCGGGCGGCGAGCTCCTGTGAATCGCCCGCGCGTGCCGCGTCCTCGGCGTCGCGGGCGAGGGCGGCGCCGCTGAAGTGGGCTTCCAGGCAGCCGTTGTTGCCGCAGGCGCAGGGACGCCCGTCGGGTTCGACCTGGATGTGCCCGATGTCGCCGGCGCTGCCCGTCGTACCGCGGTAGACCTCGCCGCCGACGACGATGCCGCAGCCGATGCCGGTGCCGATCTTGACGCAGAGGAAGTCGCCGACGGAGCGGGCGACGCCGGCGTGCTGCTCCCCCATGGCCATGAGGTTCACGTCGTTGTCGACCATGACGGGGCAGCCGAGTTCCTGGCTGAGCGCCTCCCGCACGGGGAAGCCGTCCCAGCCGGGCATGATCGGCGGCGCGACGGGGACGCCCTCGGGGAAGCGGACGGGTCCGGGGACGCCGATGCCGGCGCCGTCGAAGCCTTCCGCGAGTCCGGTGGAGCGGAGCTTCGCAGCCATCGACAGGGCCTGCTCGAAGACGGCGACGGGGCCCTCGCGGACGTCCATGGGGTGGTTGAGGTGTCCGAGCACCTCCAACTCGGCGTTGGTGACGGCCACATCGATGGAGGTGGCGCCGATGTCGATGCCGAGGAAGCGGAGTTCGGGCGCGAGCCTGATGTTGTGCGAGCGACGGCCGCCGCGGGATGCGGCGAGGCCGTCGGCGACCACGAGACCGGTCTCCAGGAGCCGGTCGACCTCGACGGCGAGCTTCGAGCGGGAGAGATCGATCTGATCGCCCAGCTGGGCGCGGGAGTTGGGTCCTCCGTCGCGCAACAGCCTGAGGAGCCGCGCCTGATGCCGGTTGGCAGGTCGTGCCGTCATGCGTCTCACGCGCCCCTCCCTCTCGCACACGCTCGTCTGCGGGCTTTCGAGGGGAACGTAGCAGCGGTGTACCGGGCTGGGAAGAAGTTGCGCACGAATCGACCCCGACTTCTTCCCGGATGGGGACAAAGACGGGGTCCTGAGGGGAGAAGGTAGGGCAGGTGGCGGTGGCGGTGGTCAGCGGACCTCGACCAGGCGGGCGGAGACCACCACGTTGCCCGCGTAGCCGTTCTCCTCGGTGAACGTGCCGCCGCAGGTGATCAGCCGCAGCTCCGGGACGCCCGCGTCGCCGTAGACCCGCTCGGCGGGGAAGCCTTCCTTGGGCACCACCTCGACCCCGTACACGACGAAGACGGCGGTCCGGCCGTCACGGCGCGTCATCTCCACGCGGTGGCCCTTGCCGAGGGCGCCGAGATCGTAGAAGACGGCCCGTCCGCTCGGGGTGTCGACGTGGCCGACGACGACGGCGGTACCGCGTTCGCCGGGGGTGACCGCGCCCGTGAACCAGCCCGCGAGCCGGTCGTCCTCGGGCGGCGGCGCCTCGATCCAGCCGTCGGCGTCGAGCCCGACGTCCGTGACGGGCGCGTCGATCCGGACGGCCGGTACGCGCACCCGGACCGGGGCCGACGGGGGCAGCGGATCGGGTACGGGACCGGTGGCGAGTGCGGCGGCGGCCGCCCGACTGCCGTCGGGGGCCGCCACGGAGAGGGGCTGCGGCGGGCCCTCGGCCCGGAGTTCCTCGGCACCGCCGCGTACCAGGTGTACGCCGACGAGGAGGACGACGGCTATGACGCCCCAGGCGCCGTGCCGGCCCGTGCCGGGTCTGTCGGCGCTGTCCGTCCGTCCCGTACCGGAAGTCCCCGCGTCGTCCGGTCGTCCCACGTCCGCCCTCCTCCTCGCACCGCCCCGTCCCGCGCGCTTCGTGGCGCCCCTCCGTCCCGGTCCTCGTCACACCGGGACGGAGGGGCCGTTTCAGGCCCCCCGGCTCCGGGCCGTCAGGCGCGGCCGTCGGCGTCGCGGCGACGGGTGAGCACGACGGCGGCGCCGAGCGCCCCGGCGATGAGCAGGACGCCCGTGACCACCTCGGTGACGCCGAGTCCCTCGGAGTCCGCGCCGGAGGCGGCGGTGCCGTAACCGGCCTTCACGCCTTTGTGCGCTCCGGGCTGCGTGGCGTTGTCGTGCCCACCCGTGCTTCGACCCGTGTCTCCGCCCGTGTCTCCACCCGTGTGTCCACCGGTGCTGCCGCCGCCGATGGTGAGGGTGGTGGTGCCGCGCTCGCCCTTGCAGTCGAAGGTGATCTTGTACTGGGCGCCGGCCTTGGCGTCGAAGTCCACGGTCGCGGTGCCGGGGCGGCCCTCGTTCAGGGTCACCGTCTCGAACACCCCGGAGGTGACGGTCACGGACGGCACCTCGCAGCCTTCGGAGGTGAGGGTGACGGTGCCGCCGGGGGCGACCGTCGCGGGCGTGACGGAGAAACCGAACGACGTGATGTTCTGGTCTCCCTCGCCCGCCAGGGCCGGCGGGGCGACGGCGATCACGGCGGCGGCGCTCAGCAAGGCGGCGGCGGAAGCGGCACGTATCGCACGCATGGCGGTGTCCTCCAGATCACGAGAGGGCCCGGCCGCGGAGCGATTCCGTGACGGAAGGCGACGACCCTCACCGCGATCGAAGCTAGGTCCGCCCCAGGCACGCCGCCACCGGGCTCCGCCGAACGGGTCATGACCCCGTGTGACCCCCGTGACCCGTGACCCGTGACCCGTGACCCGTGACCCGTGACCGCGAGGGTGAAGGTCGCCCGCCGCCCGCGGTCCGCCCTTCGCGGTCCGTCAGGGAACCCGGACGACCTGACCCGCGTACGAGAGGTTGCCGCCGAAGCCGAAGAGCAGGACCGGGGCTCCGGACGCCAGCTCGCCGCGCTCGACCAGCTTGGCCAGGGCCAGCGGGATGGAGGCGGCCGAGGTGTTGCCGGAGTCGACGACGTCACGGGCGACGATCGCGTTGACGGCGCCGATCTTCGCCGCGAGCGGCTCGATGATCCGCAGGTTCGCCTGGTGCAGGACCACGCCCGCGAGCTCCTCGGGGGCGATGCCGGACCGCTCGCAGGTCTTGCGGGCGAGCGCGGGCAACTGCTGGGTGGCCCAGCGGTAGACGGACTGGCCCTCCTGCGCGAAGCGCGGCGGGGTGCCCTCGATGCGGACGGCGTTGCCCATCTCCGGGACGGATCCCCACAGGACGGGTCCGATGCCGGGCGCCTCCCCCGCGGCCGTCTCGTCGTCCACCGCCTCGACGATCGCGGCACCCGCGCCGTCGCCGACGAGGACGCAGGTGGTGCGGTCCGTCCAGTCGGCCACCTCGGACATCTTGTCGGCGCCGATGACCAGGACGCGGCGCGCCCCACCGGCCCGTACGGCATGGTCGGCGGTGGCCAGGGCGTGCGTGAAGCCGGCGCAGACCACGTTGAGGTCCATGGTGGCGGGCGAGGTCATGCCGAGGCGGGCGGCGACGCGGGCGGCCGTGTTGGGCGAGCGGTCGATGGCCGTGGAGGTGGCGACGAGGACGAGATCGATGTCGTCGGGGACGAGTCCCGCGGTGGCCAGGGCCTTGCCCGCGGCGTGCGCCGCGAGCTCGTCGACGGGTTCGTCGGGCCCTGCGACGTGCCGGGTGCGGATGCCGACCCGGCTGGTGATCCACGCGTCGTCGGTGTCGACCAACGCCGCGAGGTCGTGGTTGGTGAGCACCTTGGCGGGCTGGTAGTGCCCGAGCGCTGCGATGCGAGTGCCCGTCATACCGGGGCCCCCTCGGTGTGTCGATCGTGGACAGGACCCCCCAGTCTTGCCAGCGACTGATGGGTAACGGGTGACGTAAACCACCAAGATTCCCCGGTACCCCTTGGCCGACCGTGACAAGGCCCGGGCGGGGCACGGCCTCCGCGGCGGCGGCGGGCACCGTGGGCGAGGTCAGTTCTTCGGTTCTTCTCTTCAGTTCTTCGGCGGGTCGATCATCTGGAGGGCGAGGGTGGCCGGGGGCGGGACGACGCCGGGGCCGCCGGCGGCCGTCCAGGCGAGGATGTCGTCGAGGGAGTCGTCGTCGAGGGTGAACGCGATCCAGGCGGCCCGTCCACCGCGCCGCCGGCCTTCGGTGGAGGGCTGGACGACCACGATGTTGGCCTGGGCGCAGGGGCCGAGGCAGTCGCTGGTACGGACGGCGAGCCGGCCGCGGGAGGCCGCGGCGGCCTCCCGGAGGCGGGCGAGCTGGCCGGCGTGGTCGGTGCCGGGGTTCTTGCGGGCGTCGCCGCAGCAGCAGCCCCGGCAGACGACGAGGGAGCAGGGGCGGGCCCCGTACCGTATCGGGACCGGGGTCACTGGGGGCCGTCCAGGGTGATCGCGGAGACGGGGGCGACCGTGCCGAGGCGCGGGAAGTCGAGGTCGACGGAGGCGCGGTGCTCGTCGGCGGTGAGCGCGGTCATGGCGTCCTCGGCGAAGACGAGGTCGTAGCCGTGGTCGGAGGCGGCGCGGGCGGTGGACTCGACGCCGAGGTTGGTGGCGATGCCGCCGAGGACGAGGGTGGTGGCCCCGAGTCCGGTGAGCAGCTCGTGGAGTCCGGTGTCGTGGAAGGCGCCTATGGTGCGCTTGACGACGACGGGTTCGCGGTCTCCGAGGGGCTGGGGTGCGAGGTCGCTGCCGGGCGGCTGGTGGTCGACGCCGGAGCGCTCGGACCGGATGTGGACGACGGGGGCGCCGGCGGCACGGAAGGTGTCGGCGAGCCGGGCGGCCGCGGCGAGGGCGTCGGTGCCGGGCCTGGGGGCGAGGGGCAGCGCGACGATGCGCTCCATGAGGTCGACGAGGACGAGTGCGGTGCGGCCGGGATCGAGTGCGGGCATGGGAGCACCGTAGCGGCCCGGATGATCACCGGGGCTTCGCGCCCGCCTCCGCGCCCGTCTCCGAGGCCGTCTCCGCGCCTGCCTCTGAGGCCGTCTCCCCCTCCGTCTCCGCGCCTTCCTCTCCCTCCCCCTCCGTCTCCGCGTCGCGTGCGCGGCGCCTCGCGATCACCGCGCAGACCATCAGCTGCATCTGGTGGAACAGCATCAGCGGGAGGACGGCGAGCGAGGCCTGCTGGCCGAAGAGGACGCTGGCCATCGGCAGCCCCGACGCCAGGCTCTTCTTCGAGCCGGCGAACTGGATGGCGATCCGGTCGGCCCGGCCGAAGCCGAGGCGTCCGGCGCCGTACCAGGTCAGGGCGAGCATCGCCGCGAGGAGGACGGCCTCGACGGCGAGCAGCATGCCGAGTCTGGCCGGGGTCACCAGATGCCAGATCCCGGCGGTCATGCCCAGGCTGAAGGCGGTGTAGACGACGAGGAGGATCGATCCCCTGTCGACGTGTCCGAGGACCTTCTTGTGGCGTACGACGAAGCCCCCGACCCAGCGGCGCAGGAGTTGTCCGGTGAGGAACGGCACGAGGAGCTGGAACACGATCTTGAGGAGCGCCGCGGCGGAGAGGCCGCCGGCGCTGTCGCCGAGGAGCGCCGCGGCGAGCAGCGGGGTCAGGACGATGCCGGCGAGTGAGGAGAAGGAGCCGGCGCAGATCGCGGCGGGGACGTTGCCGCGGGCGATCGAGGTGAAGGCGATGGAGGCCTGCATGGTGGAGGGCACCAGGCAGAGGAAGAGGAAGCCGCCGTAGAGCTGGGGGGTGAGCACGGTGGGGACGAGGCCGCGGGCGGCGAGTCCGAGGAGCGGGAAGACCAGGAAGGTGCTCGCGAGGACGGTGACGTGGAGCCGCCAGTGCTTGAGGCCGTCGAGGGCCTCGCGGGTGGAGAGCCGGGCGCCGTAGAGGAAGAAGAGGAGGGCCACGGCCCCGGTCGAGGCGCCTTGGGCGAGGTCTGCGGCGGCTCCGGAGGCGGGCAGGAGCGTGGCGAGGGCGACCGTGCCGAGCAGGGAGAGGACGTATCCGTCGACGGGCAGCCAGGACGGGAGGCGCGGGGTGCGGCGGGCGGTACGGGCGGGCGTAGGGACGGTCATGGGCTCCACTGCTCTGTGCACGGCGGGGGCGGGGCGCGTCTTCCCATCCTGTTCCACAGCCCGGTGATCGGGTATCCCGTACAGCCCTCTGACTGTCATCATGATCTGTGATGATGGGGTGGTGTACGAGCCCACGCACCTGCGCACCTTCCTCGCCGTGGCCCAGACGCTGAGCTTCACGCGGGCCGCGGAGCGGCTGGGGCTGCGCCAGTCGACCGTCAGCCAGCATGTGCGGCGGCTGGAGACGGCGACCGGCCGGCCGTTGTTCACCCGGGACACGCACCGGGTGGCGCTGACGGAGGACGGTGAGGCGATGCTCGGCTTCGCGCGGACGATCCTCCAGGCGCACGAGCGCGCGGCGGCGTTCTTCGGCGGGACCCGGCTGCGCGGCCGGCTGCGCTTCGGTGTGTCGGAGGACTTCGTGACGACCCGGCTGCCGGAGATCCTGGAGTCGTTCCGGCGTGAGCATCCTGAGGTCGATCTGGAGCTGACGGTGGAGCTGTCGGGCACGCTGCAGGCCCGGCTGGCGGCCGGCCGGCTCGATCTGATCCTGGCGAAGCGGCGGGGCGGGGAGAGCGAGGGCCGGCTCGTGTGGGAGGACGCGCTGATCTGGATCGGGGCGCCGGGGCTGCGGCTCGACCCGGACCGTCCGGTGCCGCTGATCCTGTACCCGCCGCCGGGGATCACCCGGGAGCGGGCCCTGGAGGCGCTGGAGGCGCAGGGCCGGGCGTGGCGGATCGCGTGTACGAGTTCCAGTCTGAGCGCGAACGTGGCGGCGGCGCGCGCGGGGCTCGGGGTGATGGCGCACACGAGGGGTCTGGTGCCTCCGGGGCTCGTGCCGGTGCCGGACCGGGCGGGGCTGCCGGAGCTGGGGGACGTGGGTTTCGTGCTGCGCGGGGGCCGTCGGGGCGGGTCGGTGCAGGAGGCGGCGGACGCGCTGGCGGAGGCGATCCTGGCGGGCGGCGACCGGCTGCACCGGTCCGGCTGACCGGATGCGACCGGCTGTACGGGTCCCGCTGTCCCGCTGTCCCGCTGTCCGGCTGTCCGGCTGTCCGGCTGTCCGGCTGTCCGGCTGACCCGCTGCCCGGCTGACCGGATGTGGACCGGACTCCGGTCCGGTCGCACGGGGCCCCTCAACGAGTGTGTGGCGACGTTCCGGTGAACGGCGGCGGGCCGCACCCGAGCGGCTGGACGGCATGAAGGCGGCGTCGGGGCGGCGCTCCCGTGAGCGGTCGGTACAGATTCGGTGGAGATTCGCGCCCGGTGGACGTACCGCCCGGTCGGTAACGGCCCGGAGGGGTCTGTGACTTGACTCCTCCACCCGCCCTGACCTGTGGGAACGCTGAATGTCCCGGCTTGGTGAAGGCCCTGCCGCCGGGCAGTCGGGTGGGGTACCGTCACCCGCGCCGTACGGAGCGCGACAACGGGCTTTTTCAGCCACCGAGCCGTCGAGGAGCAGGTCAGTGCGCGAGTTCACCGTGCCGCCCGTCGAGGCGGCGCCTCAGGTCGGCGGTCTCGCGGACGCCGTGTTCGAGCGCGCTCTCGCCGAGCCGGACCGGGTCGCGTTCGGCCGGAAGGGCCCGGACGGGGAGTGGCGGGACGTGCCGGCCGCGCGGTTCAGGGACGAGGTCCTCGGTCTCGCGAAGGGGCTGATCGCGGAGGGCGTGCGGTTCGGCGACCGGGTCGCGATCATGGCCCGTACCCGTTACGAGTGGACGCTCTTCGACTTCGCGCTGTGGTCGCTGGGCGCCCAGCCGGTGCCGGTCTATCCGACGTCCTCCGCCGAGCAGGTCTACTGGATGCTGCACGACTCCGAGGTCACGGCGTGCGTGGTGGAGCACGAGGACCACGCGATGACGATCGGCTCGGTGATCGACCGGCTGCCGCTGGTCCGGCGCCTGTGGCAGCTGGACGCGGGTGCGGTCGCCGAGCTGACGGCGGCGGGGGCGGACATCGACGAGGACGTGGTGCACCGGCACCGGCGGGCGGTGACCCCGGAGACGGTGGCGACGGTCATCTACACGTCGGGGACGACCGGCCGCCCCAAGGGCTGTGTGATCACCCACTCCAACTTCATGTTCGAGACGGACATGCTGGTGGGCCGCTGGGAGCCGGTGTTCCGTTCCCGGCCGGGCGAGCAGGCGTCGACGCTGCTGTTCCTGCCGCTCGCGCACGTCTTCGGCCGGATGGTGGAGGTCGCGGCGGTCCGGAGCGGGGTGAAGCTGGGGCACCAGCCGGTGATGGCGGCCGGTGAGCTGCTCCCCGACCTGGCGTCGTTCCGGCCGAGTTTCGTCCTGGCCGTTCCGTACGTCTTCGAGAAGGTCTTCCACGCGGCGCGGCGCAGGGCGGAGCGGGAGGGGAAGGCCGGGCCCTTCGACAAGGCCGTGGAGGTGGCGGTGGCGTACGCGGAGGCGCTGGAGCAGAAGGCGTTCGGGACCGGTCCCGGGCCTTCGGCGGCGCTGCGCGTGCAGCACCAGTTCTTCGAGAAGACGGTGTACGCGAAGATCCGCGCGGCACTGGGCGGGCGGATGCGGCACGCGATGTCGGGCGGTTCGGCGATGGACCGCAGGCAGGGTCTGTTCTTCGCGGGTGCGGGGGTCACGGTGTTCGAGGGGTACGGCCTGACGGAGTCCTCGGCGGCCGCGACCGCGAACCCGCCCGAGCGCGTGAAGTACGGGACGGTCGGGCAGCCGGTTCCCGGTACGACGGTGCACATCGCGGAGGACGGCGAGGTGTGGCTGCACGGCGGTCAGGTCTTCTCCGGTTACCTCAACGCTCCCGAGGCGACGGCCGCGGTCCTCAACGACGGCTGGCTGGCCACCGGGGACCTGGGTGCCCTCGACGAGGACGGCTATCTGACGATCACCGGCCGCAAGAAGGAGATCCTGGTGACCTCGGGCGGCAAGAGCGTCGCCCCGGGGCGTCTGGAGGAGCGGGTGCGGGCACATCCGCTGATCGCCCAGTGCATCGTGGTCGGCAACGACAGGCCGTACATCGCCGCCCTGGTGACGGTCGACCAGGAGGCGGTGGAGCACTGGCTGGCGATGCAGGGGCGGGCGCCGCTCGCACCGGCGGAGCTGGTGCGGGATCCGGCCCTGGAGACCGAGATCCGGCGGGGGGTGGTGGCGGCGAACACGCTGGTCTCGCAGGCCGAGTCGATCCGTACGTTCCGGATCCTGGCGCATCCGTTCAGCGAGGAGCACGGGCTGCTCACGCCCTCCCTGAAGCTGAAGCGGAAAGCGATCGAGCGGGCGTACGCGGCGGAGGTCGCGGCGCTGTACGGCTGAGCCGTTCGCGTCGGCGGAATGTGGGAAGTGGAATGCGCGACGGCCCGTGATCGTTGACGCTGGGAGTGTCTCCGTACGGCGTACGGCCCGTGCGGGGCACCGTCACGACCCGCGACAAGGTAAGGATCTCTGCCACGTGAGCACGGACAGCAAGGTTCCCTCGGTCACTCTGAACAACGGCGTCCTGATGCCGCAGCTGGGCTTCGGCGTCTGGCAGGTCCCGGACGACGAGGCGGCCTCGGCCGTCGCGACCGCGCTGGAGGCCGGCTACCGCTCGATCGACACCGCCGCGATCTACCGGAACGAGCAGGGCACGGGCCGTGCCGTCGCCGCTTCCGGCATCGCCCGCGAGGACCTGTTCGTCACCACCAAGCTGTGGAACAGCGAGCAGGGCTACGACTCGACGCTGAAGGCCTTCGACGCCTCGCTCGACAAGCTGGGGCTCGACTACGTCGACCTGTACCTCATCCACTGGCCGTTGCCCACGAAGGACGCGTACGTCGACACGTACCGGGCGTTCGAGAAGATCTACGCGGACGGGCGCGCCAAGGCGATCGGCGTCTCGAACTTCCTCCCCGAGCACCTGGAGCGGCTGATCGGCGAGACGTCGGTCGTGCCCGCCGTCAACCAGATCGAGCTCCACCCGCAGTTCCCCCAGGCGGCCTCCCGCGAGGCGCACGCCCGGTACGGCATCGCGACCGAGGCGTGGTCTCCGCTCGGCTCCGGCAAGGGCCTCCTGGACGTTCCCGCGATCGTCGCGATCGGCCGCAAGCACGGCAGGACGCCGGCCCAGGTGGTGCTGCGCTGGCACCTCCAGCTGGGGAACGTGGTGATCCCGAAGTCGGTCACCCCGTCCCGTATCCAGGAGAACATCGACGTGTTCGGCTTCGAGCTGGACGCCGAGGACCTGGCCGCGATCGCCGCGCTCGACGAGAGCCGCCGACTGGGCCCGGACCCGGCGGAGTTCAGCTTCGGCGCCTGAGCGCGGACGACGAGGGGGTGGGTACGGTGAGTGGTTCGCCGAAGTCCCTGGACGAGGAAGTCGGTACGGTGAGTGGTTCGCCGGGGCCCGTGGAAGCGGGCCTCTACCAGGTGCGGAACGTGGGCAGCGGGCTGCTCCTCGAGGTGTACGAGGGTTCGGGCCGCAGTGGCGCCAACGTCCAGCAGGGCAGGGGGAACGGGTCGGCCGGGCAGCAGTGGCACATCACGCCCGTGCCGAACGGCGGGGGGCTCTACCACCTGGTGAACGCGGCCAGTGGGAAGCGGCTCGACGTCGCCAACGCGTCCACGGAGAACGGCGCCAACGTCCAGCAGTGGAAGGCCAACAACTTCGGCGCGCAGGAGTGGATCATCGAGCAGGACCTGCAGTCGCCGGGGACGGTCGCGCTGGTGAGCTTCATCAGCGGACTGCTCCTGGAGGTCGCGGACGGTTCGACGGCCGACGGCGGCAACGTACGGCAGTGGGAGGACACCGACTCCCCGTTCCAGTGGTGGCGGTTGGAGCCGGTGTCCTGACAGGTGGCCGTCAGCCCTTGCGGGCGGTGTGGACCGTGCGGGCCGTGAGGTGGAACAGGTCCGTGCGGTGGTGCAGGGACAGCTCGTCGGCCGGGTCGAGGAGCCGGTCGAGCGTGGCCCTGTCGTCGGCGTCGAGCCGGGTGCCGCAGCCCTCCCTGAGCCGGCCGAAGTGGGTGACGGCCAGCTCCCGTACGACCGGGGAGACGGGCGCGGGAACGTCGGTGAGGAAGGTGCGGGTGCCCGCCGGGGTGAGGCCCGCGCCGGCGAGCAGCGCACGCCAGTCGTCCGGCTCGTCCTTGGTGTCGGGGAGTCCGGCGCGCATCTCGCCGAACCAGTCCGCGCCGGCGGCGTCGAGGCGCGCCTCGAGACCGGGCCGGCCCATGCCGATGTGCCAGGGCAGGTGACGGGTCGGCAGGCCGCCCTCGACGAGGGCGATCAGGCCGCCGGGGTTCAGCAGCCCGGCGAACTCCACGAGCGCGGCCCGCTGGTCGCCGATGTGGTGCACCGAGTTGCCCGCCCAGATCAGGTCGGCCTGCCCCAGGCCCGCGATGCCCTCGGGGAGTTCGGCGTGGAGCGTGGAGACGCGGGCGCCGAGGCCGCGCGCCTCGGCGCGGTCGCGGGTGCGGGCGAGGAGTTCGGGGGAGCCGTCGACGGCGACGGTCTCGGCGGCGGGGAAGGACTCGGCGAGCAGGCTGGTGAGGACACCGGGGCCGCTGCCGACGTCGAGGATCCGGCGGACGCCCTGCACGGGGGCGAGCGTGCCGAGCCAGGCGGCGGCGTCGGTGTACGCGGGGATCGCGATCTCGGCCTGCCGCTCCAGGAGCGGGGCGAGCTCGTTCCAGTCCAGGTGGGGGCCGTCGTGGTGGTGCGCGTGTGCGTGGCCCTGGCCGTGACCGGCGTGGTCGCCGTGCTCGCCGTGACCTGCGTGGTCGCCGTGATCGCCCTGGCGGGATTCGCTGTGCTGACTCATGGGTCCAGCGTGAGTCCAGCGGCCCCGAAGTGCGAGAAATATTGCCAGTACGGCAAAGAATCGGCCATTCGGGTGAGGGGTGGGCGGTCGGTTCAGGCCGCGGTGCGGTGCTCCTGCGGACTGACGCCCCTGACCCGTTTGAAGGCGGCGCTGAGGGCGAACGCCCCGCTGTAGCCGACCCGCCGGGCGACGGACTCGACCGTCGCGTCCGGGTCGCGGAGCAGATCGGCGGCGAGCGCGAGCCGCCAGCCGGTGAGGTACGCCATCGGGGGCTCGCCGACGAGTGCGGTGAAGCGGCGCGCGAGGGCGGCCCTGGACACACCCGTCTTGGCGGCGAGCGAGGCGACGCTCCAGGGGTGCGCGGGGTCGTTCTGGAGTAGCCGGAGCGCCCGGCCGACCACGGGATCGCCCATGGCCCGGTACCAGCCGGGGGCCTCGGCGCCGGGCCGGGAGAACCAAGCGCGGACGCCGGCGATGAGCATCAGGTCGAGGACCCGGTCGAGGACGGCGGACTGACCCGGTTCGTCGCGGGCGATCTCCTCGCCGAGGAAGGGCATGAGGGGGCAGTTCCACGTGTCGGCGGGCAGGTGGAGCAACCCCGGCAGGGCGTCGAGCAGCCGGCGGCCGACCTCGCCGTCCATCCGGTAGGTGCCGACGAGGACGGTGGTGGTGCCGTCGGGGGCGTTGCCCCAGGTGCGGACGCCGAGCCGCATGGCGTCGGCGAGCGGCTCCCCGGTGAGGGTGGTGCAGGCGCCGTCGGGGCCTATCCGAGCGCGGGGCGGCGCGTCGGGGGCGTCGGCGACGGTGTACGGCTCGGGACCGCGGGCGATGGCGATGTCCCCGGGCCGCAGCAGGACCGGCTCGCCGGTGTCGGGCACGACCCAGGCCTCGCCCTCGGTGACGCACATCAGACAGATCGGTGCGCCGTCCTCGATGCGCACGGACCACGGCGGCTCCATGATCATGCGGAGCAGGAAGGCGCCCTTGGCGCGGGGCCCGTCGAGGAGTCCGGCGAGTGCGTCCATGGTCCGCAAGGGTACGGGCAGGGCGTGCGGGTGGGTGAGACGGAGGCGTAGGCGGGTGAGACTGCGGAGCATGGGCGTACGGGTGCCTGGGCGGGAGTCTTGAGCCATGACGACGAACACGCGGAACACCCAGGACAGTCAGAACATCCACGACGCGCGGGACGCACAGGACGTACAGGGCACGCAGGATGTCCTGAGCACGCGCACGATCCTGGTGACGAGCGCCTCCGGCAAGACCGGGCGGCGCGTGGCCGAGCGGCTCGGGGCCCGCGGGGTGACGGTCCGGGCCGGATCCCGTACCGGGGCCACGGCCTTCGACTGGGAGGACCCGGCGACCTGGGCCCCGGCGCTGCGGGGCGCGGACGCCGCGTACGTGGCCTACTACCCGGACCTCGCCGCCCCCGGCGGGGCCGAGGCGATGCGGACCTTCGGCCGGCTCGCCGCCGAGAGCGGGGTGCGGCGACTGACGCTGTTGTCCGGCCGTGGGGAGCCCGAGGCGTTGGTGGCGGAGGAGGCGCTGCGGGCGGCGGCGACCGGGGTCGAACTGACCGTCGTCCGTGCCTCGTTCTTCGCGCAGAACTTCTCCGAGGGGCTGCTCGCGGACGGGGTCGCCGAGGGCGTGCTCGTCTTCCCGGCGGGTGACACGGCCGAGCCCTTCGTCGACGTGGACGATCTGGCGGACGTGGTCGTCGAGACCCTGACGGTGGACGGGCACGCGGGGCGGGTGCACGAGGTGACGGGGCCGCGTCCGGTCGGCTTCGCCGAGGTGGCGGCGGAGATCGCGCGGGTCTCGGGCCGTCCGGTGGTCTACCGGGCGGTGTCCGAGGCCGAGTACGCGGAGCTCCTCACGGGGTTCGGGCTCTCGGTGCCGGAGGCGGAGTGGCTCGCGGCCCTGTTCGCGACGCTCCTCGACGGCCACAACGCCTCGGTGACGGACGGGGTGAAGCGGGTCCTGGGCCGCGAGCCGCGCTCGTTCGCCGCGTTCGCGGCGGAGGCCTGGGGTGGTCCGGCGCGCTGACGCCCCGCTCAGGCGTAGCGCCGTGCCAGGGTCCGTACGGTCTCGGCGACGCGGGTACGGAGTTCCTCGGGGGCCAGGACCTCCACGTCGGTGCCGAGGGCGAGGAAGGTGTCGTGGGCGTGGTCGTCCGATTCGACGGGGAGCGTGGCGCGGGTCCAGCCGTCGGGTTCCGGGGTGCCGGTCGCCGCGAGTGCGCGGGCCGCGGCCCCGGTCAGCCGGGCCGCGCCGGCCGGGGAGAGCCGGACGAGGGCCTCGCCCCGGTGCAGCCGGGCGTGGAAGTCGGCCTGGCTGTCGCGCCAGTGGCGGGCGAGGTCGAAGCCCTCCGGGACGGTGACCTCCTCGTCGGTGACGGTGAGGTCGAGGATCTGGTCGACGCGGTACGTACGCGGTCCTGGTCCGGCGATCAGGTACCAGCGGCCTGCCTTGAGGACGAGGCCGTACGGTTCGAGGCGGCGGTCGATGTCGGTCGGCGTCCGCCAGCGCCGGTAGCGGAGTTCGAGGGCGCGCCCGGTGCGGACGGCGTCGGCGACCTGGGGCAGGAACGGGGTCTCGGTGCCCTCGTCGTACCAGCCGGGGGCGTCGATGTGGAAGCGGGCCCGGAGCCGGTCGACGTGTTCGCGCAGGGGTGCGGGGAGGGCGGCGCGCAGTTTCAGCTGGGCGTCGGCGAAGTGCGGTCCGAGCCCGAGCTCTTCGGCGGCGCCGGGCATGCCGGCGAGGACGAGCGCCTCGGCCTCGCGGGTGTAGAGGTCGGTGAGGCGGGAGCGGTGTCCGGCGAGGAGGCGGTAGCCGCCGCGGTGTCCGGCGTCCCCGTAGAGCGGCACTCCGGCGGCGTGCAGGGAGTCGACGTCGCGGTAGACGGTGCGGACGGAGACCTCCAGTTCCTCCGCGAGCGCGGCGGCCGTCATCCGGCCCCGGGTCTGGAGCAGCAGGAGGATCGAGAGGAGTCGGCTGGACTTCACTGACACAAGGTGTCAGTGAAGTGCTCCTACAGTCCAGCCATGGCTTTCGCGGAGAAGTTCCTCTTCACGCTGCCGCCGGTGGAGATCGGCGGGCGGCGGCTCAAGCGCTATCACGTGACCTCGGATCCGGCGGGCATCGAACCGGAGGTGGAGAAGGCGGCGTACGCGCTGCTGCCGGAGCTGCTGCCCCCGGCGGAGGGCACGCCGGCGGACGGCGCGCCGGCGGCGGGCTTCGTGGTGCTGCACCGGGGCGGTGACACCGGCGCGTATCTGAACGCGTACAGCTGGGTGTGGGACAACGTGCTCCACTTCGGCGGCGGGGCGGCGGGGCAGCCCGTCCTCGGCTGCCCCGACACCGACCCGGCGCACTTCGTCCGGGTGGACCGCTCGTGGATCGGCTGCGTGTGGGAGCTGGCGCCGCTCGAACACGAGCGGAGCGCCTGGATCCGTCACGTGCTGGCCCCGGACGCCCCGGATCTGGCCGGCTATCTCGGGGACGCGCTGCCCTCCGGCACGACGGAGGTGTCGGGGTGAAGGGCCGGGGTTTCGACTTCCTCGACGGGGACTGGCACGTCCACAACCGGCGGCTCGCCGACTTCCTCGATCCGGGGAGCGGCTGGACGGAGTTCGAGGGGCACACGACGGGGCGGTTGTTCTGGGACGGGCGTGCGCACGTCGACGAGATCGTCTTCCCGTCGATGGGGTTCAGCGGGCTGACGCTGCGGTTGTACGAGCCGGAGACCGGGGAGTGGACGCTGAACTGGTCTTCCAGCCGTACGGGGCGGCTCGACCCGCCGGTCAGGGGCCGGTTCGCCGAGGACGGGACGGGCACGTTCCACGGCACGGACACCTATGAGGGGCGGCCGGTGCGGGTGCGGTTCCACTGGTCGGGGATCGGCCGGGACACGGCCCGCTGGGAGCAGGCGTTCGCGCCGGCTGACGGCGGGGGCGAGGAGGGGTGGGTGACGAACTGGGTGATGGAGTTCAGCCGCGCCTGACGAAGCGGGCCAGCCGGTATCGGGGGTCGTCACGGGGGCGATCCTGGTCCGGCAGGGCCGCGAGGGCGGCGGCGAGCGCGTCGGAGGTCGCGCTGTCGCCGTCGAACCAGGAGGCGAAGTAGCCGGCGCGCAGCTTGCGTACGGTGTCGCGCGGGGTGGCGCCCTGGCCGTGTCCGGTGAAGTGGGTGCCGGTGGCGGGTTCGAGGCCGTGGGCGGCGGCGTACCGGGTGATGAGGTCGGCGCGGTCGGAGGCGGCTTCGGTCGACCGGTGCGGGCGGAGGAGGGCGTCGATGTCGCTGCCGACGTCGTGGGCGGCGTCCTTGTCGACGGTGGTGATGAGGACGCCGCCGGGGCGCAGGACGCGGGCCGCCTCGGCGACGATCCCGGCCGTGAACGGCACGAGGTGCAGCAGCCAGACGGCGCTGACCGCGTCGAGGGAGGCGTCGGGCAGCGGCAGCCGCCGGGCGTCGGCGCGGACGACCCGGTCGGGTGCGCGTCCGGCGGCGACCCGCAGCATGGCGTGGGCGGCGTCGGCGCCATAGACGCGGAGTCCGGGCCGGGTGAGCCGTTCGGTGACGAGGCCGGTGCCGCAGGCGAGGTCGAGGAGGGTGCGGGCGCCGGGCGGCACGAGCCGCAGGACGGCCTCGGCCGCCGCCGCGGCCCGGGGCGCCCCGCCCCGGGTCCTGTCGTAGTGCGCGGCCTCGGCCTCGTAGTCGAGCAGGGTCTCCGCCATGCCGATGATCGTACGAGGGTACGGGGCCCGCTGAGGGTCAGTTGGCGCCGTGGCCGGGGGCGATCCCCTCGACGCGTTCGGCGAGTTCGAAGTCCTTCTCGGTGAGGGCGCCGCCCGCGGAGTGGGTGTTCACGGAGAGGGAGACCGTGTTGTAGCCGAGGGTCAGGTCCGAGTGGTGGTCCAGCTCCTGCTGGATCTGGGCCACGTGGACGACGAGGGCGGTCGCCGCGAAGTGGTCGCCGAGCCGGTAGACGCGGGTGAGGCGGTCGTCCTCGACGGACCAGCCGGGGAGTTCCCGCAGCCGGTCCTCGATCTCCTTCTGCGACAGGGGTTGTGTGGGCACGGGGTGCTCCCTCGGGTCGGGTTGCGCGGTGGCGTTCGGGGTCCCCGGGAAAGCTACCCGGGTGCCCCTCTGGGATACCGTCTGGCCATGACGACTGTCGTGAGCGACACGGGGGTGGGGTCGCTGCTGCGCGGATGGCGCGAGCAGCGGAGGCTGAGCCAGTTGGAGCTGGCGCTGCGCGCGGATTCGTCGGCGCGGCACATCTCCTTCGTGGAGACGGGCCGTTCCCGGCCGAGCGAGGAGATGGTCCTGCGGCTCGCCGAGCACCTGGAGGTGCCGGTGCGGGAGCGGAACGCGCTGCTGCTCGCCGCGGGATACGCCCCCCGGTACACGGAATCGCCGCTCGACGCGCCGCGCCTCGACACCCTGCGCTGGGGCATCCAGCAGCTCCTCGACGGCTACGAGCCGTACCCGGCCCTGGTGGTGGACGGCACGTACACGGTGGTGGCGGCCAACCGGGGCATCGGGCTGCTTCTCGACGGGCTGCCGGAGCACCTCCTGACGCCGCCGATGAACGCGATGCGGATCACCCTGCACCCGGAGGGTCTGGCGCCCCGGATCCGGAACCTGCGGGAGTGGCGGGGCCACCTGCTCGCCCAGATGGACCGTCAGATCGCGCTGGCCCGTTCGGAGTCGCTGCGCGCGCTGTACGACGAGGTGGCGGCCTATCCGCTGCCGGCCGAGGTCGGTCCGGAGGACCGGCCGGACGCCGAGCCGTACCCGTACTTCGCGCTGCCGCTCCGTATCGAGCACGACGGGCAGGTGCTGTCGTTCGTGTCGTCGATCTCGACGTTCAACACGCCGATGGACGTGACCGTGGCCGAGCTGGCCATCGAGACGTTCCTCCCGGCGGACCCGGCGACGGTCGCGTATCTGCGGTCCCTGCCGACGGAGCCCTAGGACTCAGGGGCGTCCGTCCGTTCCCCTGGTGTCATCGCAGGTTGCGGCGGTGGTGGTCGCTGGCGCGCCGGAGTCGTTCGGTGTGGTCGGCCAGGGCCTGGGTCTGGGCGGCCAGCTCGGGGTAACGCGCCTTCAGGTGGGGCGTGGTGTCGATGAGGGGGGCGAGGAGGCGCGCGGCGTCGTCGTCGGCGAGCGCCCGGACCAGAACGCCGAGCGCGGTGCGGGCGGGGCCGGGAAGGTCGTCGAGGGAGCCGATCCGGCCTGCGAGGCGGCGCAGCTCCGAGGCGTTGACGCGGGCCCATCGGCTGATCGCCCGTTCGGCGGCGCGGCGGTCGCGCTCGGTCTTGACGCGCTGGTCGCCGGTGGCGCCGGGGTCGGCGTCCGCGGGGCGCAGCCGCAGGTAGCGGCGTTCGGCGGCCTGGCGGCTGGCGACGCCGAGCGGGGAGGCGAGGTCGGCCCAGCTGGCGCCGGCGTCGCGGGCGCCCTCGATGAGGCCGTGCTCCCAGCCGTCGAGGCGCGCGCGAAGTTCGCGCAGCAACGGCAGAGCGGCGAGGGCGAGGTCGGGGCCGGGAGTCGCGGCGGTGCCGGAGGGCTCGTCCCGGGCCGCCCGGGCCGATCGCAGGGCGTGGTCGATCGCGCGCAGGGCGCTCTCGGCGGCGAGGAACGACTCGCGGTCCACTTCGGACGCGTCGTGCGGAGCGGGGCCGCCGTTCAGGTCCATGCGCGCCTCTCCCGTTTGCGTCACCATTTCGATGACTTCCTGGTTGTCATCGTTCCTATGACATGTTACAACGGAGACAGGTGAAGCGCACAAAGCAGCACATGCCGAACCGACTGGAGGTGTCCGTGATGTTGATGCGCACCGACCCCTTCCGCGAGCTGGACCGGCTCACCCAGCAGCTGCTCGGGACGAACGGCACGTGGTCGCGCCCCTCGGCGATGCCGCTCGACGCCTACCGAGAGGGCGACGAGTACGTGGTGGCCCTGGACATCCCCGGTGTCACCCCGGAGGCCATCGACGTCGACGTGGAGCGCAACATGCTCACCGTGCGGGCCGAACGACGGCCTGCCGTGAACAACGACGACGTGCAGATGGAGCTGTCCGAGCGTCCGCTGGGCGCCTTCTCCCGACAGGTCATGCTGGCCGACACCCTGGACACTGATCACATCAGGGCCGACTACGAGGCCGGCGTACTGACCCTCCGCATCCCGATCGCTGAGCGCGCCAAGCCCCACAAGATCGAGATCGGGGGCGGCGCCACGCACAGGGAGATCCGTGCCTGACGTCTCGGCGGGCACCCTGCTGCCCGTGCCCCCGTGGTCCGCCCCGCCGGCGGGCCCCGGGGGCCGGGCCGCGAGCCGGACCACTGGAGGGAGGCTGGACATCATGGGCACCTTCGACACCACCGGTGCCACCGGCGCCACCGACGCGTCCGGAACCACCGCCGCCTCTGGAACGACCACCGCCTCCGGAACCACCGCCGAAGGCCGCACCGTGATCACGGCCCGCGGTGAACTCGACATCGACACGGGCCCCGCCCTGCGTGACGAGATCTCGGAGGCCCTCGAACACCACCACGGAGTGGTGGTCGACCTGTCCCGCGTGGAGTTCATGGACTGCGCGGGCCTGGGTGCCCTCATCGCGGCCCTCCGCGAGGCCGAGCGCCACGGCCACGCCCTCACCCTGCGCTCCCCGAACCGCCAGGTGTCCAGGCTCCTCCGCCTGACCGGCGTCCATGAACGGCTGCCGGTCGAACCCTCGTCCCGGAGCGGGACGTCCACCGCCGACCGGCGGACCGGAGGGAGGAACCGGCGATGACGCTCCGACAGGAACCGTTTCTGGAACACGTCCGGGAACGCGGCAGGTATCCCGGCTCGCGCGAGGCCGACCGGGCGGCCCGCGTCGTGCTCGCCCTTCTCGGCGCCCACCTGATCGGCTCGGAGCGGGCCGAGCTGGCCGCCCGTCTCCCCGAGACCTACGCGCTGATCCTGCTCAATCCCCTGCAGTCCGCCGAGCCCCTGAGTCCCGAGCGGTTCGTCCGCGCCACCGCGGCCTGGATCGACGGGGCCACGGAGACCACCGCCACCTGGGACGTCAGCGCCGTCCTCAGCACCGTGGCCGACGCCGCGGGCGAGGACCTGATGAAGCGCGTCCTGTTCCAGCTCCCCGCCGGCTACGACCTGCTGTTCGGCCGGCCCGGCGAGGGCTGACGGACACGGCCCGCGTCCCGGGCCGTCGGCGCGCGACGGACGGCGACCGTCGGCGTCAGGAGGACTGCCTGGCGGCGACGGCCCGCAGCGCGGTCCACTGGAGGACGGCGAACCCGGCCACGGTGACCGCCTGCATCGGCGTCCACACCAGGCCCGCGGTGGTCGGCTCCAGCCAGGCGACGAGGGCGACCACGCTCAGGACGGCCCAGAGGACGTTGAGGTCGACGACGAGCTTCACGGCGAGCGCCGGGGGCTGCGGGCGGCTCGCGAGCCAGCCGACCCCGGCGGCGAACAGCGTGAGGAAGAGCCCGAGTTCGAACAGCAGCCTCGCGTCGATCCCGAGGAGGTCCCCGAGCGGCCCGGAGGCGGCGGCGTAGGCGACGCCATTGGCGCCGGTGACGACGGCGTCGAGGGCGAGGAACCGGCGGACGGCGGACTGGGGCCGGGTGGTGCGGGCGAGACCGGTGAGCAGGGCCTGGGACATGACGGATCACCCTCCATGGGGGACGTTCGGGCGGTGTGGGCCCGGAGCCCGAGCGGAGTGCGCCGCCCGGGTTCCGGTGCTCATGAGCATGCCGCGAGGCCCTGAGGGGGTCGATTACCCGCGAGGTAATGCGGGGGCTCGCAGTGGTCAGCGGACGGGGCCGTCCCGGTGCGCGGGCGGCTCCGGCGCCGGGGCCGGGGCCGGATGATCGGGGATCTCGGCGGCGGGTTCGGGCGCCCGGTCGGTGCGTCGGGCGCGGGAGGCCTCGGCGCGCAGCAGGGCCTGGAGGACGGCGAACGGGTCTGCGGGCATGACGCGACTCCTCGTGGTGGGGGTGATGTCGGAAACCGCTGGGAGGCAGGGCCTCTCAGCAGCGCATCACCACGCACCGGAGCGCGTCGCCGCGCGGGGCCGCGACGGGGGCGGGGATCAGGATCCGCACGAGCCTGCGGATGGCGTACGGCCGGCGCCGGGGCGGTACGGGGCGCAGCCGCGTCCGGCGCCGGCGGGAGCGGCCTGGGAGTCCGGCCTCGGCGCCGGCGGGATCGTGGATCTCACCGCTCGGGTCGGACGCCGGGGCGGCGGCGGGCCGGAGTTCGGCTCCCCCGGTGAGGGTGGCCGCGGCGCCGGTGCCGAGCAGTGCGGCGAGGACGAGGAGGAGCACGATCCAGCGCCGTGGGCCCCGGTCCGGGCGCACCGGGCCGCCCGCCGGGACGGCGGGCGGTTCGGGCGGCTCGGGTACGGGGCTCACGAAGATCCGTACTGCCCCGCGTGGCCGCGGGGGCGGCGCCCCGGACCGCAGATCCGCCCGAGCGGCCTACGGCCGAAGCCCGTGATTCACCACCCCGGCGGTCAGGGTGGGCCCGAGCCGATCCGACCAGGACACGACCAGGCTTAGGGGAGCCGGGCGGCGGTCTCGGTCCTGGTGCCTCCCTCCCCGCACATCGCCTGCCGGTACAGCGTCGCCAGCGCGTGGTCGATGGGGTGGGGCTGCGGCCTCCCCGAGGCGTCCGGCCTGTTCCACCTCTGGAGGTTGACGGCGACGGACATCTGGCGCTTGCCGTCGGCCCGCGTCATGGAGATCGTCCCGGCTCCCCACACCGTGCCGTCGTGTCCCCAGAACGTGCCGCAGCTCGTGGTGACCCTGTGCAGGCCGAGTCCGTACTCGATCATCGTTCCGTCCAGGGCGCGGACCGGGATCGTGCGCTGCATCTGTGCCAGCGACGACCGGCTGACGATCCTGCCGTCGAGCAGCCGGGCGTAGAAGCGGTTGAGGTCCTCCATGGTCGACACGAGCGCCGCTCCCGTCCCCGTCCAGGACATGTCGTAGACGCTGTAGTCGCGCGGCGGGTCGATCAGGCCGTAGAAGGCCTCGTACATCCGCGCGTGCGGTCCCTTGACGCGCGGTCCGGTGGGAAAGCCGGTGTGCCGGAGCCCGGCGGGCTCGATGACGTTCCGGGTGATGTACTCCTCGGCCGGGGTACCGGTCACCTGCTCCAGGAGTTGGCCGAGGAGAAGGTAGTTGGTGTTGGAGTACACCCCTGGGGTGGCTCCGGGCTCGCCGGCGGGAGGGGCCGCGAGCCCCATCTCGATCAGCTTTGACGGGTGGAACCGCCGGAACCGGTTGTCGTCCAGGCTTTCGGTCGACACGTCCGGCAGGGAGGGGAACGCCCGGAGGGACGGGAACGCGTAGGGGATGTAGTCGGGAATGCCGCTGGTGTTGTCGAGCAGCATCCGGACGGTGATCTTCCTGCCGCGCTCCCCCGGCACCAGCCGCGGCAGATAGTCGCCGATCGGCGCGTCGAGCCGGATCCTGCCCTGCTCGACCTGCTGCATGACGGCGGTGGCGGTGAAGGTCTTGGTGATGCTGCCGACGCGCTGGCGCATCTCGGGTGTGACGGGGCGGCCGGTCCTGAGATCGGCGACGCCGGAGGCGCCGCGCCAGGTCCGGCCGTTGTCGCGTACCTCGGCGTACACCCCCGGTATCCCGGCGCGGTGGACCCCGTCCAGGGCGGATTGCAGCTCCGCCGGGTCGAGGCCGGTCGACTGGCTCGCGCCACCGGCCGGCACGACCGTCGTCCCGGTGGTCGGGGGCGCGGCGGCCGCCGTGCCGGCGCACACGCTCAGCGCGGCCGCGCCCGCGCACCACATCAGTCGGATCCTCATGGCGTCCGTCCTTTCCTGATCGACGCGTTCACGCGGCCAGAGCGCGGCGCAGAGCGGCGCCGAGTTCGAGGTTCTGCCGTTGCGACACGGCGGCGGAGAGGATCGCCTGCGATCCGTGGAAGGTGCCGGGCCACTGGTGGAGCTCGACCGACACGCCCGCCCGCAGCAGGCGCAGCGCGTACTCGACGCCCTCGTCGCGGTTGGGGTCGAACTCCGCGGTGGAGATGTAGGCCGGTGGCAGGCCGGACAGGTCGGCGGCGCGGGACGGGGCCGCGTACGGGGAGGCGGGGGTGGAGCCCAGGTAGTGCCGCCACGACGCGGCGATCTGATCGCGGGTCATCCAGGGCGTGTCGGTGAAGTTCCGCGCCGACCAGGTCTGCTGGCGGTCGTCCAGGCCCGGCTGGTTGAGGAGTTGGAAGCGGATCGCCGGTCCCCGCTCGTCACGGGTCCGCAGGGCCACCGAGGCCGCGATGTTCGCTCCGGCGCTGTGACCGCCGACGGCGATCCGTTCCGGGTCCGTGCCGAGTTCGGCGGCGTGCTCGGCCGCCCAGGTCAGTACGGCGTAGGCGTCGTTCAGGGCGGCCGGGAAGGGGTGTTCGGGCGCCAGGCGGTAGCCGACCGAGATCACCACCGCCCCGGAGAAGTCCGCGATCCGGGCGGCCCACGGGTGCTCGGTGTCCAGGTCGCCGAAGACCCCGCCGCCGCCGTGCAGCCAGACCACGGCCCCCTGGGCCTGGTGCGGGCGGTAGATCCGTACCGCCACGTCCGGATCGGCGGGGACCGTGCGGTCCTCGATCTCCATGGCCGACGTGTCCGGTTCCGGTGCGGCGGCGGCCCGTTCGGCGAAGTTCCTGCGCGCCGTGACGGGGTCGTTCATGTCGGCCTGGGGCAGGAACGGGATGAATGCTTCGAGTTCGGGGTCCATGACGGCCATCCTCACGGCCGCCGCCCCGGGGGTCATCCGCCGTCCGTCGCGCATCCCGCTCCGATCGCGCACCACTCGGCGCGCTCCCGCCCTTCTATCCTGCTGCCATGGAGGCACTGGCGGTACGGCTGTCGGGACTGGATCCGCACCTGGACGGCGCGATGCGCATCGTCGGGTTCTACGACACGCTGATGCGCCGTCGGGTGGATCTCCCGGCGCTCGCCCGGGCCTCGGCGGGTCTGGCCGAGTGCGTGGCGGGATTGCGGTTGCACGGTACGGGGCGGGTGATCCGGGTCGGGCCCGACGGCGGACCGGCGTCCGGTCCGCCGGCGTCCGCGTCCACGGCGGCGCCGGTCACGCTCGACGGGGAGGAGATCGGCACGGTGTGGCTGGAACGCCCCGGCTCGCCGAACGCACTCGACGACGTGCTCCTCGACCGGCTCGCCATCGCCGCCGCGGCCGTCGCCGAGCGGCACGGTCCGGCCCTCACCACCATGGCCGACCCCGCTCTCGTCGAGCTGGCGATCAGCTCCGACGGCGACGAGGCGGCCAGAGCCCGGGCGCTACGGCTGCTGGGCTTCTCCGCCGACCTGCCGGTCCGTGTCGTCGCCGTACGCTCGCGGCTTCCGCTCGACGAGGTCGGGGGTCTGGTCTGCCGGGCCCGGCCGGTCAAGGCGGCGGCGCTCGCCGACGTGGGCGTCATCCTGGCGACCGCCGTCGACCCGGCGGGGTTTCCGCCGGCCGTGCGCGCGGGCATCGGCGCCGCCGGCAGCCCCGACTCCTCCTGGCGGCAGGCCCGCACGGCGCTCCGCTTCACCGGCCCGCGCGAACCCGTCGTCCGTTACGAGGAGCTGGGCGCGCTGGCGCTCCTGGCCGATGTGCCACCGGAGGTCGCGCGGGGCAACGCCGACGTGGTCGCGGTCGCCCGCGTGGCCGGCAGTCCGGAGGATCTGAGGACGCTGGACGCGTACTGCGTCACCGGTTCCCTGCGGCACGCGGCGGATCTGCTCCACCTGCACCACAGCAGCGTCGCCCGCCGCATCGAGCAGATCGCGAGGACCCTGGGCATCGAACTCACCCGGCCCGCCGGACTGACCCGAGCCAGGCTCGCCCTCACCGCCTGGCGGCTGCTCGACGACTGAGCGGGATCCGCCTCCGGCCTCGTCGGCCGCGCGTGGCCTTCGGCGGCCGTCACTCCCCCGCGGCTCCTTCCACCGCTCCGGCTCCGGTACCGATGGTGGCAGAGGTGCGCTGCCTGCGGGCCGCCATCCAGGCGTAGACGAGCACTCCGGCGAAGAGGAACAGGACGCCCTGGTAGACGGCCGCGTAGCCGGAACCCGCGACCAGCCAGAGGGAGAAGCCGAAGGCGGCGAGGGTGAGGACGGTGTCGCGGACGAGGCGGGGGCGGTGGACCCGGTCGGCCTGTCCGGAGAGCAGGAAGTAGAGCTGGGCGGCGGAGGACAGCAGGTAGGGGACGGTCGCGGTGAAGGTGGTGACGAGGACGAGGGTCTCGAAGACGCCCTCGGTGCCGGCCGTGTAGTTGTAGACGGTGAGCAGGGAGGCGAGGGCGACGGTCACGAGGACGCCGGCCGTGGGGACGCCGCGCCGCTTGCGGGCGAAGACCTTCGGGAAGAGGCCGTCCCGGGCCGCGGCGTACGGGGTCTGGGCGCTGAGGAGGGTCCAGCCGTTGAGGGCGCCGACCATGGAGACGAGGGCCATGCAGGCGACGGCGGTGCCGCCCCAGGAGCCGCCGAACATGAGGTTGACGGAGTCCGTGAAGGGGGCGCTGGAGGCGACGAGCCGCTCGTGCGGGACGGTGCCGAAGACGGACACGGTGGTGAGCAGGTAGAGGAACGCGGCACCGAGGGTGCCGAGGACGGTGGCGCGGCCGACGTTGCGGCGCGGGTCGCGGACCTCGCCGGCGCTGACGGCGGCCGATTCGACGCCGAGGTAGCTGAAGAGCAGGATCGCGGCGGAGGCGGAGACGGCGCCGAGGGCGCTCTCGTCACCGGCCCGGAAGGGGCCGAGGTTGGCGCTGTCGAAGAAGAAGAGTCCGCCGACGGCGACGAGCAGCAGCGGCAGGAACTTGAGCACGGTGGCCACGAGCTGGACCACGCCCGCGCAGCGGGTTCCGGCGAGGTTGGCGAGGGCCGGCAGCCACTGGAGGAGGAGCGCGGCGGCGATGGTGGCGGCCAGGGAGCCGTGGACGGGGATGAGGACGTCGAGGTAGCCGACGGCGGCGACGGCGAGGGCCGCGTTGGAGACCCAGGTGGTGATCCAGTACGACCAGGCCGTCAGGAATCCGGCGAAGTCGCCGAAGGCCTCGCGGGCGTAGACGTAGGGCCCGCCGGTCGTGGGGTGGCGGTGGGCGAGGCGGCCGAAGACGAGGGCGAGGGCGATCGCGCCGAGGGTGAGGACGCCGAAGGCGACCAGGCTGATGGTGCCGAAGGGTGCGACGGAGGCGGGCAGGAGGAAGATTCCGCCGCCGATGATGTTGCCCATGACCAGGGCGGTCGCGATGGGGAGCCCGAAGCGGCGGGAGTGCCGTTCGGCCGGCGGGGTGTCGGTCCGGGGTCCGCGCTGTGGAGTTGTGGTGGCCGTGCTCATGGGGTGGTGCGCCTTCCGTCGTACAAATCCGGACCATCGTCCGGTAACGACGAACAGGCGTCCAAATCAGAGGTTTTTGTCCTGTACGACAGGGTGATCAACCGGAAGAAGTGATTCCGATTCGTCCATGGGCAGGGAAATCTCCAGCGACGACGGCTCCGACGGCTCCGACAGCGATGACAGCGGCACCTGTGGACCCGAACACTCCCGCAGCCAGCGCCGCAGCACCCGGTGCACCCGCTCCGCGCCGACCAGCTCCTCCCCCTCGCCGACCGGCGGCGACAGCTCGGGCGGCGACAGGAGGAAGGGGCGCGACTGTTCGCCGCCGAGACCCCCGTGCGAACCGATCTGCTCCTCGAAGGCGTGCACGGTGCCCGTCGCCGGGTCGTACATCGAGTTGACCATGATGTCCGCCACGTGCGGGAAACCGTCCGTACGCCGTACCGCCTCCGCCGCGCCCGGCCCGAACACCGCCAGCGGTCCCCCGTCGTCCAGCTCCGCGACGGGCACCTCCGCCCCTCCCCCGGCGAGCACCACCGAGCCGTGCTCGGCGCTCGCCACCAGCACGAAGCCGACGCCCGGATGGTTCGCGAGGGTACGGAGCAGCGCCGGGTGCCGCCGGTCGATCTCCTCCCGGGTCATCCGGTGCGGCACGTCGGGGAAGGAGACGAGACCGAGGTTCCCCGACGCCAGGACGACCGGCTCGGACGGCCGGGCGGGCAGCTCCTTCGCCGTCTCGCCGGTCTCGTCCACCGGCCGGTGCAGGGCGAGCCGCAGCGCGTCCCTGGCCGCGTCCCGCGCCTCCGAACCGCTCCGGGTGCGCCGTACGCGACGCGGCACCGGAAGCCCGCACCCGGCCCTGACGAGGTCCTTCAGCGTCAGCCCGTACGCCCCTTCGAAGGTCTCGCCGGGGCTCTGCCCGTGGTCGGAGAGCAGCACGATCCGGTACGGACGCGGGGCGTGCTCGGCGACGGTGGCGATGAGCGCGATCGAACGGTCGAGGCGCCGCAGGACCTGGTCGGTGTCCCGGCCGTGCGGACCCGAGTGGTGCGCCACCTCGTCGTAGGCGACGAGGTCGGCGTAGACGGCGGTCCGCCCGGCGAGCATGTCGCCCATCACGGCGGAGACCACCACGTCCCGCTCCACGACCGTCGCGAAGGCGCGGACGAAGGGGTACGTGCCGCCGCGCGAGACCCTCGGGGTCTGGCGGCGCAGCAGCGCCCGGGTCGACTGCCCCACCTCTCGGAGGCACTCGGCGGCGAGCGACCCCGCGGTACGGACGGCGTTCGCGGGGTCGGAGAAGTACGCGAAGTAGCCGGCCCGTGAGCGGTTGCGCGGGCCGCGCCGGGCGGCCACCGACAGGACGAGGGCGACCTGGTCGGCGCCGCCGCTGAAGAGGTTGCCCCGGGACGCGCCGTCGACGGTCAGGAGTCCGCCGTCCCCGGTGCGGCGCACGGCCCGGCGCTGGAGTTCCACGGCGCTCGCCGGACGGTTCGACACCATGAGCCGGCCGGTGTCCTTCTCGTACCAGCGGAAGGCGGGCACGTCCTCGTTGGAACCGTGCAGGATGCCGAGCTGGCTCGCGCCGGTCTGGCTCGACCAGTCGGTGCGCCAGGGGGTGAGCCGGTGGCCGGTGTCCAGCCAGCCCGCGACGGTCGGCATGAGGCCGTCGGCGACGGCGCCGCGCAGCACGTGGTGACCGACGCCGTCCAGCTGGAGGAAGACCGTGCCGGGGGCCTGCTCGGGTGCGTCCTCCGGCCGGCGCGGCCGGGTGCGGCCGGTGAGACGGTAGAGGCGGCGCCGGTAGGCGTCGTCGTCGCGGACGGCGAGGGCGGTGGAGGTGGCGGAGGCGACGGCGGACATGACGGCGGCGACCACGACGGCCGTCTCGGGGTCGGCGACGCCACGCCCGTCGGGGATCAGCCAGAGCGCGACGAGCAGCAGCGAACCGTTGAGGAAGAACACCAGCAGGCCGAGGACGAGGGCCGGCACGAGCAGCAGGGCCCGCACGATCAGCGGCCACACGAGTGCGCCGAGCAGACCGAAGGCGCCGGCCGCGGCGGCGGCGGTGAGCGCGGTCCTGGTGAAGGTGTCGCCGTCGGCGGACTGGAGCTGGAAGTCCGGGAGCAGTCCGGCGAGGACCAGCAGGGTCAGCGTGGACACCGCCCAGACCACGGCCATCCGCCCCGCCGCACGGCCCGCGGACCGCCAGCGGTCGGCGCCACCCCATCGCCTGTCACCCACGCCCGCTTCGCCTTTCGCCCGTTTCCTGCCCCAAGCGTGTCACAACGCCCACGATCGGCGCGGGAAACGGGTGACGACGGGTGACGGGAAGGAGCCCGGATGTGTCAGGTCGGACGCCGGGCGTGCGCCGGAGCTCGTGTCGGCTCGGGTGCGGCGAGAGCGCCGGAGCTCGTGTCAGCTCGGGTACGGGGAGTGCACCGCGACGCGTCTCAGGTCGGGGGCGGGTCAGCAGCCGTCGTAGCCGGCCGTCGGCATCGAGAGCCGCCGGTGCACCCCCGCCTTGGCCGCCGCGTCGTACGCCGGCTCCTCGGGGCCGACGGTCTCGAGGCGTACCCCGCGCCGCGCGCACTCGGCGCGGAAGCCGGGCACGGACGTCAACGCGCGCGCGAGGACGCGCTCGTTGGCCGCGACGAAGAGGTCGACCACCCCCTCCTCCACGTCCGCCCACAGCGCCGCGTGGTCGGGCCGGATTCCGTAGAAGAGCAGCTGGCGGGCGACCACGTACCCCCGGTCGTCCGCCCAGCGGGCGCACCGCGCGTGCTGCTCGCGCGTGTCTACGAGGAAGGGGTCGCTGTCCAGCTCTTCGAGCGGGGTGAGGCTGGCGATCGCCGCCACCCGAACGTCGTCCATGGCCAGACCCTACTGCGGGACGGGACGGCCGAACATCCTCCGGCGGCCGCTCCGGACATTTACCCTCGTCAAGGAGATAGGGAACGGCCACGGACATCTGACCGGCGGCCGTGACCCCCGAGAACGGAAGGCGGCATGCCGGTGGAGGTCACCTGGTGGGGCCACGCGACCTGCACGGTCGAGGACTCCGGGGTCCGCTTCCTCACCGATCCGCTGTTCACGCGGCGGCTCGCGCATCTGCGACGCCGACGCGGAGCCCTGCCGCCGTCCGAGGCCGCGCTCGCCGAGGCCGTCCTCGTCTCGCACCTGCACGCCGACCACCTGCACCTGCCCTCGCTCGCCCGGCTCGCGCCCGGGACGCTGGTCGTCGTGCCGCGCGGCGCCCCCGACGCCGTACCGGGGCTGCGCAGGCTCGCGGGGAACGGGGTGCGGCTGACCGAGGTGGGTCCTGGCGACACGGTGACGGTGGAGGGTGTCACGGTGAGGGCCGTCCCGGCGCTCCACGACGGACGGCGGCTGCCGGTCGGACCGCACCGCGCCCCCGCGCTCGGGTACGTCGTGGAGGGCGAGGCGCGGACGTACTTCGCCGGGGACACCGGTCTGTTCGACGGGATGGCGGAGGCGGTGGGGCCGGTGGACGTGGCGCTGCTGCCGGTCGGCGGCTGGGGCCCGTACCTCGGGCACGGTCACCTCGACGCGGGCCGCGCGGCGGAGGCGCTCGCCGCGCTGTCACCCGCGACGGCGGTCCCGGTCCACTTCGGTACGTACTGGCCCATCGGGCTCGACGGGGTCCGGCCGCACGAGTTCCACGCACCAGGCGACGAGTTCGTACGGCACGCGGCTCGGCTGGCGCCGAAGGTGGCGGTCCATCTCCTCGGCCACGGCGAACGGGTACGGCCGGAGGTGGCCCGATGACGCGGGCGCGAACGACGGCGGGGCGGACGGGGACGACGGCGGGGCGGACGGGAGCGACGGGACGGGCGGGAACGACGGGGCGGACGGGGGCCGCCCGGTGATCGACGGGCTCGTCCGGCTCGCGGAGGCGGTGCGGGAGCTGCCACCGGAGTCGACCCAGCAGGCGGTCGGCTACCCGTCGCTGTTCCTGCTCGTGGCGCTCGGCGCGCTGGTGCCGGTCGTGCCCACGGGCGCGATCGTCAGCTCGGCGGCGGTGGTCGCCTTCCACCAGAGCTCGCCGACGGCGCTGCTCTTCGTCTTCCTCGTGGCGGCGTTCGCCGCGTGCCTCGGCGACGCGGCCCTCTACTGGCTCGGGCAGCGCGGGGTCCGTTCACGCAACGGATCGCGGTGGCTCGCCTCGCTGCGTGGGCGGGTGACCCCGGACCGGCTTGCCGACGCCCAGGCACGGCTCGACACCCATCAGGTGTCGGTCCTGGTGCTGTCCCGGCTCGTGCCGGCGGGGCGGATCCCGGTGATGCTGGCGTGTCTGCTCGCCCAGATGCCGCTGCGGCGCTTCGTCCGGGGCGACATCCCGGCCTGTCTGGCGTGGGCGGCGACGTACCAGCTGATCGGCGTCCTGGGCGGTTCGCTCTTCCCGGAGCCCTGGCAGGGCGTGGTCGCGGCGGTGGGCCTGACGGTGCTGCTCAGCGCGGTCCCCGCGCTGTGGCGGCGGGTCAGGGGACGCCGGGAGCCCGGCCCGCGACGAAAGGCGGGCCCCGAGGTGCCTTCAGGGCACGAGCACCCGTGAGCCGCCGACCGGCAGGTCCCACAGGTCCTCGCGGCGCAGCCCGGCCCGCTCCCAGGCGGTCCTGACCCGGCTGAGGGGTTCGAGCACGGGCTCGGAGGACAGGACGAAGGTGGCCCAGTGCATCGGTGCCATCCGCCGCGCCCCGAGGTCCTGGTGGGCGCGGACCGCCTCTTCCGGGTCGGTGTGGACGTCGCTGAGCCACCAGCGGGGGTCGTAGGCCCCGATGGGGAGCAGCGCCAGGTCGATGCCGGGGTACCGGCGGCCGATCTCGGCGAACCAGTGGCCGTAGCCGGTGTCCCCCGCGAAGTGGACCCGGCGCCCCGAGCGGTCCGTGAGCACCCAGCCGCCCCACAGGGAACGGCAGGTGTCCAGGAGGGTGCGCTTGGACCAGTGGTGGGCGGGGACGAAGTCGAAGCGCACGCCGTCGAGTTCGGCGGCCTCCCACCAGTCCAGTTCGGTCACCCGGCTGAACCGGCGGCGGGTGAACCACCGGCCGAGGCCGGCCGGGACGAACACCGGGGTGTGCCGGGGCAGCCGTTTCAGGGTGGGGGCGTCGAGGTGGTCGAAGTGGTTGTGGCTGATGACGACGGCGTCGACGTCCGGCAGGTCCTCCCAGCGGACCCCGACGGGAGTGAGCCGGGCGGGGGTGCCGAGGATGCGGCGGGACCAGACCGGGTCGGTGAGGACGGTGAGTCCGCCCATCCGCAGTACCCAACTGGCGTGTCCCGCCCAGGTGACGGCGAGGGTGTCGGGTCCCGCGGCGGGCAGCGGGCCCGGCTCGAAGGGCAGCTGGGGGACGTCGCGGAGCCCCTCGGGGCGGGGGCGTACGGCTCCCTCGCGGGCGAGGCGGGCCAGGGCCCGCAGGCCGGGGAGGGGGGCGGTGAGCCGGTCGGCGAAGGTGCGGGGCCAGTCCGCGCGCAGCCGCCCGACGGGCTGGAGGACGGGGGTGGGGACGGGGGCGGTCGCGGAGACGGCCTCGGGAGCGGTGGCGGAGGCGCGTGCGGCGCGCGCGCTGTGTGCCGTCCGTTCGGTCATCTGCGGGCTCCGTTCTGCGCGGCTCGTGGGCGTGGACGTGTGTGGGGGTGCCCTTGGCGGCGGCGGTACGGCGCACCGCGAGTCGGGCGGCGGCGGAGACGGTCCGGAGGCGGTGTCATCGGAGTTCCTCCAGAGCCCCTCCGAAATCCTCCAGCGCCCGCGCCACGTGCGGTAGTTCCACCGGATCGCGCGCCCGGAGCGCCTCGTCCCGCTCCTCCTCGGTGACTCCAAGGAACATGCCGGTGCCGAACCGGACGCGCAGCGCGCCGAGTTCGTCGCCGAAACGGTGGCCGCCGGCTGCCGGGGCGCCGAGCCGCGCGGTGAGATGGCTCTCCAGCTCCAGGGAGTCGGTGACGCCCCGGGCGGCGAGGCCCGCCCGCAGCGGCCCGAGGTCGGCGTAGAGGTGGCGGCCCGCCTGCGGTGGCCGGGCGAGGAGCCCGGCGGCGAGGGCGGTGCGGTGCGCGGCCCCCGCGAGGCGGCCGTGGACGGTGGCCGCGCGCCTGGCCCGTACGGTCACGTCCTCGGGTTCGTCGAGGGCGTGCGCGGCGGCGGGGGCGACGGGTCCCGGGACGACGGCCCCGAGGGCGGTGAGCACGTCGAGGACGCGGGCCCTGCGGTCGGTCCAGCGGTCTGCGCGGGAGGGGTCGGTGGGCGGGAACCGGGCGACGGCGCAGGGCCAGGCGGCCGGGGTGAGGGCGCCGCCGAGGTCGCTGACGACGGTCACGTCGTCGGGGCACATCTCGGCGGGGCTGAGGAGCACGGTGTCGTGGGGGTGGTGGAGGGTGTCGCGCCAGGTCTCGTCGCTGATGACGTGCAGGCCTTCGGCGACGGCGGCCTCGCAGGCCTCGCGGACGAGTTCGGGCGGGGCGACGGTGGCGGTGGGGTCGTCGGCGACGGAGAGCAGCAGGAGGCGGGGGGTGCCGCCCTCGGCTCGGACCCGCCGGACCGTCTCCAGGAGGGCGTACGGGTCGGGGACGCCGCCGCACTCCGCGGGGGTCGGCACGTGGTAGGCGGGGCGGCCGAGGAGGCGGGCCTGCGGGGTCCACCAGGCGGGGCAGGGCCGGGGCAGCAGCAGGTCGCCGCCGTGGGCGGCGATCAGGGCGAGCAGCAGGGCGGGGGCGCCGGGGGCGGCGACGACGTCCTCGGGGTGGGTGCGCAGGCCGCGGCGCCACCAGTAGCCGGAGGCGGCCTCGCGCAGGACGGGGCCGCCGCCGGGCGGCTCGGGGGTGGTCCGTCCGGCCGCGGCCGCGAGGAGTCCGGCGAGTCCCGGCAGGACGGGCAGGCCGGTGTCGGGGAGGGGAGGGCCGTAGCGCACCGGGCCGCGGCCTTCCGGAGCCGTCTGCCGCATGTCCCGAACCTCCTGAGCGCACGGGGCGCCGGCACGGCACTCCCGTGCCCTTTATACGAAGGTTCGGGCGTTTCCGCCGCTCCAGGCGTCGCTTCGGGCGACGGGCGGGACACCGGGCGGAAGGCCGCCCTGTCGCCGGAGGGCTGAGCGGGTCAGACCACGGTGACGGAGTGGCGGACGACCGCGTCGAAGAGGTAGCCCTGGGTGTTGTGGACGGACCGCTCGGGCTGGGTGTTGCCGGCGGCGTCGGTGGTACGGGAGAGCAGGGTGACCGGCCCGGTGTGGCGCGGGCGCCATGGCACGCTCCAGCGGACCCAGCCGTCGCGCCGGGGCTCGTCGAGGAGCCGGGCCGGGCGCCAGTGGGCGCCGCCGTCGGTGGACACCTCCACCGTGCGCACCGGTGCGAGGGCGGACCAGGCGCGGCCGGTGAGCCGGTGGAGGCGGCCGGCCTCCATGGTGGCGCCGAAGGGCAGCTGGTAGCCGGACTTGAGGGTCTGGCGGCTGATCGGGGCGCTGCCGCCGTCGGGGTGGGCGGCGCCGAAGAGCCGGTACCAGTCGGTGGACCAGGGCGAGCTGAGCGGCCGGGTGGAGACCTCGATGTCGCCGAGCCACTTGATCGAGGCGATGCCGACCCAGGAGGGCACGACGAGCCGGACCGGATGGCCGTGGTCGTACGGGAGGGGCTCGCCGTTCATCTCGTACGCGAGGATGACGTCGTCCAGCGCCTTGGCGACCGGCAGCGGGCGGCGCACCCGGCCGAAGTCGACGCCGCCGGAGACGTACGGGTCGTCGAGGCCGCGTGGCTGGAGGTCGACGGCGTCCTGGGCGATCCCGGCCCGTCGCAGGACGTCGGAGAGGCGTGCGCCGCGCCAGCGGGCGGCTCCTACGGCGCCCAGGGTCCACGCGGTGCCCGTGACGGGTTCGCCCTGCTGGCTCGCGTAGAGGCTGCGGCCGTTTCCGGCGCACTCCATCAGGGCCGTACGGGTGACGGAGGGCAGGTCGCGGAGCTGCCCGTAGGTGAAGTGGACGGGGCTGCGGCCGTGGAGTCCGTCGCCCCAGAGGGTCAGGCGCCAGTCGGCGGCGTCGAGGACGGGGGTGGAGGTGTGGTTGCGGACGAAGAAGCGGTCGGCGGGGGTGAGGAGGCCGGTGTCCGCGAAGCTGTCGAACCGCGCCTCGGCGTTGGTGCCCCGGACGGTGAAGTGCTCGGCCGGGAGGGCCTTGACGATGCCAGGTGCGGCGAGGGAGCCGGTGCCGGCGGGCGCGGCGTACGCGGGTGCGGTGGAGGCGACCCCGAGCGCGGTGGCCGTGGGGCCCGCCGCGAGCAGCTTGAGCAGGGTGCGGCGGTCGGGCGCGGGCGGGTTCGGCACGGGACTCCTCGACAGGTGGGAGGCGGACCACCGGGCGGCGGCGCGCCCACCCTAGGGCCGTGGACGCGGTCCGGGCGGACTGTTCACGGTGCTGTCACAGAAGGGTTCGTCAGGTCCGCCGGAATGGTGAGGCGCAGGCGGCGTCCTGCCGTCGACAATGCGGCATGTCGATACGTGAAGCACGTCCCGAGGACGCGGCGGCCGTCGCCGGCGTGCACGTCCTGTCCTGGCGGGCCGCCTACCGCGACCTGCTCCCCGCCCCCTACCTGGCCGCTCTGGACGTGGCGGAGCGCACCGCCGCGTGGCGCACCCGCCTGGTGGCCCCGGACCGGCCCACGGTCCTGGTGGCGACGGGTTCGGGTGGGGAGGTGCTCGCCTTCTCCTGCTTCCGGGCGTGGCAGGGCGAGGGCCTCGACCCCCGGACGACGGGCGAGCTGGCGGCGCTCTACGCCCTGCCGGAGGCGTGGGGCACGGGTGTCGGGCGGGCGCTGCTCTCGGCGTCCACGGAGGCGCTCGCGGCGGCCGGGTTCCGTACGGCGGCGCTGTGGGTGCTGGCGGGGAACGCGCGGGGGCGCCGGTTCTACGAGGCGGCGGGCTGGCGGCCGGACGGCGAGGTGGCACGGGAGGAGACGGGAGGCCGCGTGCTCGATGAACTCCGCTACCGGCGCGACCTGTTGACCTGAGCTCATGTCCACATGACGAGACGCGAGTCTCATGATGCGACATGCGTGCGTACGGTGGTGGCACGCACCCGCACCGAGGGAGTCGCTTCCATGACGCATGCCCCCGTCCCGTCCGCGCACGACGCGGCCCACGACACCGCCGTCTACACCCACGGCCACCACGAGTCGGTCCTGCGCTCGCACAGCTGGCGGACCGCCGCCAACTCGGCGGCCTATCTGCTGCCCGCGCTGCGCGCCGGTCTCGACGTCCTGGACGTGGGCTGCGGGCCCGGCACCATCACCGCCGATCTGGCGGCGCTGGTCGCGCCTGGCCGGGTGACCGGCGTGGACGCGGCCGAGGGCGTCCTCGCCAAGGCCCGCGCCGTGGCGGCCGAACGCGGTCTGGAGAACGTCGGGTTCGCCGTCGCCGACGTGCACGCCCTGGAGTTCCCCGACGACTCCTTCGACGTCGTCCACGCCCACCAGGTGCTCCAGCACGTCGGCGACCCGGTACGGGCGCTGCGCGAGATGCGGCGGGTGTGCCGCCCCGGCGGCGTCGTCGCGGCCCGCGACAGCGACTACGGGGCCTTCGCCTGGTTCCCCGAACGGCCCGCGCTCGACGGGTGGCTGGACCTGTACCACCGGGTGGCCCGCGCCAACGGCGGCGAACCGGACGCCGGACGACGCCTGTTCTCGTGGGCCCGGCGGGCCGGCTTCACCGACATCACGACGACTGCCGCCACCTGGTGCTTCGCCACCCCCGAGGAGCGGGCCTGGTGGAGCGGCCTGTGGGCGGACCGTACGACCGACTCCGGCTACGCCGACCTGGCCGTCTCCGGCGGCCACGCCACCGGCGCCGAACTGACGACGATCGCGGAGGCGTGGCGGGAGTGGGGCGGCCGGGAGGACGCCTGGTTCATGGTCCCGCACGGCGAGATCCTGTGCCGGGTGTCCTGACGGGCGGGACCGCGCCTCAGTAGAGGTCGTGGTGCACGCCGTCGCAGTCCGGGTCCTGACGAGGGCAGTTCGGATGGGGTGTGCGGTCCGGCTCCGGCGGCGGGGGCGGCCCCTGGAGGTCCGGGGCGGGCGGCGGCATCGCGAAGGCGTCGCAGAGGCAGGCGTCGCAGGCACCCGCGAACCGGGGCGCGCCGTGACGGAAACGCGGATGCCCGCACCGGCACTCCTGCGTCGCCCAGGCCCCCATCTCCGCCCCCGCCCCCTCATGGTCCACCGCCCTTTTCAGGGTAGCGACCCGACAGCCGCCCCCACCCCCGATCTCAGCTCGGGCGCATCCTGAACTCGTAGGCACAGGGCAGGGGTTCGTCGGTCAGACGGGCCCAGACCTCGCCGAGGATCTCGGCGCCCTCGCGCAGGTCGGCCACCTCGAACCCGGTGTCGAAGACGGAGCGGGCCTCGTCCTTCCTGCCCTCGGCGAGCAGCAGCCGCGCTTCGAGGAGCCGGAAGGCCCCGGTCCGCAGGGCCCGCTCCGGCAGCCGTCCCCACAGGGCCCGGGCCTGGCCCGGCCGCCCGGCGGCCAACAGCGCCTCGACCGCCTCACGGCCGAGAGCGGCGGCACACCCGCCATGCGCCGGGTCCCCTGCCGCGTGGGCGGCGAAGGCCTCCGTGAACCGTTCGGCCGCCCGGTCAGGATGCCCGTCCTCCCGGTCCGCGACGGCCAGGCAGTACAGCAGGGGCCAGCGCACGTCCGCCTCCTTCAGACCGCGTTCCCAGCTCCGTACCGCCTGGGCCCGGTCACCGGCGTGCCACTGGGCGATGCCGAGGTGGTACTCGGTGGACGGATCGGCGGGGGCGGTCTCCAGCATGTCCCGCCAGGGCGCGGAGACCAGCGGCGCGCCCGGCGCGGCGCCCGGCGCCGAGGGTGGCAGGACGCCGGTGCGGAGCAGCTCCCGCCAGGGCTGCTGCGCGGGGCCGAGCGTCGACTCGGGGAACGGCGTGCCCGGCAACTCGTACCGGCCGCGCAGCACTTCCAGGGCTCCCCAGCCGGATCCCACCGCGAGGACCTCCTGCGGCGCCGCGTCGGCCGCACCCTCACGCCAGGCCGTGTACGCCGCGTCGACCGCGGGCCGAGGCAGGGCGTCGGCCAGGCTCCGTTCGGCGTCGGCGCGGGCGGCGGCCCAGTCCTCGCCGCGCACCGCGGCGGGATCGGCGGCGAGCGGCCCGTACGCCTCCAGCCAGCTGAACTCCGCGCCGCCCGCGAGTTCCAGGTGCTCCAGCTGGGTGCGGGCGAGCCCGGCCTGGATCTCGGCGTAGCCGGGGGTGCCCGGCTCCGTCAGCCACTCCTGCCAGCGCCGGCCGCCGCGCTCGGTGCCCCACAGGAAGAGCTTGCGGCCGCGCAGCGTGTCGGTGGACGTCTGGACGAGCCCGGCGCCCTCCCTGTCGAGGGCGGCGATCCAGGGGCGCTGCCCCGTGGGCAGGTCGTAGAACCAGTCGGCGGCGTGCGTGCCGTTCAGCGGGTACGAGCGGTCGGTGCCGTCCTCGGTCACGGGGACGGGCAGCCTGCGCAGGCCGCGCTCGTAGCCGTGGTGCCAGGCGGCGTCGGCGGGCGCGAGGATCCGGCGGTCCTCGGGGACCGCGGTGTTGGACCACCAGTAGACGGGGGCGGTGCGCTCGTGGGGGTTGCGGATGCGGACCCCGACGTACAGGAAGTCGGAGTCGTCCGGGAGCCACAGGTCGACCTGGAAGGGCAGGTCGCGCAGCCGTTCCCACTCCCAGAGGCGGAGCATCGGCCCGCCGTCGGGCGCGCGGACGACGGCGGCGTGGAGGGGCGAGCAGGACAGCGTGGAGTGGCCGGTGGCCCCGATGTTCCACTCGATGCCGCCGGAGAACCAGGCGCCGTTGAGCGCGAAGGCGGCGGGCTGGAACACCGGGTTGCGGTAGAGGAGTTCACGTCCGGTGGGCTTGTGGTGGAGGGAGTGGATCCGGCCGCCGAGCCCCGGCAGGACCGTCGCGCGGAGCCGGTCGTTCTCGATCAGGATCGTGTCGAGGTCCGCAGGGGTGCGCTCACGGCCGTAGCCGTCACGCACCGGGGCGGGCAGCAGGCTGCGCAGGGGCGCCCGCCCGATGCCGCGGGCCATGTCGCGCGGGAGTTCCGCGAGGGTCCGCGCGTCGACCGCGTGGGCCCCGGCGGGGGCCCGCAGTGCGGGAAGAGGGTTGTCCGGGCCCAACGGGGCGGCGGGCAGCGTCAGTACGGCACGTCGTACGGTCGTCATCGCCCCATCGAACACGCCGGAGGCCGTCCTGACCAGGGGCTCTCCGCGGCGAGCACGGGCCGGCGCGGCCCGGATATTCCCGGCGGCGGGGGCCGCGCGACCGTAGGGTGGACGGTCGGCGCGCCGCCCGGCGGCCGGGGATCAGTGGTGTGGGGAGTACGAGGAATGGGGACGCGGCGCATGGGCACGCAGCACACCTACCGGGTCATCGTGCGCGGCACGTTCGACGGTCTGTCCGAGGAGAGCCGGTCCCGGCTGCTCGCCGAGGTGGACGCGCACGGGCTCACGGCGATGCAGTTCACGGAAGAGGGCTCGCTGTCGTACGACCGGACGCTGAAGCACTTCTCGTACCGCCTGGTCGTCGTCTCCGACGCCGAGGACGGCGACGAGATGGCGGGCGCGCTCGCGGAGGACCGGGTGGAGACCGCGCTGAGGGAACTCGGTCACGGGCACAAGGGGCTGCGGTCGACCGTGACCGACCTCGACACGATGAAGATCAACTACAAGCGTTGACGAGGGCTGCCGGGGCCCGGCTCCGGCTCCGGCTCCGGCTCCGGCTCCGGCTCCGGCTCCGGGGCGGTGATCGCCCAGCGTTCGTGGTCGCGCCAGGCCCCGCCGATGAACAGCATGGCGGGCGAGAACCCCTCCAGGCGGAAACCCGCGCGCAGGACGAGCGCGCGGGACGCGAGGTTGCCCGGCTGGATGTTCGCCTCCAGACGGTGCAGGTCCAGGGGCCCGAAGGCGTACCCGATCACCACCCCGAGGGCCTCGGTGAACAGGCCCCGCCCGGCCGCGTGCGCGAAGGCGCCGTAGCCGAGCGCGCCGCTTCGGAAGGCGCCACGGACGATGTTGTTGATGTTGACGAATCCGGCGATCGCGCCGTCCGCCTCACGGTCGCACACCAGGTAGCCGGCGCGCGCCGGATCCCCCGTCAGGGTGGCCGCGTAGGTCCGGTACGTCTCCGTCGTGCACGGCGGGAAGAGCCAGGGCCGGTGGAGCTCCCGACTCTCCCGGGCGCGTGCGGTGAACTCCTCGGCGTCGTCGAGGGAGAAGGCACGCAGGCCCACGCGGGGGCCCACGGCGAGGTACCGGCCGGAGTCTTCGGGCATCCGGCCAGCTTATGCCGCGCGCGCGGGGGTGGGGCCTGGTCCGGGCCGCAGCCGAAGTCGTGTCCGGGCCACATGCAGGTCCTGCCCCTCAGCGGCGGGCCGTCCGGACCCGGGGCGGGCAGGTCTCGCCCTTCCGTACGACTCCGATCATGACGGTGGTCCGGCGGTCGAGGTCCGTGCCCGCCGCCGGGTACTGCGTGCAGACCTCCCACCTCGGCGGCCAGAGCACCCGCCGGTCCCGACCGCTGACGTCGTGGACGTCGAGCCGGGTGCGGCGGTCGAGCCGGACGAACACCTGCCACAGTCCCCGGCCCAGGAAGTCGGGCACGGGACGCGTCCGGGCCCCGTCGTCGGCCGCGGCGCTCTCCTCGGTGGAGGTGACGGCGACGGCGGCGAGCGCGAGGACGGCGCCCGCGCCCACGACGGCCCGCCGCCTCACTTCCGCCTCCGGGCGGCGACGTAGAAGCCGCAGGCCGCGCCGAGGATCGCGGTCGCGAGGAGCGCCAGGTAGAGCGGCATGGTGACTTCGGGGATCAGGATGCGGATCTTGACGTCGCCGGTGTTCTCGAAGATGAAGATCAGGGTGACGGCCGCGAGTACGGCCATCCCGACGCGGCCCGGGGTGAGGGACGCGGTGAACCCGGATCTTCCCCCGCCCGATGCCCGTGACGTGTCCTTGGGACTCATGCCCGGCCCTCTCCTCCGTCGTGGTGCCGTCGGTCGTACCCGGCCACCGCCGTGGGACCAGAATGGGGTGGGCGGACCCTCTCCGTGACGGCGAGCGCATCCGTACGGGTGACTTGTCAGACAACGTGGGCCGACTACCGTGGGTGCCGGACACCGGCGGGAACGAGACGAGGAGCGGCCGTGGCGGTCAGCGGACAGCGGCGGCGACCGGTCGTGGCGCTCTACGAGCGGATCGCGGACGCCGTCCACGACGGCACCTATCCGCCGGGCTCGACGCTTCCCTCGGAGCCGAAGCTCGCCGCCGAGCTCGGCGTGAGCCGGCCGGCCCTGCGCGAGGCGCTGCTGCTGCTCCAGGAGGACGGTCTGCTCTCCGTACGGCGCGGGGTGGGGCGGACCGTCAACGACCGTCCCCCGCGGCGCGGTTTCGAGCACGTGCAGCCGCTGGAGGAGCTGATCGGAGCGGGGACGCCGCTGCGGGTGCGGGCGCTGCTGCGGACGGTCGAGGAGCCCACGGACTTCACCACCCAGCACCTGCTCGCCCCGGCCCGCGCCGAGCTGCGGTTCTGGGAGTCCGTGCTGACCGGGGAGGGGACGGCGGCGGCGCTGAGCCATGAGTGGGCGGCTGCCGACGAGCTGCTCGACCAGGTGCATCCGGAGTTCGCGCAGGCCCTGCGGGCGGCTGATCCGGACACCCGGGCGCCCGGCGGGGGCACCGGGCGCGGCCCGGCGGTCTCCATGCTCGCGGTCCTCGTCGGGGCCTCGCGCGAGACGGCTCTGAGCGCGCACAGCGGGATCACGGCGACGCTGCTCGGGCGGCGGCGCGGAGAGCAGCTGGGGCGCCCGGCGGACACCCCCGCCGTCCTCGTCACGCAGGTCGTCCGGGTCGGCGAGGTCCCGGTCCTGGCGGCCAAGCACATGCTCCCGACGGGCGCTCCCGCCCTGCCGGTGCTGCAGTCCCACTGAGCACCGCCGCTCCATGGGACCGCCCGGGGGCAGCGCCCGGGACCCGCCGGGACACCCAGCGAGAGACCGGTCCTGACACCCGCGCAAGGGCGGTCCTGGCACCCGGCGAGAGACCGGTCCCGGCACCCGCGTAAGGCCCGTCACAGCACCCCCCGCCCCCGTGGCGTACACTTCCCCGCCATGCACTTGTCTGACAACCCTGCCACGCCTGTCGCCGCCACCGTCTCCGAGTGGATCCGCCGGGCCCCCAAGGCCGTCCTGCACGACCACCTCGACGGCGGGCTGCGCCCCGCGACCATCGTCGAGCTGGCGCGGGAGTGCGGCTACACCGCGCTGCCGACCGAGGACCCGGCCGCGCTCGCGGTCTGGTTCCGGGACGCAGCCGACTCCGGCTCGCTCGAGCGCTACCTGGAGACCTTCGCCCACACCTGCGCGGTCATGCAGACCCGCGAGGCGCTCACGCGCATCGCGGCCGAGTGCGCCGAGGACCTGGCGGCGGACGGCGTCGTCTACGCGGAGATCCGCTACGCCCCCGAGCAGCACCTGGAGGGCGGGCTGACCCTCGACGAGGTCGTCGTGGCGGTCAACGACGGCTTCCGCGAGGGCGAGCGGCGCTCCGGCGGCCGGATCACCGTCCGCACCCTCCTCACCGGCATGCGCCACACGGACCGCTCGCTGGAGATAGCGGAGCTGACGGTCGCGCACCGGGACAACGGCGTGGCCGGTTTCGACATCGCGGGCGGCGAGATCGGCAACCCGCCCGCCCGGCACCTCCCCGCCTTCCAGCACCTGAAGCGGGAGAACTGCCACTTCACGATCCACGCGGGCGAGGCCGTCGGCGCCGAGTCGATCCACGAGGCCGTGCAGGTCTGCGGCACCGAGCGGATCGGTCACGGCGTGCGGATCACGGACGACATCGCCGAGGACGGCACCCTGGGCCGGCTGGCCTCGTACGTCCGGGACAACCGCATCGCCCTGGAGGTCTGCCCGACCTCCAACCTCCAGACCGGCGCGGCGAAGGACTACGCCTCGCACCCGATCGACGAGCTGCGCCGTCTCGGCTTCCGGATCACGCTCAACACGGACAACCGGCTGGTCTCCGGCACCACCATGAGCGAGGAGTTCCAGCACATGGTGGACGCCTTCGGTTACGGCCCCGAGGTCTTCGAGGAGTTCACGGTCTCCGCCCTGGAGGCCGCCTTCCTGCCGCTGCCGGAGCGGCAGCGGCTGATCGACGAGGTCGTCCGCCCCGGGTACGCGGCGCTCTGACCCGCCCCGCGGGTCGGGCCTCAGCCCACCCGCCCCTGCACCAGGGGCAGTTCGAGCGTCCCCGTGTCCTCGGGGGCGCTGACGACGGTCACCGGCTTGACGCCCCGGTTGCCGGCGTACGCCGTGTCGCTCGCCGCGATCACCAGCTCCAGCCTGTGGCCGGTCTCGTAGCGGTGGACGACGGCGGGCAGCTCGACGGTGAACGGGCGGGTGACGTCCGGCACCCGCACCGGGGCGACAAGGCGGTTGACCAGGGTCTTGGTGCCGTCGGGGGCGATGTCGTAGAGCTTGGCGAAGAGCACGAGCTTGTCGGATGCGTCGCCGGAGTCCTGGACCCGCTCGGTCACCGGGGAGACCACCTTCAGGGTGGCCTTCGGCGCGCCGACCAGGTCGACGGGCGCGGTGAGCGGCGCGCTGGTCCAGCCGAGGTGGGTGCCGGGGGTGTCGTACGGCCGCCGGTCGGCAAGGCCGATCATGCCGGCGAGCGAGGACTCCGAATGGCTCGTCGGGAACAGCCAGTTGCTGTACGAGCGGGAGCCCCGGGCCACCTTCGTACGGTTGTCGACGAGCTTGCCGTCGCCGGAGAGGTACAGCCGCTGGCTGAGCGCCGGGACCCTGGACGCCGTGCCGTAGTCGCCCTGCCAGTCGCGGAACCAGGCGAAGGCGGGGCCGGTGTCCGCGGTCGGGTCCTTCCGCAGGTGACGGTCGAACCAGCCGAGGACGCGTCGCCCGACGTAGCTGCCCTCCAGATCGCCCTTCGTGAAGTCGAGTTCACCGGGCCGCTGTCCCCCGCTGTGGCCCCAGGACTGCCAGATCATCCCGGTGCCGACGCCGCGCTCGCGCAACCGCTCGTAGGTGGCCCGTGCCTCGTTGAGGGTGAAGAGGGTGTCGGCCTGGCCCTGGACGAGGAGCGTGGGGGCGGTGATCCGGTCCACGTACGAGACCGGGGAGACGCTCCGGGCGTAGGCGAGCATCTTCTCGGTCTCGGCCTTCGGGTAGCGGCCCGAGTTGAGGAGCCGCACGGTGTCGCAGGCGTCGCTGACGAAGTGCAGACAGCCGAGCGAGTTGATCCGGCTGGGGTCGAGGGAGGGGACGAGCAGCGGCTGCCCCTCGCCCATCAGGTAGAAGCCGTTGGCCCACTGCCATTTGAAGACGCCGGGTGTGGCACGGTCCGCGGCGTTGGGGGCGAGGGAGTACGCGAGGTCGTTCCAGGTGATCAGGGGGACGAGGGCGTCGATCCGCCGGTCGACTGAGGCGGCGGCGAGCTGCACGGCCCCTCCGTAGGAGCCGCCGATCATGCCGACGCGCGGGTCGTCCGCACCGTCCCGGGTGACGAAGTCGGCGCGGGTTCCGTCGTCCGCCGCCAGGCCGCCGGCGAGGAAGTCGACGAGTCGGGCGGCGACGCGGCCGTCGATCTCCGGATCGTCGAGGGAGATCAGGCACCCGGACTTCCCGAACCCGAGGCCGGAGTAGACGAGACCCACGTAGCCGCGGGCGGCGAAGGCCTTGCCGATGGCGTCGGTGGAGCCGTCGCTCTTGCTGCCGCCGAAGCCGTTGGTGGCGAGGACGGCGGGCGCGGGACGGGCGGCGTCCACACCCGCCGGCCGGTAGAGGTCGGCGTCGACGGCGCAACTCCGGCCGGCCGCCTGGACGGTGAACCGGAGCGGGGTGACGGTGTACGTTCCGGTCGCACTGTCCGTCTCCGCTCCGGTCGCGGGCGCGGCAAGAACCGGAGGCGCGGCGAGAGCCGGGGGCACTGCCAGGGTCAGGGGCGCGGCGAGCGCGGCCGCACCGGCCACGAGCGCGGGGGCCTTGCGGGGGCGGGGCACGGCACGGGACACAGAGACCTCCACGCTGAGGACGACGCCGAAGGCCTAGGTACCTACCGACTGGTAGGTACCTAGGCAGCGCCCATGCTGTGACACGTGTCAGATCCCGTCAATCCGCCGAACGAAGGTTGTTGACGGAGATTCAGTGAAGACCGCGCGCCCGGGTGCCCGACACTCGGTTCAGCGCAGGGCCGGTACGTCGAGCGTGAGCGTGCCCTCCTCCGCGTCGAGCGTCCCCGACACTCCGAGCGGCACCGTCAGCGCCGTCATGCTGTGCCCGAAGCCCATCTCCTCCACGACCGGTACGCCGAGCCCGCCGAGCCGGTCGACAAGGACCGCCCGCACCTCCTCGTACGGGCCGCACTCCTCCCACGAGCCCAGGCCGACGCCCGTGACGCCGTCCAGCCAGCCGGAGCGCAGCAGTTGGGTGAGGACGCGGTCGAGCCGGTACGGCTCCTCCCCCACGTCCTCCAGGAGCAGCAGCCCGCCGCGCGCCGAGGGCCGGCCGTGCGGCGTGCCGAGGTCGGCGGCGAGGAGGCTGGCGCAGCCGCCGAGGGTGACGCCCCGGGCCCGGCCCGGCACCAGGGCCCGTGCCGTCCCGAGCCCGAGCGTCCGCACCGACTCGGGCTCGAAGAGGGTGGCCCGCAGCGACTCCTGGGTGCGCGGGTCCGACAGGAACGTGCCGGCGGCGACCATCGGACCGTGCAGGGTGGCGAATCCGGTCCGGACGGCGAAGGCCTCGTGCAGGGCGGTGACGTCGCTGTACCCGACGAACACCTTGGGCCCGGCCTCCCTGACGGCCCTCCAGTCGACGAGGTCGACCATCCGCTGCGCCCCGAATCCGCCGCGCGCGCAGATGACGGCGGAGACCGAGGGGTCGCACCAGGCCTCCGTGAGGTCCTGGGCTCGATCCCGGTCGGCGCCCGCGAGGTGGTCGAGGGTGGGGTGGGTGTCGAGGACGTGCGGGGCGACCACGGGATCGAGACCCCAGCCGCTCAGGATGTCGAGTCCCGCCTTGAGCCGTTCCTCGGGGACGGGCCCGCTGGGCGCGACGACGGCGACACGGGCGCCCGGCCGGAGCCGGTCCGGCCGGGCGAGCGCACCGACACCCGGCCGGCTGCCGGCCTCTCGGTCGACGGTGGCGGGAGGGGGGTCCTGACGGGTCATGTGCGGTACTCCAGGGCGGGGACGTCGGTCCGGCTGACACCGAAGACGTGGGCGTACAGGGAGAGTTCGGCCTCCAGGGCGCGCACCATGGTGTCGGCCCTGCGGAAGCCGTGACCCTCTCCCTCGAAGGCGAGGTAGGCGTGCGGGACGCCCCGGCCGGCCGTGCGGGCGAGGAACCGCTCGGCCTGCGCGGGCGGGCAGATGACGTCGTCGAGCCCCTGGAGCAGCAGGAAGGGCGTGGTGACCCGGTCGACGTGCTCGATCGGCGAGCGCTCCTTGTAGCGGGCGGGCACCTGGTCGACGGGGCCGATCAGTCCGTACAGGTACTCGGATTCGAAGTCGTGGGTCTCGTCGGTCGCCCAGCCGCGGAGGTCGAGGATGGGGTAGATGATCGTGCCGCACGCGTACACGTCGGTGGCGACGAGGGAGGCGGCGGTCGTCCAGCCGCCCGCGCTGCCGCCGCGCACGGCGAGGCGGGCCGGGTCGGCGGTGCCTTCGGCGGCGAGGGCCCGGGCGACGGCCGCGCAGTCCTCGACGTCGACGACGCCCCACTGCTCGCGGAGCCGCTCCCGGTACTCCCGGCCGTAGCCCGTCGAGCCGCCGTAGTTGACCTCGGCGACCCCGATGCCCCGTGAGGTGAAGTAGGTGATCTCCAGGTCGAGGACGAGCGGCGCGTGTCCGGTGGGACCCCCGTGGGCCCAGATCACGTACGGCGGCAGTTCGTCCTCGGGTCCGGCGAACTCCGGGTGGTGGGGCGGGTAGACCTGTGCGTGGATCTCCCGGCCGCCGGGTCCGGTGAAGGTACGGACGTGAGGTTCGGGGTGGTGGGCGGGGTCGACGGCGTCGTGGTGCGCGGCGCCGACCACGCGGGTGCGGCCGGTGCGGGTGTCGAGTTCGACGAGTTCGTACGCGCTCCGCGGTCCCGCGGCGAGGCCGACCACCCGGGTGCCGTGCGCGGCGAGCGTCGAGGCCCACTCGGTCCAGGGTCCGTGAGCGTCGACGAGGGCGCCGCGCTCGGGGTCGAGGATGCCGAGGGCGGTGGTGCCCTTGCCGTGGACGACGGCGATCAGCCCGTTGTCGAGGGGCGTGAACCAGGTCAGTCCGATCTTCCAGAGCGGTCCGCCGAACTCCTCGGCGCGGGGACAGAGCGCGACCGGTTCGCCCACCCCGCCGGCCGCGTCGACGTCCGCGCGGTAGAGGTTCCACCAACCGGTGCGGTCGCTGACGAGGAGCAGGCGTCCCGCCCCGTCCCAGTCGACCTGCGGGATCGACTCGGCGGGCCCGCCGGCGACGGTCCTGGCATCGTGGAAGGTCCCGTCGGGCCCGACCTCGGCGAGCAGGACCTCGGTGCCGTCCCAGGGCATCCGTGGGTGGTCCCAGGCGATCCAGGCCACCCGTCGCCCGTCCGGGGAGAGCCGGGGCCCGGTCACGAACCGGTGCGCCCCGTCGGACAGTTCGCGTACCGCCGCGCGGTCGTCGGCGGCCGATCCGTCCAGGGGCACGGCGACGAGCACCCGGCGCACGTCGGTGGGCGCGGGTCCGGTGAACTCCTCCAGGACGCACCACACCTCGCCCCGGTCGGGACGGATCACGGGGTCGACCCAGCGCAGTCCGCCGCCGACCGCGGAGACGGGGGTGAGGGGCCTCGGCTCCGTGCCGGGAACGGCATCGGGCTCGTAGGCGTACAGCCGCTGGTCCGCGAAGTGGCAGAACACGGCGAGCGGTCCGCCCGCCGGGCGGGCGACCGCCGCCCAGGGTCGGCCGCCGTACTCGATCACCCGGCTCCGGACGTTCCACGGGGCGGGCAGCATCCCCTCCTCGGCGCCGTCCGCGCGCCGCCTGACGAGGGCGCGCCTGCCTCCCTCGGCGGGGCGGGGCGCGGTCCACCACAGTTCGTCGCCGACGGCGCCGAGGTACTCGGGCCGCCCGTCGTGCGCGGCGGCGAGCGCCGCGTCGACGGGTGACAGCCAGCTGCCGTAGGCGGCCGTGTTCTTCATGGGACTTCCCCCCGGTCGTTCCTGCGCGCGGCCGCGTCGTCGCGGCTACGCGGACTTCAGATAGTGGTCGAGTACCTGGACGCCGAAGTGCAGGGCGTCCACGGGGACCCGTTCGTCGACGCCGTGGAACAGGGCCGCGTAGTCGAGGCCCGGGGGCAGCCGGAGCGGCGAGAAGCCGTAGCCGGTGATGCCGAGCCGGGAGAACTGCTTGGCGTCGGTGCCGCCGGACATGGTGAACGGCACGACGTGCCCGGCCGGGTCGAAGCGCTCGACGGCGGCCCGCAGCTTGGCGAAGGTCGGTGAGTCGACGGGGGCCTCCAGGGCCACCTCGCGGTGGTGGAACTGCCATTCCACGTCCGGCCCGGTGAGCCGGTCCATGGTCGCGGCGAACTCCTCCTCGGTGCCCGGCAGGGTCCGCCCGTCGATGTAGGCGACGGCCTGGCCCGGGATGACGTTGACCTTGTACCCGGCGTCGAGGATCGTCGGGTTGGTGCTGTTGCGGACGGTCGGTTCGACGAGGGCGGCGGCCGGTCCGAGCTTGTCGAGGAGCAGGTCCACGTCGAGGTCGGGCGCGTGGGTGTCCACGTCGATGGCGTACAGCGCGGCCAGTTCGGTGAGGGCGGCGCGGACGGTCGCGGTGAGGCGGACGGGCCAGGGGTGCGAGCCGATCCGGGCGACGGCGTCGGCGAGGCGGGTCACCGCGTTGGCCGTGTTCACCTTGGAGCCGTGGCCCGCCCGGCCGTGGGCGGTCAGCTTGAGCCAGGCGGTGCCCCGCTCCCCCGCGGCGATCGGGTAGAGGGTGGTGCCGGGCTGCGGGTGGAAGCTGAACGCCCCCGACTCGCTGATGCCCTCCGTGCAGCCCTCGAAGAGCGCGGCGTGCCGGTCGGCGAGGAAGCCGGAGCCGTCCTCCGCGCTGGCCTCCTCGTCGGCGGTGTAGGCCAGGACGATGTCGCGGCGCGGCCGGACGCCCTGCCGGGCCCAGGAGCGGACGACGGCCAGGACCATCGCGTCCATGTTCTTCATGTCGACGGCGCCCCGCCCCCACACGGTCCCGTCGCGGACCTCCCCGGAGAAGGGGTGCGTGGTCCACTCGGCGGGGTCGGCGGGCACCACGTCCAGATGGCCGTGGACGAGGAGCGCCTCGGCCGAGGGGTCGGTGCCGGGGATGCGCGCCACCACGTTGGTGCGGCCGGGGGTCCGCTCCAGGAGGGTGGGTTCGACACCGGCGGCGGCGAGCCGTTCGGCGACGTACTCGGCGGCGGGCCGCTCACGGCAGTCGCCGCCGCCCCGGTTGGTGGTGTCGATGCGGATGAGCTCGGAGGTGAAGGTGACCACCTCGTCGAGCGCCGTCGTGTCCGGGCCCCGGACCTCCTCAGCCATACTGCTCCTCCACCGCGGCCGAGACGATGGTCGTGACCGCCTTGAACGTGCGAATTGCCTCGTACATCGTCTCGCTGGTGTAGGCGACACGCCGCTCACCGCTCCGCGCCACGCCGGGAACCACCGTGGCGGCGGCTCCCAGGTGCTCGGCGTCGAACTCCAGCTCCACGGTGAAGGGCCCGCCGCGGACCGGCTCGTGGCGGACGGCGAGCGCGGCGCCGGTCTTCGCCGCCGCCCGGATGTCGGCGGCGGTTCTGCTGGGGGTCCTGCACACCGCCGCGTACCGCGAGACGTGGTCCTTGACGGCGACCTTGGGTGCCTCGGGGGCGTACCCGAGGGCGTCCTCGCAGGTGAGGTCGTCCCCGGTGACGAGAACGACGGGCACGCCGTACTCCGCGACCACGTGGGCGTTGAGCAGACCCTCGCTCGCCCGCTCGCCGTTGAGCCAGACCCCGGTGATCGAGTTGGCGAGGTAGGTGTGGGCGAGGACGCCTTCGGCGCCCGCGCCCGTGTGGTAGCCGACGAAGGCGATGCCGTCGACGTCCCCGTGCTGCACGCCCTCGACCATGGAGAGGGACTTGTGCCGTCCGGTGAGCATCTCGGCGCGCTCGTCGAGCCGCTCCAGGAGCAGGTTCCGCATGGACCAGTGCGCCTCGTTGATGAGCACCTCGTCGGCGCCGCCGTCGAAGAAGCCGAGCACGGCGGCGTTCACGTCGGAGGTGAACATCGCGCGGCACCGCTCCCACTGGGGCGTGCCGGGCAGGACGTCGGCGGGCCAGGTGACACCGGTCGCGCCCTCCATGTCGGCGCTGATGAGGATCTTCATGTCTGGCACCGTACGCGCCGCCCGGCGGCCTCACCACCCCTGTGGATAACCGCCGTTGGAGTGGACCACTGGAGGTCACCGGGACGGCCGTACGGGATCATCCGCGCAGTTCCGGATAGCGCCTGGGGTCCTCCTCGGCCAGCCGGCGCAGGGCGGTGGCGGCCCGCTCCTCGGGAGGGGCGCCGTCGTCGGGCAGCCGCCACAGGAACTGGCGCGTCTCCCCCTCCGCCGCACTACGGCCCCCGCTCCCGAGCGGCGGCCCGGTGAACGTGACGACGGTCGTGTCCGGTTGGCCGAAGTCCGAGCTGATCCAGCCCTGCCGGAGTCCCCAGCGGGTGAGGAGGTCGGGGCGGTCGCGGAGCCCGGCGGTGATCAGCCGGGCGGTGCGGCGGGCCGGCCAGGTCCAGGAGTGGTCGTGCTCGGCGCGCGCGACCTCGGCGTCGTAGGCGGCGGCGTCGAAGCGGTACGCGGGGAGGTCCGGCCGCGCGGCGGGTGAGCCCGACCGCCGCCAGTCGCTCCACACGACGTGCTCGCCCTCACGGCGCACGGTCACGTACAGGGCGCCGCAGCAGCCCTCGGTGCAGTACGCCTCGGCGAGCCGTACCTCCCGGGGTTCGGGCCCGGCCCGCAGCGCGCCGCTGTCGAGGAGCCGCTCGGGGGACTCCCCCGGGCCCGGCCCGAAGGCCTCCGGGACGAGGGGCCGCCCGTCGATCAGGAAGCGGGTCTCGACGACGTCCGGGTCGCCGGGGTCGGCGACGGCCACCTCGATCCGGAACCGGGGCGGGTCCTGCGGTGCGGCGCGCAGCCGGCGTGCCGTCCGGCGGATCCAGTCGGCGCGCCGCCGCCCGGCCGGGTCGGTCGGCGCGGGGCCCGGCCACGCCGCCGTGTCCAGGAGGGTGCGGTGGAGTTCCTCGCGCCGGCCGGGCGGCCAGGGCAGGAGGTGCGAGGGGCCGCTGTGCAGGTCGAGGGCGAGGGTGAGCAGCCTGGCCCGGTGCTCCACGTCGCGGGGCAGCAGGTGGGCGTGGGCGGCCACCGTCTCGTACAGGCCGACGGCTTCTCCGTACCGCAGGACCTCGGCGTGGTAGTCCCGGCTGCTGGTCATGCGGACGAGGAGGTGCACGGCCCGCGCGAGGAGGCCGGGGTGGTCCGGGGCCGTGCGGAGGAGTCCGGCGAGGCCGACGGCCTCGGCGACCCGGCGGGAGGCCTCGGGGCCCATGTCCCGTGCCTCCGTGGGAAGCGTGAGGAGCCGGTCGGACACGGCCGTCCGGTCCCCGGCGGCGAGGGCTTCGACGAGGCCGCGGAGTTCCTCGCCCCGGGTCCGGTGGATCAGCCACAGCAGGGCGGCCGCCTCCCGGTCCAGGGGCGCGAGGGTCCGGTCGACGGGGTCGAGGAGACCGTCGAGGAGGCCGAGGACGCGCAGGTACGGGACGTCCTCGGGTTCCGCGAGCCGGCTCAGGAGCCCGAGGCCTGCGGCCACGCCGGGGACGATCGTTCCGGTCCGGACGAGGTGTCGGGCGAATGCTCGGGTGCGGGCGCGGGCGGCGGGTTCCTCGGGCGGTTCGATGGCCGCCGCCGCGTGGAAGACGACCCGCCCACGCACGACGCCCGTCGCGCCGAGCGCGCGTTCCGCCTCGGCGGCGGCCCGCACGGGGTCGGGGGCGTCGAGGAGCGGGAGCAGGATGGCGGTGACGGCGGCGCGGGCCTCGGCGTAGCGGAGGGTCCGGCGGCCCGGCAGGTTCGCCGTGTCGGGGAGGGGGTGGCCGCCTTCGGGCGGCGGCGCGGCGGGGTCGCTGTCGCGCAGGCCCTCGGCGTACGCGTACAGGGAGGGTGCGAGCGTCGGGCGCTCGTGCGGGGCGCTCATCGCGCGGGGTGGAGCTCGATTCCGTAGGTCATGGCGGCATGCTGCCCGCTGCCGTGGCCGCGCCGCCACCGGTTTACCGGGCTTCGAATCGGACGAACCATCGCCAACGGGTGCGTATAGGCTGTCGGCCGCAGTTGTCGTAGTCGACCTTCCGGAGAGCCCTCGGTGACCATCGCCTTCACCCCGTCCGCATCGTCCCCCGCCGAACCCGAGGCCGTCGCGGCGATCTCGGAGCCGGAGTTCTGGGAGCCGTCGGCTCCCGAGCCCCAGGTGGCGACGCGGGACGTACCGGACGCAACGGACGACCAGGGCCGGTACGACGCGGACGGCACGGACGGCGCGGACGGCACGGACGGCGCGGACGGCCGGGACCACGACCCCGTGGTCGTCCGCGACGCGCACGACTTCGGGGTGTACGCGCGGACCGGCGGCTGGGCCTTCGCCCTCAAGGTGGCGCGGAGCGTCCGCCCCGGCGGCCAGGCGGCCGAGGGGACGGCCCGGACGAAGGTGTCGGCGAAGGCCTTCGCGCAGCTCGCGGGGTGCTCGCCGGAGCGGGTCATGCGGTACTACAAGGCCTGGGACATGGCGGCCGACGACGGTCTGGTCCCGCAGTTCGAGGTGCTCGTCCCTGGTGAGGACATCGAGCTGCCCGAGGCGGACGTCTGGCTCTCGTACTACACCTCCCGCAACAGCGCCTCTTCGGTGCGCGGCCAGGCGATCAGCGCGGCGGCCGAGGCGGAGGGCATCCGGCCGACGAAGGCCCTGGAGGTCGCCGAGAACCCGACGGCGCTGCGGGCCGCGATCCTGGCCGACCCGGGAACGGCGGAGGCCGCGCGGGGCGCGCTGCTCGACCGCATGAAGGAGGATCCCGCCCTCCAAACCGAGATGGCCCGCGCCATCGCGCGGACCGACGACCTGAAGAAGGCGGTGGCGAGCGAGGCGAAGGCGGCCGACCGCATCGGGTACGTGCGCCAGATCGTCGAGAACGGCCAGATCAGGACCCCCGCCGGGCAGACCGTGGAGGCGCCGGCCGAACTGCGCGCGGAGGCGGAGCGGCACCTGTCGCTCCTCGACGAGCTGGACGACTCCGAGGAGGCGGGCGAGTGGGCGGGTGAGGCGTACGACACGGTCAAGGGCCTCGTCGCGAAGGCCGTCGAGGAGGACCCGGCGCTGCGGGTCCAGGAGCGGCGGACGAAGTTCTACAACAGCCTGCAGAAGGCGACGAAGGTCTTCGAGGAGCTGACCCTGGACGAGGTGATGGAGGAGGACATCTACGAGGCCGACATGCTCCAGCGCCTCGAAGCCCTCCAGGAGGCGATCGGCACCTGCATCAGCGCGCTGCGCAAGGCGACGACCACCTCCTCCTGACCCCTCAGTCCTGGTGGCCGAGCTGGAGGTCGCGCTCGGTGCGGCCTCCGCCGGCCATCTGGAGGACCGTCGCGACGGGCGGGTAGCCGGCGGCGATGACCGTGTACTCGCCGGAGGACAGGTCCACGAACCGGAAGGTGCCGTCGGGCCCGGTGGTGAGGGTGTCGACGACGTTGCCCGCGGCGTCGAGCAGGGTGACGCGGGCGTCCTCGACGGGGCGCCCGCCGCCGGCCCGTACCGTGCCGCGGAGCACGGCGCCGCCGGCCAGTTCGATGTCCTGGCGGGTCTCGCGGGAGGACTGGACGCTCACGGGGAGCGCGGCGGGCCGGAAGGCGGGGGCGCTGGCGGCGAGCGTGTACTCGCCCGCGACGAGCTCGGTGATCACGTACCCGCCCTCGCGCCCGCTGCGGGTGGAGGCGACGACCTCCCCGCGTACGTCGGTGAGGGTGACGGCCGCGTCCCGCACGGGGCTCCCGTCGGCGGTGACGACGCTGCCCGCGAGCCGCCCGGCGCCGCCGAGGACGACGTCGAGCTCGACCGGCCGGTCGCCGACGGTGACGGAGACGGCCTGGGGCTGGTGTCCGCCGGCCGCCGCGATGAGGACGTACGCCCCGCCGCCGGGGACGCTCAGCGCGTACCGGCCGTCCTCGCCGCTGGCGCCGCGGCCCACCTGCCGGCCCTGGACGTCGATGAGGGTGAGGGCGGCGCGGGGCACCCGGCTGCCGTCGTGGTGCTGCACGGTGCCGCAGACGGGGAGCCCGGAGTGCGGCGCGGCGACGGAGGCGGGGACCGGGGCGGGGGCGGCGTGCCGGGCGTGCGGGACGGCCTGGACGCCGGCGTGGTCGTCGGCGGTGGCCTCGGTGGTGGGGGTGTGGTGGGACACCAGCGGTTTCTCCTTGAGGAAGAAGGCGAGGACGAGGCCGAGCACGAGGACCGGCACGAGGTAGAGGAAGATGCGCGGCATCGCGTCCGCGTACGCCTGGATGTAGGCGTCGCGTACGGCGGGCGGCAGGGTGTGGACCGTCTGCGGGGTGATCGACTCGGCCGGCGGCAGGGTCGTCGTGCCGCCGGAGAGGACGCCGGCGAGCCGGTCGCCGAGGGCGTCGTCGAGCCGGGAGGCGAAGAGGGTGCCGAAGACGGCGGCGCCGACGCTTCCGCCGATCTGGCGGAAGTAGTTGTGGGCGCTGGTGGCGGTGCCGAGGTCGGCCGGGCGTACGGAGTTCTGCACGGCGAGGACGAGGACCGGCATGACGAGTCCGATGCCGGTGCCGAGGACGGCCTGCCAGAGGCTGTGCTGGAGGCGCGGGGTGTCGACGTCCATCCGGGAGAGCAGCCACATGCCGAGGACGGAGACGGCGCCGCCGGCCACCGGGTAGATCTTGTAGTGCCCGGTGCGGCTGATGAGTTGCCCCGAGACGACGGAGGCGATGACGATGCCGCCCATCAGCGGCAGCATCAGGAGGCCGGACTCGGTGGCGGTGGCGCCCTCGACCATCTGCAGGAAGCTGGGGAGGTAGCTGGCGGCGCCGAAGAGCGCGATGCCGACGACGGCGCCGACGAGGGCGGTGACGGTGAAGACCGAGTCGCGGAACAGCCGGAGCGGGATCAGGGGTTCGGGCGCGAAGTGCTCGACGACGAGGAAGAGCAGGGTCGTTCCGGCGGCGCCGCAGGCGAGGGCGAGGACGACCCGGGAGTTCCAGGCGTATTCGGTGCCGCCCCAGCTGGTCAGCAGGACGATGCAGGTGGAGGCGGCGGCGAGGAGCAGCGCGCCGAGGACGTCGAAGCGCCCGCGGGCCGTGGGCTTGGGGAGCTTGAGGACGACGGCGACGACGGCGAGGGTGACGAGCCCGAAGGGCACGTTGAAGTAGAAGCACCAGCGCCAGGAGACGTGGTCGGTGAAGAAGCCGCCGAGCAGGGGTCCCGCGACGGAGGCGAGGCCGAAGGCGGCGCCGATCAGGCCCATGTACCGGCCGCGTTCCCGGGCGGGGACGATGTCGGCGATGATCGCCTGGACGCCGATCATGAGTCCGCCGGCGCCCGCGCCCTGGAGCGCGCGGAAGGCGATGAACTCGTCCATGCTGCGGGACCAACCGGCGAGGCCGGAGCCGATGACGAAGACGACGATGGCGAAGAGGAAGACGCCCTTGCGGCCGAGGAGATCGCCGAGCTTGCCGTAGATCGGCAGGCCGATGGTGGAGGTCAGCAGATAGGCGGTGATCGCCCAGGACATCCGGTCGAGGCCCTGGAGTTCGCCGACGATCTTCGGGAGGGCGGTGGCCACGATCATCTGCTCGAGCGCGGCGAGGAGCAGCGCGAGCATGAGGCCGCAGAAGACGAGCCGGACGCGGCGGGGGTCGAGGGCGGCCGTTCCCTGCTCGGAGGGTGGCGCGGGGTCGGCGGGCGGGCCGCTCGCTGCGAGGGGTTCCGCGCCCATCGGTGCCCCGACGTCCACCGCGCCGACGGTGCCCTCCGCGTCAGCAGTGCCCTTGACGGATTTCGCCGTCGTGATCGCACCCACGTACTGCTCCCCTCGTCACGGCGTCTGCGCCGCGCCATTCTTCGCATTGGGCACGAAGGGGGAGCAAGTCGGGCGGTGCGGGAGGGCAGTGGCGTCCGGGGCGCCGAACGACCGCGAGCTACGGCGCACTTGGGTCGCTCATCAGCGCGTTTACGAGAGGGCCCGCGCCCCCGTCGCGCGCGGGCGCGGGTAACGGGGGCGCGGGCGATCCACTCGAATCGGTGAACGCTCCGGGCGTTACTTCTCCACCTCGTCCGCCAGCTTGGCGAGAAGGGCGTCGTAGATGCGACCGAGGCCCTTGGGCGCGAAGGTCCGCTCGAAGAACCCTCCGACGCCGCCGGCGCCGTCCCAGACGGTGGTGACGACGGCACGGGACTTGCCCTCGCCGGCCGGGGTCACGGTCCAGGTGGTGACCATGGAGGAGTTGCGGTCCTTCTCGACGAGCTGACCGTCGGTGGGCTCGGTGACCTCCAGGAGGCAGTCGCGGACGCGCTTGCTGGTGGCCTGGAGCTTCCAGTGGACGAGGGTGCCCTCGCCGTCGCCGCCCTCACGCACCTCGTACTCGCTGAAGTGCTCGGTGAGCACCTTCGCGCGCGTGCCGCTGTAGTCGGCCAGCGCGTCGAACACCGTCTCCGCGTCCGCGGCGATGATTCGTTCCGTCGTGGCCTCGACCTGCGCCATTGACTTCCTCCAGCTCGTCATTCCTCGGGGGTGTGCGGCCTAGCGAACCACGTGGGCCCCGGGGCGCGAAATCCGGGTTGCGACGATCAAGGGAACAGTTGTTCTATTCTGGTCGAACGGTCGATGCAGAGCCACCGAGGAGACGTCCAATGCGCTGGGACAATCTGGGCGACACCCCTGCCGCTCCCGCCGACATCGCGCTGTTCGGCACGGACGCGGTCACCACCCGCACCTTCGACACCCCCGAGTTCCGGGGCATCACCTTCCACGAGGTGCGGGCCCGCTCGATCCTCAACCGGGTGCCGGGCGCCTCCCGGATGCCGTTCGAATGGACGGTCAACCCGTATCGGGGCTGCACGCACGCGTGCGTGTACTGCTTCGCCCGCAAGACCCACAGTTATCTCGACCTCGACACCGGGCTCGGCTTCGACTCCCAGATCGTCGTCAAGATCAACGCCCCGGAGGTGCTGACCCGCCAGCTCGCCTCCGCCCGCTGGCAGGGCGCGCACATCGCCATGGGCACCAACGTGGACTGCTACCAGCGGGCCGAGGGCCGGTACCGGCTGATGCCGGGCATCCTCACGGCCCTGCGGGACCGCGCGAACCCGTTCTCCATCCTCACCAAGGGCACGCTGATCCTTCGCGACCTGGAGCTCCTCGTCCAGGCGGCCCGGGTCACCGAGGTCGGCATCTCCGTCTCGGTCGGCTTCACCGACCAGGAGCTGTGGCGCACGATCGAACCCGGCACCCCCTCCCCGCAGCGCCGCCTCGACGTGGTCCGGACGCTCGGCGAGCACGGCATCGACTGCGGGGTCCTGATGGCCCCCGTGGTGCCCTTCCTCGGCGACCGGCCCGAGCAGCTGCGCGACACGGTCCGCGCGATAGCCGAGGCCGGGGCGAGCTCGGTCACCCCGCTCGTGCTGCATCTGCGGCCGGGCGCCCGCGAGTGGTTCATGCAGTGGCTGCGGCGCCACCATCCCGACCTGGTGCGACGGTACGAGCGGATGTACGCGGAGGGGGCCTACGCGCCGACCTGGTACCAGCGCCGGATCACCCGTCAGGTGCACGAGTTCGCGGCCGAGTTCGGCATCGGGCCCTCGCACCGGGGCGCCTCGCGCCGCGTACCCGTACCGGAGGAACCGGAGACGGCGGCGGCTCCGGAGCAGCTCACGCTCCTCTGACCACCACCCGTCCCACGAGGCGCGGTCCCTCGCCTCGTCCGATCATCGGACCGATCACCTGACACGCCGTCGGATCCCCCTCCGTTCGGGTCAACTCTCGGCGAAACAGGTCCCCCGGCGGCCCGTTCGGGACACAAACGCCCTATGACCCCACGCGCAGGAATGCTGATCGCCGCAGGAGCGCTGGTCGCCGGGACGGTCACCGTCCTGCCCGCCGCCCCCGCGGGCGCCGGTGAACCGGCCCCCCGACCGCTCCCCCCGCTCGCCTGGACCGGCTGCGCCGTCAAGGCCTACCCGAAGCTCCAGTGCGCCACCCTCAAGGTGCCCCTCAACCACGACGACCCGGCAGGCCGGACCGTCACCCTCGCCCTGAGCCGGGTCCCGCACACCGCGAAGACCTTCCAGGGACCGCTGCTCGTGAACCCGGGCGGGCCCGGCGGCAGCGGGCGGACCATGGCCGGGTACGTGGCGGCCTCGCTGCCCCCGGAGGTGGCCGCCCAGTACGACGTCATCGGCTTCGACCCGCGCGGGGTCGGCAGGAGCGAGCCCGCCCTCGACTGCAAGCCCGGCCACTTCGCGCCGGTCCGCCCCGACTCGGTGCCGCGCGGCGCCGAGGGCGAGCGGGCCGCGGTCGAGCGGGCGCAGGACTTCGCCGAGGCCTGCGGCGAGAAGTACGCGGACGTGCTGCCGTTCATCGACACCGTGAGCACCGCGCGCGACCTGGACCTCATCCGCCGCGCGCTCGGCGCCCCGAAGATCAACTACCTCGGCTACTCGTACGGGACCTACCTGGGCGCCGTCTACGCGCGGCTCCACCCGGACCGCGTGCGGCGCATGGCGCTCGACTCCGTCGTCAACCCGCACGGCGTCTGGTACGAGGACAACATCGCGCAGGACTACGCCTTCGACACCCGCCACAAGGACTTCATGGCCTGGGTGGCCCGCCAGGACGCCGTGTACAAGCTGGGTACCGACCCGGCGGCGGTCGAAGCGGCCTGGTACCGGATGCGCGACGCGCTGCGCGCGGCCCCGGCCGGCGGGAAGGTCGGCCCGGGCGAGCTGGAGGACACCTTCCTGCCCGGCGGGTACTACAACGGCTACTGGCCCCGCCTCGCGACCGCCTTCTCCGCGTACGTCAACGACGCCGACGCGGTGCCGCTGACGGAGGCGTACGAGCGGTACGGGGAGGCCGACGCCGCGGCGGACAACGGCTACTCGGTCTACACGAGCGTGCAGTGCCGGGACGCGGGCTGGCCCCGGGACTGGAACGTCTGGCGCAAGGACAGTTGGGACGTGCACGCGAAGGCGCCCTTCTCCACCTGGAACAACGCCTGGTACAACGCGCCGTGCGCGTTCTGGCCGGTGGACTCGCTGACCCCGCCGGACGTCAGCAACGACCAGGTGCCGCCGGTCCTGATCCTCCAGGCGACGGACGACGCGGCGACGCCGTACGAGGGCGGGGTCGCCCTGCACCGGCTGATGCGCGGCTCCAGCCTGGTCGTCGAGGAGGGCGGCGGGAACCACGGGGTGACGCTCGGCGGGAACGAGTGCCTCGACGAGCACCTGGCCACCTATCTGGCGACGGGCAAGGTCCCGCGCGCCGCGGGCGACGCCGACGTGGACGCGGTCTGCGCCGCGCTCCCGGAGCCCGAGCCGGAGCCGCTCACGCCGCCGGCCGGCAAGCAGACCAAGGGGAAGACGGCCGCCCGGTCCCTCCCGCCGGGGAAGGCGAACGTCGCCCCGGCACGGGCGGAGACCGCCGGACCCGTCCGGACGGAGTCCGTCGGCGGCGTCCTGCACGGGCTTCTCGGCCACGTGCGCTGACATCGCCGTAGCCCCACCGACAGTGCCCGCGCCCCTTGGGGACGCGGGCACTGTCAGTGGCGTGCGCGAGGATGTCCGGCATGACGAGCCACCTCACCCACCTCCCCGCACCCGACGGCATCGCCGCCAGCCCCCAGTACAGCCACGTCGTGTGGGGGGGACGGGCCGCTTCGTCGCGATATCCGGCCAGTGCGCGTTCGACGCCTCCGGCGCGGTGGTCGGGGAGGGCGACCCGGTGGCGCAGGCCCGGCAGGTCTTCGCGAACCTGGCCCGCTGCCTCGACGCGGCGGGCGCCGGCTTCGAGGACGTGGTCAAGCTGACCTACTTCGTCACGGACGTGGCCCACCTCCCCGCGGTACGGGACGCGCGGGACGCCCACTTCGCGGGGACGCCGCTGCCGGCGAGCTCGGCGGTGCAGGTGTCGGCGCTGGTCCGCCCGGAACTCCTCATCGAGATCGAGGCCTTCGCGCTGGTCCCGGACGACGCCTCCTGGACGGGCCCGGCGGTCGGAACGGATCGGGCGGTCGGAACGGGCCGGGTGGTCAGTAAGTGATCTTGACGCCGCGGACGGTGTGCTGATCCGTCCTGCCTCCCGTGGCGCCGCTGAATCCGATCAGCACGTTCTTCGGCAGGGTGACCACGGCGTCGATGACCTGCTTGCCGTCGACGGCGACGAGCAGGTGCCCGGCGGCCGTCACGCTCACGTCGATGACATGCGTACCGGTGCGCAGGGCGGGGACGGCGGTGGAGGTGGCGGCGTACCGGAGCCGGTCCGCCGTCCCCCCGGTGGCGACGCCGACGAAGTTGGCCGAGGGATCCGGTGTGTTGCGGGAGGTGTCCAGGGTGACGGCGATGCCCGGCAGGCCCGAGTAGCCGAGGCCCCCGCCGGCCGCCCCGAGCGAGGTGGGGGTGGCCTTCGTCGCGTCGAGCAGGAGGAAGGCCATGCCGTCGGCGCCGGTGCCGCCGCCGATGGCGGCGGTGAACCTCGCCTTCAGGCGGGCCGCCGGGACGACGGTCGACTGGACGGCCGAGCCCTTGAGGTACGCGGCGGGCTTCGTGAGCACCAGGCCGGTGCCGGACATCGCGGCGGAGCCGTTGTAGGTCCAGCCGTTGGGGCCCGGTGGCGGCACCGCGTAGGTGGCCGCGCTGATGACCGCGTCGCGGACCGTGTGGAGGTCGGTGAGACCGCCGTTGCCGCCGGTGAAGGCGAGGAGGGCCGTCGGGCTCAGCGAGGGCACCGAGGTGCTGAGCAGCCGGAAGCCGTCCATGGACACCGTGATCGTCTGGCCCGTGACGGAGACGGACACGGAGTGCGGGCCGGCGCGCAGCCCGGGTACGGCGGTGGTGGTGGCCGCGTAGGTGAGGGCGGAGCCGGTGGCCGCGGTCGCGATGCCGACGAAGTTGGCGGACGGATCGCCGGGGTTGCGGTACGTGTCGAAGGTGATCGCCACACCCGACGTGCCCGCCCAGCCGAGGCCTCCGCCGGTCGCGCCGAGCGCGCTCGGCGTGGACCGGGCCGGGTCGAGCAGGCTGAGGGTGAGTCCGTCCGCGCCGGTGCCGCCGCCGATGACGGTCGTGAAGGCGGCCTTCAGGCCGTCGGTGACCACGGGGACGGGGAAGACCGCCGAGCCCGCCGTGCTCCTGGCCGTCCGGGTGAGCTGGAGGTCGTCGCCGGAGAGCTGCGCCGCTCCGTTGAGCTTCCAGCCGCCCTCGCCGGGGGGCGGCACGGTGACTCTGCCGGGCGCGGTCCCGGTGCCGGTGAGCGTCTCGTTCTGCGGTCCCCGGCCGTCGTCGGAGGTGAACTGGTAGGTGCCGGTGACGGCACCGAGGGCGGTCGGGGAGAAGGTGACGGCCTGGTACAGCACGTCGTCGGGGCCGATGACCTGCCCCTCGCTCAGCGGACTCGTCACCTGGAACGGGGCCGCGGGCGCCTTCGCCTTGGTGATGGTGAGCGGGATGTTGCCCGTGTTGCTGATGGCGAACGTCTTGGTGACCGACTTCCCGACGGCGACGTTGCCGAAGCCGGTGGTGGTCGGGGTGATCGTCAGCCGCGCCGAGCCGGTCACCCCCGCCCCCGTGAGGGGCACGGTCGCCGTGCCGTGCTGCCCGGTGACCGACAGCGTCCCTGTGTGGTCGCCCGGGGCCGTCGGGGTGTACGTCACCTGGACGGTGACCGACTGCTGGGGTTCGACGACGGTGCCGTCGGCGGACAGACCGGTGGCGCTGAAGGGGGTGGCGGGCGCACTGGCGGCCGCGATCGTCTCGGCCTCGGTCCCGGTGTTGGTGAAGGTCACGCCCAGGGTCCTGGACGTACCCGTCGCGACCGTGCCGAAGGCGAGCCCGAGCGGGGTGGGGGTGAGTCCTGGCCGGGTGCCGTAGCCGCCGAGGCCGAAGCCGAGCGCGCCGGCGTCGGTGGTGAAGGTCAGCACGGAGTGGTCCGCTCCGGGCGTGGTCGGCGAGAACGACACCGGCACGGAGTAGCTGTCCCCCGGGCGCATGGTCCGCGGCAGTCCGGTGGGCGCGGCGGAGAAGGCGCTGCCCGACGGCGTGCTCACCGCCGAGATCGTCAGGTCCTGAGTGGCCGTCACCGTCGCCGTGGCCTGGCCGGTTCCGCCCACGGGCACCTTGCCGAAGTCCACCGCGCTGCCGGTGAGCGCCGTGGTGGAGGGGCGTCCGAAGGCGAGGACGTGACCGTCCCGGGTGCCGACGTAGACGCGTCCGCCGTCGGTGGCCGGTGTCGCGAACTTCGACGCGATGCCGATCGGGGCGGAGAAGCGCAGGTTCAGGATGCCCTTCACCGGTACGGCGTCGTACGCTCGGAGCTGGCCGTTCGCGCCGTTGGCGCCGTCCGAGGAGATCGCCCAGACGAGGGCGGAGCCGGGCGTGGTGCCGGTGGAGGTCACGACGGGCGAGCCCGAGGTGTAGCCGAAGGTCCCCGTGCTGGTGCCGGTGTTGGTCAGGGACGGCTTGCCCGCCCCGGTGACTCCGTACGCGAAGGCCCGCAGGGGACCTCGGCTGCCGATCGTGTAAACGTGGCCGCCTTCCCCGCCGTAGGCCGCCGGGTGCCCCCAGACGCCCTCGTACGGCCCGAAGGTGCCGAGCACCGCGTCCGTACCGCCGGGTCCCTGGCTGCGCCCGCCGAGGTTGTCGCGGTCGAGGAGGAAGAGACGGCCGTCCTTGCCGATCTGGACCATCAGCCTGGGGTTCTGCGGGGTGCCGAAGAACGGTCCCGGCAGGGCCACCGGCGCGCCCGAGCCGAGGTCGGTGTCGTTCGTGTCGAGGGCCGGGGCGTTGCTCGGGGCGAAGAAGTCCTGGGCGGACATCGAGCCGTCGCTGTTGACGCCCAGCCGGACCACCGACTGGGCCAGCTGACCCGGCGGCCTCGAACCGGGGCCGGGCGCCGGCGAGATGCCGTTGCCCGTGGTGACGAAGATGCGGCCGGGTCCGTCGGAGACCGGGGCGCCGCCGCTCATCCAGATGCCCGCCATGCCGTTGGCGGAGGAGTCCTCGGCGGCCCAGAGGCTGGTTCTGCGGGTCGCGGTGTCGACCCGCAGGACGTAGCCGACGTACGGGCCGACGTCGCAGTGGGAGGCGAACGCCGCGTAGACCGCGCCGCCCATGAGGAGCAGGCCGGGGCGCTGGCCGGCGGTGAAGGCGTTGAACGAACGCCCCGGGTCGTTGACGGGGGCGCCCTGCACCTTCACGGGCCAGCCGCTGCGCTCGACGCCGGTGGCCGCGTCCAGGGCGTGGACGTACCAGTTGGGGTGCTTGTCGTCGACGCCGTCGTCGGTCTTGGAGGTGAGGTAGACGGTCCGGGTGGCCGGGTCGTGCACCGGGGTGGCGGTCACGCCGATGTCGGGGACCAGGTCACCGCAGCCGATCGCCGAGGCCGGCCACGGCGCGCCCAGGCTCCTCGTCCAGTTGATCTTCCCGGTGGCGGAGTCGAGGCCGTACACCTTGTTGCGTTCGGTGGCCGCGATGACGGTGTCGCCGACGACCAGCGGCTGGGCGTAGACCTGGCCGTCCACGGCGGTGGAGAACTGCCGGCCGAAGTCCGCGCTGGACACCTCGGCGGGGGCGAGCTTCGGCTCGTCGGGGTCCCAGCCGGTACGGAGCGTGTCCTCGGAGATCGTCGTGACGTCGGTCCGGGCGGCGGGCGGCGCTGCCGCCACGGGCGAGGGATACGCGGCTCCCGCCCCGAGCAGCAGACAACCCGTCAGCAGGGCTGCGAGCCGGGCGCGTCCTCGTCGACGGCGGGTGCCGGGCATCTCCACCAACCTCGGTCCGTGTGTGCGCGAGGGCGGAGACCGACCGGTACCGCCGGCGCTCATCCTTGGCGGAAGACGCTCGCCCGGCGATGATCCCGGGCTGGACGCCCGGCGTTGTTCACCCCGATGGGCGGGCTGCCGGGGCGCCCGACGGGAGGCGGCCGAGCGCCGCCGCGGCCGCGGAGCCGAGGCGGGGGTGGGGAAGCGCGGCTTCGAGGGCGGGCCGGGCGCGGGCGTCGCCGAGCGTGCCGAGGCCCTCGACGCAGGCGAGGCCGACCCGCCAGTGGGGGTCGTCGGCGGGGAGGCGCCGTTCGAGGACGGTGATCAGGGCCGCGACGGACTCGGGGGCGCGCAGCTCGGCGAGCAGCCGGACCGGCAGCAGGGCGTAGGCGATCCGGAGTTCGTTGGTGGCGAGGGCGGCGGCGGCGCGGGCGGTGCGCGGGTCGCCGAGCCGGGTCAGGGCGTGGGCGGCGGTGACGCAGCGCTCGGGGTCGCGGTGGTTGAGGAGGAGCACGAGCGCCTCGAAGGCGCGCGGGTCGCCCGCGAGCCCGAGCTTGAAGGCGGCGATCTCACGCGCCCAGAGCGGCTGCCCCGGTGCGGTGAGGACCTGGTGGAGTTCCTCCGGGTCTGTGGTTCCGGTGAGTTCTCCGAATGCCGCGGGGACTTCTCCGTCGCCATTCCCGATCTCGTCCCGCAATCGATCGATCATCGAGCAGAATTCGGGATCCTCGGCGATTTCCATGAATCGGAGCCTATCCGCGATCCAGATCACACTTTCTCAACTTCCGAGGACTGGCGCGCTCGTTACCGGCCGGTTAGTCTCAGGTGAGCGGGCCACCCCCCGCCTTCCTCACAGCAGCCTGGTGACGCAGCTGTTGTGATTGTTTCGTCGGTTCGGCAGTTCAGATGTGACTCCGGGACAGAGTCCATCGCCCCCTTTTCCAGGGCATCGCCCCTTCTCGCAGGGCATCACCCTCGTTCTTTCCCGCGACCTTTCTCCCTCGCGCGCGCACTGCCCTCAGTCGTCACTCTTCCTCTCAGGAGTCCCCTGATGGACACCCCTCTCTCCACCATCGCCGTCGTCGGTCTCGGCACCATGGGCACCGGCATCGCCGACGTCCTCGTCCGCGCCGGCCGCGAGGTCATCGGCATCGACATCAGCGACACCGCGGCGGCCCAGGCCGTCGCCGCCCTGGAGGCCTCGACCGCCCGTGCGGTGGCCCGTGAGCGGATCACCGAGGAGGAGCGGCAGGACGTCCTGGCCCGCTTCCGTACCTTCTCCGACCTCCACGCGGCCGCCGATGCGGACCTCGTGATCGAGGTCGTGCCCGAGTCCTACGAGGCGAAGCAGGAGGTCTTCCGGGCCCTCGACGGCATCGTCCGGCCGGGGACCATCCTGGCCACCGGCACCAACGCGCTCTCCGTCACCCGGCTCGCCGCCGACTCGGCGCACCCCGAGCGGGTCCTCGGTCTGCACTTCTTCACCCCGGTCCAGGCGATGAAGCTGGTCGAGGTGGTCTCCTCCGTGCTGACCGACCCGCGAGCGGTCGACGCCGTCACCCGGTTGGCCCAAGACCTCGGCAAGGAGCCGGTGGCGGTCGGCGACAAGGCCGGTTTCATCGCCGACGGACTCCTCTTCGGCTACCTGAACCAGGCCGCCGCCATGTACGAGGCCAAGTACGCCTCCCGCGAGGACATCGACGCGGCGATGCGGCTCGGCTGCGGGCTTCCGATGGGCCCGCTCGCGCTGCTCGACCTGATCGGCGTCGACACGGCCCGTACGGTCCTGGAGGCCATGTACGCCGACTCGCACGACCGGCTGCACGCCCCGGCCCCGATCCTCAAGCAGCTCAGCGAGGCCGGTCTGACCGGCCGCAAGTCGGGCCGCGGCTTCTACACCTACGAGGCGCCGGGCTCCGGCGAGGTGGTGCGGGACGCGCTGACCCCGCTCAGCTCCGCCGACGCGACCGGTGGCCGTGAGGTGCGCTCGGTCGGTGTCGCCGGCTCGGGCACCATGGCCTCCGGCATCGCCGAGGTCTTCGCCAAGGCCGGGTACGAGGTCGTCCTCGCCGCCCGCTCCCAGGAGAAGGCGGACACGGCCAAGGCCCGCATCGCCAAGTCGCTGGCCCGTTCCGTCGAGAAGGGCCGGATGACGGGCGAGGCCCGCGACACGACGCTGGCCCTGATCACCGCGGCGGGCACGCTCGACGCCTTCGCCGAGGTCGACCTTGCCGTCGAGGCGGTCGCCGAGGACCTGGAGATCAAGCAGGAGCTGTTCGCCCGGCTCGACAAGATCTGCAAGCCGGGCGCGGTGCTCGCCACCACGACCTCCTCGCTGCCGGTCGTGGCCTGCGCCCGTGCGACCTCGCGTCCGCAGGACGTGATCGGGATGCACTTCTTCAACCCGGCGCCGGCGATGAAGCTGGTCGAGATCGTCCGTACGGTCCTGACCGGCGACGACGTCCACGCGACCGTCCGCGAGGTCACCGCGAAGATCCGCAAGCACCCGGTGGACTGTGGCGACCGGGCCGGTTTCATCGTGAACGCGCTGCTCTTCCCGTACCTGAACAACGCGATCAAGATGGTGCAGGACCACTACGCCACCCTGGACGACATCGACGCGGCGATGAAGCTGGGCGGCGGCTACCCGATGGGCCCGTTCGAGCTGCTCGACGTGGTCGGTCTGGACGTCTCGCTCGCGATCGAGCAGGTGCTGCACCGCGAGTTCCGCGACCCCGGTCTCGCGCCCGCACCGCTCCTCGAGCACCTCGTGGCCGCCGGCTGCCTGGGCCGGAAGACGGGGCGCGGCTTCCGCGAATATGCCCGACGCTGAGCCCGGAGCGGCCGGCTGGGGCGGTCTGCTGAGGACCCGGGGCACCGTCGGTGCCCCGGGGGGCTCCCCGCCCCCACCTGGGCACACTGTCCCTCCGATGCAGTACGTTCGGACCATGCCCAAGGCCGCGAAGACACCCCGTGCCACCTCCCCGTCCGACGCTCCGGAGAGCGCGGCGGGCACCCGCGCCGCCGCCCAGCGGCTGAAGATGCGCCGGGAGCTGGCCACGGCCGCGATGGAGCTCTTCGCGACCAAGGGGTACGAGGCCACGACGGTCGACGAGATCGCGGCGACGGCCGGGGTCGCGCGGCGCACCTTCTTCCGCCACTTCCGCTCCAAGGAAGAGGCGATCTTCCCCGATCACGACGACACGCTCGTGCGTGCGGAGGCGGTGCTCAACGCGGCCCCGCCGCACGAGCACCCGCTGGACACGGTGTGCCGGGGCATCAAGGAAGTCATGAAGATGTACGCGGGCTCCCCCGCGGTCTCCGTGGAGCGCTACCGGCTCACCCGCGAGGTGCCGACCCTGCGGGAGCGGGAGATCGCGTCCGTGGCCCGCTACGAGCGCCTGTTCACCCGCTATCTCCTCGGGCACTTCGACGAGCGCGACCACCACGACGGCAACGACGACCCGCTGCTGGCGGAGGTGGCCGCCTCCGCGGTGGTCACGGCCCACAACCACGTGCTGCGCCGCTGGCTGCGGGCGGGCGGTCAGGGTGACGTGGAGGCCCAGCTGGACCACGCCTTCGCGATCGTCCGGGACACCTTCGGTTCGGGCATAGGCGCCCGGCCGGCCGCGTCGACGCAGCAGCCGGCCGGCTCGTCCGCCGGCGTGACCGTCGCCGCGCCCGCCGCCGTCGCCTCCACGGAGGGGGACGTGGTGGTCGCCGTGGCCCGTACGGACGCACCTCTGGACGAGGTCATGCGCACGATCCAGCAGGCCCTGCGCAAGAACTGACCCCCTGCTTCACCGAAGGCCGCCCCTCCCCGGGGCGGCCTTCGTCCGTTTCCTCCCCCCGTTCGATCGATCATCGCTCAGATGTGACGGGCAGATTGCATATGAGTGAAATTGTTGGCACGCAGTGCCTTGTCACGTGACACGGCGTGCCATACGTTGATGTTGTCCGGGCGGTCGGCGCGCAGAGTTCTCCTCGTGCGCCGGCTGTCCCCACAAGCGATCGTGATTGTGCGCCCGGACGCCTGCGTCACAGGCACCCCTCGCGTTCGGCTTTGCTTCCTCAGCGCCTTTGTCACGAGCGAAGGCGGAACGAAGCGGAGCCAGGCGCCGCCACCGCTCCACCCGCCGAACCGACGGCACACCTCCACAGCAGCACTCCAAGACGTAACCCTCAGCGCGTCCGCCCCAGGACGCCGCACCGCCGGAGGCAACCCCGTGAAGGACATCCTGGACGCGATCCAGTCGCCGGAATCCTCGTCCGCCGACTTCGCGAACATCTCGCTCCCCGAGTCGTACCGGGCCGTCACCGTCCACAAGGACGAGACGGAGATGTTCGCCGGGCTCGCCAGCCGCGACAAGGACCCGCGCAAGTCGCTGCACCTCGACGACGTGCCGCTGCCCGAGCTCGGCCCGGGCGAGGCCCTCGTCGCCGTCATGGCCAGCTCCGTGAACTACAACTCGGTCTGGACCTCGATCTTCGAGCCGGTGTCGACCTTCGGCTTCCTGGAGCGCTACGGCCGGCTCAGCGACCTCAGCAAGCGCCACGACCTGCCGTACCACATCATCGGTTCCGACCTCGCGGGCGTCGTGCTGCGCACCGGCCCCGGCGTGAACTCGTGGAAGCCCGGCGACGAGGTCGTCGCGCACTGCCTCTCGGTCGAGCTGGAGTCCTCCGACGGCCACAACGACACGATGCTCGACCCCGAGCAGCGCATCTGGGGCTTCGAGACCAACTTCGGCGGCCTGGCCGAGATCGCGCTCGTCAAGTCGAACCAGCTGATGCCGAAGCCCGGCCACCTGAGCTGGGAGGAGGCGGCCTCCCCCGGTCTCGTCAACTCCACCGCGTACCGCCAGCTGGTCTCCCGCAACGGCGCCGGCATGAAGCAGGGCGACAACGTCCTCATCTGGGGCGCGAGCGGCGGCCTCGGCTCGTACGCCACCCAGTTCGCGCTGGCCGGCGGCGCCAACCCGATCTGTGTCGTCTCCTCCCCCGAGAAGGCCGACATCTGCCGGGCGATGGGTGCCGACGCGGTCATCGACCGCAACGCCGAGGGCTACAAGTTCTGGAAGGACGAGCACACCCAGGACCCGAAGGAGTGGAAGCGCTTCGGCTCGAAGATCCGTGAGCTGACCGGCGGCGAGGACATCGACATCGTCTTCGAGCACCCGGGCCGCGAGACCTTCGGCGCCTCCGTGTACGTCACCCGCAAGGGCGGCACGATCACCACCTGCGCCTCGACCTCGGGCTACATGCACGAGTACGACAACCGCTACCTGTGGATGTCGCTCAAGCGGATCATCGGCTCGCACTTCGCCAACTACCGCGAGGCGTGGGAGGCCAACCGCCTCATCGCCAAGGGCAAGATCCACCCGACCCTGTCGAAGGTCTACTCCCTGGAGGAGACCGGCCAGGCGGCCTACGACGTCCACCGCAACCTGCACCAGGGCAAGGTCGGCGTCCTCGCCCTCGCGCCCCAGGAGGGCCTGGGCGTGCGGGACCCGGAGATGCGCGAGAAGCACATCGACGCCATCAACCGCTTCCGCAACATCTGAGCCCGGGACCATAGATGACTGAGCGCCAGAAGGACCGGCCGTGGCTCATGCGGACGTACGCCGGTCACTCGACCGCCGAGGCGTCCAACGAGCTGTACCGGCGCAACCTCGCCAAGGGTCAGACCGGCCTCTCGGTCGCGTTCGACCTGCCGACGCAGACCGGGTACGACCCCGACCACATCCTCGCCCGCGGCGAGGTCGGCCGGGTCGGTGTCCCCGTCTCGCACCTCGGTGACATGCGCCGGCTGTTCCAGGACATCCCCCTGGAGCAGATGAACACCTCGATGACCATCAACGCCACCGCCATGTGGCTGCTGGCGCTCTACCAGGTGACCGCCGAGGAGCAGGGTGCGGACGTCACCCGGCTCCAGGGCACCACCCAGAACGACATCGTGAAGGAGTACCTGTCGCGCGGGACGCACGTCTTCCCGCCCGGCCCGTCGCTCCGCCTCACGACGGACATGATCACCTACACGGTGAACAACATCCCGAAGTGGAACCCGATCAACATCTGCAGTTACCACCTGCAGGAGGCGGGGGCCACTCCGGTCCAGGAGATCTCGTACGCGATGTCCACCGCCATCGCGGTGCTCGACGCGGTACGGGACTCCGGGCAGGTCCCGGCGGACCGTTTCGGCGAGGTCGTCGCCCGTATCTCCTTCTTCGTGAACGCGGGCGTCCGCTTCATCGAGGAGATGTGCAAGATGCGCGCCTTCGGCCGCATCTGGGACAAGATCACCCGCGAGCGGTACGGCATCGAGAACGAGAAGCAGCGCCGGTTCCGCTACGGCGTGCAGGTCAACTCGCTCGGTCTGACCGAGGCCCAGCCGGAGAACAACGTCCAGCGGATCGTCCTGGAGATGCTGGCCGTGACCCTCTCCAAGGACGCCCGCGCCCGTGCCGTGCAGCTGCCCGCCTGGAACGAGGCGCTGGGCCTGCCCCGGCCCTGGGACCAGCAGTGGTCGCTCCGCATCCAGCAGGTCCTGGCCCACGAGTCGGACCTCCTGGAGTACGAGGACATCTTCGAGGGCTCGCACGTCATCGAGGCCAAGGTCGGCTCGCTCGTCGAGGAGTGCCTGGCCGAGATCGGGCGCATCCAGGAGATGGGCGGCGCGATGGCCGCCGTCGAGTCCGGCTACCTCAAGTCGCAGCTCGTCTCCTCGCACGCCGAGCGGCGCGCCCGGATCGAGGCCGGTGACGAGAAGATCATCGGCGTCAACATCTTCCAGGGCACCGAGGAGAACCCCCTCACCGCCGACCTCGACACCGCGATCATGACGGTGGACCCGGCGAACGAGGCGCGGGTGGTCGCGGCCCTCCACGAGTGGCGCGACAACCGCGACGAGACCCGCGCCCAGGAATCCCTGGCGAAGCTGAAGGCGACGGCTGCCGGCGACGGCAACCTCTTCGCCGCCACCCTGGAGTGCGCGCGTGCGGGCGTCACGACCGGGGAGTGGTCCTGGGCGCTGCGGGACGTCTTCGGCGAGTTCCGCGCCCCCACGGGCGTGTCCTCCGCCCCGGTCGCCGTGACGGCCGAGGCGGGCACCCCGCTGGCTCTCGTACGGGAGAAGGTGGCGCGGACCGCCGAGGAGCTCGGCTGCGGGCGGCTGCGGCTGCTCGTCGGCAAGCCGGGCCTGGACGGACACTCCAACGGGGCCGAGCAGATCGCCGTACGCGCGCGTGACGCCGGTTTCGAGGTGGTCTACCAGGGCATCCGGCTGACCCCCGAGCAGATCGTGAACGCGGCCCTCGCCGAGGACGTGCACTGCGTCGGTCTCTCGATCCTCTCCGGCTCGCACGCCGAGCTGGTGCCGGACGTCCTGGAGCGCCTCCGCGAGGCGGGCGCCACCGACGTTCCCGTCATCGTCGGCGGGATCATCCCGAACGCCGACGCCGCAGAACTGAAGCGGGCGGGTGTCGCCGCCGTCTTCACACCGAAGGACTTCGGCATCACGGAGATCATCGGCCGTATCGTCGACGAGATCCGGACAGCAAACAAGCTCAGCCCCCTTGAAAGTACGGAGGTCCTCGCATGACCAGCCCCGTGAACCGGCTCCGCCCCCGCCGCTCCTGCCTGGCGGTCCCCGGCTCCAACCCGCGCTTCCTGGAGAAGGCCCAGGGCCTCGCCGCCGACCAGGTCTTCCTGGACCTGGAGGACGCGTGCGCCCCGCTGGCCAAGCCCGAGGCCCGCCACACCATCGTGAAGTTCCTCAACGAGGGCGACTGGACCGGCAAGACCCGTGTGGTCCGCGTCAACGACTGGACGACCCACTGGACCTACCGTGACGTCGTCACGGTCGTCGAGGGCGCCGGCCAGAACCTCGACTGCATCATGCTGCCGAAGGTCCAGGACGCCCAGCAGATCGTCGCGCTCGACCTGCTCCTGACGCAGATCGAGAAGACGATGGGCTTCGAGGTCGGCAAGATCGGCATCGAGGCGCAGATCGAGAACGCCCAGGGCCTCAACAACGTCAACGCGATCGCGCAGGCCTCCCCGCGCGTCGAGACGATCATCTTCGGCCCGGCCGACTTCATGGCCTCCATCAACATGAAGTCCCTGGTCGTCGGCGAGCAGCCGCCCGGCTACGGCGCCGACGCGTACCACTACATCCTGATGGCGATCCTGATGGCCGCCCGCGCCAACAACCTCCAGGCGATCGACGGCCCGTACCTCCAGATCCGCAACCCCGAGGGCTACAAGGCGGTCGCCCAGCGCGCCGCGGCCCTGGGCTTCGACGGCAAGTGGGTGCTGCACCCGGACCAGGTCGCCGCCGCGAACGAGATCTTCTCGCCGTCGCAGGAGGACTTCGACCACGCCGAGCTGATCCTCGACGCGTACGACTACTACACGTCCGAGGCCGGCGGGAAGAAGGGCTCCGCGATGCTCGGCGACGAGATGATCGACGAGGCCTCCCGCAAGATGGCCCTGGTCATCTCGGGCAAGGGCCGCGCCGCGGGAATGCAGCGCACCAGCAAGTTCGAGATCCCGGAGGCGTAGGACCATGCAGTTCGGCCGTACCTACGAAGAGTTCGAAGTCGGTGCCGTCTACAAGCACTGGCCCGGAAAGACGGTCACCGAGTACGACGACCACCTCTTCTGTCTGCTGACGATGAACCACCATCCGCTGCACATGGATGTGAACTACGCCGAGAACACGACGGACTTCGGCAAGAACGTCGTCGTCGGCAACTACATCTACTCGCTGCTGCTCGGCATGTCCGTGCCGGACGTCTCCGGCAAGGCCATCGCCAACCTGGAGATCGAGTCGCTGCGGCACGTGGCGCCGACCTTCCACGGCGACACGATCTACGGCGAGACGACGGTCCTCGACAAGACCCCGTCGAAGTCGAAGAACGACCGCGGCATCGTCTACGTCGAGACCAAGGGCTACAAGCAGGACGGCACCCTCGTGTGCGTCTTCCGCCGCAAGGTGATGGTCCCCACCGAGACGTACATCAAGGAGCGCGGCGGCGAGCAGCCCGGCCGCCCCACGCTGATCGAGCCCGCCAAGAAGACGGAGAAGTAGCCATGGCCCGACTCGCCCAGACCGCCGGGCTCACGGACGTCCAGCAGGAGATCCTCAAGACCGTCCGGGAGTTCGTCGACAAGGAGATCATCCCGGTCGCGACCGAGCTGGAGCACCGTGACGAGTACCCCCAGCAGATCGTCGACGGGCTGAAGGAACTCGGTCTCTTCGGCCTGATGATCCCCGAGGAGTACGGCGGCCTGGGTGAGTCGCTGCTCACCTACGCGCTGTGCGTGGAGGAGATCGCCCGTGGCTGGATGTCGGTCTCCGGCATCATCAACACCCACTTCATCGTGGCGTACATGCTGAAGCAGCACGGCACCCAGGAGCAGAAGGACTACTTCCTTCCGCGGATGGCGGCCGGCGAGACGCGTGGCGCGTTCTCGATGTCGGAGCCGGGTCTCGGCTCGGACGTGTCGGCCATCACCTCGAAGGCGGTGAAGGACGGCGAGGAGTACGTCCTCAACGGCCAGAAGATGTGGCTGACGAACGGCGGAACGTCGTCGCTGGTCGCCGTTCTCGTCCGGAGTGACGAAGGACACCCGGAGGGCACGGCCCCCCACAAGTCGATGACGACCTTCCTCGTCGAGAAGGAGCCCGGCTTCGGAGAGGTCCGCCCCGGCCTCACCATCCCCGGGAAGATCGACAAGATGGGTTACAAGGGCGTCGACACCACCGAGCTCATCATGGACGGACTGCGCATTCCGGCCAATCGGGTCCTCGGCGGCACCACCGGCCGAGGGTTTTACCAAATGATGGACGGCGTGGAGGTCGGCCGCGTCAACGTGGCGGCGCGTGGCTGCGGCGTCGCTCAGCGTGCCTTCGAACTGGGTGTCTCGTATGCCCAGCAGCGTCACACTTTCGGCAAGGCGATCGCCGAGCACCAGGCGATTCAGTTCAAGCTGGCCGAGATGGCTACCAAGGTCGAGGCCGCTCATGCCATGATGGTGAACGCAGCACGCAAAAAGGACTCCGGGGAACGAAACGACCTCGAAGCAGGGATGGCGAAGTACCTCGCCTCCGAATACTGCAAGGAGGTCGTCGAGGACGCGTTCCGCATTCACGGCGGCTACGGGTTCTCGAAGGAGTACGAGATCGAGCGTCTCTACCGCGAGGCGCCGATGCTGCTCATCGGTGAAGGTACCGCCGAGATCCAGAAAATGATCATTGGTCGTCGGCTGCTCGAGGAGTACCGATTCCAGGGTTGATTGTCGGATTTGGGTCGATACGGCCGCGAAGAAGATCACACCCTGTGTTCGTCTTCCGGCCGTCGACTCGGTTCCTGGCTTACCCAGTTGCGCCCCGCAACCGATAGCATCGCGGGAAAGCCGCCGTCCCCGTTGCCAGTGCGGCATCATCCGCTACGAAGGTCATCCATGCCCCACAGCCAAACCTCTGCACACCGCGACAGCCTCTCCGGCGTACGCCTCGCGCGCGGAGCATCGCCGTGGCTTCTGCCGACCGTCGCCACCGCGGCGCTCAGCCTCGTGCGCGCGCGCAAGTCGAGGCGGGCCGCGGCCATCGCCGTGCCGACCACCGCTCTCGCGGCCGGCATGCTGTGGTTCTTCCGCGACCCCGAGCGCGAGATCGCTCAGGGCCGGGTCATCTCCCCCGCCGACGGTGTGGTGCAGAGCATCATGCCGTGGAAGGACGGACGCACCCGGGTCGCCATCTTCATGAGCCCGCTGAACGTCCACGTCAACCGCGCGCCGCTGGCCGGCACGGTGACGTCCGTGGAGCACATCCCCGGCGGGTTCGTCCCGGCGTTCAACAAGGAGAGCGAGAACAACGAGCGCGTTGTCTGGCACTTCGACACCGAGCTCGGCGACATCGAGATGATCCAGATCGCGGGCGCCGTCGCCCGGCGCATCGTGCCGTACATCCCGCAGGGGACGAAGGTCGAGCAGGGTGACCGGATCGGTCTCATCCGCTTCGGTTCGCGCGTCGACATCTACCTCCCCGAGGGTGTCGAAGTCGACGTCGAGGTCGGCCAGGTCACCACAGCGGGGGTGACTCGCATTGACCGTGATTGATCCCGACACACGGGCCGCCGACTGGGTCGCCGGCACCGATCCTGAAGCGGCCGACGAGGCCGAGGAGATGCCGTTGTCGCTGAGGCTGTCCATAGCGGACGCCCTCACGCTCGGTAACGCCACATGTGGATTCATGGCGGTGTACTTCACCACCACCGGCATCCTCATCCCGCACCTCACCGGCAGCACCGAGACCGGCATGGCGCGCAACAGCGCCGCCACCGCCGTGATCCTGATGCTGGCCGCGGCGATCTTCGACCTCTTCGACGGCATCGTGGCGCGCAAGCTGCGCTCGTCGCCGATGGGCGCCGAGCTCGACAACCTCTCGGACCTGATCAGCTTCGGTCTGGCCCCGGCCTACTTCGTACTCGTGTACGGGATGGTCACGCCCGGCGCGCAGCAGAAGGTCTCGGCGGTGGCCGCGATCGTGGTGCTGCTCGCGGTGGTGCTGAGGCTGGCGAGATTCTCCTGCGTGACCATGAAGGACGGCATGTTCCAGGGCATGCCGAGCCCCTTCGGCGCGCTGACGGTCGTCTCGATCGTGCTCCTGGAGCTGCCGTTCATCCCGACGCTGCTCGCGATCATCGGGGTGGCCTGGCTGATGGTGAGCCGGGTCGAGTACCCCAAGCCGCGGGGCATCCTCGCGGTGGCGATGCTCAGCTGGATCGTCGGTGCGATGGGCATGCTGGCGGCCTGGGCGTTCGACGCCCCGGGCGGCGCGTTCCTGCTCCAGGCCGGCTGCGCGCTGCAGGTGGTGATGGGCGCCGTGATCCCCCTCTTCGCGACGGCCCGCCGGGTGAACACCTTCCGCGGCAACCGGCGTGAGAGCCGGGAGGCGCGGGCGGCACAGCTGCCGTAGCGGATTCCGCGGTACGAAAGGGCCCGGGAGGCGATATCGCCTCCCGGGCCCTTTCGCGTGCGTCGGCAGGACCTATCCGAGGCGCTTGTAGTACAGCGTGGTGGGGCGCAGGGTGCCGCCCGGGTCGGCGGCGAAGTCCGGGATCGTCCCGGCGGCCGTCCAGCCCGCCGCCCGGTAGAGGCGCTCGGCGGGGCTGTCGGTCTGCGTGTCCAGGACGAGCAGGGTGAGACCGGTGGCGGCGGCGTGCGCCTCTACCGTGGCGAGCAGCCGGCGGCCCAGGCCCCGGCCGCGGGCCGAGCGGTGCACGAGGAGCCGGGCGATCTCGCCGCGGTGGCGGCCGTTGGCGGTGCCGGTACGGGTGAGGGTGACGACGCCGGCCAGGCCGCCGTCCGGGGCGCGGGCCGCCCAGACGTCCCGTACGCCCGCCGCGGCCTCCTCGGCGACGCCCGACCACCAGGCGGCCCCCTCGGCGGCGTCCAGGGGCGCGAGGAAGCCGACGGAGGCGCCACTGTCCACGGCGTCCACGAGGAGCGCGGCGAGACCGGCCTCGGCGTGGGCCCGTACGGCGTCGGGGGTGAGGCGCTCGATCACGTCGAGCGGCTTCTCCAGGCAGACCAGGTCCGGCCGCTCGTCCCACGAGTCGACGGCCTCGAAGCCGAGAGCGCGGTAGAGGGCCAGCGGCTCCGCCCGCCAGGACCAGACCGTGAGGCGGGCGGCGGGCGCGCCCGAGGTGGCGGCGCGGCGCAGGGCCTCGGTCATGAGGGCCCTGGCGAGGCCCTTGCGGCGGGTGTGGGGCTCGACCCAGAGCCGCTTGATCTCCGGCGCGCCGCCCTCCCCTGCCGCCTTGAGGACGACGCAGCCCGAGGGGTCCTCGTCACCGGGTGCGGTGACGAGGAGGACGGTGTCGGCGGCGAAGGCCGTCGCCGGGTCCTCGGCCTCGCCGCGGTATACGGCCGGAAGGTCGGCGACCGCCCCCACCGCCACGCCCTTCTCGGCCTGGTTGGCCAGGTGGTAGGCGGCGAGGAGGGCGGGGAGCCGCGGGTGGGAGCGGTTCTCCTCGATACGTGCATAGGTCATGGATCAGAGCTTCACATTCCGATGTTTCGGCGAGGTGAAGCCGACGCCCCGCGTCCCGCGGACCCCTCGCGGAGGTCCCGGGCGCGGGGCGTCACCGCTCAGGGGGTGTAGGACTTCGCCGCGTCCGAGACGAAGGGCGGGCGGACCGTGCGCATGCCGCCGGGGACGGACTTGTCCGGCTGGATGATGACCGACTCGCGGGACGACGGGGCCTTGGGGTCGCCGAGGTCGTGACTCATGCCGAAGCCGGCGTCGTGGGCCGTCATGGTGAGCAGCGCCTTGCCGACGCCCTCGCGGGTGAGGTCCTTCTCCGCGCAGGCCTTCTTCAGGGCCTCGCCGAAGACGCTCGCCGCGGTCCAGCCGGCGACGATGCCGTTGTCGAGGGTGTCGCTCGGGTAGGCGGCCTTGTAGTCGGCGACCAACTTCTTCGCGGTCGGGGTGTCCGCGCCGATGGGGAGGCTCGGGGAGGCGAACCAGTACATCTTCTCCAGGGCGGGACCGGCCTGGGTGCCGAGGAGCTGCGGGGCGAAGGCCGAGTTGTTGCCGACCACCGGCACCTTGAGGCCGGTGGCGGCGGCGACGCCGACGAGGGAGGCCGCCTGGCGCGGGCCCGCGCTGATGACGATGGCCTTGACCCCGGCCTTCTTGAGGGCCGCGACCTGCGCCGACATGTCGTTGTCGGTGGGCTTGATCTTCTGCTCGACGACGGTCAGACCGGCCGCCTCCGCCGCGTGCTTGGAGCCCTTGAGCGCGTTCTCCCCGTAGTCGCCCTCGAAGTAGACGTGGCCGAGCTTGTCGCCGGACTTCAGGCCCTTCTCCTTCACCAGGAAGTCGACGGCGTTGATCGTCTCGACGTCGTACGTGGCACCCAGGACGCGGATGTACGGGGAGCCGAGCAGCGAGGCCGACCAGGCCTGCGGCAGGACGAGTCCCTTGTCCTTGCCGTCGACCAGGGGCTTGACGGCGGCGACGAACGGGGAGCCGATGAACTGGGCGTAGCCGACGACCTTCGGCTCCAGCTCGGTGTAGGCGGCGAGCGCCTTCTGCGGGTCGTAGCCGTGGTCGCGGACCGTGAGCTCCAGCTGTCGGCCGCAGATGCCGCCGGCGGCGTTGACCTGCTTCACGTACAGCTGCTGGGCCTGGGTGACGCTCTTGCCGAGGGTCGCGTACACGCCGGTCATGTCGGTGAGCGCGCCGAGCGAGATCGCCTTGTCGGTGACGCCCTCGCCGGTCTTCACCCCGCCCGCGTCGGTCTGCTTGCCGTCGCCGGTCTTGGCCTTGGAGCTGCATCCGGCGGCGGTGAGGGCGACCAGTGCGGCGAGCGCGGCGGCCAGGCCCCGCGCGGCCTGTCGTCTGTGGGTCATCGTGGCTCCCCTGAGGGTTCGGTGGAAGAGGTGTCGGGCGGAGTGGGGGTGGTGGACGGGGGCGTGTCGGGTGTGGGGTTCTTGGGCCTGCCGGGCCTTCGGGCCGCGAGCCGGGCCAGGCCTCCGGGCAGGAACAGCACCACCGCGACGACGGCGGCGCCGTACAGGTAGCGGGATGCCTCGCCCGGTGCGATGCCGCCCGTTCCCGGGGCGGAGACCAGCGGGAGCGCCTCGCTGTACCGGTTGAGGAACTGCGGCAGGAGGGAGACGAAGACGCCTCCGGCCACGGCTCCGGCGACCGAGCCGAGACCGCCGATGACGATCATGGCCAGGTATTCGAGGGACAGCGCCATGCCGAAGTACTCGGGCACCGTGCGCTGGAAGACCAGGGCGAGCAGGACGCCCGCGAGGCCGGCGTACATGGAGGACAGGACGAAGACGGCGGCGCGGTAGCGGGCCACCGGGATGCCCATCACGCCCGCGGCGATCCGGTGGTCCCGGATGGCGTTCATCGCCCGCCCGGGACGGCCCCTGAGCACACCGCGGGCGAAGACGACCCCGGCGAGGAGCAGCACGAGCCCGAGGTACCAGAGCTTCTCGACCGCGCCGAAGGGCACCTGGGCGACGAGGAGTTCGGTGTCGTCGAAGGTGAGGCCGAAGAGGCTGAGCGGCGGGACGGCTCGGCCGTTGTAGCCGCCGGTGAGGTCGTGGGCGTTGAAGAGCACGTGCTGTCCGATGAAGATCAGCGCGAGGGTGGCGATACCGAGGTACGCGCCGCGCAGCCGGCCCGCGATGGGGCTGAACACCCCGCCGGCCAGGCCCGAGAGGGCGACCGCGAGCACCGCCGCGAGCCAGCCGGGCAGGCCGAGTCCGGCGAGCCCGTCGGTGCCGTCGCCGGCGAAGAGGCAGTAGCCGTAGGCCCCGACGGCGAGGAAGAAGGCGTGTCCCATGGAGAGCTGTCCGGTGGCGCCGGTCAGCAGGTTGATGCCGATGGCGCCGATGGCGGCGGCCATCGCGAACAGGCCCGCCTGGAGCCAGAAGCGGTCCAGGTAGAACGGGAGGACGACGAGGACGAGGGCGGCGGCGGCCCACCCGTACACCGCGGGGGTACGGACCCGCAGGCCGCTCCGGGCGAGGGTCTCAGACACGGGCCAGCTCCTTCGTGCCGAAGAGTCCGGCCGGGCGGATCAGGAGCACCGCGACCATGACGAGATAGGGGGCCAGGTCGCCGATGCCCCGGCCGAGGAACGCCAGGTCGCTCTGGTAGCCGGTGGCGAGGGATTCGGTGACGCCGACGAGGAGGCCGCCGACGAGGGCGCCCGTGGTGGAGTCGAGGCCGCCGAGGATGGCCGCGGGGAACGCCTTGAGGGCGGCGAGCGAGGTGGCCCGTTCGAGTCCCGGTGTCGGGAAGACGGTGAGGAAGAGCGCGGCGACGGCGGCGAGACCGCCGGCGACCGCCCAGGCGCCGAGCGAGACCCGGCCGAGCCGGATGCCCATGAGGGCGGCGGTCTCCTGGTTCTCGGCGGCGGCCCGCATGGCGACGCCCCAGGACGTGTACCGGAAGGCCACCAGGAAGGCGGTGATGAGGAGGGCCGCGGCGAGCAGGGCGGCGATCCGGGTCTCCGCGATGGTCACCGGGCCCACGGTGACGACGGCGTCGCCCCACGGGTCGCCGAGGGCGAGGATGTCGGTGCCGATCCGGCGGGTCAGCTCGGTGGCGAGCAGGATGTCGACGCCGATGGTGACGATGGCGAGGACGCTGTGGTCGCCGCCCCGGTGGCGGCGCATGACGAAGAACTCGACGGCCGCGCCGACCACCGCGGCGCCCGCGATGCCGGCGAGCAGTGCGGGCCAGAAGCCGATCTCGTCGTGCAGCACGGCGGTGACGTAGCCGCCCGCCAGGAGGAGGGAGGCGTGGGCGAAGTTGACGACCTCGGTGGCGCGGAAGATGACCACGAAGCCGAGGGCGATGAGGGCGTAGATCGAGCCCAGTGAGATGCCGTTGATCAGGAACTCGGCGAACGTGCTCACGCGGCGGACTCCTCTCCGAGGTAGGCGCGGACGACCGCCGGGTCGTTCTGGACGTCGGCGGGAACCCCGTCGGCGATCCGGCGGCCGAAGTCGAGGACGGTGACGGAGTCGGCGAGCCGCATCACCAGGCCCATGTCGTGCTCGACGAGCAGGACCGAGATGCCGAGGCTGTCGCGGACACCCGCGATGACGGCGGCGGTACGGACCCGCTCGTCGGCGGTCATTCCGGCGACGGGCTCGTCGAGCAGCAGCAGTTTCGGCTCCATGCAGAGGGCGCGGGCGAGTTCGGCGAGCTTCTGCTGTCCGTAAGGGAGGGAGCCCGCCGGCTGCGCGAGCTGCTTCTCCAGACCGACGAAGGCGGCGATCTCCCGGACCCTGGCGCGGTGACGCGCCTCCTCACGGGCGGCGGACGGGAGCCTGAGTCCCGCGGCGACGAAGCCGGTACGGGTCAGCCGGTGGCGGCCGAGCATCAGGCTGTCCTCGACGCTGGCGCGCGGCGGCAGGGCCAGGTTCTGGAAGATCCGGCCGACGCCGAGGTCCGCGATCCGGTGCGGGGGCAGCGCCGTCAGCTCGTGCGGGCCGAACCGGACGGAGCCCTCGGTGGCCCGGTAGACACCCGAGAGCACGTTGAAGCAGGTGGACTTGCCGGCGCCGTTGGGCCCGATGAGGGCGTGCACGGTGCCGGGCCGGACGGTGAACCCGACGCCGTCGAGGGCGGTGAGTCCCGCGAAGCGGACGGTCAGGCCCTCGACGACGAGAGCCGGGACGCCGGGGACGGCCGCGGTGGTGGCCGGTGTGTCGGTCATCGGGTCTCCTCCCAGCGGGACAGGACCGGGTGGGTGGCGCGGGCGCGGGCCGCGTCGGCGGCGGCGTCCTCGTCGACCACGCCCAGATAGCGGCGGCGGACCTCGTCGGAGGCGGCGAGTTCGTCGGCGGGACCGGACAGGGTGACCTCGCCGACCTCCAGGACGTATGCCCGGGAGGCGAGCCGCAGCGCGAGCGCGGCGTTCTGCTCGACGAGGAGCACCGCCGTGCCCTGGGAGTTGATCTCCCGGATCGCGTCCGCGATCCGGGCGGCCATCAGCGGGGCCAGGCCGAGGGACGGCTCGTCCAGGAGCAGCAGGCCCGGCGCGGCCATCAGTGCCCGGCCGACGGCCAGCATCTGCTGTTCGCCGCCGGAGAGCAGCCCGGCCTGCTGGCGTGCGCGGTCCGCGAGGACCGGGAACAGCTCGTGGACGCGGCGGAGTGCGGCGGCCTTCGACGCCCGGCCGCCGCGCCTGCCGAGCGCGCCGGCGCGCAGGTTGTCCTCGACCGTCATCCGGGCGAAGACCTGGCGGCCCTCGGGCACCTGGGAGACGCCGGCCGCGACGACCCGGTCCGGCGGCAGTCCGTCGAGCGGTCGGCCGTCGCGGCTCACCGTGCCGGCCACCACGGCGCCGCCGTGGAACCGCAGGGTGCGCGAGACCGCCCTCAGCAGCGTCGATTTACCGGCCCCGTTGCCGCCCAGGACGGTGACGACGGCGCCCGCCGGTACGGTCAGCGACACCTTCCGCAGCGCGCGTACCGGTCCGTATCCCGCCGTCAGGTCCGTCACCTGGAGAGCGGGTGCGGTACCTCCCATGGTTCCCCTTTCCCCGGCCGTACGTGTTACTCGGCCGTTCAGTGGCGCTCACCCCAACACCGCTCAGGACCGCGCGTCCACGTCCCGCGGCCGAATCGCTGCCGGTGACCAGCGGGCGCGGCGGCGGGCTGTGCATGCGCACAACAGTGCGCGTCAGGGCTGTGCGGAGGGGGCCGGGGCGGTGGATCCTCCCGGCATGGGACGGCGCAGACGGCGAACCGATGACGACTGGAAGGTGCTCGCTCAGGCGTGCACGGCTCTTCTGGAGCGGGTGCCGGAGCTGGTGGACGAGCATCTGAGGGAACTCCACGCGTACGAGCCCGCGTACGCGCGGATCCTCCCGTACGACCAGCACTGGCAGGAGGCCCAGGAGGCGATGCGGATCGGGATCGAGATGATCTCGGCGCCGCGGAACTCGCCCCGCAGGGACCTGGAGAACGCGGAGGAGGTGGGCCGGCGGCGGGCCGCTCAGGGCATGCCGCTCGAACTGGTCGTGCACGCGTACCGGCATGCCGGGCATCTGGTGTGGGACGCGCTGATCGAGGGCGCGGGGTCGGACACGGCGCAGCTCGCGGCGCTGATGCAGTCGGCGACGACCGTGTGGTCGGCGGTGGACGCGCAGGCGGACACGGCGTCGGAGGCGTACCGGTCCGCGGAGCTGGAGCTGAGCCGCCGGACGGACGAGCAGCTCCAGGCGCTCCTGGACGCCCTGCTCCAGGGCCAGCGGTCGCCCGAGCTGGTGGCGCGGGCGGCGGCGGGCCTGGACCTGCCGGAGCAGGGCCGGTACGCGGTGGTGGTGCTGCGCTACGACCGGCGGGAGGAGCGGGAGCCGTTCCACCGGCAGGTGCAGGGCGAGGGCGTGCGGTTCCTGTGGCGGATGGGCGCGGACTGCGAGCTGGGGGTCGTGGCGCTGGCCCACGACACCGGTCTCGACGCGCTGTCCGAGCTGCTCGACGGGCGGTGCCCGGGGCCTGGCGGGATCAGTCCTGTGGTGGTGGGCCTGACGGAGCTGGGCCGGGCGCGGCGCCTCGCGGAGCTGGCGCTGCGGACGTGTCCGCCGGGCAGCCGCCAGATCGTGCGGCTCGACCGCCGGATGGCGGGGGCGCTGGTGGTGAGCCAGCCCGAGATGGCGAGTCTTCTGGTGTCCGACGTCCTGGGGGGGCTGCTCGAACTGGACCCGGCGGACCGGGCGGTGCTCCTGGAGACGCTGGACGCGTGGCTGGAGTGCGAGGGGTCGGCGGGACGGGCGGCGGGGCGGCTGTACTGCCACCGGAACACGGTCTTCAACCGGCTGCGGCGGCTCGAGCAGCTGACGTCACGGTCGCTGTCGCGGCCACGGGACCTGACGGAGATGACACTGGCCCTGGACGCGTTCCGCCTGACGGCGCCGGGGGGTTGAGCACACCGGGCGGCCGCCCCCTGCTTCGGGGGCGGCGGGCCCGGGTTACGACAGGAAGTCCCGCGCGATGTCCGCCGCCACGTCCTCCAGGAGCGGGCCCGCGTTCGCCATGGACGTGGCCGGGTCGGGTTCCAGGGCCGTGAGGGGGTAGGCGCGGCGGATGCCCGCCTTGCCGAGGGCCTCCGGCGGGAGGGCCAGGCGGCCGCAGACGGCGACGACCTCCTTGCCGGCGGCGCGGGCCGCCGCGGCGACGCCCGCCGGGGCCTTGCCGTGGAGGGTCTGCTCGTCGAGGGAGCCCTCGCCGGTGATGACCAGGGTGGCGCGCTCCAGGGCGGGGGCGAAGCCGAGGACGTCCAGCATGAGCTCGATGCCGGGGCGGAAGCTCGCGCCCAGGATGAGCGCGCCGTAGCCGATGCCGCCCGCGCCGCCCGCGCCGGGGGCGACGGCGGCTTCGGCGGCCCTGGGGCCGACGGCCTTCTCCAGGACGGTGGCGAAGTGGGCGAGGGCGGCGTCCAGGGTGCGGACGTCGTCCGGGGTGGCGCCCTTCTGCGGGCCGTAGACGGCGGGGGCGCCCTTGGGGCCGGTGAGCGGGTTGTCGACGTCGCTCGCGAGGATCAGGTCGACCGAGGAGAAGCGGGGGTCGAGGCCGCTGAGGTCGGCGGTGGCCAGGTCCGCGAGGGGTGCGCCGCCGGGGCCCACGGGGTCGCCGGACGCGTCGAGGAAGCGGGCGCCGAGCGCGGCGAGCATGCCGGCGCCGCCGTCGGTGGTGGCGCTGCCGCCGACGCCGAAGACGACGGTGGTCGCACCGGCGTCCAGGGCGGCGCTGAGCAGCTCGCCGGAGCCGTACGTGGTCGCGGTCAGCGGGGCGAACACACCGCGCGGGAGGAGCTGGAGGCCGGAGGCCTCGGCCATCTCGACGACGGCGGTGGTGCCGCGCAGCGCGAAGGCGGCGGTGACCTGCTCACCGAGCGGTCCCGTCACCTGGACCTCGCGGCGCTCGAATCCGGCCGCGACGGCTGCCGCGACGGTGCCGTCGCCGCCGTCGGCGACGGGGAGCGTCTCCACGGTGAGGCCGGGGACGACCCGTCGCAGTCCTGCTGTGACCCGCTCCGCGACCTGTACGGCCGTGAGCGAGCCCTTGAACTTGTCGGCCGCCACGAGCACGTGTGCGACCTGAGTTGCTGCCCCGTCCGTCACCTTGCATCCCTTGCTTTCGAACGTGCAGTCGCGCCGTGGCCGACCCTATCCGTACCCCCGGACGGCGTGCCACCCCCTGATAAGGCGATATTCCGCACCATAGTGGGGTCACATGAGTACGGAAAAGATCGTTTCCGACGCCGAGCCGGACGGCAAGGTCATCGGGATCGGGGTGGCGGCCGTCGTCGCGGTCGTCGGGTGGGCGGCTCTGGGCGAGGACTCCTTCGACAGCGCCTCGGACACGGCCCTCCAGTGGGTGCTGTCCAATTTCGCCTGGCTCTTCGTCGTCGCGGCCGACACGTTCCTCGTGCTGTGCGTGGTGATCGCCCTGAGCCGTTTCGGCCGGATCAGGCTGGGCGCGGACGACTCGGAGCCGGAGTTCGGCAACCTGGCGTGGATCGCGATGATGTTCAGCGCCGGCATGGGCATCGGCCTGATGTTCTACGGGGTCGGGGAGCCGCTCCAGCACTTCCTGAGCCCTCCCCCGGCGAGCGGCGTGCCGGCGGGGACGGGCGGCGCGGCCCGTACCGCGATGGAGTACTCGTTCTTCCACTGGACGCTGACCCCGTGGGCGATCTACGGCATCGCGGGTCTGGCCCTGGCGTACGCGGGATTCCGCAAGGGCCGCGGGAACCGGCTGAGTTCCGCGTTCGTGCCGCTCCTCGGGGCTCGGCGGGCGGCGTCCTGGCCGGGCAGGGCGATCGATCTGCTCGCGGTGTTCGCGACCGTGTTCGGCACGGCGACGAGCCTCGGGCTCGGTGCGCTGCAGGTCGCCGAGGGCCTGAACCTGACGATGGGCGTGGAGAACTCGACGTCCACCCAGCTGATCATCATCGTGTCCCTGTCCGGGGCCTTCGTCCTGTCGGCCTTCTCGGGGCTGCACAAGGGCGTGAAGTGGCTGTCGACCCTGAACATCGTCCTCGCGGGCTGTCTGATGCTGTTCGTGTTCCTGCTCGGCCCGACGGTCTACATCCTGGACACCATTCCGGCCTCCGTCGGGGGCTACCTGCACCAGCTGCTGCCGATGGCGAGCCGCACGGGCGCGTTCACCGACCCCGACTGGCTGGGGACGTGGACGATCTTCTACTGGGCGTGGTGGCTGTCCTGGGCGCCGTTCGTCGGCACCTTCATCGCCCGGATCTCGCGCGGCAGGACGATCAGGGAGTTCCTCGTCGGGGTGCTGCTCGTGCCGTCAGGGGCCACGGTGGTGTGGTTCTGCGTGATGGGCGGTACGGCGATCCGCCTGGAGTCCACGGGCGCGGCGGACCTGGCGACGGCGGTGCGGGACGGGGCGGAGGCCTCGCTGTTCGCGATGCTGGAGGCGCTGCCGATCGGCACGGTCACCTCGGTGGTCGCGATGCTCCTGGTGATGACGTACTTCGTCACGAGCGCGGACTCCGCCTCGCTCGTCATGGGGTCGCTGACGAGCGGTGGCTCGCTCCACCCGCCGACCTGGCTGGTCGTGACCTGGGGCGTCCTGATGGCCGCCGTGGCGGCGGTCCTCCTGGTGGTGGGCGGTCTGAACTCGCTCCAGACGGCGACGATCCTGGTCGCGCTGCCGTTCGTCGTGGTGATGCTGGCACTGTGCTGGGCACTGCTCAAGGAGCTGCGGGAGGACCCCGGGGCCGGCCTGGTCCGGCACCACGCGCTGCACGGGCCCGGTGACGCGGTCAGGGCGCTGGTCGGGGAGGCGATCACGGAGCGGGGCGAGTCGCGCCACCACCGGCTGCGCCGGGCGGCGAAGGCACGGACCGACGTGGAACCTCCCGAGGGCGAGGGCTGAGATGGACCGCACGGCCGGAGGGCTCGCGGACCGGATCCTGGGCGGCTGGACGGGCCGGATCGCCGGGAACATGCTCGGCAAGCCCGTGGAGCAGGGCGACCACTGGAGCCGGGAGCACATCGACACCTATCTGCGGCTGACGGGCGCGCTGCCCCTGACGGACTACCTGCCGCCGCCTCCGCCGGGGGCGACCGGTTTCGAGCTGCGTCCGGAGTGGCAGCGGTGCGTGCGCGGCCGGATCGACGGCAGCTGCCGGGACGACGACATCGACTGGTCGATCCTCGGGCTGCACCTTCTGGAGACGTACGGCTCCGCCTTCACGACCGAACAGGTGGGGCGGGAGTGGCTGACGCGGCTGCCCTATCTGCAGACGTTCACGGCCGAGCGGGCCGCCTACCGGAACCTCGCGAACGGCCTGCGGCCGCCGCTGACGGCCACGTACGACAATCCGTACCAGGAGTGGATCGGCGCGCTGATCAGGGCCGACGTCCACGGCTGGACCAGTCCGGGCGACCCGCGCCGGGCCGCCTCGCTGGCCCGCAGGGACGCGGTCCTCTCGCACAGCGGGAACGGGGTGTACGGGGCGATGTGGGCGGCGGCCGTGATCGCGGCGGCGTTCACCGCGCCCGACGTCAGGACCGCCCTGGAAGCGGGCCTGGCGCAGGTTCCGCCGAGCAGCCGGCTCGCCCGGACGGTGCGCGGGACGATCGCCCTGTACGAGTCGGGGCTCGGCTGGTCCGCGGCGCTCGACGAACTCGCGGAGCGCACGGCGGGCCTCGGCTGGATCCACACCGTGCCGAACGCGGCCGTGCTGACCGCCGGACTCCTGTACGGGGAGGGGGACTTCACCCGGACGATCGCGCTGACCGTGCGCGGCGGCCTGGACACGGACTCCAACGGGGCGACGGCGGGTTCGGTGGCGGGCGTGATGTGCGGGGCGGCGGCGATCCCGCCCCAGTGGTCGGAGCCGCTGCGGGACCGGGTGAGCAGCGCGGTGTTCGGCTTCGACGGCGTCGGGATCGGTGAACTGGCCGAGCGGACCGTGCGGCTGGCTACGCTGACGCCATGACCACGACCGACTACACCACGTACATCGCCGGTCTCCCTCGCGTCCTGGCCGGCGCCGCCGCACTCTTCCGGGACGCCACGGGGCGCGTCCTGGTGGTGGAACCCAACTACCGCGAGGGCTGGACGCTGCCCGGCGGCACGATCGAGTCCGACACCGGCGAGACGCCCCGGCAGGCCGCCCGCCGGGAGACGGCCGAGGAGATCGGCCTCGATGTGGCCCTCGGCCCGCTGCTCTCCGTCGACTGGTCGCACGGCTCGGGGCGGCCGCCGATCGTGGCGTACGTGTACGACGGCGGAGTGCTGGCCGAGGAGCGGTTCGCGGAGATCCGGCTCCAGGAGGAGGAACTGCTGTCCTGGAAGCTGATCGAGCGCGAGGAGGTCACCGCCCACCTTCCGGGCAGCCTGGGCCTGCGGGTCCTCGCCTCGCTGGACGTCCTGGCGACGGGCGCGGGGCCGGTGGAGCTGGAGAACGGTCACCCGGTCGGGGGATGACGCGGGCCAGGTCCTAACCCTGAGGGGGCTCGGGCGGCAGGAGTTCGCCGGTGCGGTGCGGCTCGTCGCGGGTGGCCACCCGGGCCTCGGTGCGGTGCCCGCGCGCGATGTAGTCGCGGACGACGGCCTCCACCGCGTCCTGCGGGTTCCCGACTCCTGCCAGGACCATGACCTCCACGACGAGGTCGGCGTCGAGCGCGATGTTCACCTTGGCCATGCCGGGAACCTAGCACCCGAAAACCCGTTCGCGGGAGCGGTTTCGCGGTGCCTAGGCTCGTCGTATGACGATGGTCGCGATTCTCAGTGGAGCCGGTATCTCGACGGACTCGGGCATCCCCGACTACCGGGGCCCGAACGGTGTCTGGCGGCGGGACCCCGACGCCGAGCGGCTCGTCACGTACGGGCCGTACATGGCCGACCCGGAGATCCGCCGCCGCTCGTGGCGGATGCGGCTCGACGGTCCCGTCCTGAGCGCCGAGCCGAACGTGGCGCACCACGCGATCGCCGCGTACGAGCGGACGAGCGGGAACGCGCTGCGGGTGATCACCCAGAACGTGGACGGACTGCATCAGGCCGCCGGGGTGCCCGGCCGCAAGGTGCTCGAACTCCACGGCTCCGCGCGGTCGGTGGTGTGCACGGCCTGCCACGCCCGCTCGTCGATGGAGGAGGCCCTGGACCGGGTGCGGGCCGGTGAGGACGACCCCGCGTGCCGGGTGTGCGGCGGGATCCTGAAGTCGGCGACCGTGATGTTCGGGCAGCGGCTCGATCCGGTGGTGCTCGGGGAGGCCATGTCGATCGCCAAGGCCACCGAGGTGTTCGTCGCGGTCGGCAGCAGTCTCCAGGTGCAGCCGGCGGCCTCCCTCGCGGGGATCGCGGCCGAGCACGGCGCGCGGCTGATCATCGTGAACGCCGAGCCCACCCCGTACGACGCCGTCGCCGACGAGATCCTGCGCGAGCCGATCGGCACGGCGCTGCCCGCGCTGCTCGACCGGCTGCGGTAGCCGCTGCGGGACGGAACCGGTCCTAGAAGAGCCCGGCGGGTTCCGCCGCGCCCGACTCGAAGGCGAGGAGGCGCTGCTTGCGGTCGAGGCCGCCGCCGTAGCCGGTGAGGCCGCCGCCCGCGCCGATCACCCGGTGGCAGGGGACGATGATGCTGACGGGGTTCTTGCCGTTGGCGAGGCCCACCGCGCGGGAGGCTGCGGGGTTGCCCAGTTCCTCGGCGAGTTCGCCGTACGTCCGGGTCTCCCCGTACGGGATGCGGAGCAGCCGCTCCCAGACCCGCACCTGGAACGGGGTGCCGACCAGGTGCAACGGCAGGTCGAACTCGGTGAGTTCGCCGGAGAAGTAGGCGTCCAGCTGGCGGATCGCCTCGTCGAAGGGGCGCGGGTCCGCTGCGCCGAAGGCCTCCTCGGGCGGACGGTGGCGCTGCCCGGTCATGTGGACGCGGCTGAGGACGCCGTCGACGGCGACGAGGGTCAGCGGCTCGTACGGGCTGTCCACGACGGTGTGCCGGACGGTGGTGGTCATGGCGGTTCAGTGTCCTTCGCTGGGCAGGTGGTTGATCGGGTGGTCGTCGGTCGCCCAGAGGTACTGGACGGCGTACGCGCGCCAGGGGCGCCAGTGGGCCGCGCGGGCGGTGAGCGCGGCCGGGGTGCCGGGCAGGCCGAGTCCTGCCGCGGCGCGGCGGACGCCGAGGTCGCCGGGGAGGAAGGCGTCGGGGTCGCCGAGGGCCCGCATGGCGATGATCTCGGTGGTCCAGGGGCCGAAGCCGGGCAGGGCGAGCAGCCGGGCGCGGGCCTCCTCGCGGTCGTCGGCGGGGCCGAGGGGCAGTGAGCCGTCGGCGAGGGCCCTGACCAGGGTGAGGAGGGTGGCGCGGCGGCTGCGGGGCAGCGCGAGGGTCTCGGGGTCGAGGTCGGCGAGCGTTTCGGGCCCCGGGAACAGGTGGGTGAGGCCGCCCTCGGGGTCGTCGACGGGGGTGCCGTAGGCGGTGACGAGCCGGGCGGCGTGGGTGCGGGCGGCGGCGGTGGAGACCTGCTGGCCGAGGACGGCCCGTACGGCGAACTCGGCGGGGTCGACGGTCCCGGGCACCCGGCGGCCGGGCGCCTTGTCGACGACCGGGGCGAGCAGCGGATCGGCGCGCAGCCGGTCGTCGACGGCCACGGGGTCGGCGTCGAGGTCGAGGAGACGGCGGCAGCGGCTGATGGCGTGGGTGAGGTCCCGGGGGTCGGTGAGGAAGAGGCGGCAGGCGATGTGGTCGGGGCGGGGGGCGAGGGCGACGATCCCGTGCCCGTACGGCAGGGCGAGGGTCCGCCGGTAGGCGCCGTCCCGCCACTCCTCCACCCCGGGGATCGCGGTGGCCGCGAGGTGGCCGAAGAGATTGGAGGGCTCCAGGGGGGCGCGGAAGGGCAGCCGGAGGCTGATCACGCCGGGGGTGCGGGGGCGGTCGGACGCCGGGCGGGCGGCGCGGGCGCGGAGCTCGCCGGGGGTGAGGGCGAAGACCTCGCGGACGGTGTCGTTGAAGGTGCGGATGGAGGAGAAGCCGGCCGCGAAGGCGACCTCGCCCAGGGGCATCGGGGTCGTCTCGATGAGGACCCGGGCGGTCTGGGCGCGCTGGGCGCGGGCCAGGGCGAGGGGTCCCGCGCCCAGTTCGGCGAGGAGCTGGCGTTCGATCTGGCGGGTGGACCAGCCGAGGCGGCGGGCGAGCCCGGGGACGCCTTCCCGGTCGACGACCCCGTCCTGGATGAGCCGTACGGCGCGGGCGACGGCGTCTGCGCGGACGTTCCACTCGGGCGAACCGGGGCTGGTGTCGGGCCGGCACCGCTTGCAGGCCCGGAAGCCGGCCCGCTGGCAGGACGCGGCGCTGGCGTGGAACTCCATGTTCTCGGGCTTGGGCGGGACGACCGGGCAGCTGGGCCGGCAGTAGATCCGGGTGGTGCGGACGGCGGTGAAGAACACGCCGTCGAAGCGGGCGTCCTTCGACTGAACGGCCCGTACGCAGCGCTCGGTGTCGGTGTGCATGAGTCCAGGATCGCGGACGGCCGGCTCGCGGGCTGGCGAGAAAACGACATGGACGTCCGCTCCGCGGGTCGGACGGTCAGACGGTGACCGTCCGGTAGTGGGTGGTCAGCCGGCCGTCGTCGCCGAGGACGTGGAAGGCGAGCGCGGGCGGCAGGTCGAGGTGGACGTGCGGGGAGTCCGGGCCCGGGTTCTCCCACGGGAGGCGCAGCGCGGACACGACCCCGGGCGCGACGAGCAGCGGGCGCCCGGCGAAGGTCGTGGCGGCGGCGGTGTGCGCGTGGCCCGCGAGGAAGGCCGTGAGGTGGGGGTGGCGGTCGGCGAGCGCGGCGAGCCGCTCCTCGCCGAACTGCCGTATCTCGTCCACGTACGGGGTGTGCAGGGGTACGGGCGGGTGGTGGAAGGCGACCAGGACGGGCAGCTCGTGCGGGGTGTCGGCGAGGACCGCGTCCAGCCACTCCAGCGTCTCGTCCTCCAGGAGCCCCTGGTGCTCACCGGGGACGGAGGAGTCGCAGAGGGCGACGACGAAGCCCTCGCCGCGGAGCACCTGGTTGACGGGCGCGTACGGGAGGGCCGGCGTCTCCTCAGGAAGCAGCGCCTTCCGGAAGGCGGCGCGGTCGTCGTGGTTGCCGGGGCAGACGAGCAGCGGGTGACGGGAGGTCAGCAGCTTCCGCGCCACCGCGTACTCGTCCGGCGTCCCGTGGTCGGCGACGTCCCCGGTGACGAGGACCGCCGACAGGTCGTACGGCAGCTCCTCCAGGTACCGCAGGACGGCGCGGGTGCGGTCCGTGGCGCGCTCCTCGCCGTCGATGTGGACGTCGCTGACGTGGGCGATGACGATCATGCGGCCGATCCTCCGTGGGTGCGCGTGAAGGGCGTTCACGCGACCGTACGGCGATCACGACCGGGCGGAAAGGGCCGCCCGGGAGCCGGTGGACCGCTTCCCGTGCCCCTCGTCGCGCCTGTTCGAAGTGCTTACTCGAACCGGGAGGTGTCCCCCGCCCCGCGGCGGACGATCTCGGGCTCGCCGCTGGAGAAGTCGACGACCGTGGTGGGTTCGGTTCCGCACTCGCCGGAGTCGAGCACCGCGTCCACCTGGTGGTCGAGCCGCTCCTTGATCTCCCAGCCCTGCGTCAGCGGCTCCGCCTCGTCGGGCAGGAGCAGGGTGCTGGACAGCAGCGGCTCGCCGAGTTCGGCGAGGAGGGCCTGGGTGACGACGTGGTCGGGGATGCGGACGCCGACCGTCTTCTTCTTGGGATGCAGCAGCTGGCGCGGCACCTCCTTCGTCCCGGGCAGGATGAAGGTGTACGCACCCGGGGTCGACGCCTTGACCGCGCGGAAGACGTCGTTGTCGACGTGCACGAGCTGGCCCAGCTGGGCGAAGTTCTGGCACATGAGCGTGAAGTGGTGCCGGTCGTCGAGATCGCGGATCGCGCGGATCCGGCTGATGCCGTCACGGCTGCCGAGGCGGCTGCCGAGCGCGTAGCAGGAGTCGGTCGGGTACGCGACGAGCGCCCCGTTCCGGATGGAGTCGGCCACCGCGCTGATCGTGCGGGGCTGGGGGTTGTCGGGGTGGACGTCGAAGTACTTGGCCATGGGGGCAGTCTATTTTCGCGGGCGGGCCCGGTCCGACAGACAGGCCCTACCGGACGGCCTGGGCGCGCAGGCTGCGCCAGACCGCCTTCGCCGCGTTGTGTCCTGACATGCCGTGGACGCCGGGGCCGGGCGGGGTCGCGGAGGAACAGAGGAAGACCGCCGGGTGCGGGGTGGCGTAGGGGCGCGGCGAGAGGGTGGGGCGCAGCAGCAGCTGGAGGCCGCGGGCGGCGCCGCAGGCGATGTCGCCGCCGACGTAGTTGGCGTTGCGGGCGGCGAGTTCGGGCGGTCCGGCGGTGGCACGGGCGAGGACGCGGTCACGGAAGCCGGGGGCGAAGCGCTCGATCTGACGCTCGATCGCCTCGGTGAGGTCGCCCCGCCAGCCGTTGGGGACGTGACCGTACGCCCAGAAGACGTGCTTGCCCTCGGGAGCGCGGGAGGGGTCGACGAGGCTGGGCTGGGCGGTGATGAGGAAGGGGACGTCGGGCGCGGTGCCGGACGAGGCCTGGCGCAGGGCTGCGCCGATCTCGCCGGCGGTGGGGCCGATCTGGACGGTGCCGGCGCGCCGGGGTTCCTCGGCGGTCCAGGGCACGGGGCCGTCCAGCGCGTAGTCCATCTTGAAGGCGCTCGCGCCGTACCGGTAGTGGTCGTAGTGCCCGCCGAAGCCGGCGATCCGGGCGAGGGCGGTGGGCGAGGTGTCGAAGACGTAGGCGCGGGCCGGCGGCAGGTCGTCGAGGCGCTTGACCTCGAAGTCGGTGTGGACGGTCCCGCCGAGGTCCTTGAGATACCCGGCGAGGGCGTCGGAGATCGACTGCGAGCCGCCCCGGGGCAGGGGCCAGCCGCCGGCGTGCGCGGCGAGCGCGAAGACCAGGCCGACGGCGCCGGTGGCGAATCCGCTGAGCGGGGCCATGACATGGCCGACGAGCCCGGCGAAGAGCGCGCGGGCCTTCTCGTCGCGGAAGCGGCGCATGAGCCAGGTGGAGGGCGGCAGGCCGGCGAGGCCGAAGCGGGCGAGGGTGACCGGGTCGCGGGGCAGCGCGGTGAGCGGCAGCTGCATGAAGTCCCGCGCCAGGGTGTCCCACTTGTCGGCGAAGGGTGCGACGAGGCGGCGGTACGCCCCGGCGTCGCGCGGCCCGAAGGAGGCGGCGGTCTCGGCGACGGAGCGGGCGAGGACGGCGGCGGTGCCGTCGTCCCACGGGTGGGCCATGGGCAGTTCGGGGTGGAGCCACTCCAGGCCGTACCGGTCCAGCGGCATCGTCCTGAAGACGGGCGAGCCCGCGCCGAGCGGGTGGACGGCGGAGCAGGGGTCGTGGCGGAAGCCGGGGAGGGTGAGTTCCTCGGTCCTGGCGCCCCCGCCGATGGTGGCCTCGGCCTCGAAGACGGCCACGGAGAGGCCACGGCGGGCCAGTTCGACGGCGGCGGTCAGTCCGTTGGGCCCCGCGCCCACGACGACGGCATCGAGCATCGACGTCACCTTCGACACCTTCGGACTCCTTCGTCAGCCGATGACCAGCACTCCCAGGATATTCCTGTGCCCCGACGTCCCTTAACGGCCCCTCAGGAGTGTCCGGATCCGGTCGGCGGTGGCCGCGTCCCGGGCCGCCGTGAACGGCAGCGCGTTGCCTCCGGTGATACGGAACGGCTCTCCCGCGACGGTCGTCTGGACGCCGCCCGCCTCGGTGACCAGGAGCAGTCCGGCCGCATGGTCCCAGGCGTACTCCCAGGAGAAGGCGGTGGCGTCGAGCCGGCCGCGCGCCACGGCCAGGTACTCCAGGCCCGCCGAGCCGCAGGGGCGGGGGGCGACGCCCTCGGTGACCAGGCCGAGCAGGGCCCGCTTCTGGTCCGGGGTGGTGTAGTCGGGGTGCGAGGTGGCGACTTCCAGGACCGCGCCGGGGGCGGGCGAACCGGCGCGCAGCGGCTGCCCGTTGAGCGCGGCGCCCCTGCCCCGTACGGCGACGGCGAACTCGTCCAGGGCCGGCGCGAAGGTCCAGGAGGCGAGCAGCTCGCCCTGCCGGGCGAGGGCGACGAGGGTGCAGAAGGCGGGGTCGCCGTGGACGAACTGGCGGGTGCCGTCGACGGGGTCGACGATCCAGACGGGGGCATCGCCGCGCAGGGCCTCGTAGACCGTGGGGTCGGCGTGGACGGCTTCCTCGCCGACGACCACCGAGCCGGGCAGCAGGGCGGTGAGGGAGGTGGTGAGATGGGCCTCGGCTGCCCGGTCGGCGACCGTGACCAGGTCGTGCGGCCCGTTCTTCTCGACGATGTCATGGGCGGCGAGCTGGCGGAAGCGCGGCATGATCTCGGCGGCGGCGGCCTTGCGGACGGCCTCCTCCACCTCGGTCGTACGGCCGCCGAGGACGTGCTCGATGAGGTCTTCGGTCATGCACCCAGCTAAGCACGCGGCACTGACGGGCCGGCCACCGCACTCGTCGTCCTCCGTTCTCCCGGGGAGTACCCTTTGGCCGAGTTCACCCCTTACACGCAGGGAGGGTTCCGTGCACGGCGCGTACCACGGCGAGTACAAGGTCCCCGGCGGGAAGCTGGTGGTCGTCGACCTCGACACCGAGGACGGCGTCCTGCGGAACGTCCGGGTCGCCGGGGACTTCTTCCTGGAGCCGGACGAGGCGATCCTGGCGATCGACCACGCCCTGGAGGGCGCGCCCGCCGACACCGACGCCGTCGGGCTCGCGGCGCGGATCGACGCGGCGCTGCCGCCGGACACCCGGATGTTCGGGCTGACCTCGGAGGGCGTCGGGGTCGCGGTCCGCCGGGCCCTCGCGCACGCCACGGACTGGACCGACTACGACTGGCAGCTGATCCACGAGCCGGCGCAGTCCCCCGCCCTGCACATGGCACTCGACGAGGTCCTGACGGCCGAGGTCGCCGCGGGCCGCCGCCCGCCGACCCTGCGGGTCTGGGAGTGGGGCGCGCCCGCGGTGGTGATCGGCAGCTTCCAGTCGCTGCGCAACGAGGTCGATCCGGCGGCCGCGGAGCGGCACGGGATCCAGGTGGTGCGCCGGATCAGCGGCGGCGGCGCCATGTTCATCGAGCCGGGCAACACGATCACGTACTCGCTCTCCGTGCCCGACGCCCTCGTGCAGGGCCTGTCCTTCACGGACAGCTACGCCTATCTCGACGACTGGGTGCTCGGCGCCCTCGGTGACATGGGCGTCCGGGCCTGGTACCAGCCGCTCAACGACATCGCCACGGACGCCGGCAAGATCGCGGGCGCGGCGCAGAAGCGGATCGTGACGGGGCAGGGGGCGGTCCTGCACCACGTGACGATGGCGTACGACATCGACGCGGACAAGATGACGGAGGTGCTCCGCATCGGCCGCGAGAAGCTCTCCGACAAGGGCACGAAGAGCGCGAAGAAGCGGGTGGACCCGCTGCGGCGCCAGACGGGCCTGCCGCGCGAGACGGTCATCGAGCGGATGATCGCCTCCTTCCGCGGCCGGTACGGGCTGTCGGAGGGTCACGTCACGGAGGACGAGCTGACGCGGGCGAAGGAACTCGCGGAGTCGAAGTTCGGCACGGCGGAGTGGACGGCCCGGGTGCCGTAGGGCCTGATCCGCCGGACGGGGGTGTGAGGCGCCCCGGCGCTGCTGCGTAGGGTCGTGGCATGCGTATCGAGGGTCCGGTGAAGCCCGGTCTGCGGATGGAGAGCGCCGACGGGGGTCGGCTGGTCCTGCTCCAGGGCACGGTTCCCGTGCTCTTCGCCCGGCAGCGGGCCACGCACCGTGGCGTGCGCTACGCGCGCACCGGGCGGTACGCCTCCCCGCTGCCGCCCCTGCGGGCCGAACGGGCCCGGGCGGCCGCGGAGTCGGCGGCTCCCGGATCGGCGGAGTGGTCGGAGCGCTGGGCCGCGTACGCGGAGGCGGGGCTCCGCGCGGCGGCCGACGGCCCGCTCCACGCGGGCGAGTGGCTGCTGGCTCCGGACGCCCACCGGTGGTTCGTGGACGCGAACTGGCCCAAGCTCCTGGCCCACGACCCGGACCGGGGCCATCTGACCTGGTTCGGGTACGGCGACCCGGTGGAGGACGCGCGCGACCTGCTGCCGCTGCGGGCGCTGTCGCCCCCGGAGGCGCCGCGGGTGAAGGCGTACCGCCGCCAGTACCGGGAGGGGGTGCTGCCGCCGGTGTTCGCCTGGTGGATCAGCGGGCTCAACTCCCCCGTGGTGCTCGACGGTCACGACCGCCTTACGGCGGCGCTCGCGGAAGGGGGCAGGCCGCAGGTGCTCCTCCTCTCCCGGGCGGCCGACGCCGCCCGGGTGGCGCGCTGGGCGGAACGTCCGGTGCTGGAGTACGAGAAGCGGGTGGCCGCGCTGAAGGGCCCGCTCGCCCCGGCACGGATCGCGAACGAGAGCCGGATGCTGGCCGCCCAGCTCAGGTCCCTCGTCCACGCCTACGACCTCACCCGTGCCTGGCCGTTCCCGGGCGGCGTCCCCGGCTGGGACGCGGCCGCCACCGCGCACGTACCCGGCTGGGCGCCGGACGCGGACCGCTGACCCATGGCCGCTGACCGCTGACCGCTGACCGCCCTTTCGGTCACCAGTCCGGCCCCGTGGTCGAGTGACCTGGTCCCGCCCCCGTCGTTGATGCCGACGCGGGCCGGGGAGGGCCGTGCGGAAACGTCTCCGCAGACCCCCGGCCCCGGTCGTACGGCGCCGACGGATACGGAGATCAGGTGGGACGGGCGAGAAGGCTCATGGCGACGGTCGCGGGCGCGGTGATGGCCGTGAGCCCCCTCGGCACCGCGCCGCCCGCGCGGGCGGTCGTCGGGGGACAGGAGGCGCGGCCCCACCAGTACCCCTTCATGGCGGGACTCGTGGACGTGCTGGAGCGAAGGGTGATGTGCGGCGGGTCGCTGATCGGCGACCGGTACGTCCTCACCGCCGCGCACTGCCTGACGGGCTCGTACAGCGACCCCACCCGGGTGGGCGTACTCCTGGGCGACCACGACCTGACGACCGGGGCCGACAGCCCGCACGCGGTCCTGGCGCGCCCCGACCGTCTCCTGCCGCACCCGGAGTACGACCCGGACACCCAGGTCAACGACATCGCTCTCGTCCGGCTCGCCGAGCCGGTCGCCCTCAACCGCCACGTGCGGCCGATCGCCCTGCCCGCCGCGTACGCCCACGGCTCCTTCGACGACACCCAGGTCGAGGTCCCCGGCTGGGGCACCACCTCCTACGGCGGCCGCACCTCCGACGTGCTGCGGACGGTGGCCCTCGGCACCATGAGCAACGCGGCCTGCGCGAGCCGGGGCATGACGCAGGTCACCACCACCCAGATCTGCACGTACGCCCCCGGCCGCGACACCTGCCAGTACGACTCCGGCGGCCCTCTCGTCCGCGCGGTCGGGGGCCGGCCCTACGTGGTCGGCCTGGTGTCCTACGGCAGGGAGTGCGCCACCGACACCCCCGCCGTGAACACCCGCGTCCGCTCCTACGTCAACTGGATCGAGCGGACGATCGGGCGGCTCCCCCGCGCCTCATGAGCGCGGTGTAGAGGAGCAGGGAGGCCACGAGGCCGACGGCCCAGCCGTAGTCCGCGAGGGGCTTGAGGAAGGGGATCAGGCCGTCCTCGGGGAACGGCCCGGTACCGGGGGCGGAGTGGGAGCCGCCGACTGCGAGGACCCCGCCGACGGCGAAGGCCAGTACGGCCGCCGGGTTCCAGCCTCCCCGGTACCAGTAGGGGCCGTCGGCCCGGTAGAGCCCTTCGAGGTCGAGGACGGTGCGACGGACGAGCCAGTAGTCGGCGATGAGGATGCCGGCGACCGTACCGAGGAGACCGCCGACCAGGCCGAGCCAGGTGAAGATGTACAGCTCGGGGGTGGCGGTCAGCTTCCACGGCATGATGAGCACGCCGACGACGCCGGTGATCAGGGCGCCCGTGCGGAAGTTCACCAGCTTCGGGGCGAGGTTGGCGAGGTCGTACGCCGGTGAGACGACGTTCGCCGCGATGTTCACCGAGAGGGTCGCCACGAGGACGGTGACCAGGGCGAACAGGAGTCCGAAGACGCTGTCGGTCTTCGCCGCGAGGGCCACGGGGTCCCAGACGGGTGCGCCGTAGACGGCCTGCGAGCCCGAGGTGACGAGCACCGAGAGCAGGGCGAACAAGGTCATGGTGGCGGGGAGTCCGAGCACCTGCCCGCGGACCTGGGCGCGCTGGCCGGCGCCGAAGCGGGTGAAGTCCGGGATGTTGAGGCTGAGCGTCGCCCAGAAGGCGATCATGCCCATGAGCGCGGGGAAGAAGACGGGCCAGAAGTCCGCGCCCCAGCCGAGCCGGGAGGGCTGGTCGAGGAGGGGGCCGAGGCCGCCGGCCTTGACCGTGATCCATACCAGGAGGGCGAGCGCGCCGACGATGACGAACGGCGCGGCCCAGTTCTCGAAGCGGCGCAGGGCCTCCATCCCCCGGTAGATGATGGCGAGTTCGAGGGCCCAGAAGAGGACGAAGCAGAGCCAGAGGGTCCAGGGCTGCCCGCCGATCCTCGACGCCTCGGCCCAGCTGCCGCCGAAGACCTTGTCGAGCAGGACGAAGACGCCCTGGCCGCCGATCCAGGTCTGGATGCCGAACCAGGCGCAGGCGACCCCTCCCCGGATCAGGGCGGGCAGGTTCGCCCCGCGCAGGCCGAAGGAGGCGCGGGCCAGGACGGGGAAGGGGATGCCGTACTTGGGCCCCGCGTGCCCGGTGAGCAGCATCGGGAGGAGCACGATGACGTTGGCCAGGGCGATGGTGAGGACGGCCTGCTTCCAGTCCATGCCGAGGGCGACGAGACCTGAGGCGAGCATCCAGGAGGGGATGTTGTGGGCCATGCCGACCCAGAGGGCGGCGAAGTTGTACGTGGTCCAGCGGCGCCGCTCGACGGGGACGGGCAGCAGGTCGTCGTTCACGAAGCGGGGATCGTCCGGGGCGGCGCCGGGAGCGAGTTCGACCCGGCCGCCGGGCGGGGACGCAGGTGCGGGTCTTCCGGAAGGCGTGGTGGCGGTCATCGCAGGCGGGAACCCTTCGTTCGGGGACGGAACGAGGCCGTGCGGGGCCGGCGAGCCGGGCCGTGAGACGGGGCGCCGCCGGAACAAGGGGACTACCCAGTTTCCGGCCACCCCCAACCCGTCCGACTTGCAAGGGGGTTCAGGGGTCGAGCCGAGGGAACACTGGCGCGCGGCACCGGTGTTGTGCTCTCCTGAAGCCATGAGCCTGCTCGTGATGCGTCGACACGTGGACTACGTGCGCGTCACGACCATGGCCTGTTCCGGCTGACACCGAGGCCTCGTCCCGGCGTCCGGACACCGACGCGCTCGCGCCGAAGGGTTGCTGCGGCCCCTGACGGCCTCGTTCCGTCCCGCGATCCGTTCTTCCCTCCCCGCCTCCCGGCCCGTACCGGGGTTCTCTGCTTTCTCCGGCAAGGGACACGGAGCCGGGCACACCCCACCATCCACCGCACCAGGAGGAGACGCATGAGCGTCCGTGACATTTCCGACCCCCGCGCAACCGTCGGCCGCGACGACCCCAACGGCACCGCCGGCGTTCCCGATCCGGAGGCGTTCGCCGCGGAATGGCGGGAGTGGCACCGGGACAAGGACGCCCGGCTCGCGTCGGAGCACGGCTTCCTCGCGGTCACCGCCCTGCACTGGCTCTCCGCCGAGCCCCAGAGCTTCCCCGGGGTGCCGGGGACCTGGTCGACGGGGCCCGAAGGTGTCGTCGTGGAGCTCGACGAGGGGACGGAACTCCTCGTCGACGGCGCGTCGGTGCGGACGCGGCACCTCTTCGGCGTCATTCCGGAACGCGGCGGCGTCCACGCCCTCTGGGGCGACACGGTGATCGAGGTGGCCAAGCGCGGCGGCCACGACGTGGTCCGGCCCAGGCACCCCGACCACCCGCTGCGTGTCGCCTTCACCGGCACGCCCGCGTACGCGCCCGATCCGCGCTGGGTGGTCACGGGCCGCTACGAGGCCTTCGACGAACCGCGGCCGACCACGGTGGGCGCCTCCGTCGAAGGCCTTCGGCACGTGTACGACGCCCCGGGCCGCGTCGTCTTCCGGCTGGGCGGACAGGAGTTGAGCCTGACCGCGTTCAACGGGCACGCGCCCGGAACCCTCACGGTGCTGTTCACCGACGAGACCTCGGGCGTCACCACGTACGCGGCCAACCGTGAACTGCGGGTGGCCGCGCCCGGGCCCGACGGCGTGGTGGTGCTCGACTTCAACCGCGCCGTCAATCTGCCCTGCGCGTACACCGACTTCGCGACCTGCCCGCTGCCGCCGGCCGAGAACCGGCTGCCCGTCGCGATCGAGGCCGGCGAGAGGATCCCTCACGAGCGCGGCCCGGTCGCCTAGCGTTTCCGTGAGCGGCTGCCCGGATCGAATCGTCCGAGCAGCGCGGTGAGGAGGACGGCCGTCAGGGTGCCGGCGACGACGCCACTGCCCAGGATCGTGCGGGCCCAGCCGGGGAATCCCGCGTACAGGTCCGGGCTGAGCAGCGGCAGCAGTCCCGCGGTGAGTGCGAGCGCGGCCGTCAGGTTGCCCGTGCCCGTTCCGGACAGGTCGGCGCGGCGGAGCATCTCGACGCCCATCACCGCGATGACGGCGTAGACGACGAGGGCGGAGCCGCCGACGACGGCTTCGGGTATGCCGGCCAGAGCCCGGGACACGGGCGTGGCCAGGCCGAGAACGATCAGGAGCACTCCGGCCCCGGCGGTCACGAAGCGGCTGCGGACGCCGGTGAGGCGGCCGATGCCGATGTTCTCGGCGCTGGTGACCATGAGGGAAGTGCCGAAGAGACCGCCGGCCAGGGAGACGAGGGCGTCGGCGCGGGCGACGCGGGGAACGTCCCTTTCGGGGACGGGAGTCCGGCCGACGGTCTCGCTGTTGAGCACGGTCTGTCCGGTGATCTCGGCGAGGGTGGTGAGGCTGAACACGAGCAGCGGAAGGGCGGCCACCAGGTCGAACCGAGGTGTCCCGAAGGGCAGGAACGCGGGCAGCGCGAAGCCGCTCCCGGCCGCCGGGGCGAAGGCCCCGAGGCCGGTCGTCACGGCCACGGCGGTGCCGGCCGCCATCCCGATGAGGACGGCCGTCTGGCGCCAGACGCCGCGCAGGAGCACGTACGCGGCGACGGTCGCCGCGACCGTGAGCGCGGCGAGAAGCACCGCGCGCGGTTCGCCCGTTCCGTCAGGGCCGGTGACGAGCCGGGCGGCGACCCGGATCATCGCGATCCCGATGAGCAGCACCGTCACGCCCATGACCAGGGGCGGGAAGAGCCGTACGACACGGGCGTACAGCGGCAGTACGGCCAGGAGCAGCGCCGCCGCCAGGAGGACGGCACCGGCGGCGGTCGGCGCCCCGTGTTCCTGCGCGATCTGGAGGAACAGCGCGGTCGCGGCGCCGCCGGGCAGCATGACGAACGGGAGTCGGCCGCCGATCCGCCAGACGCCGAGGGACTGGAGCAGGGCGCCCGCTCCGCAGAGCAGGAGGACGGTGCTGAGCAGGGAGGCCGTCGCGCCGGGTGGCATCCTCAGGGTGCCGGCGACGAGGAAGACGGTGGAGACCGGGGCGGCGATCATCGCCAGGACGTGCTGGGCCGACAGCGGTACGAGTCGCCGCAGCGGCACCCGCGCGTCGACGGCTTCGGCGGAGCGGGGCGCGGCCGGGGCCGGGGTGGTCGTCATGCCGTCGCCTCCAGCCACGGGATGTCGGCGGCGGCGTAACGGTAGGCGCGGAAGACGGCGTTGGGCTCGGAAGGGAACAGGCCGCGTACCTCGCTCTCCCCGTAGCCGGCGAAGTGCGGGACGACGTACTCCCAGCACAGGTAGCCGTCCTTCGTCACCTCGAACAGCCGCCCGGACGGGGAGTCGGTGACGAGCGTGTTGCCGTTGGGCAGGCGCTGCGCGGAGCCCATGAAGGGCGCGAAGAAGAACTCGCGGGCCGGGTCGTGGTACTCCCACACGATGTCGCCGCCGGTCCGGTCGATCTCGATGACGCGGGAGTAGGGGACGTCCTGGCCCGGCCGGAACACGCCGTTGTCGAAGACCAGCAGCCCGCCGTCGTCGAGTTCGGTCGGCGCGTGCTGCTGGCTGACCGTGCCGGGGCGGCTGCGCCACAGGATCTCGCCGGTCGCACGGCTGATGACGACGACGGCCGAGACGCTGCGCAGACTGGCGAGGATGTTGCCGTCCCGCAGCGGCGTGACGCTGTTGATCAGGGGCCAGTGCTCACGGGCGTACGCCTCGTGCAGCGGGAACTCCTCGCGGTCGAGGTGGTCCGCGGCGCGCCAGGACCACAGGAGTTCGCCGTCCGGGCCGACCTCCTTGACGGTGTCGGCCCAGACGACGCCGCCCGCGGCTTCGGAACCGGGCACCCCGCCCCGTACCGCCGCGGCCTCGGCGCCGGACAGGGGTTCCAGGGCGGTGTAGAGGATGCGGCCGTCGTCGAGGTGGTGGGCGTCGTGGTGCTGGAGGGGGTCGTGGTGCTCGCGCAGCACGGTGCCGTCGGGTGCCGCGCGGAGCATGACTCCGCCCCGGTACTTGTGCCACATCGGGAAGAGGGCCTTCTCGCCCGGGAGGACGCCGTTGTAGGCGAGTGTTCCGTCGGCGAGCAGGCGGGCGTGGCGGCCGGGGCGATACGGCAGGTCCCAGCGGTGGGCGGTGCGGCCGTGGAGGTCGATGAGGTAGACCTCTCCGCCGCCGGTGAGCGGTGCGTAGAGGGTGTAGCCGTCGTACGCGGCCGTCTCGTCGAGGGCGATGAGGCCGGTGGGACGTCGGCGGCGTGAGTTCTGGTCGATCGGGGGCACGTCGGAGTTCCTCGCGTCAAAGTTTCTTTGATGAGAACAATCGACTTTGACGGTAGGGGCGTTGCGTGAAGGGCGTGTGTCGGGAGTACGAAACCGTCTCCGGGTTTCTGCCGCGGGCCGCGTAAGGTGCCGTCAGGCGCCGTCGACCAGGGAGAACGGCGCCGCGGGGCGGGGAAGGACGGGACATCCATGGAGGCCGCCGACACACCGCGGGTAGGCGCTGCCGTACGCCGCCGACGCAGGGCGCTCGACCTGACGCTCGCCGAGATGGCGGGGCGCAGCGGGCTCTCCTCCCCGTTCCTCAGCCAGATCGAGAACGACCGGGCGCGGCCCAGCATGCGGTCGCTGCAGCGGATCGCGGACGCACTCGGCACGACGGCGGTGCAGCTGCTCGCGGCCTCCGACGAGACGCGCACGGTCGACGTCGTGCGCGCCGGCGACGACAGCGGCCTCGTCCGGGAGGCCGGGATCCGCCCGGTGGTGCGCGGCCGCCATCAGCTGCACGCGCTGGAGTTCGTCGGCGTGCACGAGGCGGACCGCGAGTTCCGGCACCGGAACGACGAGCTGATGTACGTGGCGGACGGCTCGGTGGAGGTGGAGGCCGACGGCCGCGTCCACCGGCTGGGCCGCGGGGACACACTGGTGCTGTCCGGAGGCGTCCGGCACCGCTGGCGCTCCACCGAGGCGGGCTCGCGGATCCTGGTGGTCGCGGTCGGCGACCACGTGGAGGTACTGGATTCCTGACGGTGCTGTGCCGCCCCGCGCGGGAACCCGCGCCCCGCGGCTTCGTCAGCCGAGCCCCGGGATGATGTCGGAGCCGTAGGCGTCGATGGTGCCCTCGCGGTTGTCGTGCATCGCGTACACGGCGAACTGGTCGACGCCCAGGTCCTTGAGGCGGCGCAGCTTCTCGATGTGGGCCTCGGCGGGGCCGAGGAGGCAGAAGCGGTCGACGATCTCGTCGGGGACGAAGGCGGTGTCGGGGTTGTCGGCGCGGCCGTGGTGGGAGTAGTCGTAGCCGTGCCGGTCCTTGATGTACGCGGTGAGCGCCTCCGGGACCATGTCGGAGTGCTCGCCGTACTTGGCGACCAGGTCGGCGACGTGGTTGCCGACCATGCCACCGAACCAGCGGCACTGGTCCCGGGCGTGCGCCAGGGCCTCCGGCGAGTCGTCGGCCGTCACGTACGCGGGTGCGGCGACGCAGACGGTGATCGACGAGGGGTCGCGGCCCGCGTCGGTGGCGGCCTGCCGGACGGCCTTGACCATCCACTCGGTCAGGAACGGGTCGGCGAGCTGGAGGATGAAGCCGTCGGCCTTCTGCCCGGCGAGGGCGAGGGCCTTGGGACCGTACGCCGCCATCCACACCGGCAGCTTCCCGTCCTTGATCCACGGGATGCGGATCGGGCTGCCGTCGACCACCGCCTCCCGGCCCTCGGCGAGGTCGCGGATGACGTCGATGGCCTCGCCGAGCCGGGCCAGGGTGTTGGGCCTGCGGCCGGCGACGCGCATCGCGGAGTCACCACGGCCGATGCCGCAGACGGTGCGGTTGCCGAACATGTCGTTGAGCGTGGCGAACGTGGAGGCCGTCACCTCCCACGTCCGCGTCCCCGGATTCGTCACCATCGGGCCGACGTGCAGCTTGGTGGTGTGCTCCAGGATCTGGCTGTAGACGACGAAGGGTTCCTGCCAGAGGACGGCGGAGTCGAAGGTCCATCCGTAGCGGAAGCCGTTGCGCTCCGCCCGGCGCATCAGCCCGACGACCTGCGAGGCGGGCGGGTCGGTCTGCAGGACGAGTCCGAAGTCCATGCGGGGCCTCCTGGTTCGAGGATCGGTTCAGTCGAGGTACTGGCAGGTGGAGCGCGGTACGAAGGTGCCGTGGCCGGCGCGGCCGACGTACTCGCGCCGGTCGATGACCGTCTCGCCCCGGGAGAGCACCGTCTCGACCTGCCCGGTGACGGTCCTCCCCTCGTACGCCGAGTAGTCGACGTTCATGTGGTGCGTCGCGGCCGACAGGGTCTGGGTGGTGTGCGGGTCGTAGATGACGATGTCCGCGTCCGCGCCCGGCGCGATGGTCCCCTTCTGCGGATACATGCCGAACATCCGGGCCGGGGTGGCGCAGGCGATCTCGATCCACCGGCGCCGTGAGATGTGCCCGTCCACCACCGCCTGGTGGAGAAGGTCCATCCGGTTCTCGACGCCCGGGAGGCCGTTGGGGATCTTCGAGAAGTCGCCCCGGCCCAGTTCCTTCTGGCCCGTGAAACAGAACGGGCAGTGGTCCGTGGAGACCACCTGGAGGTCGTTGGTCCGCAGCCCCCGCCACAGCGCGGCCTGGTGCTCCTTGGGGCGAAGCGGGGTCGAGCACACGTACTTGGCGCCCTCGAAGCCCGGCTCGGCGAGGTTGTCGGTGGAGAGGAAGAGGTACTGGGGACAGGTCTCGCCGAAGACGGGGAGCCCCTTGTCGCGGGCGGTGGTGATCTCGGCGACGGCCTCCTCCGCCGAGACGTGGACGACGTACAGCGGCGCGCCGGCGACCCGGGCGAGCTGGATCGCCCGGTGGGTGGCCTCGGCCTCCAGGAGGGCCTTGCGGACCTCCCCGTGGTAGCGGGGGTCGGTCTCGCCGCGGGCCAGGGCCTGTTCGACGAGGACGTCGATGGCGATGCCGTTCTCGGCGTGCATCATGATCAGGCCGCCGTTGTCGGCGGAGCGTTGCATGGCGCGCAGGATCCGGCCGTCGTCGCTGTAGAAGACGCCGGGGTAGGCCATGAAGAGCTTGAAGGAGGTGATGCCCTCCTGGACGAGCCAGTCCATCTCCTTGAGCGTGTGCTCGTTGACGTCGGAGAGGATCATGTGGAAGGCGTAGTCGATCGCGCAGTTGCCGTCGGCCTTGGCGTACCAGGTGTCGAGGCCTTCGCGCAGGGCCTGGCCGACGGTCTGGACGGCGAAGTCGACGATGGTGGTGGTACCGCCCCAGGCGGCGGCGCGGGTGCCGGTCTCGAAGGTGTCCGAGGCGGAGGTGCCGCCGAAGGGCAGTTCCATGTGGGTGTGGGCGTCGACGCCGCCGGGCAGCACGTAGCGGTCGGTGGCGTCGAGGGTGCGGTCGGCGGTCCAGCCGGCCGCCACGTCCGAGCCGTGGGCCGCGAGGGCGACCACACGGCCGTCCTCGATCAGCACGTCGGCGTGCAGTTCGTCGGCGGCGGTGACGACGAGGCCGCCCCGGATGACGGTACGGGTGCTCACGGGACTCTCCCTGCTTGAGGAGCGGGAACTAGGGGGTGTCTTGTCGACAAGACACCCCCTACAGGGCGGCGAGGGCCTGTTCGAGGATCGCCGCGCCCTCTTCGGCCTCGGCGACGGTGAGCGAGAGCGGTGGGGCGATGCGCAGGGTGCTGGTGTTGTGGCCGCCGCCCTTGCCGATCAGCAGGCCGTTCTCCCTGGCGGCTTCCAGGACGGCGCCGGCCGCGTCAGGGTTCGCCCGTTCGGTGCCCGGTTCGGTCAGCTCGATGCCGATCATGAGGCCGCGGCCGCGGACCTCGCGTACCGCCGCCACTCCAGCGCAGGCCGCCCGTACGCGTTCGATGAGGAGGCCGCCGACGCGGCGCGCGTTGCCCTGGAGGTCGTGGTCGAGGAGGTACGCGAGGTTGGCGAGGCCCGCCGCCATGGTGATGGGCGAACCGCCGAAGGTGGAGATGGAGTTGGCGTCGAGGCAGTTCATGACCTCAGCCCGGGCGACGACACCGCCGACGGACATGCCGTTGCCGATGCCCTTGGCGAAGGTGAGGATGTCGGGCGGTCCGGCCTGGCCGTGGGCCTGCCAGCCCCAGAAGTTGTCGCCGGTGCGGCCCCAGCCGGTCTGCACCTCGTCGGAGATCCACAGGATGCCGTGCCGGTCGAGGACGCGGCGGAAGGCGGCGTACAGGCCGTCGGGCGGGGAGGTGAAGCCGCCGACTCCCTGGATCGGTTCGGCGATCAGGGCGGCGACGTCCCTGGTGTGGCCGAGGAGGTCTTCGAGGTCGGCGACGCAGGCCTCGGTGAACCGCTCGTCGGTGTACTGCGCGTACGGGCCCCGGGTGCGGACGCCGCCGTGCACGTACAGGGTCTGCAGCGGGGAGAGGCCGGTCGGCGACCAGGCGCGGTTGCCGGTGATGCCGACGGTGGAGAAGGAGCGGCCGTGGTAGCTGTTCCGCATGGCCAGGATCTGGTTCGAGCGGCGGTACGCGGTGGCGAGGAGCAGCGCCGCGTCGTTGGCCTCGGTGCCGGAGGTGGTGAAGAAGACGCGGGCGTCGGGGATGCCGGAGAGGGCGGCGATCCGTTCGGCGAGCTCCACCATCGGGCGGTTGAGGTAGAGCGTGGAGGAGTGGATGATCCGTCCGGCCTGCTCGGCGACGGCCTTGGTGACCTCGGGCAGGGCGTGGGCGGTCATGGTGGTGAGGATGCCGCCGAAGAAGTCGAGGTACCTGCGCCCCTCGGCGTCCCAGACGTGCCGACCCTCGCCGTGGGTGATCTCGATCGGGTCCCGGTAGTAGAGGGCGACCCAGTCGGGGATGACGGCCTTGTGCCGGTCGTGGAGGCTGCTCACGGGCTCACCAGCCCGTCGTACGCGTCGGGGCGGCGGTCCCGGTAGAAGGCCCACTGCTGGCGCACCTGCTCGATGAGGCCGAAGTCGAGGTCGCGGACGACGAGTTCCTCGGTCTTGTCGGAGGCGACGTCGCCGACGAACTTGCCGCGCGGGTCGACGAAGTAGCTGGTGCCGTAGAAGTCGTTGTCGCCGTACTCCTCGACGCCGACGCGGTTGATGGCGGCGACGAAGTACTCGTTGGCGACGGCCGCGGCCGGCTGTTCCAGCTGCCAGAGGTGGGAGGAGAGTCCGCGGTGGGTGGCGGACGGGTTGTAGACCAACTGAGCGCCATTGAGGCCGAGTTGGCGCCACCCCTCCGGGAAGTGACGGTCGTAGCAGATGTAGACGCCGACCTTGCCGACGGCGGTGTCGAAGACCGGCCAGCCGGCGTTGCCCGGGCGGAAGTAGTACTTCTCCCAGAAGCCCTTGACCTGGGGGATGTGGTGCTTGCGGTACTTGCCGAGGTACGTGCCGTCGGCGTCGATCACGGCGGCGGTGTTGTAGTAGAAGCCCTCGCTCTCGATCTCGAAGACGGGCACCACGATCACCATGCCGGTCTCCCGGGCGAGGTCCCGCATCCGGCGCACGGTCGGGCCGTCGGGGACGGGCTCGGCCCAGCGGTAGTGCTCGGGCTCCTGGACCTGGCAGAAGTAGGGGGCGTTGAACACCTCCTGGAAGCCGATCACCTTCGCTCCCTGGCGGGCGGCCTCCCTGGCGTGCTCCTCGTGTTTGGCGATCATGGATTCGGTGTCGCCCGTCCAGGTCGCCTGGACGAGCGCGGCGCGTACGACGTCGGTCATGAGCTGCTCCTTCGGCACGGCGTCAGAGAGCCTCTACGCACGTAGACGCGATGCGTAGGAGGAGAACGTAAGCCCCGTCACACCGCGGAGCAAGACCGCCGCCGTGAAGCGGCCGGGTCGATCATGTTTCATACCCGAGTGGTCCACGTCGGACACGTACCGACACGTACGGGCAAGGACGGACACGTGCGGGAAGGCGGCCTCAGGCGGCCGCCGAGTGGGGCGGTACGGCCTCAGACGCCGGCGAGGGCGTGGGGCGGCACGGCCTCAGATGCCGGCGAGGCCCGCCACGCGCAGGGCGTGGACGAGGTCGCGCTCGCGGGCCGCGGACACGGCGCGAGCGGCTTCGAGGAGCCGGGGGACGAGGCCGCGCGGATCCTCGCCCGCGAGGCGGGCCGCGTCCTCGGGCGTCCTGACCCGCACGAAGGCGGTGAGCAGCGCGTGCGCCTCGCCGTGGTGGCCCTCCGCGCGCAGGGCGGCGCACGCTCCGGCGAGTTCCTCCACCGGTCGCGCCACGCCCTGCCGGAGGAGCTGCTCGCAGTCGGACGTCCGGCCGGCGTCGGCGAGTACTCCGGCGACGGCGGCGAGACGGCCGGGGGGCAGCGAGGCCGCCTCCCAGAGGAGGACGGTCCAGTCGGCGCCGAGTCCGGCCCTGTGCAGCTCGCCCGCGAGGGCCGGCAGCCTGGCGGGCGGCCCGTTGAGCGCCTCGCAGAGCAGCGCGTGGGCCTCGCCGCTGCGGCCCTGGGCCCGGAGCCGCTGCAGGGCGTAGACCGCGTTGGCGGCGGCGCGGGCGGCTTCGGCGGGGTCGACCTCCGGGGTCAGGACCGCGCCGGCCGGCCGCTCGGGCGCGGCGGCGCCGCCGAACCGGGCCCCCCGGGGCGCCGCACTCCCGGTCGGGAGTACCGCCTCGGGGACGGGCGTGGCCACCGGCCCCTGGTCCTCGGCCTCGCCCTCCAGCCAGGCGTACCGCGCGCCGCGGGGGCGCCGCCTGGCCTTGGCGGGGAGGCCCTCCCGGTGCGAGGCGCCCGCGCCGCCCAGGGCGTCACGTCCGGGTGCTCCCGCACCCGATGCAGGAGCACCCGGTGCGGGAGCACCCGGCTCCCCCAGGCGTCTCAGGCGGGCCGTCAGATCCGCCACACGGGCCGCCGCTCGCGCGTGGTCGTCCCGCGTCCAGGCGAGGTCGTGTTCGAGCCGGGCGGCCTCTTCGGGGCCCGGCGCCGGGTTCGCGCGGAACCGGTCGCCCAGCTCGCGCGCCCGGGACTCGGCGTACCGGCGCTCGCGTTCCATGAGTTCCCGGCGTTCGGTGAGCGCCGCCGCTCCGCCGGGCCGGCGGTCGTGGGCGTCGGTGGCCGCCGCGTACAGCGCCCGGCCCCGGAGGGCGAGCGGTCCGTCGGCCGGCTCTCCGGCGTCCTGCAGGAGGGACTCGACGACGTCCCAGGGAAGGATCTCCGCCCCGGCGAAGCAGGCCCGGAGCCCCTCGGGGTCGCGTTCGGCGAACACTCCGTGCCAGCCGGCTCCCGACGGGACGCGACCCATGAGCTCCGCCAGCCAGCCCGTGAAGGTGGCGACCTCCACCGGGTGTTGATAGACCGTCATGCGATACGCACCTGCCCCGCCGTCGACTGGAACCTTCCGGTCCGCGGGTATTGGACCGCAGTCGTGTTACGGAACGACTACGGACCGTTTTCCTCCAGGGTCCGTCCGCGCGATTCACCCGAAGGTCACGACGATCCCGGTGTGGGGGCGCTTCCCGAACCGGACGAGCATGGCCGGGACGTCGGTCAGCCAGAACTGCCACGTGTACTTGCGCGAGAGCAGCCGCCGGATCCGGCGCAGCTCGTCGCCCTCCACGAGCCGCCCCTCGCCGGTGAAGCGCTCGGCGCCCTCGGCGACGTTCCCCCGCAGGTCACAGACGGCGGCCTCGACCCGCGGGTCGTTCCGCAGGCGCTTGACCTTCCAGGAGTCGGTGCGGGTCCAGGCGTACAGTTCGGCGCCGTCCACCGCGTACCAGACGGGTGTCGCGACCCCCGTGCCGTTCTTGCGGTAGGTGGTCAGACTGACGTAGCGGCCGCGCCGCAGCTCTTCGGGCATCATGCCCGGGAGCCTATGCGGGGGACGGCCGGCGGCCGAGTCCCGGGCCTCAGACGGGCACGAGCGCGCACCGGACGACCAGCTCGTCCATGGACAGGCCGAGGACCCCGGCGAGGGCCGCGACGGTGAAGAACGCCGGGGTGGGCGCCCGGCCGGTCTCGATCTTGCGCAGGGTCTCGGCGGACAGGCCGGCCGCGGCGGCGATCTCGACCATGGACCGCTCGCCGCGCGCCTCGCGCAGGAACAGGCCCAGGCGCTCGCCGCGCTCGCGCTCTTCGGGGGTCAGGGGTGTACGCACCATGCCACCATTCTAATACCGGTATAGTAATTGGAATGGTGGAGATCAAGACGAACGAGAACCTGACGGCCATGCGTGAAGCGGGACGGGTGGTGGCTCGTGCCCTCGCGGCCGTACGGGAGAAAGCTGCGCCCGGCGTGAAGCTGACGGAGCTGGACCGGGCCGCGCGGGAGGTGCTGGCCGCCGCGGGCGCCGGCTCCCCCTTCCTGGGCTACCGCCCGGAGTGGGCACCGGTCCCGTTCCCCGCGGTCGTGTGCGTGTCGGTCAACGACGCGATCGTGCACGGCATCCCGGACGACACCGCGCTGGCCCCGGGAGACCTGGTCTCGGCGGACTGCGGGGCGCTGCTCGGCGGCTGGGCGGGCGACGCGGCCGTCAGCTTCACGGTCGGCCCGGCCCGGCCGGAGGACACCCGGCTGATCGCCGCGGCGGAGGACGCCCTGGAGGCGGGCATCGCGGCGGCCGTCGTCGGCAACCGCATCGGCGACATCGCGCACGCGATCGGCCGGGTCTGCCGCGCCGCCGGATACGGCGTCCCGGACGGATTCGGCGGCCACGGCATCGGCCGCGCGATGCACGAGGACCCGGGCGTCCCGAACGAGGGACGCCCGGGCCGGGGCATGAAGCTCCGCCACGGGATGGTGCTCGCGATCGAACCGATGCTCATCGGGGGCGGGACGGACGACCACTACACGGCACGCGACGGCTGGACGATCCGCACGCTCGACGGCTCGCGCGCCGCGCACGCGGAGCACACGGTGGCGATCACCGATGAGGGCCCGCGCGTGCTGACGGCGCTTTAGGACGGCCTTGGGGGACTCCGGGCCCCGCTACCTCCGGGCCGGCCGGACCACCATCGCCGAGCCGCCGCCCCTGCGGACCGTCTCCGCGGCGGCCACCCAGCGACCGTCCGGGAGACGCTGGACGCCGGTCGCCGCGCCGATCTCCGCGTTCTGCCGGAAGCCGTGCCCGATCGCTTCGAGCTCGGCCCTGACGGGGCTGTTCCACAGACCGGGTTCGAGTTCGGTGGTCGCCTGGTTGCGCTGGCTGGCGCGGGGCGCGGCGATGGCGTCGACGAGCGGCAGGCCCCGGTCGACGACCCCGGTGAGGGTCTGCAGGACGGTGGTGATGATGGTCGCGCCGCCCGGGGACCCGAGGGCGAGGACGGGCCGGTCGTGTCCGTCGAGCACGATCGTCGGGGACATCGAGGAGCGCGGCCGCTTGCCGGGTCCGGGCAGGTTCGGGTCGTGCACGGCCGGGTTGGCCGGGGCGAAGGAGAAGTCGGTCAGCTCGTTGTTGAGCAGGAAGCCCCGACCGGGCACGGTGATGCCGCTGCCGCCGGTGGACTCGATGGTGAGCGTGTAGGCGACGACGTTGCCCCACTTGTCGGCCACGGTGAGGTGGGTGGTGTTCTCGCCCTCGTACGTGGTCGGGGCCGCCGTGCCGCCGCTCGCGCACGGCACCGGACTGTTCGGGTCCCCGGGCGCCAGGGGGCTGGTCAGGACGGCGTCGTCGCGGATCAGGCAGGCGCGGGAGTCGGCGTACCGCTGGGAGAGCAGGCCGCGCGTCGGCACCGGCTCGAAGGCCGGGTCGCCGACCCAGCGGCCCCGGTCGGCGAAGGCGATGCGGCTGGCCTCGATGTACCGGTGCAGATAGCGGGCCGGGGAGGCGGCCGCGAGGTCGGTGCCCTCCAGGATGTTGAGGGCCTCGCCGACGCTCGTGCCGCCGGAGGAGGACGGGGCCATGCCGTAGACGTCGAGGCCCCGGTACGAGACCTTCGTCGGACGGAGCGACTCGGTGCCGTACGCGGCGAGATCACCCTCCGTCAGGTCGCCCGGCCGGACCTTCCGGGTGGCGCCCGGGCGGACCGGGGGCGTGCGGACGGTGTTCACGATGTCGCGGGCGAGCGGGCCCCGGTAGAGCGCGCCGACGCCGTGACGGCCGAGCGTGTCGTACGTACGGGCCAGGTCGGGGTTCTTGAAGACCGAGCCGACCACGGGCAACTGCCCGCCGGGCAGGAAGAGTTCGGAGCTGGCCGTGAAGTCGCGGAAGCGCGCCTCGTTGGCCGCGGTCTGCGCGCGGAACGTCGGGTCGACGGTGAAGCCCTCGCGGGCCAGGCGCTCGGCGGGCTCCAGGAGTGTGCCGAGCCGCTTGCTGCCCCAGGCGTCGAGCGCGGTCTTCCAGGTCGCCGGGGTGCCGGGGGTGCCGACGCCGAGGCCGCTGGTCATGCCCTCCTCGAAGGGGATGGGCCTGCCGTCCTCCACGAAGAGGTTCGCGTCGGCGGAGCGCGGCGCGGTCTCGCGCCCGTCGACGGTGTGCACCGTCCGGCTCTTCGCGTCGTAGTACACGAAGTAGCCGCCGCCTCCGATGCCCGCCGAGTAGGGCTCGGTGACGCCGAGGGCGGCCGCGACGGCGACGGCGGCGTCCACCGCGTTGCCGCCCTTGCGGAGGACCTCGACGCCGACGGCCGAGGCGTCGGCGTCGACGCTGGCCACGGCGCCGCCGTAGCCGACGGCGACCGGCACCTTGACCGGTGACGGCGGGGCTCCGGGAGGCGCGGCGGCGCCCATCGAGAGGACCGTCACCGCGACAGCGAGAACGGAGACCTTCCGGGCGGCGGATCGACGCATGCGCAACCTCCAGTCAACGACCGTCCGCGCAGCGTAACTTCCCCCGGCCCGTTCCGTCAGGACCGCCTCGAACGTGGAGCCGATCGGCCGCTAGCATGCGCGCCCATGAACGAAGACGTGCGCAACATCGTGCTGGGAGTACTGGCGACCGGGGTCAGCGCGTCCCTCGGCTGGCTGGCCCGTACGTATCTCTGGCGGCGCAGGCTCCGCAGGAAGCAGGCGTTCTTCGGGCTTCCTGCGGGCTCGGAGTGCCTGCTCGTGGTGAACCGGGAGGCGGGCGGCGACAACGTCGTGCACCGCTTCGACGTCTTCGCGATGCTCGAACTCTCCGCGCTCATCAAGGACTGCGGGGCACAGGCCCGGATCCTCGCGCACGACGTGGCCCACCAGGGCTTCGGGGACCGGACCGAGTTCTGCGTCGGCGGACCGTACTCGAACAGACGGACGGCCGCCCATCTCGCGACCCTGCTCCCCGGTGTGACCATGAACGTGGACGTGCAGCCCAGCGAGGTCCGGGGATCGATCACGGTCGGCGGCGAGCGGCACCTCATGGAGAAGGGGATCGCCGAGTACGTGATACTCGCCCGGCTCACGGCCGGGGAGGGAGGCCGGCCCGTCTTCCTCTTCTGCGGGCAGCGTGCCATCACCAACCAGGCGGCGACCCGCTACCTGGCCCGCCACCACGAGTCCCTGGCACGCACCCACCGCTCGGGCACCTTCGTCCTGCTCCTCAAGGTCGTCAACACGCAGGCGTACGGCCCTGATGTGGTGGAGCTGGTGGCCGATGTCACGCGCGCGGCACTGACGGCTCCCGCAGCCGCACCGGCAGCGACTTGACGCCGTTGATGAAGTTGGAGACGAGCCGGCGGGGCGGTCCGGCGAGTTCCAGGCCGTCGCAGGCCAGACGCATCTCCTCGTGAAGGACACGGAGTTGGAGCCGGGCGAAGTGGGCGCCCAGACAGACGTGCGGGCCGTCGCCGAAGGAGACGTGCGGGTTCGGATTCCGGTCGAGGTCGAGGCGGTGCGGGTCGGGGAAGACGCGCTCGTCGTGGTTGGCGGAGGCGTGGAAGACGACGACCTTGTCGCCGCGCCGGATCGGCAGGCCGGCCAAATCGGTGTCGTGGACCGCGGTGCGCCGGAAGGACAGCACGGGCGGGTGCACACGCAGGAGTTCGTCCACCGCCGTGTCCATGACCACCTGGCCCGCCCACAGCCTCCGCTGCTCGTCCGGGTGTTCGGCGAGGGCGAGGAGTCCGCCGGGGGCGGCGCTGCGGACCGTGTCGTTGCCGGCGACGGTCAGCAGGAAGAAGAACATCTCCAGTTCGGCGTCGGCGAGTTCGGACGTGGCGAGCGAGGTCATGATGTCGTCGGCGGGATGCTCGCGCTTGTACGCGGCAAGCTCCTGGGCGTAGGCGAACATCTCGGCGAGCATGGCGGGCGAGCGGGGGTTGACCGGCCGCCCCTCGGCGTCGAGGACGGGCGGCTCGTCGGGGTCCTGATAGGCGATGACCCGCTCCGTCCAGGCATGGAGGAGCCCCCGATCGCTCGCGGGGACGCCGAGCAGGTCGGTCAGGTTGAGCAGTGCGTAGTCGTCGGTGACGGTCCGGACGAGGTCCGTCTCGCCGCCGTCCGCCACCACCGCGCCGATCAGTGTCCTGGCCCGCTCGCGCGCGGTGACGCCGAATCGCTCGATCCGGCCCGGAGTGAAGGCCCGGCTGACGAGCCGTCTCAACCGTCCGTGGAGCGGCGGATCCTGATTGAGCATCATGCGCCGGATGAACGGCAGGTCGGCGGGGTCGGGGTCGCGGATCTGGGTGGCGCCGAGGCACGAGGAGTACGTCCCCGAATCCTTGAGCACCCGGACGACGTCGGCGTGCCGGGTGACGGCCCAGAAGCCGGGTCCGGCGGGCCACCCCAGGATCTCCGGCTCCTCCTGCCGGGCGACGGGGGCCAGGTCGCGCAGCGCGCGGAAGCGGTCGTGCGGGATCCCGGCGGCGTAGATCCGCGGATCGAAGACGTCGGGCACGTCGCTCGCGTCCCCCACCATGCCTCCCGCCGACAGCTGTTCAGGGGTGAAGACGTTTCCATCATGACAGGTCAGGGGCGGTTTTCGTAGGACTGATCACACAGTTCGAGAACGTTGTCCCACCCGGTCCGCGACTCCCAGAATCACCGTCATGAATCACTCCGAGAACGTCGATCACGATGCGGTGCTGCGGGCGCGGACGATGCTCCTCGGATCCGACCGGCCGAGCCTGACCCAGGAGGTCCAGGCGTACCGGGTGCTCGCCCGGGTGAGCCCGGCGGCCTACCTGCCGAAACTGGTCGGGGCCCTCCTCTCGTACGGGTACGACGTCGGGAACCAGGGCGGACGGGAGCTGCTGCTCGCGCTGCACGCCGAGGCCGCGGATGCCGCCCGGCGCATCGACGCCGGCGAGCCGAACAGAACCGAGGTGCTCTGCCGAACCCTGGACACCTACCGGCACACGTTGCTCCGCGCCGGCCGCCGGGCCGAGGGGTTCGCGGTGTGCGAGGAGATGGCGGAGGCCGGGCGGCTCGGCTTCGAGAGGGGGCAGGTGAAGAGCTCCGCGTACGGGCACGGACCACTGGCGACGATGCTCGCCGAGGAGGGGCGTCACGCGGAGGCGGCGGAGGCCCTCGGGACGGGATCGCGACAGGCCGAGGTCTGCTTCTGGAGCACCGTGGCACGGGCGGCGGAGCTGGACGCCGCCGGGCGGCACGACGAAGCCCTCGCCGTCTTCACGGAACTCGTCGACGACACCCGGCGCAAGACGGAGGCCGCCACCTCCTCCCTCGCCATCCTCGTCTGGGAACTCGTCCATCGTTCCCGGATGTTCGAGGCATCCGGTCGCCACGAGGAGGAGGGGGCGGATCGGCGGGAGGCACTCGCCCTGCTCGCCCGACTGGCGGAGGCCGGTGAGCCGAAGGTCTGGAGCAACATCCTTTCCTGGTGGTGCACCTTGTACGCCCTGTCGGGCCGGACGGCCGAGCCCGCCGGGTCCCGGGAGGCGCCGACGCCTCCGTTCGGGACCGACTTCCTCCAGTGGTCACCCGACACCCGGGAGTCCTACTTCGCCGACATCCCCGTGCTCGAGACGGAGGTCGCCGGGCTCGTCGAGGCGGGGCGCCTCCCCGAGGCGGTGACGACCCACCGCCGGTTGACCCGCCGTTCGTCCCTGCTCCAGGAGCGGCGCACCTACCGGATCGAGGAACACCTGCGGCCGCTCTTCGACCAGGGCGTCGCGCTCGCCCGCCGCCTTCCCACCGCGCCGGGGACGCTCGCGGAGACGCTGACGGACCGCGCCATGTTCCTCGTCGCCGCCCAGCGGTACGAGGAGGCTCACGCGGACTTCGCGGCGGCCGTGGAGCTGCGGGGCGCCGCCACCTCGAACGCAATCGTTACTCGCACGTAACATACCGACCGGTTACCACGGGTAAGAGACCGAGGTTACCGTCGGGTCACTTTCACTGCCCCCCATCACCGCCCCCAGCAGTGTCCCCAGTGAGGAGTGACCCGTGCGCACATCCCTGGCCCTCGCCGTCTCGGCCGCCCTCGTGGCCGGGACGGCCCTCGGGCTCGCCCCCGCCGCCCAGGCCGAAGAGACCGGCACCAGCGCCGACACCGGCATCCGCTTCGTCGACATCGCCGGAGAGGGAGGCACCGTCCTCAAGGCGAACGTCGTCACCCCCGCCGGTGCCGGCGCCGCCACCCGCCATCCCCTGATCGTGCTCCCCACCAGCTGGGCCATGCCCCAGATCGAGTACCTCGCCCAGGCCAAGAAGCTCGCCGACTCCGGCTACGTCGTGGTCAGTTACAACTCGCGCGGCTTCTGGCAGTCCGGCGGAGAGATCGAGACCGCGGGCCCCAAGGACATCGCCGACGCCTCGAAAGTCGTCGACTGGGCCCTCGCGAACACGCCTTCCGACCCCGACCACATCGGCATGGCGGGCGTCTCGTACGGGGCGGGGATCAGCCTCCTCACCGCCGCCCACGACCCCCGGATCAAGGCGGTCGCCGCGCTCAGCGGCTGGGCCGACCTCATCGAGTCCATCTACAGCGGCCGCACCCAGCACCTCCAGGCCGCCGCCCTGCTCGGCGGCGCCGGATACCTGACGGGCCGACCCGGTCCCGAACTCAAGGAGATCCTGGGCGACTTCCTCTCGTCGAACCTCGACAAGGAGGACGAGATGATCGCCTGGGGCCGTACCCGCTCCCCCGCCGCCCACCTGGACCGGATCAACGCCAACGGCGCCGCGATCATGCTCGGCAACGCCTGGGGGGACACCATCTTCCCACCCAACCAGTACGCGAGCTTCTTCGAGAAGCTCACCGGCCCCAAGCGCCTGGAGTTCCGTCCCGGCGACCACGCCACCGCCGAGGCCACCGGCCTGTTCGGCCTGCCCAACGACACCTGGACCAGCGCCCACCGCTGGTTCGACCGCCACCTCAAGGGCGTCGACAACGGCATCGACCGCGAACAGCCCGTCCAGCTCAAGTCCCGTTCCATTAGCGGCTACGAGGGCTACCCGGACTGGAAGTCCGTCCACGCGAACCAGCGCAAGTTCGACCTCGACGGTACGCAGCGGATCTGGGCGAACGTCGACTCCGGCGCCAACGGCGGCATCACCCTGCTCACCAACGCCCTGGACCAGTTCCTCCGCACCCCGCCCCTCGTCTCCGTCCCCCTGCTGCCCCGCGCCTTCGCCGGCGTCTGGCAGTCGGAACGGTACGACACCGCGCAGCGGGTGCGCGGCACGGTGAAGGTGCACACCACCGTCACCCCCGCCGAGAGGAGCGGCACCCTCGTCGCGTACCTCTACGACGTGGGCCCGCTCGGGGTCGGCAAACTGATCAGCAACGCCCCGTACACCTTCCACGACCGGACCCCGGGCGCGCCCTTCCCGGTGGACCTGGAGCTGTTCTCCACGGCGTACGACGTGCCGGCCGGGCACCGGCTCGCGCTGGTCGTCGACACCGTCGACCCGCTCTACATCGAGCACAACCCGACCGGCGCGCAGCTGACCTTCTCCTCCCCCGCGGCCGACCCGTCGTACGTGTCGGTACCGCTGCGGAAGGAGTGATCACCGGCTGCTGCCGGGCGGGTGCGGCTCCTCGCTCGCTACGGCTGTCCCGGCAGCAGCGTCTGTGGTTCGGCCGGAGCGACCTCCACGGCCTTGGTCTTCGGGTTGCGGCGCTCCTTGCGGGCCACCCAGGTGGCGAACCAGGAGAGGAGCATGCACATCCCGATGTAGATGGGCGAGATGACGAGCACGACCGGGATGAACGGCAGGTCGTAGTCGAGGTTCGACGCGATCAGCTTGCCCGCGTGCAGGAACTCCTCGTAGGTGATGAGGAATCCGAGCGAGGTGTCCTTGAGGGCCACGACGAGCTGGCTGATGATGGCCGGCAGCATCGCGCGGACGGCCTGCGGGGTCAGGACGTAGGTCATGACCTGCGTCTTGCGCATGCCGAGCGCGTACGCGGCCTCGCCCTGGCCGCGTGCGACCGAGTGGATTCCGGTGCGGAAGACCTCCGCGAGCACGGAGCCGTTGTAGAGGGTCAGTCCGGCGACGAGCGCGGGCAGCGGCTGCACCTTGAGTGCCACGAAGATGAAGAAGATCATCACGAGGACCGGCATCGCGCGGAAGAACTCGATGATCAGGGTGGAGATCCAGCGCAGCACCCGGCGCTCGGACAACCGCCCGGTGGCGAGGACCGCGCCGAGGGCGAGCGAGAGCACCGAGGCGTACGCGAAGGCCTTGAGGGTGTTGCCGAGGCCTTCGAGCAGCAGCTCCTGGATGCCCTTGTAGAGGAAGGGCGACCACTTGGTGGAGGTGAACTGGTCGCTGTCGAAGAGGAGATGGAGGAGCCACCCGGCCAGGGCGAGGAGCACCACGGTGGACGCGAGGCCGTAGAGGATGTGGCGCCGCCTGGCGTGCGGGCCGGGGATGTCGTAGAGGGCGGTGGACTCGGTCATCGGGCGACTCCCCAGCGCTTTTCCATGACATGGAAGAGGGCGCTGATGGTGAGGGTGATGATCAGGTATCCGACGGCGATCCAGACGAAGGTCCAGACGATGTTGTAGCCGAGTTCGCTCAACGTCTTGTAGGTGCCGAGGAGTTCGGTGACGCTGAACGCGCCCGCGATGGCCGAGTTCTTGGCGAGGGCGATCAGGGTGGAGCCGATCGGCGGGATGACCGTGCGGAAGGCCTGCGGCAGGACGACCGTGCCGAGGGTCTGCGTGAAGGTCATGCCGAGGCTGCGGGCGGCCTCGCCCTGCCCGCGCGGCACGGTGTTGATGCCGGAGCGGAGCACCTCGCAGATGAAGGCAGAGGTGTAGCAGCCGAGCGCGAGGACCGCGAACACCTCGAAGGGCAGCACGAGTCCGAACCTGGGCAGGCCGAGCATGACCGCGAAGAAGAGCAGGGTCAGCGGGGTGTTGCGCAGGACGGTGACCCAGACCGTGCCGAAGACCCGGAAGGAGCCGACGGGCGCGACGCGGAACGAGGCCATGAGGAAGCCGAGGACGAGGGCCAGCGCCGAAGCGTAGACGGTGAGTTCGACGGTACCGAGGAATCCCTTGCCGTAGAGCGAGAAGTTGTCGGTCAGGACGTCCATGCCAGTGACTCCATGTGGGGGCTCCTCCGGGTCAGCTCGCCGGGTAGCGGTCGATGGCGGGCGGCGGCGGGGCGGGGACCCCGGAGAGGCCGAGGGTGGCGTCGTACGCCTTCTTCCAGTCGCCGTTCTTCTCGTGGGTGGCGATGGCGTCGTCGAGGGCGAAGCGCAGTGCGTTGTCGCCGCGCGGGACGCCGATGCCGTACGGCTCCTCGGAGAACGGCTCGCCGACGACCTTGAGTTCGTCGGGGACCTTCGCGGCGTAGCCCATGAGGATCGTGTCGTCGGTGGTGACGGCGTCGACCTGGTAGGTCAGGAGGTTGTCCACGCAGGCGGAGTACGTGTCGTAGGCGACGAGCTCGGCCTTCGGGTAGTCCTTCTCGATCCGCTGGTACGGGGTGGAGCCGGCGGCCGAGCAGACGCGCTTGCCCGCCAGGTCCTGGGGGCCCTTGATGTCGTTCTCGTCGGTGCGGACCAGGAGGGACTGGCCGGCCTGGTAGTAGGGTCCGGCGAAGCCGACGAGCTTCTTGCGGTTGTCGTTGATGGTGTACGTGCCGACGTAGTAGTCGATCTGGCCGTTCTGCAGGGCGGTTTCGCGGTTGGCCGAGGCGATCGTACGGAAGTCGATGCCGGCCGGGTCGAAGCCGAGGGAGGCCGCCATCATCTTCGCGATCTCGATGTCGAAGCCCGAGTAGCGGCCGGTGGCCGGGTCCTTCTCCCCCATGTAGGGCTGGTCCTCCTTGGCGCCGACGACGAGCCGGCCGCGCTTCTTCGCCCGGTTCCAGGTGGCGGAGTCGGGCAGGGTGAAGCCTGACTGGACCTGGTAGACGGGGAGTTGGTCGGGTTGCGGTCCCTTGACGGGCGGGCTGCCCTCCCTTCCACAGCCGCCGAGCGCCGCCATCGCGGCGAGCAGCAGGGCGAGAGCGACCGGGGTCCGGTGCGTGCGCTGCATGGTTCCCACCCCGCTCAGTGCTTGAGGATCTTGGAGAGGAAGTCCTTGGCGCGCTCGCTGCGCGGGGCGGTGAAGAAGTCCTCCGGTGCGCGGTCCTCGACGATCTTCCCGTCGGCCATGAAGACGACCCGGTTGGCCGCGGAGCGGGCGAAGCCCATCTCGTGGGTGACGACGACCATCGTCATGCCCTCCTGGGCGAGTTGCTGCATGACCTCCAGGACCTCGTTGATCATCTCTGGGTCGAGGGCGGAGGTCGGCTCGTCGAAGAGCAGCGCCTTGGGGTCCATGGCGAGGGCGCGGGCGATGGCCACGCGCTGCTGCTGGCCGCCGGAGAGCTGGGCCGGGTACTTGTCGGCGTGCGCGGCGAGTCCGACGCGTTCGAGCAGTTCGCGGGAACGCCGGTCGGCCTCGTCCTTCTTGCGCTTGCGGACCTTGAGCTGGGCGAGGGAGACGTTCGCGAGGACGGTCTTGTGCGCGAAGAGGTTGAACGACTGGAAGACCATGCCGACCTCGGCCCGCAGCCGGGCGAGCGCCTTGCCCTCCTCGGGGAGCGGCTGTCCGTCGATGAGGATCTCGCCCGACTCGACGCGCTCCAGGCGGTTGATCGCCCTGCACAGGGTGGACTTGCCGGACCCGGACGGGCCGATGACGACGACCACCTCCCCCCGGCCGACGGTGAGATCGATGGACTGGAGGACATGCAACGAGCCGTAGTGCTTGTTGACGCCACGCAGTTCGATCAGCGGATCGACGACGGCCATACGCTGCCCTGCCCCATTTCTCAGCGGTGTCGAGTCAACGCAAGCTATCCACCGGAAAAGGGACTTCACGGCCGACACGCATGAAAACGGCAAAAGCCGTATTTACTGCGGAAGGGTGGCGCGGCGGTACGACAGATGGCGGTGGGGCCGCCCGTCCGGGCGGGGCGCGCTCAGTACTCGGCGGCCTCCGCGTACACCTGGGACAGCTCGGGCGATCCCGTCATCGCCCAGTCGAGACCCGCCTCGACGACATGGATCTCCCGGCCGGAGGCGAGCCGCACGACCGGTCCACCGCTCGGCAGCACCTGCCAGCGGGCGCCCCGCACGTTCCGGACGATCACGGTGCCGAGGTAGAGCCCGGCGTCGTTCCCGACCCAGGGCAGCTCCTCCGGATCGTCGCGCCAGCGCGGCGGCAGCTGGTCCAGTTCCTGGAGGGAACGCGGGGTGTCGTCGAGCGACACCCCGGCGTCCTCGACCCGGGCGCGCAGCAGCTCGCACTCGGCGAGCAGCTCACCCACTCCCTCCGGGTCGCGGTCGAAGGCCGCGGCCAGCGAGGCACCGGGAGAGGGGGGCTCATGCCGCTTGCGCCAGTGGTCCAGAAACGGGATGTTCATCAGAACAGCCTCGCACCGTCACCTCCGGGTCGACCACCCGGCGCGCGGAGATCATCCCACCGCCGGGCCGGGCCGGAACCGGTCCGGGAGCCCGCCTGATCCAGAGGACAGGGCCTAGCCCGTGACCAGTACGGTGCGCATATGTCATGGGATGTGAGTGGTCGCCCGCATCAGCCGGCAGTGCGCCGGTCGGCGACTTCGACGAGCCGGCTGCGGTGATCGACCACCTGTGTGCCGCCACCGAGGAGCGTGCAGTACCCGTCGAACTGTCCGCCGATCTCGCGCGGCTGTGCGAGAGGGAACTGCGGATCCTCGCGGGACGCAGGCCCACCGGTTACCGCTGGGCCACCAGGCACGCGGAGCCGCGGCGCTGATCGAGGTAGCGGCCACGAGACGAAGCGGCAATGACACCGACATGACGAGTCGGCGAGCTCAGCCCTGTTCAGCAGATGTCGCGGTACTCCTCGTCCGGGATGTACGTCGTCCATTGGCCGCGGGTGAGGGAACCGAAGCGGGCGCACAGCTCGGCAGCCAGGTGCTCCGGGGTGAAGAGCTGGGTACGTGGCCGGGTGCTGGCTCCCCGAATGTGCAGGGACTGGCCGTCCGCGGAGAACGCGAGGGTGCGCACTCTGTCCCCGCTGGTGGGCAGAGGTGCGCCGATCACGGTGCGGGAGGGGATGTCCCACAGCCGGATGCCGCCCGCCCGGGTCCCGGCGGCGAGTGTGCGGCCGTCCGGGGAGAACGCCAGGGCGGTGACGGCGACCGGAGTGCCGTCCGGGCCGTCCGGCTCCCCGCCGACCAGTGCGCCCCGCGGCGACGTCGTGGCACCGTCGTACAGCAGGATCCGGCCGGAGCCGTCGGCGACGGCGAGCAGGTCGCCGCTGGTGCTGTACGTCATCGCGTCACCGAGGTCCCGTTCCGTACGGTCGCGCAGGAGTCGGCCCGTGGGGAGTTTCAGGACCGTCCCGTCGTTGAGGGCCATCAGCGATGTGCGGGGGTGGAGCGCCATCCGTGTCGCGGACATCCCTTCCCGGAGAGGTGTCAGCGGCTTGGAGTTCATGAGGTCCCAGACCTGCGTCGAGACGATCCCGTACACGACGGGTTTTCCGCCCGCGTTCACCACGGCGAGGGGATCGGGCGGCTGCCGGCCCCGACGCATGGTGATGTCCGCTGCCGGGCGGCGGAGGTCCATAGGGAGCGCACGCCTGGAGTGGTGCCGATGAGGTGGCCGGTTCCCGTGTCCCGTAGCTCGTAGGAAAGCTCGTGGCCCGTGTTCCTCGGCACCGCGGTGACGTGTCCGGTGGGGCTGGGCAGGGAGGGAGGGCGCTTCTTGTCGTCCCAGACCGCGGTGAGGATGTCACGTGCGTTGATGGTGCGTACGGTGCGTCCTCCCATGCCCATGTAGCGGATGACGCCGGCCGCGGTGTCGATGCGTACGCTGAACGGCTTGTCCTGCGGAGACAGGGGCAGGTTCAGGAGCATCGATCCGTCCCACTCGTTGTACGGATCCTGCCAGTCGGGCGGGTTGCGCGTGTTGCGCCATACGAGCAGACGGTCGTTGGTGACGCCCACGACGAACCGGGAGTCGGGGCTGAAGCACACCTCGGTGAGCCCGCGTTGCGCCAGTTCGTCCAACGTGTCCCCGGTGACGGTGTCGATGCGTTCGGCTCCTTGCTCGCGCAGAGCGATCAGCGTTCTGCCGTCCGGGCTGAAGCGCAGGTGACAGTGTCGCCACCGCGTATCCGGCCCGCCGAGCCATGGCGGCGTACGTGGGACCACCCGCCTCCCGGCGAAGCCGGCGCAGATCGTGGGCCAGCCGGGCCACCGGGCCCTGCTCCGGATCGAGCGGCTTCTCCTGACGCCCCATAACCCACCCCCGTCCGGCGCGACGGCACATCCGCCGCCGACCTGCCGATCACGCACCCAACCGGTTCCGGTGCCCCTACGACAAGACGGTTTCGCGTCGCGCGGCAGCGCCGGGGCGGGATTGTTTCGTCGTCGGCACCGGCCTGCGCAACAACCTCCGGGCAGCGAAAACTCGAAGCAGTGGGGCCGACAGCGCCTCCTGGCAGAGAGGACGACGTCATGCCGTTGAGCGACGACGAAGTACGCATCATCGAGGAGAACCGCCGGCGCGCCGAGCAGGAGCACGCGGCGTTCCGCGCCCAGCAGGAGGCCGCCCACCAGGCCCGGCTCGCGGAGGAGGAGGCCCGACGGCGCGCGGAGGAGCGCCCCCACTCCGGGCCCACCTGGTAGGTCATCGCGACGACCCCCTTGCACCGTCACGTCCTCGAGATCAGAGGAGACCCGATGAGACTGCTCCTGCGAAAGGCGGCCACGGTCGCGACGCTCGCGACCGCGCTGGCCCTCGGCACCATCAGCACCGCCGGCAGCGCTGAAGCCGCGCCGACGTCCGTAACCCAGTCGGCCACCGCGCTCGGCGTCACGTCCGCCTCCGCGGCCGCGAGCCGGGCCGCGTCCTACACCCGTGTGCGGACGTACCACGTCGGCGTGTACCTGTGGCCGGAGTGCGAGGCCCGCGGCATGTACTACCGGTACTACTACGCGTCGCGGGGGTACAGGGTCCACTACACGTGCGTCTACACGGGCGGCTATTTCCCCGTCCACCGGGCGCTCCTGCTTGTGACCCTCGCCTACTGAGCCTGCCGCTCAACGCGTGACACCGCACGCGAACCGGACTCGGCCAGGGAGTCGTTCGGGGCCGTACGAGGGGACGGAGCAACAGCGATGAAGGGGCGCCACCCAGCCCGGGTGGCGCCCCTTCCTCACGTCCGCCTCCGGGTGGCCCCACCAGGGGCGCCCATGTCCAGGACATCGGCAGCAGGCCAGGCCGATCCGGGCCGGAGGCAGCCGAGTGCATCCACCCGACCACATCGTCGCCCGCCCGGCGCATTCCCCGGACTGGTCGCGCCGAGCCGCCTGCCCGGCCCCATGGGCGGCCCGAGACTCACCTGTGACCTGCGGAAAGATCCACGACGGGGGTTACCGCGGATTCCGTCGCCGCACACAGGATCGTCACCGAACCGACATACCAAGCGGTCGGAAACCCCCTTACGCAGGGGCTATACCCATGAGTAACGTACGCGGACCACCAGCGCCACCCGCCCGCTCACCGGGGCGGCAAGGAGCGAGATCGATGTCGTATCACCAGCCTTTCCCCGGCCCACCGCCCGTACCGCAGCACCGGAATTCCGGGCGGCACCGCCAAGAGGCGGCCTCGCATTCCTGGGAGGGTGGATCGCCGTCCTGGGACACCGATCCACAGGCAGCCTGGGACTCGTCCCCGCGAGCGTGGGACTCCTCGCCGCAGGGCTGGGACTCCGCGCAGCAGCCCTGGGACGCGTCCCCGCAGCCGCAACCGCCCGCCGCCACCGATGATCGTGAGGATCTGCGTCGGCTCGGATCGGCCTACCGCAGGCTCCGCCGCGTCGCCACCTTCACCGCGCTCGGCTACTTCGTCATCTTCCTTTTCCTGTCCGGCTACGCCCCCTCGATGATGACCGGCAACATCACCGGCGGTCTCACCACTGGTCTGGTCCTGGGGCTCCTCCAGCTGCCCGTGGCGCTGGCTGCGATCGCGCTGTACGAGCGGATCGCACGCATACGCGTCGACCCGCTCGTCGCGGCGATCCGCGAACGCGCCGAGCAGGCGGCCGCGGCAGCCGCGCCCCGGCCAGAACGCCAGAGCCGCTCCGGACGTCCCGTGTGGCAGCGGCCCACCGGAGGTGGGCGCGCATGACCAGCTTCAGCTCCGGGGCCCAGACCATGTCGCTGATGGCGTTCATCGCGGTCATCACTGTCACGCTGCTGCTGTGCGTGATGACCGGCCCCGATCGTGACGACCTGGGCGAGTTCTACACCGGCTACCGCTCGCTCTCCCCCGTGCAGAGCGGCCTCGCGATCGCCGGCGACTACATCTCCGCCGGCACCGTGCTCGGCACCATCGGCATCATCGCGCTCGTCGGCTACGACGGCGTCACGCTCGCTCTGAGCACCGTGCTCTCGCTGGTCCTGATGATGTTCCTGCTCGCCGAACCCCTGCGTAATGCCGGCCGGTTCACGATCGGTGACGTCTTCACCCGGCGTCTCCCCGGCCCCGCCGTGCGGATCACCACTGCCACGGTCACCCTGACCGCACTGCTGCCGCTGGTGATCTTCCAGCTCGCGGGCGCCGGCGATCTCCTCTCCGTCGTCCTCGGCTTCGACGCCGACGGCTTCAAGACGGGGGCGATCGTGTTCCTGGGCCTGCTGATGATCGCGTACGCGGCGATCGGCGGCATGAAGGGCACCGCCTTCATCCAGATCGTCAAGACCGTCGTCCTGCTCGGCGCGTCCCTCGCGATCGCCGCGCTCATCCTCAACCGCTTCGACTTCAGCCTGCCCTCCCTGCTGGACGCCGCCAAGCGCGGGAGCGGGGCGGGAGACGCCTATCTCGCCTCCGGTCTGCAGTTCGGCGGCAACGAACTCGACATGATCAGCACTCAGTTGACGGTCGTGCTCGGCGCCGCGGTGCTGCCGCAGATCACCATGCGCATGTTCACCGCGCGCAGCGCGGCAGCCGTGCGGCGCTCGATGTCCTGGGCCGTGTCGACCGTCGTCGTGACCTGTCTGCTGATCGCCGTCATCGGCTTCGGCGCGGCGGCGATCGTCGGCCACCAGGGGATCGTCGCCGGCGACCCGCAGGGCAAGACAGCGTTCCTCATGGTCAGCCAGGCCGTCATGGGCACGGACCAGACGACCGTCGAGACACTGCTGTTCACGGCCGTGGCGACAGCCATCTTCCTCACCCTGCTGGCCTCGATCGCCGGGATCACCCTCGCCTGCGCCAACACCCTGGCGCACGACCTCATCACGCACGGGCTGCGCCGCAAGGCGCAACTGAAGGACTCCGCGGAGATGGCCATCGCCCGGACCGCCGCGGCGGGCGTCGGGCTCGTGGCGATCGCGATCGCCGCCGGTGCACGACATCTGAACCTTCAGGCACTGCTCACCCTGTCGTTCTGCATCGGCGCGTCCGCGGTCTCACCGGCCCTCATCTACAGCCTCTTCTGGCGCCGCTACTCCCGTACGGGACTCCTCTGCACGCTCATCGTGGGCAGCGCCTCCGCGTTCATCCTCATGACCGGCAGCAACCTGGTGTCCGGATCGCCCCGGGCGATCTTCCCGGACCAGGACTTCAACTGGTTCCCGTTCACCACGTCGGGCATCGTCTCGGCCCCGCTGGGCTTTCTCGCGGGCTGGCTCGGCACGGTGCTCTCCGAACGCGACCCGGCCGACCAGCGCATGCGGTACGAAGCGGTGGAGGAGACGATCCTGGCCGGCACACCCGCGGCGAACAGCGCCTCCGCGTCCTGACGCGCACGCCCCGACGAAAGGGCGCCCGGCCTGAAGTTCCAGGCCGGGCGCCCTTTCGGCTGTCCCGATGCGCCAAGGGCCTCTGGGCAGGGCCTAGACGTCCAGGTCGACGACGACGGGAGCGTGGTCCGAAGCGCCCTTGCCCTTGCGCTCCTCACGGTCCACATAGCTGTCGGTGACCGCCTCGGCGAACGGCTTGTTGCCGTAGACCAGGTCGATGCGCATGCCCTTGTTCTTCGGGAAGCAGAGCTGGCGGTAGTCCCAGTACGTGTAGGGGTGGTCGTACTTGAGGGGGCGCGGGACCACGTCGGTCAGACCGGCCTCGCGCAGGCCGGCCAGGGCGGCCCGCTCCGGCTCCGTCACGTGCGTGGCGCCCTCGAACAGGGCGATGTCCCAGACGTCGTCGTCGGTCGGGGCGATGTTGTAGTCGCCGAGGACGGCGAAGGGCCGGTCCGCCGCCGCGTCGTCCGCGACGGCCGCCTTGAGCGCCTCCAGCCAGCGCAGCTTGTACGCGTAGTGCTCGTGGGCCACCTCCCGGCCGTTCGGCACGTACACCGACCAGACGCGGACCGGGCCGCACGTCGCCGAGATCGCCCGGGGCTCCTCGAACCCGTCGTACTCTGGGCCGCCGGGCAGGCCCGTGACCACGTCGGCGAGGCCGACGCGGGAGACCAGTGCCACGCCGTTCCACCGGCCCGTGGCGTTGACCACGGACTCGTACCCGAGGGCGCGCAGTTCCTCGGTGGGGAACTGCTCGGCGGTGCACTTGGTCTCCTGGATGCACAGCACGTCCGTGCCGCTGCTCTCCAGCCAGGCCAGGAGCCGGGGCAGCCGGGCGGTGATCGAATTGACGTTCCAGGTGGCGATGCGCATGCCCGCAAGCCTACGTGCGGGGTCCGACAATCGACGCCTCACCGGGCAGGGACGGCTCGTCGGCGGCCCTTCAGAGCTCGGTGGAGGCGCCGGGGGCGAGCCGGTCGTGGTCGGTGCCGCCGAGGGCGCCGATCTGGCGGTCGTAGATGGGCCGGGCGAGGTCGGTGAGCAGGGCGTCGTGGATGTCGTAGGCCTGGCGCGGCTTGACCTCGCGGACGTAGTCGATGACCTCGGAGATCTTGTTCCACGGGGCCATGACGGGCAGCAGCAGCGTGTCCACGGGCCGGTCGGGGACGGTGAGCGCGTCGCCGGGGTGGAAGACGGCGCCGTCGACGAGGAAGCCGACGTTGGTGATGCGCGGGATGTCCGGATGGATCACCGCGTGCAGCTCGCCGTACACCTGGACGTCGAACCCCGCCGCCGAGAAGGCGTCGCCGTGACCGACGGTGTGCACCCTCCCGGGGAAGGCCGCCGAGAGCTGTTCGGCGACGCTGCGCAGCGTCCAGATCTCGGCGGCCGGGTTGGCGTCCAGGGCCGCGCGCAGGCGGCCCTCGTCGAAGTGGTCGGGGTGCTCGTGCGTGACGAGGAGGGCGTCGGCCCCGAGGACCGCGTCCTGCTCGGTGAACCCTCCCGGGTCCAGCACGAGCGTCCGTCCGTCCTTCTCCAGCCGCACGCACGCGTGGGACTTCTTCGTCAGCTTCACGCCGCCAGGTTACGCCGGGGGCGTCGTCTCCTCCTCGACGACGCGGGCCACGACCCGCAGCGCGGTGTCCGCGGCGGGGAAGCCGCAGTACACGCCCGCGTGGAGCACGATCTCGCGCAGTTCCTCGGGCGACAGGCCGTTGCGGAGTGCGGCGCGGGTGTGGTCGGCGAGGGCCTCCCGATGACCGCCGGCGATGAGGGCCGTCAGGGTGACGACGCTGCGGGTGCGCCGGTCGAGTCCCGGACGGCTCCAGACCTCGCCCCACGCGTAGCGGGTGACCAGCTCCTGGAAGCCCCCGTCGGGGTCGTCGGCGAGGGCCTGGTCGACATGGGCGTCGCCGAGGACCTCCCGGCGCAGCCCGAGCCCCCGCTCGTACGGGTCGGGGCGACCGGCCTCCGCGGGCTCGGCGGCGGGGGCGGGCACGGCCACGGGGACAGGGGACACCGGCAGGGGCGGCACGGTCAGCGTGCCGCTGGTCTCCGGGGCGGTGCCCGCGAAGTGCTCGGTGAGCAGGTCGGTGACGGCGGCGGGCTGCTCGACGGGGGCGAGGTGCGAGGCTCCGGGGACGACGGCGAGGCGGGCGTCCGCGATGCCGGCGACCAGGGTGCGGGCCTCGGCGGGGCCGGTGACCTGGTCCTCGGAACCGACGAGGACGAGCGCGGGGACGCCGATACGGCCGAGGGCCTCGCGGACGTCGAAGACGGCGAGGGCCTCGCACGCGGCGACGTAGCAGCCGGGATCGGTCGTACGGACCATCTGGACGGCCCAGTCGACGATGGCGGGCTGCGCGCCGGCAAAGAGCGGGGTGAACCACTGCTCGGGGGCGGTACGGGCCATGGGCTCGAGGCCGTTGGTCCGGACGATGACACCGCGCTGCCGGAACTCGTCGGCGGTGCCGAACCGGGGCGAGGTGGCGACGAGGGCGAGGGAGGCGACCCGGTGCGGGGCCCGCAGGGCGAGGTCCAGGCCGATGGCGCCGGCGAGCGAGCAGCCGGCGTAACCGAAGCGCTGGACGCCGATCTCGTCGAGGGTGGCGAGCAGCCGGTCACCGAGCTCGGCGACGGAGCTGAACGGCTGGGCGGGCGCCCCACCGTGCCCGGGGAGGTCGAAACGCACGACCTTCCAGTCCCGGGTGAGCTCGGGTATCTGCCGGTCCCACATGTGCCATGTGGTGCCGAGGGACGGCCCCATGACCAGGACGGGAGCCTGTTCCGGCCCGTCGACGCGGTACTGCAGCGTATCGATCTTGGTCTCGCTCACCGGTTCACACCTTCATCTGTCACGACAGCCCCTATAGCGACGGATACGAATGGGTGGTCCTGACCAGGTGGAACACCTCACGAGCAGCGTAGCGTTTGAGGCATCGGACGATTTCGCGCCGGGTCTTGCCCTGTTGGGTACGGTGCTCGTAGTGCTCCTGGGTGCGCGGGTCGAGGCGCCGGCGGGGCTGCACGATCCGGTGCAGGGCGGCGTCGGCCCGTCGGTCGCCGCCGCGGTTGAGGCGACGGTGCTGCCTCGCGCCCGAGGATCGCTCGACGGGGCTGACCCCGCACAGCGCGGCGAAGGATGCCTCGCTGCCCAGGCGCTCGGGGTCGTCCGCGCTCATCGACGCCTGACACCCACGCCCGGCTTCTCGAACTCGCCGTACGGAACGAGGCCGCGCCGACCCCGGCGAGCACGTGCCAGCCCTCCCCCACGTCGGGCACCACACCGACAGACAGTTCGCCGCATACGGCGTCGGCCCCCAAACTGCGCAGGGGCACCGGTGTCGAAGGGTCACCCACCGCCATCTCCGCAGCACAGACCATGAGCAGGAGGTCGCCCAGCCGACCGTCCGGCCCGCAGGTGGACAACGCGCACCGCGTCCCGCCTGAACTCCTCTGAATACCGGGGCGATACCCACCACGACAGCTCCGCCCCGGATCCCAGCATTCGATCCTCAAGAGCCGGCCACGAACGGGCCAAGCCCCCGTCGAACTCTCGCGGTCGTGCTCCTGCACCACGCGGAGGCAGTGATCAACCGGGTCCGCCGACCGACCAGGCCACAGCGGTCGCGGCGGTCGCGACGGCGACCGCCGCCAGACGCCGGTAGTCGATGGTGTCCGGGGTGTCGGTGGGGCGGTGGTAGTTGCGGTTCCGGAAGTTCGCCGTACTGGTCAGCATCATGGCCGGAATTCCTGCGTTCCAGAAGGACGCGTGGTCGCTGCGGTCGAGCTGGATCAACGGTGGTACCCCGAGGCCGACGAGTGCGCCCCGCAGGCCGTCGGGACGCGGGTCGCGCAGTGTGACAGCAGGCAGTGAGGGCTCTGCGGCCTCGGCTGCCCGGCGCCACAGTGCGGCCGCCGCCTCCGACGAGCGCCGGTGGGCCACGAGGGTGAAGTCGCCTCGCTGCCCGGCCGAGCGGACCGCCGCGGCCGCCTGGGGGAAGGCCGCGCGAAAGCCGCTGGGCATCAGCTGGGTTCCGGGCTCGTTCGCGAAGAAGCCGACCGACTCCAGGCAGATCATGCCCGTGACCCGCCCGGTGTGGCGGAGCCGCCGGGCAGCGACCCGTGAACCGATCATCCCCAGTTCCTCCATGTCGAAGACCATGAGGGTCACCGCGGGCGGTCGCGGCAGCCCGCCGAGGAGCCGCGCGATCTCCAGCAGCGCGGCGACTCCGGAGGCGTTGTCGTCGGCTCCGGGGCTGTCGGCGACGGTGTCCAGGTGCGCTCCGACGACCACCGTGGGGCGGGCGTCGCCTCCCGGCAGCCCGGCCAGGAGGTTCGCGCCGGTCAGCCGCCGGTGCAGACGGAGTTGGAACGCGAGCGCCCGACTGGTCTGACGGTCGGTGCCGCCCAGGCGCCACCGTACGTCGAACGGCTGCCGCTCCGTCCACCAGCCCGCAACGGCCAGTTCACTCGTCACATGGGCCTCGGCGCGCAGCATGGCCTCGGGGGCACGGATCCGGCTGCGCGGGCGGTCGGCAAGGTGTTCCACGTCATGTCGCAGACGCTGCGGGTCAGCCCGCCGGGCCAGTTCGCGTACGAGCGCGGGCACTTCGTGGCCGAGATCCATGACGGAGTCAGCTCCGAGCGGCCGGGGCCGGGGCCGGGACGGCCACGATCCGGTCGAGAGCCGGCGGACAGCCCGTGCCGCGGCAGCCGGGCTGCTCCGCCGGCAGCGTGCGGCCTTCGGTGCCGAGGCCGTCGACGGCCTCGGCGAGCGTGACCGGATCATCCATCGCGTGGATCGTACGAACGTACATGGCGCCCTTCCTCATGTGGAGGCCGGCGCCGGGGCGGGCGCACGGCCCTCACTCCATGCCATGACAGGGGCGGGTGGGGGGCAAGGCCGCCCGGGCGTTCGAGTGACCGTGCCCTCTCTGCACGTGGCCGACCGGCGATCCAGCGGCAGGAGGCGTCCCCGCACCTGGGAAGCGGTCGTGGGGCAGCCCAGCCTGACGGATCAGCGCAGGCTGGGGCGTCGGGATGGCGCAGACGCATGCCGTGGTAGACGGTGCCCGCCGCGATCAGGACGATGCCGATGATCAGCAGGTAGAGCAGCCCCTCAGCTTCGTCGTGTCACGAGGTGTCACAGTCTCTGCGGAGTGAGGCAGACCGAGCGCCGCGCACCGTGCGGTATTCGCTCTGCGCGGACTGCGCGGACTGCGCGGACTGCGCGGACTGCGCGGACTGCGCGGACTGCTGCGGAAGGGTCCTACGACCTGTGCCATGTGGTGCCGAGGGACGGCCCGATGACCAGGACCGGGGCCTCGTCCGGCCTGTCTACGCGGTATGCGGGTGTTCGTCGACGCCTCCCATCGCCCCTCCCGCTCGCCGACGGGACCGCGCCCCTGACGGTCGCCCTTGGGACGGACCGGGCGGTGCCATCGATGCGGTCCACGGCGTTCCGCTTCCCGCCTGACCGAGATCGGTTCACGCGCCACTTTCCTGAGCCGGCCTTCACCGACTTTCTGCAAGTTCTTTCAAGAGCCTTGTCCCACGGGAAAGTTGATGCCAGCGTTGCCCGTCCGATGCAGACTCTCCACAGGAGGCGTGCAGTGCGCAAGGCGAGACGACTTCTCCTCAGACTCGGCGCCATGGCGAGCTCGGCACTCACCGTCGCGGGGATCGGCCTCATCGCGGCCCCTCCCGCCTCGGCCGTCGACTACTACTACGAACTCCCCTACCCGGCAGGTGAGTCCTACCTCGTCACCCAAGGCCCCGAGGGCACGTACTCGCACACCGGCCCGTACAACGAGTACGCCTGGGACTTCGGACTGCCCGCGAACTACGAGGTCTCCGCCGCGCAGGGCGGCACGGTTCTCGTCTCGGACTGGTCGCCGTACTGGCAGAACGGGATCGAGGTCATCATCCGCCACTCGAACGGCCAGTGCACCCACTACGCGCACCTCAACCGGGCGATCTACAACACGGGCGACTGGGTCCCGCAGGGCCGGATCATCGGCTGGTCGGGCGCCACCGGGGCGGCGAGCGGCGCGCACCTCCACTTCCAGGTCATCAACTGCAACACCCGCGTCGGCATCCCGGCCACGCTTCAGGGCTGGACGCCGCCCACCGGATCGTGGCCGGTGAGCGTCAACACGCGCGCCTGATCGCGCACGGCCCCCGCCACCCCCCGCCGCACGCGCCGTGCGTCGGGAGTGGCGGGGGCGCGGCACGCAGGAGCAGCACGGCCGTTCCCAGGTCGACAGCGCGTACGCCAGGTGGACGCGTCGCCTCGGTGACGTCGGGGGACCGGACGCGCGGCCGTCGGCGTGCTCGCACGAGCCGCGCGGCATTCGCCCTACGCTGCGTCTTTCCGGGAACCCCTCCGAAAGCGCGGATGGTCTTGCTTGCCGTAACCGTCATCGCGGGCATCCTGTTCACCTGGTGCGTCCTCTCACGACGGCTCGCGCTCTGGAGCATCACCGCACCGGTCGCCATGATGGGGGCGGGCATCGCCCTCACCAGTGGCTCCGACCCACCGCTCGTCTTCGACCTCGGCGACATGGCCGGTTTCGAGCACGCCGTGGAGGTCGTCCTCGCCCTGCTGCTCTTCGTCGACGCGACCGAGGTTCCGGCAGGAGTCATCCGGCGCGAGAGGCGGGTCATCGCCCGCCTGCTGGGGGCCGCGCTGCCGATGACCCTGGGCGCCGCCTTCCTGACCGCGCTCGTCTTCTTCCCCGACCAGCCCGGATGGGTCCTGGCGGCCCTGGCGACCGTCGTCGTCCCCCTCGACCTGGCGCCCACCGCGGCCGTCGTGAAGGACAAGCGCATCCCGGCGCGCCTCCGGGACGTACTCGTCGTCGAGGGCGGCCTGAGCGACGGCATCGTCTCACCGCTGTTCCTGCTCTGCCTCGCCGCCGCCGCCGAGACCCACACGGCCGGCGCGGACTACGCCGACGCCCTCCTTCACGCCGTCGGAGCGGCGGTCGTGGCCGTCGGAACCGGATCACTCGTCGGCTACGTGAGCGGATGGCTGCTGCGCCGGTCCTGGGAGGGAGGCTGGACGCTGCCCGTCGCGACGCGGCTCGCGGTGCTGAGCGTGCCCGTCGCCGCGTACTCGCTGTCCGGGGCCATGGGCGGCAACGGCTTCGTCGCCTCCTTCGTCGCCGGTGTCTGCATCGCTCCGGCGATGCGGCGTCTCCCGCAGGGCACCGTCACGATGACCGACGACCTGGTGACGTTGCTGACACTCGCCCTCTGGTTCCTCTTCGGCCAGTTGGTCAACGACGAGTTCTGGGACGGCTTCCACCTCTCCGTCATCCTCTACGCGCTGCTCGCCGTCACCCTGGTGCGCCTGGTGCCCGTCACGCTCGCCCTGATCGGGACGGACCTGCCCCTGCCCGACGCCCTGTTCCTCGGGTGGATGGGGCCGAGAGGAGTGACCTCGGTGGTCTTCGGCCTGCTCGCCGCGCTCGAACTGCCCGCCCCCGGTGGGGGCGACTTCATCTCGCGGGTGATGGTGATCACCGTCATGGTCAGCATCGTGCTGCACGGCCTGAGCACCGAGCCCCTGGGCCGCCTCTACGCCCGCGGCCGGCACAGCTCGCCGGAACCCCGGGGCGCGGAGTGAGATGTGGCGGACCGGAACGCGCGCCCGGTCCGCCGTACGCCCGTCAGGTGGCTGCGCCGAGTCCGAAGACCCCTGCCACCCGCCGGGACGGCGCGTCAGATCACGGCGAGGCGGTCCACCAGCAGCTCGGCTCTCCGCTCGGCGTCTCCCACGGGCAGCCGTCCCGCCCGGGTCAGGGTCGCCAGTCCGTGCAGGGCTGCCCAGAACACCTCGGTGAACAGGCCCGGTTCCACTCCGTCCCCCGCGACCTCGGCGAGTGTCTCCAGGAGGGCGGCGAAGCCGTCCTTCAGGGGCTTCGGAGTGTCCTCGTCCGCGAACGCCAGACCGCCGTCGAGCTGGAACATGGCGTCGTAGACCGCCGGGTTGTGCTCGGCGAAGTCGAGGTAGGCGCGGGCGAGGGCGGTCACCCGGGCTCGCGGGCCGTCCGCGGCGGAGGTCGCGGCCCGTAGCGCCACGGCCAACTCGGCGGCGCCCTCCAGGGCGACGGCGCCGATGATCTCGCGCTTGCCACGGAAGTGGCTGTAGAGGACGGGCTGGCTGTACTCGATGCGCTCGGCGAGCCGGCGGGTGGTGACCGCGTCCCAGCCCTGCTGCTCGGCGAGTTCGCGGGCCGTCGCCACGATGAGCAGCTCGCGGACAGCCCTTTCGCGCTCCTTGCGTTCCTGTACCGACATGATTCGATTCTAGCACCGCTAGACAACCAAGCGGCAGTAGGGCTAGCGTTGCACCATCATCTAGCAACACTAGATTCGAGGAGTGGCCGTCATGCTCGACGCACTTGAGATCGTCACCACCGTGATCGTCGGCCTGATGGTGGGGGTGGAGTTCTCCGTCGCCTTCGTCGTCAACCCGATCATCAGCGCCCTCCCCGACGACAGCAGCCAACTCGCCCGCAGCCACGGCGGCCGGATGCTCGGCGCCGTCATGCCGTTCTGGTACATCGGCTCGCTCGTCCTCGTCGCGATCTGGGCCGTCGCCGGATGGGACCAGGACGGCGCGGAACTCCTCGTCACCGCCGGCGCGCTGCTGATCCTCAGCGTGGTCATGTCGTTGCTGCTGCTCGTCCCGATCAACAACCGGAACAAGACGTGGACCCCCGAGAACCGGCCGGAGGACTGGAAGGAGCAGCTGAACCGCTGGGACCGCTTCCACTACGTCCGCGTCGCCGTCATCATCGCCGCCTTCACCCTGCTGGTCACCGCACTCGCCTGAGCCCGGGGGCGAGAAGTCCGGTGGTGCCGCCGACCGGCGCCCTGGATCGGTCAAAGATCCGCGGCCCCCGAAAGGCCCGCCTCCCGCGCGTCGATCAGCTCGTCCCAGTGCTCCCGCGTCCACTCGCAGGCGGCGTCCAGCGGGCCCAGCAGGCCCAGACCGAGCGGGGTCAGGGCGTACTCGACACGACGCTCCGCGCCCTCGTACTCCTCCCGTACGACGAAACCGTCCCGCTCCAGCCTGCGCAGGGACTGGGTCAACGACTTCGCCGTGACGCCACGCAGCGGGACCTTGAGCTCCGAGAAGCGGCGCGGGCCGTCCTGCAGGCACCGCAGGATCAGCGCGGCCCACTTGTCGCCCACGCGGAACGGCACCAGCGGGGACGGACAGACGGGGTCGAACATCTCGGGATCCAGAGCGGTCCGTCCGGCCTGCGGATTCGTCATGATCCACACCGTAAGGCGGTATCCGATCGGAAACCAGCCCTCGGCCTACGCTCCGGCCCATGGAAACGAAGAGCAGCAGGATCATCGTCTTCGGGGCCGGCGGCCGGGTCGGCCGGGCGGCCGTGGCGGAGGCCCGACGGCGGGGCCACGAGGTCACGACGGCCGCGCGGAGCGACGGCGACGTGACCGATCCGGCGGCCGTGGCGCGGCTCGCGGCCGGGCACGACGCGGCGATCGTCGCCGTGTACGACCCCGGGGCAGCCCCTCGCGAGTTCTTCCCCGCCGTCGCCCGCGCCCTCGCGGAGGGACTCCCGGCCGCCGGGGTGAAGCGGCTGGTGTCCGTGGGACTGGCATCCGTACTGCCCACCGCGTCGGGGGACCTGCTGATGGACACCCCCGGATATCCCCAGGAGTGGCGGGAGTTCTACGTCGGCCACGGCGCCGGCACCGCGGCGATGCGGGCGAGCGCGCCGGAGGCACTGGACTGGGCGGTACTGAGCCCGGCAGGCGACTTCGACCACGAGGGCGAGCCCTCGGGCGGATACGTGCTCGCCCCGGCGGCCGCCGACAGCCGGATCGCGCACGGGGACTTCGCCCGCGCGCTGCTGGACGAGGCCGAAGCCCCGACCCTGCACAGGACGCACGCGGGAGTGTCCGCCGCATGAAGGACGCGATCCACGACAACCCGACCCCTTGGATCGCCGACCACATCCGCCGCTTCGAGGAGACCGGCGGCCACCCCCGCCCCGGGACGGCCGACCTGCTCCTGACCACCAGGGGCCGCAGGTCAGGCCTGCTGCGCCGTACGGCGCTGGCATACCTCCGGGACGGGGACGCGTACGTCCTGACGGCCTCCAACGGGGGCGCGGACCGCCACCCGGCCTGGTACCTGAACCTGCTGGCCAGCCCGGAGGTCACCCTCCAGGTCGGCGCGGCCACCTTCACCGCGACGGCCCGGCCGGCCACGGCGGCCGAGTCGGCCCGCCTGTGGCCGGCGGTGGTGGCCGCGATGCCCTCGTACGCGCACTACCGGACCGCGACGACCCGGGAGATCCCCCTGGTCCTGGCGACCCCGGTGGAACGGGCGGGCTGACGGTCGTCGGACCTTCCGCTCACAAACGCCTCGCGCGCCTCAAGCGCCTTCCGCCTGGAGCGGCAGCGCTGTCCGGCGCGACATCCGGGAGGGGCGGATCGCCGTGCTGTCGCCGCGTCGACGTCGACGTCGGCCGTACGATCCCCGGGCACATCCGGTCGCCCGGTCGACCGCGAGGGTGTGCGATCCGGGGGCGCGACCGGCCGTGCGACCGGCTGTGCGCCTGCGCCGCGGCGCTGATCAGGCGGTTTCCGTCATGGCCGCGCGCGCCGCGGCGAGGATCTCCTCAGAGAGCGGGGAGCCCTTGGTCGCCCGGGACAGGACCAGCGCACCGAACAGGGTGCAGAGGCGGACGATGCCGTCCTGGTCGTCACCGCCGAGGAAGTCGGCGAAGTCGGCCACACCCTCGGCGTAGACACGCCGGGCCTCCGGCCCTCCGCCTTCGCGCGCGATGTCCGTGGCGAGCGCGGCGACCGGGCAGCCGTCCGCCGGGTCGTCGCGGTGTTCGACGGAGAGGTAGGCGTCGATCAGCGCCCGCTGGGCGGCCTCGCGCTGCCCGTCGCCCTGCGCGAGCCCCGCGGTCCGACGCCTGGCGAACTCGCCGAACGCGTGGGCGGTGGCCTCGTCGACGAGCGCCTCCTTGGAGGCGAACTGCTTGTAGAAGGCGCCGTGAGTCAGGCCGGCCGCCTTCATCAGGTCGGCGACGCTCGCCTGAGTGCCCTGCTCCCGGAACAGCCGGGAGGCGGTGTCCACCACCCGCCTGCGGTTCTCCTCCGCCTGCGCCTGCGATACGCGCCCCATGACCACCCTCCAATTTGGATGTCGACTGGCATCTATCGTAGACCCGTGTTTAGATTGGTTTCATAATCTAAACCGTGCGGGCAGCTCGACGGCACCCGCCGAAGATCAGGAGCAGGCATGGATCTGAACAACGCGGTCGCGGTCGTCACGGGCGCCAACCGGGGCCTCGGACGGCACCTGGCGGCCCAGCTCGTGGAGCGCGGCGCGAAGGTGTACGCGGCGGCCCGCCGCCCCGAGACGGTCGACCTGCCGGGCGTGATCCCGCTGAGGCTCGACGTGACGGACGAGGCATCGATACGCGAGGCCGCCCGCATCGCGTCGGACGCGACCCTGCTGATCAACAACGCGGGCATCTCCACCGGCGCGACGCTGATCGGAAGCGACACCGACGAGGTGCGCCGGGAGATGGAGACCAACTTCTTCGGCCCGCTCGCCGCGACCCGCGCCTTCGCCCCCGTCATCGAGGGCAACGGCGGCGGCGCCGTGCTCAACGTCCTGTCCGCCCTGTCCTGGTTCCACCCGGCCGGCCTCGGCTCCTACGCCGCGTCCAAGGCCGCCGCCTGGGCGCTGACCGGTGCGACCCGCGACGAGCTGGCGCCTCGCGGCATCGCCGTCTCGGCGCTGCACGTCGGCTACATGGACACCGACATGGCCGCCGAGATCCCCGCCGACCAGAAGATCGCCGCCTCCGACGTCGCGGCCCAGGCCCTCCACGGCATCGAGACGGGCCTGCCCGAGATCCTCGCCGACGAGACCAGCCGGTTCGTCAAGCAGAGCCTGGCCGCCACGCCGCAGCCGAGCGCCGCCTGAGGCTCCCCGGCCCTGAGGACGGACGCGGCCGAGTGAGCGGTGCCACCGCGCCACACCATAGAAAACGACACAAACTGTCTCGTACTGGGAGAAGCCCGGGACGAACGAAGCCCCCCTCCCACGGACGGGAAACGGAACGGAGATGACGATGAAGGCCTTCATGGTCGAGAAGTACGGTGCTGCGGCCGGGATGCGCGCCGCCGAGATACCCGACCCCCAGGTGGGCGCCAACGACGTCCTGGTCAGGATCGACGCGGCGAGTGTCAACCCGCTGGACATGAAGATCCGCGACGGGGACCTCAAGTCGATCCTGCCCTACCGTCTCCCGCTCGTCCTGGGCAACGACCTCGCCGGAACCGTCGTCCGCGTCGGATCGTCCGTCACCCGCTTCGCGGTGGGCGACGAGGTCTACGCGCGGCCCGACAAGGACCGCATCGGCACCTTCGCCGAACTCCTCGCCGTCCACCAGGACGACCTGGCGCCCAAGCCCGCCACGCTCACCATGACCGAGGCCGCCTCCCTCCCCCTGGTCGCGCTGACCGCCTGGCAGGCCCTGGTCGAGCGGGCTAACGTCCAGCCGGGCCAGAAGGTCCTCATCCACGCGGGCGCCGGCGGCCTGGGATCCATCACCATCCAACTGGCCAAGGCACTGGGCGCGCACGTGGCCGCCACCGCGAGCACCGCCAAGGTCGGCCTGGTCAAGGACCTCGGCGCGGACGAGGTCATCGACTACCGCACCCAGGACTTCTCCGAACTCCTCACCGGCTACGACGTCGTCCTGGACTCCCTCGGCGGCGAGAACCTCGCCAAGTCCCTGCGCGTCCTCAAGCCCGGCGGCCTGGCCATCTCCGTCGCGGGCCCGCCCGACCCGGCCACCGCCCGCGAACTCGGCTCGAACCTGGTGCTCCGCCTGGGCATCGCCGCGCTCAGCGCCAAGACCCGGCGCCAGGCCAAGCGTCTCGGTGTCACGTACTCCTTCCTGTTCATGAAGGCCAGTGGCGACCAGCTGCGCGAACTCACCCCCCTCATCGACGCCGGAAAGATCCGCCCCGTCGTCGACAGCGTCTTCCCGTTCGACGAGACCCTCCAGGCCATGGAGTACGTCGAAAAGGGACGGGCCAAGGCCGGCAAGGTCGTCGTCGCGATGACGTGAGGGCGGGAACGAACGCCGGCACTGGCCCCGGACGACAACGAGAAGCGCCGGCCCCGCACATCCCCGCTCTCCCCACCCCCGCACTCCCCTAGGACCCGGTCATGAGCGCAGCGTCCAGTTCCCCCACACCCACCCCGACGTCGTACGCGAGGACGCCGACCCGTTCCGTGTCCGTGCGCGGTGTGGACTTCGTCTACCGGGAGCTCGGCCCGGCCGACGGCGTGCCACTGATCCTCCTCAACCACCTGTCCGCGGTCCTGGACAACTGGGACCCCCGCGTCGTCGACGGACTCGCCGCCCGCCGCCGGGTGATCACCTACGACAACCGAGGCGTCGGCGCGTCCGGCGGCTCCACGCCCGACACCATCGAGGCGATGGCCCGCGACACCGTGCTGTTCGTCCGGGCCCTCGGGTTCGACCGGGTCGACCTGCTCGGCCTGTCGATGGGCGGCTTCATCGCCCAGGTCATCGCGGCGCGGGAACCCCAGCTCGTACGCAAGGTCATCCTCGCGGGCACGGGCCCGGCGGGAGGCCCCGGCATCGACAAGGTCACCCGGATCACCGTCAAGGACATCCTCAGAGGCGTCGTGACCCGCAACGACCCGAAGCAGTACCTGTTCTTCCCCGACACCGCTGTGGGTCGCCGGGCGGCCCACGCCTTCCTCGACCGGCTGAAGGAGCGTACGGACGACCGCGACAAGGCCATCTCGATCTCCTCGTTCCGCGCCCAGCTCAAGGCCATCCACCGGTGGGGGCTCCAGGCACCGGCCGATCTGTCGCGCATCCACCAACCGGTTCTGGTGGCCAACGGCGAGAGCGACCGGATGGTCCCGAGCGAGAACACCCTGGACCTGGCGGCCCGGCTGCCCCGGGGCGAGCTCGAACCCCTCTACCCCGACGCCGGGCACGGCGGGATCTTCCAGTACCACGACAGGTTCGTCGCGCGGGCGCTCGAATTCCTGGCGGCTTAGCCGGCGCGGCCGGCCGTCCGACGAGGGCCGGAAAGCCCCCGGCCTGTACAACAGCCGGGGGCCCGCGTCACGTTGCCGACTCGGTCGGTCCTGCCGGTCGCCGGTGTAGCGGTGATGCCGCCGGCGCGGTTGACGCCCCAGACGGTGCCGTCGGCGGCGGCCCGATGTCGGACAGCTTGCGGGGATCTTGATCCCCGGGCTCGGGGTGAGGAAGTCGCAGCCGGAGAACTCTGAATCTCCTCGTCGTCGTTCAGGGTGTGTGGACGGTCGGGCGCGGCGGGGTGGGCATGCCCGCGCCGATGAAGAAGCTCGGGTGCGGGGGCTGGTTGTAGGCGGTGTTCTGCCAGGCGAGGGCGGTGCGGTACTGGGTGTCGTGGAGCAGGGTGGTGATCCTGGTGTCCGTCTGGTGGGGCGTCGAGTAGATCCGCAGGGCGCGGTTGTCGCTGGTCCGCCACACGACTTCCTCGCGCCAGTCGCCGAGGATGTCGCCGGACAGGGCGGGGGTGGACTTGGTGGTGTTGTTGGAGGAGACGCCGGAGCCGGTCAGCAGGCGGGTGTCGGCGGAGGTGCCGTACTTGTCGATGCGGGTGCCGTCGAGGAGTTCGCGGACGGTGTCGCCGTCCCACCAGGACAGGAAGTTGATGCTGGACGGTTCCCGGCCGAGGGATGCTCCGGTCGCCGAGCGCAGGGTGGTGTCGGAGGCGGACCACGCCTCGGCGCCCGGGCTGCCGGCGTGGATGTCGGCGGCGACGCCCCGGCCGTTGTCGGCGCCCGAGGCGGTCTGCCACAGGACCTGTCCGGTGCGCGCGTCGGCCAGCCAGGAGCCGGGCTTGGACTTGTCCTCGGAGACCTTGAAGTACTCCAGGCCCGCCCGGGACGGGTCGAGGTCGCCGACGTGGCCCGCGTCGCCGTGGCCGAGCCGGTTCGTCCAGAGGCCGGCGCCGTTGTCGTCGACGGTCATCGCGCCGTAGACGATCTCGTCCCTGCCGTCGGCGTCGACGTCCGCGATCGACAGACTGTGGTTGCCCTGCCCGTCGTAGCCCTTGCCGGTGTTGGTGGAGGAGTTGGTGTCGAAGGTCCAGCGACGGGTGAACTGGCCGTTCCGCCAGTCCCAGGCGGCGACGACGGTACGGGTGTAGTAGCCGCGGGCCATGATCAGGGAGGGGCGGGCGCCGTCGAGGTAGGCGGTGCCGGCGAGGAAGCGGTCGACGCGGTTGCCGTAGGAGTCGCCCCAGGAGGAGACGGTGCCGCGCGCGGGGACGTAGTCGACGGTGCCCATGGCCTTGCCGGTCTGGCCGTTGAACATCGTCAGGTATTCGGGGCCGGCCAGGACGTATCCGCTGGAGTTGCGGTGGTCGGCCGATGAGTTGCCGATGACCGTGCCCGTACCGTCCCGGGTGCCGTCGGCGGTCTTCATGGCGACCTCGGCCCGGCCGTCGCCGTCGTAGTCGTACACCTGGAACTGCGTGTAGTGCGCGCCGGAGCGGATGTTACGGCCGAGGTCGACGCGCCACAGACGGGTGCCGTCGAGTCGTATGCCGTCGACGATCGTGTTTCCGGTGTATCCGGACTGCGAGTTGTCCTTGGCGTTGGTCGGCTGCCACTTGAGGACGAGGTCGAGCCTGCCGTCGCCGTCGAGGTCACCGGCGGAGGCGTCGTTGGCCTCGTAGGTGTACGCCACGCCGTCCGGGGTCGTCCCGCCGGCGGGCGGTGAGATCGGCACGTCGAGGTACCCGGGGCGGAACTGGAGGGCGTGCTCGGAGGACGGCTGCTCCGTGCCGTTGACCACCGCTCGGACCGTGTAGTCGGCCGAGTCGGGGGCTCCGGCGTCGAAGTAGTTCGTGGAGGCCGTGACGGGTGTGGAGTTGAGCCTGGCGGTGCCGCGGTAGACGTTGAACGCCACGTCGTTCGGATCGGTGGCGAGCCAGCGCCACGACACCAGGTTCCCGGCGCTGGTGTGCGTGCTGGTGAGGCCCCGGTCGAGTCGCTCCACCTGGCGTGCGGTGGCCGCGTGCGCGGTCTGCGGCAGTCCGGCGAGCGCGGAGAAGGTGAGCGCGGCGGCGGTCACACCGCGCAGCAGCCTGTTCCTCGACCGGCTCCCCGCCCTGGGGGTGGGCCGCGGAGCCGAACCGTGGCTCCGGTGTGCGTCGGTCATGATGACCTCCGTGGCATGGGGGTGCCCTGACGCGGCTTCTCGCAGGGCCTGGGTGCTCAAGGGGTGTGGGAACGCTCCCACGGCTGCGAGCGTAGAAACCTGCTGACGTCAGGTCAAGAAGCCTGCTGCGCTTATCTGTTCACTCTTGTTTGAATCCGTGACCGAATCCTCGCCAGCGCTTCGGTGAAGCCCGGGGCCTCGATCGACAGCGCCCGCAGGCTGCGGCGGCAGGCCGCCTGGGCGGTGACGCGGCCCGTGTCGAATGTCGAGGGCATTGAGGGCCTCCCCGTAGGAGTGGACGGCGCCGCCCGCGCCCTGGTGCGCGCGGCCGACGGCGACCCGGCCGCCGTCGGTCGCGGCGTACGCCTGCTTGGCGAAGCGGGCGAGCACGTCGGGCTCGTCCGGGCGCGACGCAGATCAGCCGGCCGTCCTTGGTGGTGAGCAGGTCGCCGAAGCGGGCGACGAGGGAGGACTCGACGGTACGGGTGACCGCGTAGCCGTCGCTGTACGGCTCCGGGCCCTGGGCGACGGCCACGGCATGCGCGTGGGACAGCAGCAGCCCGAAGCGTTCGGCGCGCTCCGCGAGGCGCCCGAGATCGCTCCGCCCGTACAGCAGGTCGTCGATCAACACGCGTCGCGCGATCTCCTCCTGACGTACCGCCAGGCGCTGCGCCAGCTCATGTGCCCCCGGCGAACGCGTCGACCGCCTGCTCGACGGCGCTCAGGAGATGCGCTGCGGCGGTCGGCGGCCAGGCCGGGACGCACCCGCTGCGTCGCGGCGAGGTGGGCCCGCACGAGGGACCGCAGGCCGACACCGGCCTCGGCGGCCCGCTCCCCGTACGAGCGCAGGGTCTCGCGTTCCTCCCGGGTCAGCACTGGCACGCCCTTCACGGGGGTCGGCACCCGGCGTCGGGCAGACGTCGAAGGCCGCCCGGACACGGCGGTGCCGGCGGCAGCGCCCTGCCCCAGGACCGGCTGAAAGGCGAGGACGGGGGTCTCGCGTCACCCGGGCGGCTCCGCCGGGGAGCCCGCCGGGAGTGTCCTTCGTAGGGTGACGGACATGCAGCAGCCAGCCGCCGGCCTCGTGAAGGGCCGTCTCAGCCTTCGGGTGCGCCGGCTCCGGGCTTCCCTGGTCCGTGACGTGTGGGCCTGGGCCGAGCGGACCGGGCGGCTCACCTCCGAGGATCCGGGTGGCCGCCGCTTCCGGCGCCTGGGACGCGGTGTGTCCATCGGCTTCCCGGTGGCCTCCCTCTACGGGGAGCCGTGGATGGAGATCGGTGACGACACCCTGGTCGGGAGCCATGTCAGCCTCAGCGCCGGTCTGCTGCCCGGCCTGCACCTGGGCCCCGACCCCGTCCTCCGGATCGGCGCGCGCTGCCTGATCGGAAGGGGCAGCCACGTCGTCGCCCATGAGTCCGTCACGATCGGCGACGACGTCTTCATCGCCCCGTACGCGTACATCACCGACCAGAACCACGGCTACACCGACCCCGACCTGCCCATCGGCGTCCAGCCGCCCCTGAACCGCCCGGTGGTGATCGGTGACGGCTGCTGGATCGGCGCCGGAACCGTCGTGCTTCCCGGGACCCGCCTCGGGCGGAACGTCGCGGTGGCCGCGGGCTCGATCGTGCGGGGCGAGTTCCCCGGCCACTGCCTCATCGGCGGGGCGCCCGCTCGCGTCCTGCGAAGCTACGGCGCGACAGGGGGCTGGTCCCGGGTGACCCCGCAGGTGACGACAAGGGAGAACAGCATGTCCCTCGCAGACCCCGCCCGCACCCCCGACATGATCAACATCATGATCGTCGGCGATTCGATCAGCCACGGCAGCAGCGGTGACTGGACGTGGCGCTACCGCTTCTGGAAGCACCTGCGCGAGCACGAGGTGAGCCTCGACCTCGTCGGACCGAAGAACACGCTCGACAACATCCGCACCGCCGAGGAAGGCGACGGCGACCTCACGTACGCCGACCCGGAGTTCGATCCCGACCACGACGCCCAGTGGGGTCGCCCCTATCTCTCCGAGAAGGACGAGATCGAGGCCAAGGTGCGGGAGCACCGGCCCGACTACCTGCTGGTGCTCCTCGGCATCAACGACCTGTTCTGGTACGGCGTCGAGCCGCCCGTGTTCGAGGCGAACCTCCGCGAGTTCATCGCCAACTCCCGACGGGCCCGCCCGGACCTGCGGTTCGTGCTCGGCACCCTCCTGCAGTGCCAGAAGGCCGTCGACGAGGCGGACTTCGGTGCCAGGGTCGCGGCCACCAACGACCGGATCCGGGCCGTCGCCAAGGACCTCGACAGTCCCTCCTCCCCCGTCGTGGTGGCCGAGACGGCGGCGGAGTTCGTCGCCGCCGAGCACACGTGGGACGGCACCCACCCCAACGCCCGCGGTGAACTGCGCATCGCCGCGGCCTTCGCCGACGCCCTCGCCTCCCGCTTCGCCGTCGGCGCCCCCTACCCCCGGCCGTACCCCGACGTCCCGCCGGTCGCCCCCGAGGCCAAGGCGAGCATCGACTGACACCCGCCGTGCGCGTCGCGGCTCCGCCGCCCGCTCACTCGTTGAGGGCGAGCGACGGAAACGGCTGGCGGTCCGGTCGGGCGCGGGGTCACCCCAACGGGGGCCAGGTGAGGACGGCTTCGTTCTGGCTGGTGAACTTGGACAGGGGCGCGAACCGGAAGTAGAGGTCGCGCATCGTGGCGGGGACCAGGCCCTCCAGCTGCTCCGTCTCGCTGAGCGCGCGGGCCGCGGCGACCAGTGCCTCGGTCCTCGGCCTGCGCTCGTCCTCGTAGCCGCGCAGGGCCGAGGCCGGGTCCTTCGCCTGCTCGACGTGCGCGGCGAGGACGACGGCGTCCTCGATGGCGAGCGCCGCGCCCTGGCCGAGGCTCACGAGCATCGGGTGCGCCGCGTCCCCGAGGAGGGTCATGCGTCCGGTGCCCCAGCGCTGGAGGAAGGGGCGGTCCTGGGCGGTGATGCGGACGATCGTCTCCTCGGGGGTGGCCCGGATCACCTCCTGGATCTCGTCGGCCCAGCCGGCGAAATGGCGGGCGATCTCCGCCTTGCCGGAACGCCCGCCGCCGGAAGCCCCGGACACACCGGAAGTCCCGGACGCACCGGCCGCACCGGCCGGGACGTTCTTCGTCCCCCACCAGTACGCGCGGCCGTGGCCGATGTCGGCGAGGCCGAAGCGCTGGCCCCGCCCCCAGTAGTGCGCGGCGTACCCCTTGGTCAGCCGTGGATGGCGGAAGGGCACGGTCGCCAGCCAGCACTCGTAGTTGCCGGGCCGCGGCTCGTCGGCGCCCGCCACCTGCCTGCGGATCGCCGAGTTGAAGCCGTCCGCGCCGATCAGGACGTCACCCGAGGCCTTCCGCCCGTCCTCGAACGTCACCTCGACGCCGTCGTCGCCGCTGACGAACCCCGTGGCGGCCGCGCCCAGTTCGATGGTCAGGTCGTCTCCGAGCGCGTCGAGCAGCGCCTGCTGGAGATCGGCCCGGTGGACGGCGTAGTTGGACGCGCCGAGCCGGTCCGCGAGTTCACGGAACGGGAGCGCCCTGATCAGCCCGCCGCGCCGGGTGAGGAACTTCAGCTCGTCGAAGACCTCGGCGCGCTTGTCGAGACTCGGGGCGATGTCGATGCCCCGCGTGCGCAGCGCGAGGATCGCGTTGGACATCAGGGAGACCGCCGTCGTCCCCGGACGCAGCTCGGGAGCCCGCTCGAAGATCCGGACCTCGACGCCGGCCCGGCGCAGCGTGGCCGCGGCCGCGAGCCCGCCGATCCCCGCCCCGACGACGAGAGCCTTGCGTGTGGAGTGCTGCGTCATTTCCCGCTCCTATCGGCCGGCCGCCGGTCGAGGCGGCCGGCCAGCGCTTCTGCGACTCTCTGGGCGACGACGTGCCGTGCGGGGGCGTGCGGGCCGAGTCAGTCGGCCTTCGGCTTGCGGGCGCGGAGGATGACGTCGAACCGGCCGGGATACTGGCGGTCCAGTGGTTCGAAGCCCGCCTCGGTGTACCACTGCTCGAATTCCCGCGGCGTGTAGACGCGGCCCTCGGGCGACGCGATCGTGTGGACGTACGCCGACATGAAGGCGGCGTGGGCGGGGCCGGTCTCGTCGTCGTCCTGGGCGCAGGCGACGATCACCAGGTGGCCGCCGGGTTCCAGCGCGCGGTAGGTCTTCTCGAAGAGGTTGCGGACCTGTTCGGGGGACCAGATCTCGAGGAAACGGGAATACACGACGCAGTCGTGGGACGAGGTGGGGAACTCGTCCTGCATGATGTCGGTTCCGATCGCGCGCACCCGCTCGGAAAGACCGACCTCGGCGATCCGGTCGTTCGCCATCTTCGCCACGTTCGGCAGTTCCAGGATGGTCGCCTGGAGGTCCGGCCATCGCTGGGCGAAACTGATGGCGTTGGTTCCGGTGCCACCGCCGACGTCCAGTACGCGACGGTAGGACGAGAAGTCGACGGCGTTGACGAAGTCCTCGACCACCGAACGGCTCTGGTGCTCCATCATGGCCGTGAAGACCTTCTCGAGGTTCTCGTCCTCGGCGAGGAGTTCGTACAGCGTGGTCGCCGAGGATCCGGCGAGCAGCTCGCGATGCAGCCCCAGGTTCTCGTTGTTCACCAGCGATTCGTAGAGCCAGCCCATCGGCCGGTACAACATCTCGTGGGTGTAGCGAATGATGACGGGCATGAACGCGCCCGGATCGCCCGCCAGCAGATCGGTCGCGGGGGTGTTGTGATATCCCTCGCCGTCCTTGCGTACGAGCTCGAACGCGGTACAGCCGAGCAGCAGTACGTGACCCGCGCGCTTTTCCAGTCCTAACGCGCCGGATATCTCGTCGATGGTGCTGCCCGGCCGCTCCTTGAGCAGGGTGAACAATTCCAGGCGCTGTGCCGCGTGCAGGAACGGGAACCGGAAGCTGGTGTACACCAGTTTCCACAGTTCGTCCGTGGCGGCCGCCGAAGGTTCGGTCATGGTGATCCCTTCACGATACGGAAGATCGTCGTACGGAAGATCGCCGGCATCTCGCCTTCCGGCCACATGCCGCCCGCCTGACGAACCTGAGCGGGTGTCGATGCACCAGAGGCAACAACACACTCCCGTGATCACACAAGGGCCCGCGGGCGGTGAGCTTCCACGTCGGTGGCGCGAATCATGCGGTGTTCGTCTCCGTTTTCCCTCGATCGGGCCGCCGGAGCGCCGGAGAAGAACCGGAACCGTTCGATGACAAGACCGAAAACCATTCCTCGGAAATGCGGTTCAGCCGAGTACTGCGACTACCAGGATCCCCGCGTTCAGGATGCGTTCCGCACGCCCGGGCAGTATCGGGCGCGGATCAGCAGACTGGTGCGAGGGGACCAAGCTTGTGAATGCCATTGCGCGTACTCCGCTGACGGCCTATCAGCGTGACGTCTGGGCGGCCAACTCGAACTTTCCGGAAAACCCTCAGTTCAACTGCCAGATCTACGACAGCTTCCGCGGCCCCGTCGACCTCGGCGTCCTGGCGGAATGCCTGCACCGGGCGGCCGTGGCCGCCGACGCGTTCCGGCTCCGTTTCGGCGAGGTGGAGGGCACGCCCCACCAGTGGCTCGCCGACGTGCCGGAGGTCCGTACCGTCGACCTCAGCTCCGAGGCCGACCCGGCGGCCGCCTGCCGTCGCTGGATACGCGAGTCCTTCGACCGGCCCTTCGACCTGCGCGGCGGCCGGACGTCCGAGCTGACCCTCCTCGTGGAGTCCGGTTCCGTCGTCCACGCCCACGTCAAGGCCCACCACATCGTCGCCGACGCCTGGGGCCTCAACCTGTTCATGACGCGGGTCCGCGCCGACTACGCGCACGTGCTGCGCACCGGTGCCCCGCTCACCGACGAAGCCCCTCAGTACGTCGATTTCGTGCGCGCCGAGGAGGACTACCGGGCCTCGCGGGAGCACCGGGCGGACCGGGACTTCTTCCGGGAGTCCATGGCGGACGTCGTCCCCGAGTTCTTCCCCCGGAAGGAGGCCAGCGGCGCACGGCGCAGCGCCCGCCACAGCTTCGTCATCGAACGGCCCCTGGTGAACCGCGTCCGCGAGCGCGGTGATTCGGTCTTCGCCTTCGTCTCCGCCGCCTTCTCCGTCTACCTCTCCCGCGTGCTGCGCACCGAGGAGGTGGTGCTCGGCGTCCCGCTGCTCAACCGGCCCACCGACGAACAGCGCCGTACGGTCGGCCACTTCGCCAACACCCTTCCGCTGGTGACCCGTCCGACGGGCACCAGGACCATGGGCGAACTCGTGGCGGAGATCCGCAACGCCACCCGCGCCCTCAAGCCGCACGAGCGGCTCGCCCTGGGCGACGTGTTGCGGGACCTGCCCCTGCACAGCAGTGACGGGCCGCGCCGCCTGTTCGACGTGACCATCGCCCATCTGCGCTGGCCGCGGCAGCAGGAGATCCCCGGCCTCTCCTACGGGACCGTGGTGCAGGCCCGCGCCCACGACACGGACGCCCTGGCGGTCGTCGTCAACGAACTCGACGAGGTCGGCGACCTCCTCGTCGACGTGGACTACGGCTGCGACGTCTTCGACGAGGACTTCCCCGTCGAGGCGGTGGGCCGGCATCTGAAGGCCGTCATCGAGCGCACCCTGGACGCCCCTGACCGGCCGCTCGCCGAGATCTCCATGCTGGACGCCGACGAGCGGGCGGCGCTCGTGGCCGGCTGCAACGACACGGCCGTGGACTACGCGGCGGACCGGACGCTCCACGGGCTGTTCGGGGAGCAGGCCGCCCGTACGCCGGACCGCACCGCCGTCGTCGACGACGCCACCGGGCGGTCGCTCACCTTCGCCGGGCTCGACGAGCGCGCCGACCACGTCGCGCGGGTGCTGCGGGACGGGGGCGTGGGGCCCGGTGACCGGGTGGCGGTGCTGATGGAGCGCTGCCTGTCCCTGCCGGCCGCCATTCTCGGCGTACTGAAGGCGGGGGCCGCCTACACGCCGGTGGCGCCTGATCATCCGGCGGAGCGGATCCGCCTCCTCATCGAGGACTCGGGCGCCAAGGCGGTCCTGGTGGCGGGCGGCAGCAGGGCGGGTGGCACGGTGCTGGGCGGCGAGGTGCCCGTCCTCGACGTCGACGACCTCCCGCGGGCCTCCGACGCACCCCTGGAGCCGGTCGCCGGCCCGCGCGACCCGGCCTACGTCATCTACACCTCGGGCTCCACGGGCAAGCCCAAAGGCGTGGTCGTCGAGCACCGCTCGGTGATCAACCGGCTGGCCTGGATGCAGCGCCGCTACCCCGTCGGCGAGGGCGACGTCCTGCTGCAGAAGACGCCGGTCTCCTTCGACGTCTCGGTGTGGGAGCTGTTCTGGTGGGCCGTCGAGGGCGCCTCCCTCGCCCTGCTGCCGCCGGGCGGCGAGAAGGACCCGCGGGAGATCCTGCGCACTATCGCCCGCCGCCGGGTCGGCGTCGTCCACTTCGTCCCCTCGATGTTCGCCACCTTCCTCGACCTCCTGGAGGACTCCCCCGGGCTGCTCGACGACACCAGGTCGCTGCACCACGTCTTCTGCAGCGGCGAGGCGCTGCCGCCCGCCCTGGTGGACCGCTTCAACCGGCTCTTCGCCGGGGAGGCGGCGCCCCGGCTCGTCAACCTGTACGGGCCGACCGAGGCGACCGTCGACGTCTCGTACTTCGACTGCCCCGCCGACCCCGCGCGGCCGGTGGGCCGTGTGCCGATCGGCCGGCCCATCGACAACACCCGCCTGTACGTGCTCGACCAGGACGGCGGCCCGCAGCCGGTCGGCGCGCCCGGCGAGCTGTGCATCGCGGGTGTCGGCGTGGCCCGGGGCTACCTGGACCGGCCGGAGCTGACCCGGGAGAGGTTCGCCGACGACCCGTTCGTGCCCGGCGGCCGCATGTACCGCTCGGGCGACCTCGTACGCCGCCTGGCGAGCGGGGACATCGAGTACCTGGGCCGGATCGACGGACAGGTCAAGATCCGCGGCAACCGCGTCGAACCGGGCGAGGTGCGGGACCGCCTGGCGACCTGCCCCGGCGTGCGGGCGGCGGCCGTCACCGGCCACCGGTCGGCCGACCGCGGCACGTACCTCGTCGGGTACTACACCGCCGACGAGGACCTGGACGCGGCGGTGCTGCGCGGCCACCTCGCCGCCGCCCTGCCCGGGTACATGATCCCCGCCCACTTCACGCGGCTCGACGCGATCCCGCTCACCCCGAACGGCAAGACCGACCACCGCCGGCTCCCGGCGCCCACGCTCGCCGCGGCCGGCGACGAGGCACCGCGCGACGAGGTCGAGGCCGCGCTCGCCGCCGTATGGTCCGAGGTACTGGGCGTGGAGCGGGTGGGGGTGCACCAGAACTACTACGCCCTGGGCGGCGACTCCATCCTCATGCTGCGGATCCGCGCCCTGGCCGAGCGGCGGGGCGTCCACTTCACCCTGGCCGACCTGGTGCTCAACCCCACGGTGGCGGGGCTCGCCGGACGCGTGCGCACCTCGGCCGCCCCGGGGAGCACGGCGTTTCTCGAACCGTTCGCCCTGGTGTCGACCGTGGACCGGGCCCGCGTGGCGGGCCTGGCCGACGCCTATCCGGCCACCCGTCTCCAGCTCGGCCTGCTCTACCACAGCCGCGAGCACGAGAACTCTGCCGTCTACCACGACGTCTTCCGCTACTCGCTGCGTCTCCCGTGGCACGAGGAGGCGCTGCGCACGGCCTTCGGCAGGCTCGTCGCCCGTCACCCGGTGCTGCGCTCCGGCTTCTCCCTCGCCGGCTTCTCCGAACCCCTGCAGACCGTCCACCCCCGGGTCGACGGCGGGTTCGAGGCGGTCGACCTGCGCGAGGCGGGCGCCGAGGAGGCCGAGGCCGCCGTCCGCGCCCACATCGAGGAACGCCGGCACCACGCGTACGACTTCGACCGCCCGCCGCTCTACCTCTTCCGGGCCCACGCCCTGCGGGACTCGGTGGAGCTCGTCCTCAGCTTCCACCATGCCATCCTCGACGGCTGGAGCGTGGCGACCCTGGTCCGCGAGCTGCTCCAGGACTATCTGCACGAGGCCGGGCAGGACGTGGAGCCCGTCGCGGACGGCCCGCTGCCCTCCGCCGCGCACTACGTGCTCGACGAGCGGCGTGCCCTGGCCTCGGAGGCCGCCCGGAGCTTCTGGCGCCACAAGCTCGCCGGGGCGGAGCCCGTACAGCTCGACGGCTTCCGTCCGTACGGGGCACCGGGGTCCGAGGGCGTCTTCGCGCACCGGGTGGAGTTGCCCGACGGTCTCGGCGAGGCGCTGCGCCGCTTCACCCGGGAGCGGTCCGTTCCCGTCAAGTCCGTTCTGTTCGCGGCGCATTGTCTGCTGCTGCGGCTGTTCGGCGGCACGGACGACGTGGTCACCGGCCTCGTCATGCACGGTCGGCCCGAGCTCGACGGGGCCGAGCGGATCGCCGGCCTGTTCCTCGGTACCACGCCGATCCGCATCGGTCCCGGCGCCCGCAGCTGGCTGGACGTGGTGCGCGAGGCCCATCTGCAGGAGCAGGAGGCGCACCCCCACCGCCACTACCCCCTCAGCGCCGTCCAGGAGGACCTGGGCGGCGACACCGTGATCGAGTCGGCCTTCAACTACGTCGACCCGCGGGTCCTCGGCGAACTGCTGCGCCAGACCGGCGTGGAGCTGACGGACTTCCGCACCTACGAGGAGACGAACTTCAAGCTCCTGGTCAACGCGGTCGTCGACCCCGCCGACCAGCGGATCTGGCTGCGCATGGACCACGACGGCCGGGTCTTCACCCGGGCCCAGGCCGAGCGGTTCGGCCATGTGTACCTGGAGCTGCTGCGCCGGATCGTCGAGCGGCCGGACGAGACCGTCGGCTTCGGCTTCCTCGCCCCGGCCGTCGCGCCCTCGCCCCGCACCGAACTGCCCGCCCTGGTCACCGACCGCTTCGCGGAGCGGGCCGCCGCGACGCCGGACGCGATCGCCGTGGCCTTCGAGGACCAGCGGTGGACGTACCGGCGCCTCGACGAGGCCGCCGGACGGGTGGCCCGCCGGCTCGTGCGCCTGGGCGCGGGCGCCGGTGCCCGCATCGGCCTGGCGATGGACCGCTCACCGGAGGTCGTCGCCGCGGTGCTCGGCATCGCCAGGGCCGGCGCGGCCTGCGTCCCCCTGGACGTGACGTACCCGGCGGATCGGCTCGCGCTGATGGTCGATCGCTCGGATCCCTTCCGGGTCCTCGCTCCCGAGCGCCACGCCGCCCTCTTCCCCGCGGCCGAGGTGCTCCCGCTCGACGAGGCGCTCGCGGCGGACGACGGCCTGGAGCCGGTGGCGCTGCCCGAGGTCACCGGGGAGACGACCGCGTACATCCTGTTCACGTCCGGGTCGACGGGCGAGCCGAAGGGCGTCATGCTGCCGCACCGGACGCTCGCCTCCTACATGGAGTGGCAGATCCCGGCGGCGAGCGGGGCAGCAGGCGGCAGGACGCTGCAGTTCGCGCCGCTGAGCTTCGACGTCTCCTTCCAGGAGATCTACTCGACGCTGTGCGGCGGCGGCACGCTCCAGCTCGTCCGCGAGGAGGAGCGGCGGGACATGCCGGCGCTCCTCCGGCTCCTCGAACGGGAGGCGGTCGAGCGGGTGTTCCTGCCCTACGTCGCCCTCCAGCAGCTCGCGGAGGCGTCCGAGGCACTCGGCATCCGCCCCGCCGCGTTGCGCGTGATCGTCTCCTCCGGCGAGCAACTGCGCGTCACCGACGAGATCCGCCGCTTCTGCGCCGCGGTGCCGGGAACGGTCCTCGAGAACCAGTACGGCCCCACCGAGACCCATCTCCTCACCGCCTTCACGATGACCGGCGACCCGGCGGAGTTCCCCGCGCTGCCGCCGATCGGCAGGCCTCTGGACGGCATCGACCTGTACGTGCTCGACGCCGGCATGCGGCCCGTGCCGCCCGGCGCGAAGGGCGTCATCCACATCGGCGGGGTCTGCCTGGCACAGGGCTACCTGGGGCGCCCCGATCTCACCGACGAGCGCTTCGTGCCCCACCCCTACGGGGAGCCGGGCGAGCGCCTGTACCGCACCGGCGACCTGGCCCGCCTCCTGCCGAGCGGCGACCTCGTCTGGCTGGGCCGGGAGGACTCCCAGGTGAAGGTACGCGGCTTCCGCGTCGAACTCGCCGAGGTGGAGCTGGCGTTGACCAAACTGGCCGACGAGTACCCCGGCGTCCGCGAGGTCGCGGTCGTGGCCCGCCACCGTGACGGCGCCGACGCCTTCCTCGCGGCCTTCCTCGTCGGCGAGGAGGGCGCGGCACCGGTCGAGGACCTCAGGGCGCGGCTGCGCGGGCTCCTGCCCGACTACATGGTGCCCTCGCACTTCGCGTGGCTGCCCGCGCTGCCGCTGACCCCGAGCGGGAAGCGGGACGACGCGCAGCTGCGCCGCACGGCCCTGGTCGCCCGGGTGAGCGAGGGCCGGGTGGCGCCGCGCGACGCCCAGGAACGCGCCCTGGCCGGGGTGTTCGCCGAGCTCCTGCACGTACCGGACGTCGGCGTGCACGACGACTTCTTCGCGCTCGGCGGCACCTCGCTGACCGCGATGCGGCTCGTGGTGACGATCGAGAAGCTCTTCGGCGTCAACGTCCCGCTGTCGTCCCTCATCGGCACCCCCACCGTCGCGGGCCTCTCCGAGCGGCTGCGGGAGCGGGAGGCACAGGCGGCCTACGATCCGGTCGTCCCGATCCGGACGACGGGCAGCCGCCCGCCGATGTTCCTGGTCCATCCGCTGGGCGGCAACGTGCTCTGCTACCTGCGCCTCGCCGAGCACCTGCCGGAGGACCGGCCGGTGTACGCGCTGCAGGCCGCCGGCACCCACCCGGGTGTCGAACCGTCCGACTCCGTACCGGAGATCGCCGCCCGCTACCTGGAGGCCGTCCGCCGGGTGCGGCCCGAAGGCCCGTACGTCATCGGCGGCTGGTCGTTCGGCGGGTTCATCGCCTTCGAGATGGCCCGGCAGCTGCGCCGTACCCACCCGGAGGACGTCGCCTCCCTGATCCTCATCGACCCGATCGCCCTCGCCCCGGGGGAACGGCCGGACATCGCCGACGACTCACTGCTCGAATGGTTCTTCTGGGAGCTGCTGTGGATGGAGCGCGGGGGCGAGGCGCCGCTGGAGGCCATCCCCGAAGGGCTCGACGCGGAGGGCAAGTTCGACTTCGTCGTGGAGCGGGCCACGGCCGCGGGCATCCTGCCGGCGGAGGGTTCGCACAGTTCGGTGCGCCGTCTCTTCGCGATGTTCAGGGCGCACTGGCACGCGCTGCTCACCTACCGGCCGGAGCCGGCCGACGAGGATCTCGTACTGCTGCGGGCGACCGCTCCCCTGCCCAGGGTGCTCGAACCGATGCACGGTGCGGCCGACAGCCTGCACGAGGACCCGACGAACGGCTGGCGGGAACTGACCACCGGCCGGGTCGAGGTGGTCGACGTGCCCGGCGACCACCTCGTGCTCCTGGAGGAGCCGCACGTCTCCGTCGTGGCCGAGCACGTGGCACGGGCCGCGGAATGAGAGGCGAGAAAACCGATTACTGACCCGGTTTTCCGGAGGGCCGACGAGCCGGTGCGCGTGCGCCGGCTCGTCGGCGTTTCCCCTGGACGGTTTGCAGCCGGAATTGCGCGAGAGTGACGACCAGTTGAACGCCGGGCCGATCTTGGCCAAAAAGTACTCCCCGAGGATTCCACAATACCCGTGCTCCGTCACACCCAAACCTTGATCTACGTCTCAATTCATCCGCGACCCATGTATTAGGCTGCGCGTGGAACACGGCTCACGACGGCGGATACGGTGGAATTCTTAATCGCGGAAGAAGAAATTTGATGACTGGTGTTGCCTTAGTACTCCAGCTGTAGATCGTGATCTTGATCGCGGTGCGGCCGCCGCGCGTTGAGCGGCCTCATGCTGGGATGGGCGTCTCGCGGGTCATTTGCTCGGGCC
>NZ_JNZP01000013.1 GCF_000725545.1 Streptomyces exfoliatus | reverse complement strand
CTGGCGGCGCCGCCACCAGGCCCGATCCAGAACCAGCCATTACCACCGGCAAGCCGCCGATCAGACATGAAGATCACGATCTACAGCTGGAGTATTAAGTCCGGGTCTATGCAGTAGCCGCTCGCTCCAAACGACCGCCCAGCCACAGCGCACCCCCGCTCCCATCCCGTCTGCCGTCGACCCACACACCGTGGAGCAGGCGCGGGTCCTGGCGTCCAGGTGGAGCGCGCCACTGTACGAACGACCTGGACGCCAGGGCCCGTGTCTGCTCGGCTCTGCCTGGGTCGATGGCAGGCGGGATGGGAGCCCCCACCTTCACCACAACGCTGCCGGCAGACGCCCACGGGCCCCCTCCATCCCGGAGCCTGAGCGCCCCCGCCGGAGGCATCGTCCTGGCCAGCACGTCACGTACTCGCCCCTGCCACGCCGTGGTTCTTCCCGCCCATCAACCCGAGCTGTCAGGCGTGCGGACGGCGGCCGGGCTGGAGCGGGGCGGAGACAGGAGCGCAGGCCCGGGCGCCGGGCCGCGCGCACCGCGCCGTGCGCGGTGGGTGCCTTGATGAAGTAGAGAAAGTCTCACCGCACCTGCGCACTGTCCCCGCCACTGGGTGCCCCACTAGGCTTGTGCCGACCGGCACAACAGACACAAGGGGGCGTGCTCACAGGATGGGACCGAAGTCGGAGCGGGTGTACCGCACGATTTGCGAATGGATCGCTGCGGGCAAGTACCCCCCGGGCTCCAAGATCCCTTCCGAGCGCACGCTCGCTCAGGATCTGGAGATCGGACGGACACAGCTTCGGCAGGTGCTCGCCAAACTCGTCTCCGAGGGCGTCATTGAGGTTCATGATCGCAGCTCGTACCGCGTGCCGAACCGCACCGTAAGCGTCCAAGCACCGGCAGATCTTGAGCCGTGGCAGATCCACGGTGAGCGCACCCTCTACGACAACCGGTGGGTGAAGCTCGAACTCGTCGATGTCGAGCCTCCCGGCGTCGAGCGGTTCGAGCATCACGTGGTTCGACTTCAGCACGTCGCTATTGCTGCCGTCATCGACGACCACGATCGCGTCCTCATGCTCTGGCGCTACCGCTTCGTCCCGAAGTCGTTCGGCTGGGAGCTTCCCGGCGGAATCGTGGACGCGGGCGAGTCCCCCTCTGCGACGGCACTCCGCGAAGTCGAGGAAGAGACCGGCTGGCGGCCGGATGCGCTTGAGCACGTCGTGACGTACCAACCCATGGTGGGCATGGTCGACTCTCCGCACGAGATCTTCGTGGGCAATGGCGCGACGCTCGTTGGCGAACCGACCGACCTCGAAGAAGCCGGCCACGTCGCTTGGGTGCCACTCGCAGACATCCCCGAGCTGATGGCCCGCGGGGAACTGATGGGGTCGGGAACGCTCGTCGCGCTCCTTCACGTGCTGTCGTCCCGTACGGCGAAGAAGTCCGCTACAGGCGCTGCGTAAGCTGCTCGATTCGCCGGCGCTGGCGTACCGACCCGGTCTTATTCGCGAGCAAGCGGGCCTGCCGTAGTTGATCGTGGGCCTGGTCGTACTCGCCGCGCGCCAGGTGGGCTTGGGCGAGATCGGATCGGAGACCTGCCGACGCTCGTATGAACGTCGGATCAATGGCGTCGAGAGCCTCGTAGAGACTCCGTACCGCCTCGTCATCGCCGATCAAAGCTAGCGCGTTGCCTCGCCACCGTGTCAGGTGCCCGTGGTTGAGGAAGATACTGAGCATGTCCGGGTCACGCGCCTCCTCGCCCTGCGGAAGGTACTGCATCGCCCTATCCAGTGCGCGACGGCAGTCGTCGGGCATCCCCGCCTTGGCACAGATCTCGGCTTCCGCTGCGTAGAGCCAAGCGGTGAGCCTCGGCGACATCGCCGCACCGCCTGCACGCTGAGCGTTTCGGATCAGCTCGACTGCCGTCTCCGGCCGACCGGCATCACAGAGCACGTACGCCTGCTCAGCCATCGCGTGAGCAAGATACATCGGCTCGTCGGCTTCCTTGGCGGCGTGCTTCCCCAACTCGTAGTGTCGCCAAGCCCGCTCAATGGATCCGACATCAAGGGCCTGCCATGCAGCCAACGTTGCGGCTCCAGCTAGTGCGCGAGCCACTGGGCGCCTCGTCTCGGGCAGCACAGCAAACGTGAGGGCGTCCTCAAGGGTCGCTAGATGCCCTGTCATCTGGTCGACGAGGCTGGCGGCCCCCATCTGCCGGTCTATGGTTCGCAGCAGTTCCGTCTGGTCCATGAACGTGTTGACCATGGTGAGGCTCACGTTCCGAGCTGCGTCGATGCGGCTCACGAGTTCGTCATAGCCGTTCGCCTCAACGGAGGGGGCGGCGACACCAGTGGTCCTGCCCTGCAACTCGTCATCGGTGAAACCAAGTAGAGCCCGAAGGATCTTGGCGTATCGCTCCGATATGGACCGCCGGCCGTTCTCCCACTCAGACACGTAGACGCGGAGGCTGGCGTCTGAGGCGACGGTGAGCATGTGTTGCCTCGCGTGCCGCTCGATCTCATGAACCAGACGCTCTTGCGACCACTGTCGCGCGTTCCTTGCTGCCCGCAGTCCATTCGTCACGTGCGCCGCCCTGCATGTGAAGCCCGATCTGTAACGCCAGCATGCCCCACGTTGCCGCAGGTCGTGAGGGGTTAACCAGACAGGTGTTAACCCCTGTTGGCTACCGGGCCGTTGAGTCACGCGGTTCTCTAGAGGCAAGCCAGGCAGACGGATTGAAAAGTCACTCCGGCCGAACCACTTGACATCTGGTGCGCACCAGATGCAACCTACTGGTGCGCACCAGTTGAGAGCGCAAGCGCCCATGGATCATCCACTGGGCCCGACAACAACGCACAGGAGCGGCGCCCTACCGCCAAGCAAGTACGCCGCTCCCGCCCCTCCGAAAAGGAGCTCCATCATGCGTCAGATCCCCGTCGACACGTCCACGGCCATGGTGATGGTCGCCCAGCCCCCGACCCCGAAGATCGCGAACCGGCAGACCGGTGAGGTCGCCACCGACCGCGAGACCGGCGCGACGCTTATGACGATCGACGTCATGTTCGTCATGGACGGCAACGCCGAGATCCTGAACCTGGCCGTCCCCGAGACCGGCATCTCCGGCGAGCTGACCATGGGCACCTCGGTCGCTCTGACCGGGGTCGTCGCCCGGCCGTGGGAGAACGAGTTCAACGGCCAGAAGCGCCACGGCATCAGCTTCCGCGCCGTCGCCGTCACCTCCCTCACCGCTGCGAAGGCGTCCTGACCATGACCGCCTTAACGGTCGCCCTCGCTCTGGTCGCCACGGTCGCGCTGCTGCTTCGGTGGAAGCGTCCGGCCTGGTACTGGCTGACCTTCGGTATCGGTCTCGCGATCGTGCGGGTCCTGGTCCGGTACTCGTCCGTCATGGACGCCTGCGGACTGACCGTCCCGCCCTCGCGCTGGCGCCTCACCCTGGCCCGCCTGGCTGGCCGGCCGATTCCGGAGTCTCGGTTCCCTCGGATTCTGCGGCTGCGGCCGACGCGGACGGGGCTGGTGCTCCGGGTGAAGCTCCGCCCGGGACAGGACGCGTTCGACTTCTCTGCCGCGTCGGACCGGCTGCGGCACTCGTTCGTCATGCGGAACGTCACCACCCGGGAGATCCGCTCCGGTGTGGTCGAGCTGCGGATGACCGGCTATGACGTCCTCAAGCGCGTGCAGATGCCCGCCCTTTCTGGTGGTGGGGTGATGCGGGTGCCGGTCGCCATGCGGGAGGACGGGGAGGTCTACTACCGCGACTACCGCCAGATCCCACACGCGCTGAACGTCGGGGCCACCCAGTCCGGCAAGTCCGTCTATCAGCGCAACCTCGTCACGGCCCTCGCCACTCTGGATGTCGCCCTCGTCGGGATCGACTGCAAGCAGGGTGTGGAACTCGCACCGCTCGCACGTAGGTTCACGGCCCTGGCGGACAACCCCGACACCGCCGCCGACCTCCTCGACGCCCTTGTCGGGCACATGGAGGACGTCTACCAGCTCATCCGGCGCGAGCAGCGGTTGAGCGCCGATATCCCGGACGCGGAGATCACCGCCGACATCTGGGACCTCCCCGCTCACCTCCGCCCGACTCCGATCGTCCTGCTGGTCGATGAGGTCGCCGAACTCGCGCTCTTCGCCACTAAGGATGAGGAGAAGCGGCGGGACCGGATCGTCACCTCCCTCGTCCGTCTCTCCCAGCTCGGCCGCGCCGCCGGCGTCTACTTGGAGATCTGCGGGCAGCGCTTCGGCTCCGAACTCGGCAAGGGCATCACGATGCTTCGGGCCCAGCTCACCGGCCGCACCGCCCACCGCGTCAACGACGAGACCAGCGCCAACATGGCCTTCGGCGACATCTCCCCGGACGCCGTGCTCGCGACCATCCAGATCCCCACCGACCGGCCCGGTACCGCCGTCGTCGGCGACTCCTCCGGCGGCTGGGTCCGCATCCGCACCCCACACCTCACCCTGCGGCGGGCCGTGAACACCTGCAACACCCACGCCCACCGCACCCCGGAGATCCCCGCGCTGGACGCTTTCCGGCCCGCCCTGCCGCCGCTGGCCAAGACCCTGGCACCCGCCGCCGCCACGGCTCCCGCGATCGCCTGACCCAACCCGCCCCAAGGTCGGCGTGACCGTCTCACGCCAGATCCCTACCCCTCCCATGCCCGGAACCGGAAAGAAGGCGCCCCGATGGCCGCTCGCAAGACCACCGCCCGGAAGACCGCGCCGAAGAAGTGCCCCGACTGCACCGGCGCCGGCGAGACCGCCGAGACCGTACGCGTCGGCTCCCGCAAGCTCCGCGACACCGACCACCAGCAGGCCGCCCTCTGCCTGACCTGCTTCGGCACCGGCGAAGCCACCCCCTGACCCCGTCGATCAAGGAAGGAGGAACCGCGATGCGCCCCACGCTCCGGCCGGACGCCGTCCTCGTGCAAGCCGTGATCGCCGGTGCCCTGTCCTTCGCCCACCTGCACGACCTCGCCGAAGCCGCCGGCCAGACCGGATGGAAGGCGTGGGCCTACCCCGTCTCCGTCGATCTCCTCCTCGTCGCCGCCTGGCACCGCCTCCGGGGACTCCGGGCGGCCGGTGACTCGGCCCGCTCGGCCTGGACCTGGTTCATAGTCGCCCTGGTCGCGTCCCTCGGCGCGAACGTCGCCACCGCCGGGCTCCTCGACCTCACCGACGTCCCCGACTGGCTGCGCATCCTCGTCGCCGGATGGCCCGCTCTGGCCTTCCTCGGCGGCACCCTCCTCGTCCACTCCCCCAGGCACCCGACGGCCGACAAGCCCGCCGAACCCGACACACACACCGAGCCTGCCCCGGCCGTGGAAGCGGTCATCCAGCGGGACGACGTGGCCGAGCCGGAGATCGCTCCCGTACCGGCCCTCCCCTCCCCGGGACCGGATCCGGTCCCGGAACCCACACCGGAGCCGGAGCCCGCCCCTGTGGCCGTACCGCCGGCGCTCGTCGCTCACGCCCGGAAGGTCGCCGACGACTACCGCACCCGTACCGGCTACCCGATCGACGCCGACACCCTGCGTGCCCGCCTCGGTGTCCCGCCCCTGATGGCCAACGCCATCGCCGCCCAACTCGCCTGAAAGGAGAGCGTAATGCCCGCCCACGACCGCTTCCACTCCGTGATGCGAATCGGCCCGGTGCAGATCGGCACCCACCGCGACCGCAACGGCCGCACCAAGTACGCCGCCGTTTGCACCGCCGACCGCTGCGGCTGGTCCTCCGACTACTCCAGCTCCTCCGCCGCCCAGCTCGCCGCCCGCACCCACCGCTGCACCGCCCGCTGACCCAAAGGAGAACCGCGTCATGGACGTTCCGCTCTGGCTCGCCCTGATCGTCGTCGGCGGCCTCGGAATCAAGCTCATTCGCCCGCCCTGGTGGCTCGTCGCCGTAATCCTCCTCGGCGGCTACCTCCTCGCCGACAGCCTCCTCGCCCCGCTCATCGACACCACGATCAAGTAGGGAGACCCGTCATGCTCCAGCCCCGCATCCCGGTCAACCCGCTCCCGACCGGCACCGTCATCCCGCTCACCCAGCCCACCGCCCCGACGGCCGCCGTCGAACCGGTGGCCTGCCACCACGACCACACCCCCGTCCCGGCGTCGGTCACCGCGCGCCGGACCACGCTCCAGCTCACCCCCGGCAGCGCGCTCGCCCTCGCCGCCGGCGGTGGCGCCGTCGTCCTGGTCGTCGGCGCCGTCCTCGTCTCCATGCTCCTCGCCGTCGCCATCACCGGGGTCTCCGTCGCCCTGATCGCCGTCGTGCTGCGCCTCGTCGTCCGCGACATCCACAAGGGCCGGTGATTCTCGTGGACTCGCAGACGATCGCGGCGGCGGGCTTACCGGCCCTGGGCTGGGCCCTGCACGGCGGACTGCTCTGGCGCCGCCTGGCCACCGCCCGCCGCGACCCGCTGACCGGCCTGCACACCCGCGCCGGATGGACCGCCCGCGCCGAACGCCTCATCGCCAAACACTCCGGCGCCCTCGTGCTCCTGGTCGACCTGGACGACTTCAAGGCGATCAACGACACCCACGGCCACGCCGCCGGAGACGCGGTCATCACCGCCACCGCACGGCGGCTGGACGGCTGGTGCGGACGCCACGGCATCGCCGCCCGCCTCGGCGGAGACGAGTTCGCCGCCATCACCACCCACCCCGGTACGGCCGACCTCTTCGGCCTCAGGGCCGCACTGGAGCAGCCGGTCACCCACGGCGGTCACGTCCTGCCGGTCTCCGCCTCGGTCGGCCACTGCTACCCCGGCCGGCTGCCGGTACCCACCCTCACCGACGCTCTGTCCGCCGCTGATGCGGCGATGTACGCGGCCAAGGGCCACGGCAGGCGCAACAACACACGCTGAGCGGCCCCGGGACGGCCTCCGTCGCCAAACTTCCGCCGCCCCGGGCGCCTGACCCCCTCCAGATCCACCGGACCCGAAAGGGAAAGCCCATGATGCCCCAGACCACCCCGCGCGTCTGCCGCGACTGCGACGGCTTCGCCACTGTCACCATCACCACCGGTCTCCCCGCCGTCGATGGCACCCGGGACACCGTCCGCGTCAACTGCCCCACCTGCCGGGGCCTCGGCCACACCGTCCCCGCCCTGCGCACCGCCCGCGCCGTACGAGGTGCCGCGTGAACGCGCTGCCCCGGGTCCTGGACCTGTTCTCCTGCGCCGGCGGTGCCGCGATGGGGTATCACCGGGCCGGGTTCGCGGTCGACGGCTGCGACATCGCCGAACGCCCCCGCTACCCCTTCGCCTACCACCAGGGCGACGCCCTCGACTACCTCACCCGCCTGATCGCCTCCGGGGACATCGAGCGCTACACCCTCGTCCACGCCTCCCCGCCCTGCCAGGCCGGCTGCGCCCTGACCGTCGGCACCAACCACTCCCAGGGTTGGGGCGGCTCCCATGTCGACCTCGTCGCCCCGACCCGCGAACTCCTCGACGCCTCCGGGCTGCCGTACGTGATCGAGCAGCCCAACGGCCGGGCCGCGATCCGCAAGGACCTCACCCTGTGCGGCGAGATGTTCGGCCTCGGCGTCCTGCGGCACCGCAACTTCGAACTCGGCCGCTGGGCCACCGCCAAGCCGGCTCACCCCCGCCACCGGGGCTACGTACGCGGCCACCGCCACGGCATCCACCGCGAGGGCCCCTACGTCGCCGCGTACGGCAAGGGCGGCGGCAAGGCCACCGTCGGCGAGATGCAGCACGCCATGGACATCACCTGGACCGACGTCCACGCCGAGCTCACCGAGGCGATCCCGCCCGCCTTCACCCGCTGGATCGGCACCGCCTTCATGACCGCCCGACAGGAGGTCTTTGCGTGACCCACCCCGCCACCATGGCGGCGGGCCTGGACTCGGCCACCCTGAGCGACATGCTTCGGGTGGCCGGGTCCACCGGCTTCGACCGCTGGAAGGAACAGATCCACCGCACCGGAGGGTGCGCCAACCCCATCCACCTCCAGGGCTGGACCCTCACCCAGGACAAGACCACCGGCGAGACCCTCCACCGCTACTCCACCGACACCGAACCCGACGGACGACTCCGGGTCGCCTGTGGCAACCGGCGGGCCTCCCGCTGCCCCGCCTGCGCCTGGACCTACGCCGGAGACACCTACCACCTGATCCGTGCCGGCCTCGCCGGAGATGACCGCCGCGACATCCCCGCCGCCGTCCGCGACCACCCCCGCGTGTTCCTGACGCTCACGGCGCCGTCGTTCGGGCCCGTGCACAACCGGCCCGGCACCCGGCCCTGCCGCTGCGGCACTCGCCACCCCGAGGACGCCGCCGAACTGGGCACCCCGCTCGACCCCGACACGTACGACTACGCCGCCGCCGTGCTCTTCAACAACCACGCCGGACAACTCTGGGACCGCTTCGCCAAACGGCTTCGCCGTGAGATCGCCGCCGCTGCCGGTCTCTCGCAGCGGGCTTTGAAGGAGGTCGCCCGGATCTCCTACGGGAAGGTGGCCGAGTTCCAGAAGCGGGGCGCCGTCCACTTCCACGTCGTCGTCCGCCTCGACGGCCCGGACGGACCGGACACCCCTCCCCCGTCCTGGGCCACCACCGAACTCCTCACGGCCTCGATTCAGTCCGCTGCCGTGCACTCCTACACGACCGTCGCCGTCCCCGCCGCCGGTGACCAGCCCGCCCGTCGGCTCCGCTGGGGATCCCAGCTCGACATCCGCCCCGTCAAAGCCTTCGGCGACGGCTCCGACATCACCGAACAGGCCGTCGCTTCCTACATCGCCAAGTACTCCACCAAAGCCGCTGAGACGACCGGCAGCCTCGACCGTCGCATCGGCAACCGTGAGGCCCTGGTCCTCCTCGGCGTCCCCGACCACACCCGGCGCCTTGTCGAGGCCTGCTTCGACTTGGACCCGCTCTACCCGGACCGCAGGTTCCTCGCCTGGGCTCACATGCTCGGCTTCCGGGGCCACTTCTCCACCAAGTCCCGGCAGTACTCCACCACCCTGAGCGACCTCCGGCAGACCCGTGCCGACTACCGCGCCGCGCAGGAACGCACCGCCCGCGGCTTCGACGATATCGAGCCGGATACCGTCCTCGTCCTCAACTCCTGGTCCTACGCCGGCCAGGGCCACTCCCCCGGTGAGGCCGCTCTCGCCGCCTCCATCGCCCGGGACATCCAGCTCAACCGCGAGACCGCCCGCGAAGCCCTACGCGCCCTGCCCGAAGAGAAGGAGTGGTGACCATGCCGCAGAGCCTCCCCGACCGGTACTTGACCCCGGTTGACGTCGCCGAACTCCTCGGCGTGCCCATCGAGACCGTCTACCAGTGGCGGCGCAAGCGCACCGGGCCCCGGGGCTTCCGTGTCGGTCGACACGTGCGCTTCGACCCCGCCGACGTACAGACCTGGGTCAAGGCGCAGATGGAAGGGGCCGCTGCCTGATGGCCGGACACATCCAGGATCGATGGTTCAGGGTCGAGACCGGCCCCGACGGCAAGCCCCTCAAGGTCAAGACCGACCGCTACGGCATCGGTTTACGCTACCGCGCTCGCTACGTTGGCCCCGACGGCTCGGAGAAGAGCAAGAGCTTCCCGGACAAGCAGAAGCGCTTGGCCGACGTCTGGCTGACCAACATCGAGGCCGACATGGCGCGGGGGCAGTACATCGACCCCAAGGCCAGTCGGACGACGTTCCGGGAGTACGCCGAGCGCTGGATCGCCGCTCTCACCACGGACCTGAGCAGCCGTGCCGCCGTGGAAGGACGCCTTCGCCTTCACGCGCTTCCGTACCTCGGCGGTCGTCCCATCGGCTCGTTCCAGGCGGAGCACATCCGCGACTGGAGCCGGCAGCTCGAAGAGACCGTGGGGTCCGCCTCGTACCGGCGGCTCATCTTCGACGCGGTGTCCTCGGTGCTGAACGCCGCCGTGGACGATCGGCTCCTCGCCTCGAATCCCTGCCGGGCCCGTTCGGTCAAAGCTCCCCGGCCGGCGCCGACTCGGGTGCATCCCTGGTCCGCGTCCCAGGTCTTCGGGGTCCGTGCCGGTCTGCCCGAGCGCTTTCAGGCGATGGTGGACGTGGGCGCCGGCTGCGGGCTCCGGCAAGGGGAGATCTTCGGGGTCTCCGTCGACAACATCGGGGATCTCGGCTGGCTCTACGTCCGTCAGCAGGTGAAGAAGGTGCGCGGTGGGCTCGTCTTCGCCCCTCCGAAGCGCGGGAAACTCCGGGACGTCCCCCTCGACCCTGAGGTCTCGGCGGCTCTGCGCGAGCACATGAAGCGCTTCCCGCCGGTCGAGGTCACGTTGCCGTGGCTGACGCCGAGCGGGCCGACGGTGACTCACCGGCTCGTGTTCACGGCGCCTGCCGGAACGGCCCTGTGGAGCAACGCCTTCAATGACCAGACATGGAAGCCGGCGCTCGCCTCCGCCGGAATCATCCCCGTGCCGGAGAAGGGGCACCGGTACGCCGCCGCTCGTGAGCACGGGATGCACGCGCTCCGGCACTTCTACGCCTCGGTCCTCCTGGACGCCGGCGAGAACATCAAGGCGCTGAGTCTCTACCTCGGGCACAGCGACCCGGGGTTCACGCTCCGGGTGTACACGCACCTCATGCCGAGCAGCGAGACGCGGACCCGGAAAGCCATTTCCGAGATGTACCGGGCCGCCGGTCACGCCCATGACGGCCCAGAGACGGCCCAGGCTGCCTGAGACGGCCCCTCATCGGCGGGAAACCTGCTGGTGAGGGGCTGTTTTGCGCCCTCGGTCGGAGAGAAACACCCCATCTTGCCTGACCGCCACCCTCAGGCGGAAACCGGTAAGGCGGGAGCCGGGAGTTCCGAGGGGGACGGGCGGGGGGTGACGGGGGCGTTCGGGGCGGGGGCAGGGCCCGGACGTGCGACGGCCCCGGGCGCGATGTGCGGTCCGGGGCCGTGCGGGGTTCACGGGGTGATGCGGATGTGACGCAGATCACTCCATGGGGCCGGGTTCCGTCCCGGTGCCGACGGGGCCGGCACCGGGAGCCCGGGTCAGTTGCCGGCGGTCTTCTTCTTGCGGAGGAAGAACACCGCGCCGCCGCCGACCAGGACGAGCGCGGCGGCGATGCCCGCGATCATCGGGGTGGCGTTGGAGCTGCCGGTCTCGGCGAGGTCGCCGCCACCGGTGGTGCCGGTGGAGCCGCCCGTGGTGTCACCGGTGGTGCCGGTGGACGTCGACGGAGACGTCGACGGGGTGGGCTCGGTCGAGGGCTCCGTGGTGGGGGTCTCGGACGGCTTCGGGCCGGGGGTGGCCGTCTTGCAGTCCAGGACGCCCTCGAAGGTCTCCTCGAAGCCGTTCGGGCCGGTGATCGTGAACTTGTACGCCTCGTCCTCGGCGAGCGGGACCGCGATGGTCTTGCTCTCGCCGGGGGCGACCGTGTGCGAGGTGCCCTTCAGGTCGAAGGTCCAGGCCTCGTCGCCCTCGTTGGAGGCGATGACCTCGAGGCCACCCTTGGCGCAGTCCTTGGCGACCGTGACGGCCGGGACGGCGCCCGTCTTCGCCCAGGTCGCGGAGGCCTTGGCGGTGACCGTGGACTCGCTGGAGCCGGCCAGGATCAGGGTCTGCGAGGGGCCGTCGATGGAGACGAAGGCGCGGCCGAGGGAGACCTTGGTGGTGGCCTCGGCGGTCAGCTCGGCGGCGCCGTCGGCGGTGCCGGCCGGGACGTCGAAGAAGACCTCGGTCGAGCCCTTCGGGACCTCGGTGACGGGCTTGCCGTCCTTGCCGACGAGCGTGACGCCCGCCGGGGCACCCGCGGCGACCGAGACCTTGGCGGTCTCGGCGTTGGTGTCGACGGTGACCGGGCCGATCTTCTCGCCGGCCTTGCCCGCGACGGAGGACGGGGAGACGCTCAGGGAGGCCTTCGGCTCGTCGAGCTGGACGGCCTTCTCGAGCAGGTACTCGGTCAGCTTCTTGGCGTCCTCTTCCTTCGGCGTCGCCTTGACGTCGTCGGAGAGGGTCCAGATCGCGGCCTGGGTGCCGGCCGCGGCCTCCTTCTTGTCGAGGTCGACGCCCAGCTTGCCGCCGAGGGCGTCGGCGGACAGCTTCGGGTAGGCGTTCTCCAGGATCCAGAGGATCTTGCCCGCGTTCTCGTTGTTGTGCAGGGAGGACTCCTCCCAGCCGACTTCCTTGTAGTCGAAGTCGCGCTTCGCCTCGGTGCGGAGGTCGATGCAGTAGGTGAAGAGGGTGCCGCCGCCCTCGACCTCCATCTTGAACAGACCGCCGTCGACCGGCCAGCTGCTGCCGTCCTTCTCGGTGATCTGAACGGCCCCACGGTCCTCGGTCATACCGCCGAGCTTCGCGGTGACGCCACCCATACCCGGCGCGTCATCGGCGAAGGCCGGAACAGCGGTCGCTATCGATCCGGCCGCGACAAGGCCGGAGACCAGGGTCGCGGCGGCAAGGCGGGCAGCGCCTCGCCCACGAAATGAAAACATTGCATTCCCCTCCGGGCGAGCCGCTCCGCGAACTTGGTCGATTCGCGTGGGGGGAGCGCACGCCAGCAGAATTCACAGACCCGATGGGCTCACGTGCCACATGAGTACTCGCGAATCCTAGGGAAGCGGAACCCCCCGGTGCCCTGCCTTCCGGTCAGATAACCATTCCGACTCGGAATCGTTATCACTCAGGGCGAGTTGGTCGACAAATCCCCACAACACAAGGTCAGGGGACGGTCACCAAGCGGTTCGCCTCCTCTGCCGCGGCGGCTGCCGCCGCTTCCGACCACGGATCGTCTCCGGGCGCGGGACCGAGCGCCGCCCCCTCCCGCACCTCTTCCCGAACCTGCTCCGGCTCCGCCCTCCGCTCCGGCCGCGCCGCCCGCCTGAACGCCGCGGTCCCCCGGCTCAGGTCGTGTCCGACGGCCACGGCGGCCACGTCCACGAAGGTCTTCCGCTGTCCGTCGCGCTCGTCCTCACGCACCCTCAGGCGGCCGTGCACGACGAGGGGTTCCCCGACGGACACCGAGGCCGCGAGGTTGGCGCCGAGCGAGCGCCAGGCCGACACCGTGTAGAAGCTGGTGTGCCCGTCGGACCAGAGCCCCCGCTCGCGGTCCCAGCGGCGCGCGGTCACCGCGAAGCGGAACCTGGCCACTCCGCCCGTCGCCGTGTCCCGGTACTCCACCGCCGTCGCCACGTTGCCGACGAGCGTCACGGTCGTCTCGTTCATGGTCCCCGTCCCCCACCCTGCGTTCGCTTCGCTGTCCTTCTCCTGTCGACACCCATCCTCGGACCGTCCGGAAGATCCCGCCGGGACCTGTGGACGACGGAACGGATGTGGACAACTCCCCCACCCCGAAGGGGCAAACGGAGGGAGTACCGCGTCCTCGCGATGTGCCGCGCGCGGCTACCTCCCCCGTACCCCCGCCCGGGTCGCGCCCAGCCGGCTCGTACCGGAGCGGAGTCCGCCGACGATCCGTGCCGAGGCGCGCGAACCCGCCACCGTCGCGTACTGCTCGCGCACCTCCCGGTAGCGCATCAGTTCCGCCGCCACCGGGTCGAGAACCCGGGCCCTGCCGCAGGCCGCCGCCGCCTCCCGCAGGCGCCGCTCGGCCTCCTGCCCGTACCGGCGCGCCGGGCCCTTCACGGCTCCCTCGCAGGCCCATTCGACGAGCGGTCCGCCGACGATGCCGCCGAGCATCACGAGGACCGGCGGCAGCAGCCCCGGCTCGACGACGCCGACGATCTGCCCCACCAGCCACACCGCGCCGAAGATCTGCAGAAACGTCATCACCACCTGTGCGAGGACGGCGGCGGGCCACCAGGCGGGCCGCGGCGGGCGGGCCGCCGGGTCGCCGATGGAGACCGTCAGCTCGTCCAGCGCCTCGGGCAGCCCCTCCGCCCCACGGGTCGCCGCCTCGCGCACCGCCTGTGCCCAGGGTGCCGGGAGCCCGCGCGAGGCCTCGTCGGCGACGGCCCGTACCGCCTGCTCCACGCGCTGCCGCGCCGTCAGTTCCTCCTCGACGGGAGAGGTCAGGCGCGGGTCGGTGGAACCGTGGGCGCGCAGCCGCTCGTACCAGCGGTAGAGCCGCAGCCAGGGGGTGCCGCAGGCGCGGATGGCGCCCCGGCGCCAGACCCGCTCGGCGGCCTCGCCCGCGGCCTGGGCGCCGACGGCGGCCGCGAGCCGGTCCGTGAAGGCGTCCCTGGCGCGTTCGTCGAGGCCGGGCCTTCCGTCGGCGAGGTAGGCGGGGCGCAGCCGGGCCGCTGCGGCGTCCACGTCGGCGGCGAGCCGGCGTTCGGGGGCGGTGCGTTCCTGGACGAACCCGGCGACCATCTCGCGCAGTTCGGGTACGCCCTCGCCGGTCAGCGCGGAGACGGAGAGGACGGTGGCACCGGGTTCGCCGTGCTCGCCGAGGGCCATGCCGTCCTCGTCGAGGAGCCGGCGCAGGTCGTCGAGGACGAGGTCGGCGGCCTCGGTGCCGAGCCGGTCGATCTGGTTGAGGACGACGAAGGTGACCTCGGCGTGCCCGGCGAGGGGCCGGAGGTAGCGCTCATGGAGGGCGGCGTCCGCGTACTTCTCCGGGTCGACGACCCAGATGACGGCGTCCACGAGTCCGAGGACCCGGTCGACCTGGTCGCGGTGGGCGGTGACCGCCGAGTCGTGGTCGGGCAGGTCGATGAGGACGAGCCCCTGGAGTTCGGTGTCGGCGGCGCCGCCTGCGAGGGGTCTGCGGCGCAGCCTGCTGGGGACGGCGAGCCGGTCGAGCAGCCCGGCGGCGCCCTCGGACCAGCTGAGCGCGATGGGCGCGGAGGTGGTGGGGCGGCGCAGGCCGGTCTCCGACACGGGCACGCCGGCGAGGGCGTTGAAGAGCGTGGACTTTCCGCTGCCGGTGGCGCCGGCGATGGCGATCACGGTGTGCCGGGAGGAGAGCCGCTGCCGGGCGGCGGCCTCGTCGAGCACGCGCCCGGCCTCGGCGAGGGCCTCGCTCTCGACGCGCGTACGGGAGAGCCCGACGAGTTCGTGGAGCGCGTCGAGGCGGGTGCGGAGGGGGCCGCCGTAGCTCCCGCCGAGGGGCGGCAGCGTGTCCTCCTCCGGTTGGTCACCGCCGGGGCGCGTGTCACCGCCGACCGCGACGACGGCGGCCGCCCGCTCGCTCGCGCGCCGGGCGATCAGCCCGTCGTCCCAGCGTTCGCGGTCACGGTCGGGGTTCTGTGGGTCGGGGTTTGGGTGGTCAAGGGCACGGTCGCGGTCATGGTCACGGCCATCCGCCACGTCACTTCTCCTTCTGCAGTACGGAGAGCGCGGCGATGAGCTCCGCCTGCGGCTCGGGGGTCACGTCGAGCGCTTCGAGGGGCGCGAGGCGCCGGTCGCGTTCGGCGTGCAGGACACGGTCGACGTACGAGAGGACCAGTTCGCCGCCCTTGTCGCGCAGGCGCAGGGCGGCCTGGGCGCCGAGGAGTTCGGCGAGGCGTTCGCCCGCGGCCCGGGTGCGCCGGCCGCCGAGGAGGGCGGCGGCGAGGAGGGCGGCGACGGTGTCGGCCTCGGGGGCGGCCGTACGGGAGGTGGAGGGGCGCTCCACCCCGCGTACCTCTTCCTCCGCCAGTTCTTCGAGTACGCGGCGCCAGCGCCGTACCTCCACGCCGATCCGTTCGCCCGTGTCGCGGTCGCCGCCGGTCCGCAGGGGACCGAGGGCGTCGGCGGCGGGTTCGCGGCGCCAGGCGTCGCGGACGCGTTCCTCGGCGGCGGAGACCGCGCAGTGGAGGAGGGCGGCGAGGGATTCGGTGAGGGCGTCGAGGAGTTCGTCGGCGGTGCTGTCGCGGGGGTAGCCGCGCCAGCGGGTACGGGCGTCTCCGGCGAGGACGGCGCCGCGGCCGAGCTGCTCGCGTACCCGCTTGCCCTGCTCGCCGTACGCGGACTCGACGGCGCCGCCGAGGCGGCCGGCCGCGGCGTACTGCGCGGCGACCGCGGCGGCCAGCTCGGGGAGCCGGGCGTCGAGGGAGTCGATCACGCCGGTGGCGGTCCGGTCGGCGGCCTGCTGCCGGGCGGCCGGGTCCTCGGCGCGGTGGGCGAGCCAGCCGCGGAGCGCGGCGACGGCGCTGTCGGGCAGCAGCCCGCTGCCGCCGTCGGCGGATTCGGGCAGCTCGGGGACGGTGAAGCGGGGCACGTCGCCGAGGCCTGCCTTGTCGAGCAGGGCCTCGAACTGCCGGGAGACCTCGCCGATGACCTGGTGGGGGACGCGGTCGAGGACGGTGACGAGGGTGGCGTCGTACTCCTTGGCGGTACGGAGCAGATGCCAGGGCACGGCATCGGCGTAGCGGGAGGCGGTGGTGACCATCACCCAGATGTCGGCGGCGCAGATCAACTCGGCGGCGAGGAGCCGGTTCTCGACGACGAGCGAGTCGATGTCGGGCGCGTCGAGGAGGGCGAGCCCCCGGGGGACGGACGCGGCCGTCTCGACGCGCAGGGCGTTCTCCTCGAGGGTCGCCTCGTCGGCGGGGTGGTCCTCGTCGGCCTGGGGCAGCCAGACGCGGGTGAGCTGCGGGAGGACCCGCATTCCGGCGAACCAGTGGTGGTCCTCGGGGTGGCAGACGAGCACGGGCGTCCGGGTGGTGGGGCGGAGCACGCCCGACTCGCTGACGCGGCGTCCGACCAGGGAGTTGACGAGCGTGGACTTGCCGGCTCCGGTGGAGCCGCCGACGACGGCGAGGAGCGGGGCGTCGGGATCTTTCAGCCGTGGCACCAGGTAGTCGTCGAGCTGGGCGAGCAGCTCGGCCCTGGTCTGCCGGGCGCGTGGTGTGTCGGGGAGGGGCAGGGGGAGACGCACGGCGGCGACACGGTCGCGCAGGGCGGAGAGTGCGTCGATCAGCTGAGGCCGTTCGTCCAAGGTCACCACATGCGAAGAATGCCCAATTTATGAGTGTTTTTGAAGCCTATTAGGGCCCTGCGCGCCGAAGAGAGGAGCGGTGGCCGGAACCTCAGGCATAACGAGTGCACAACACCCGCCCCGAGCGGCGCCAAAAGCGCTGCGCGAATCGCACCTGCCTGCGATTATCGTTCCGCTTCACCGAACCTCCACATCGTGCCACGCAGGTGAAGCAACCGGGCCAAGGCGATCGGAGCCCTATCCTTGTCCCGGCAGGCCACACCCCACCCACAAGGGGTTCCCGGCCACACAGTCACCACCCGGCCCCCGTAGCTCAGTGGATAGAGCAGGTGCCTTCTAAGCACTTGGCCGCAGGTTCGAGTCCTGCCGGGGGCACACCATCAGGACCCTCCTTCGGGAGGGTCCTTTTTGCTGGTCAGGCGTGGTTCCCGGTGAGCGGCGGAGGGGCCGGACGCACCCCTGATGGCGTCGGGGCACGTCCGGCGGTGTCCGGCTGCTTCCGGGTTTCTGCGGGTGGCTGCGGAGAATACGCGGAGAAGTTTTCAGCCCCTGGCCGCGGCTGGGTCCGACAGCTTCCCCGCCCTCTCGATCCGTCGCTTCAGGTCGTCGAGCTGCCCGTCGATGCACCGGGCGTACGCGGTCAGGAGCACGGGGACGCTGTCGCCCGCCCACTCGGCCACGGTCGCGGCCGGGACGCCGGCGTGGAGCCAGTTCGTCAGGCGGGTATGCCGGAGGTCGTCTACGCGGCGACCGAGCGGTGTCCCGAATTCGTACGGAGTGAGCACGTCCTTTCGAGCCCGCCGCCACGCGATCGCGGCCGAACAGCAGCTCGGCAAGCGCAAGCCGACCGTGGCCGTCCCGCTCTCCCACACCCTGGACGATGTCGTCCCCCAGCAGGTCGGCAAGAACCTGGCCACCGACCGGGAGGTTCGGCGCCGGGGCGAAGGAGTCGCGCAGCCATACGGCGACTCGCCCGTACTCGTCCCTGTTCGTCTGGACTCGCCCGCATCACGCGCGTGATCCCGAAGCGACCCGTTTCTCCGGTCGCAGACGGACACGCCTAGGCGAAAACCGGCCAACTACTGTTCGCGGCGGCCCGAGGTGTCCTGATCCTTGCTACGGTCACGCGGCTCCAGGCCCGAAACGGCCTGGTCGGGGCGCGATCTCGTCGGCGCGTGGCGCTGAAATCGGGTTACCCGCAGCTTTATTGATTTGTCGTCGGCACTTCACTTACTTCATCACTTTCCAGGAGTTCGCATGCGCAAGACCGCACTCGCCGCCCTGACGGCCTCAGCGCTCGGGGTCACCCTGCTCACCCAGACACCCGCCGTCGCCGTGACCTCTCCCACCTGCGCCGACATCTGCATACTCGGCGTTCGCGCGGCCACCCACCCCACCTTCGACCGGTTCGTCATCGACCTCGGCGAAGGCACCGTCCCGGGGTGGACCACCAGCGTCCAGACCACCCCGCTCTACTGGGGCGAGGAGGGGTCGCAGACCCAGGTGCCCATCCAGGGTGACTCCTACCTCAAGGTCACGCTGATGCCGGCCGAGGCCTTCGACGGCAATTACCAGTCCACCTACACGAGCCCGCGGTCGCAGACCTTCGCCTTCCCGAGCCTCAAGGGCCAGGCGCTCGTCTACAGCTTCGAGGACAGCAACACCTTCGGCCTCGCCCTCGGGGCGCACTCCTCCTACAAGGTCTTCAAGCTGACGGCGCCCAACCGGATCGTGGTCGACGTCAACCACTGACCCGCGCCCTCGAACCCTCACTCACCCGGCCGCCGGTTTCCACCGGCGGCCGGGCGTGTTCCCGGGCGTCCTCCGGGTACTCGCCGCACGTCGGAGGCCGGAGGCCGGAGAAGGAGAGGGGTGCTCGGTGGACAGTGCCAGCATGATCGGCCGGCTCCTGCGCGAGCACGGGCGCACCTACGCCGAAGAGGCCGGGATCCGGCTGCGCGACAAGCCCTCGCCGCTCTACCAGCTGCTCGTGCTCACCGTGCTGTGCTCGGTCCGGATCCGGGCCGACATCGCCACCGCCGCCGCCCGGCAGCTGTTCTCCGCCGGGTTCCGGACGCCCCGGGCCATGCTGGACGCCTCCTGGCAGCAGCGCGTGGACGCGCTCGGGCGGGCCCATTACGTGCGGTACGACGAGAGCACCGCGACCGCCCTCGGGGAGGGGGCCGAGCTGGTCCTCGACCGGTACCACGGAGATCTGCGTCTGCTCCGTGAGCGGGCGGGCGGTGACGTCGATGAGCTGCGCGGGCTGCTGCGGGAGGTGCCCCGGATCGGTCCCGTCGGTGCCGACATCTTCTGCCGGGAGGTCCAGGCCGTCTGGCCGGAACTGCGTCCCTTCTTCGACGAGCGCTCCTGCGCGACCGCGGCCGGCCTGGGTCTGCCCCACACCCCGGCCGGGCTCGCCCGACACGTCCCGCCCCAGGACGTGGCCCCGCTGGCCGCCGCCCTCGTCCGCGTCAGCCTGTCCAAGGACGCGGAACGGGAGCTGCGGGGGCTGGGGGCGTCGCGGGCCGCCTGAGCCTCACGAGCCCGGCTCCGTACTCAGTCCGTACTCAGCGGACCGGGCGGGGCAGCCTCACGCGGACCAGGGTGGTGTCCACGTCGCTGTCGACCAGGCGGCCGTTCGCGTCGAAGGCCTGCGGCCCGTCCGTCATGCCGAAGTCGTTGTCGTTGAGGAGGACGAGCGTCGACGAGCCTTCGACGGCGACGCCCTCGATCTTGCCGGGGACGCCCTCGACCGTGTTCAGGTCGACCACCAGGCGCTTGCCGAGGACCGGCGCGTCGGCGGCGGTCACGTCGTCGAGTTGCTCCAGAGTGGGGGCCGCCGTCGTGTCCCAGCGCGAGCCGAGGATGTCGGAGCCGCGGCGGAGGCGTACCTCGTACAGGCGGGAGGCCTTGTCGGTGCGCTCCTGGACGAGGAGGCGGTCGCCGCCGAGCGCGACCACGGAGGAGATCTTCAGCTCGGAGGTCTTCGTCTGGCCGGGCTCGACGACGCCGACCGGGTCGAAGCGGTACGCGTACTCGGCCGTGACCCGGTTCTCGCGCGTCGAGAAGCGCAGCAGCCTCGTCGTACGGGAGTCCTCGCCGGAGGCCTTGTCGGGGTTGAGCAGCGGGCTCTGCAGGGCCATGACCAGGTCGCCGTCGGGCAGCAGGGCGAGGCCCTCGAAGCCGCGGTTGGTCTTGCGCTTGAGGAAGACCGACGGCAGGGACTCGATGACGGGGTAGTCCGCGCCGGTCAGGTTCAGGCCCTCGGGGACGTGGCGTGCGAGGACGCGGCCCTTCGCGGAGACGTGCACGAGCGAGGGGCCGTACTCGTCGACCAGCCAGAAGCCGCCGTCCTTGTCCCGCACGACGCCCTCGGTGTCGAGACCGTTCGGGTTGTACGGGAGCGGGGTCGAGGCGTCGTACGTGTACGGGGCCTCGTCGCGGCCCTGCTGGTTCGGGAGGCCGGTGACGGGGGCGCCGGAGGCGGTGGTGAGCGGGATGGACCTCAGGACCTCGACGCGGTCGCCGACGGCGCGGACCTTCACGATGGCCGGGTCGAAGCCGGGCACGGGGAACGTGCGCCGCTTGTCCTTGCCGACGGCTATCTGGCCGTTGGGGCCGCGGTCGGTGACCGTCCAGTACTCGCCGCGCCGTTCGGCCGGGTACAGGTCGCTGCCGATGCCTCCCAGGTCGACGTCCCGGTCGTCGTCGACGCTGCCGGGCAGCAGGCCGTTGCTGAAGGCGGCCAGCGGGATGTCGGGCAGGGTCGAGGTGGAGAGGACCCGGGCGGGCGAGCCGTGCCGCGCGGGCTCCGCCTCGGCCGTGCCCATGACCACCGAGAGCGCGAGCGCGGTGGTCAGGGGCAGGGCCACGACGGCGGGCCTGCGGAGGAGGCGCGGATTCATCTGAACTCCCTTGAACACGTGGAATGCCACCCGTGGAGGCGCCTCATGGTCCGTTTCCGGCCACAACGGCGAGCGTCGGACTCCCGACGACGGCATGAGCCCTGGGTGAACGCGCAGGGATAATCGGATCATGGTGATCACCGCGCGCGGGCTCAACCGCGCCACCCTCGCCCGGCAGTTGCTCCTCGACCGGGTTCCGGTCGGCGTCGAGGAGGCCGTTCGGCGGGTGGTGGCGCTGCAGGCGCAGCAGCCGGGTTCGCCGTACGTCGCGCTCTGGAACCGGCTCGCCGGCTTCGAGCCGGAGGAGCTCGACGGCGCCGTGGCCGGTTACGAGGTGGTCCGGTCGACCCTGATGCGGCTCACCCTCCACCTGGTGCACGCCGAGGACTGGCGGGCCTTCCGGGAGGGCATGGAGCCGACGCTGCGCGGTTCACGGCTGCACGATCCGCGCTTCAAGGCGGCGGGGTTCACGGCGGCCGACGCCGACGAGCTGCTGCCCGACCTGCTGGCGTACGCCGGGGAGGCGCGGACCGGGGCCCAGCTGCGGGCCCGCCTGGAGGCGGCGCGCGGCGGGCCGGTGGAGGCCGTGGTGTGGCGGATGATGCGCCAGTACGCGCCGTTGTGGCACGCGCCGACGGGGCCGCCGTGGTCGTTCGGGGCGGCGCAGGCGTTCGTGACGGCGAGCACGCCGCCGGTGCTCGCCGACCCGGAGGCGGCGCACACGGGGCTCACCACCCTGATCCGGCGCTACCTGGAGGGCTTCGGTCCGGCGTCCGTCCCCGACATGGCGCAGTTCACCATGGCGCCCCGGGGCAGGGTGCGCGCGGCGGTGGCCGCTCTCGACGGGGAGCTGGAACGGCTGGAGGGGCCCGAAGGGACGGTGCTGTACGACGTGCCCGGCGCGCCACGGCCCGACGAGGGGGTCCCCGCGCCGCCCCGGCTCATGGCCATGTGGGACAGCGTGCTGCTGGCCTACGCGGACCGGAGCCGCGTCATCCCGCCCCCGTACCGCAAGCACGTCATCCGTGTGAACGGCGACACCCTGCCGACGCTCCTCGTCGACGGGTACGTCGCCGGGGTCTGGCGGCCGGTCGTGGGCGGCATCGAGGCCTCGGCCTTCCACCCGCTGTCCGCCGGGGCCTGGGACGGCCTCGCGGTCGAGGCCGGCGCCCTGGGCGGCTTCCTCACCGCGCGGGACCCCCGGGTCTACGCCCGCTACGACCACTGGTGGGCCAAGGGCCTGCCGGGCGTCGAGACCCGGATCCTCCCGGCCGCCTGACGCGGGGCCTCGACACGGCAGGTCACCCCGTACCGCTCAGCCCCGCCCCTCCACCACGTCCCGCCCCTCCACCGCGTCCCGCAGCGCGATGTTGAGCTGGAGGACGTTGACGCGGGGTTCGCCGATGAAGCCGAGGACGCGGTCGTCCGTGTGGGCGGCGATCAGCCTGTCGACCTCCGTGACGGGCAGGTGGTTCCTGGCCGCGACCCGGTGCGCCTGGAGCTTCGCGTACGCCGGGGAGATGTGCGGGTCCAGGCCCGAGCCGGAGGAGGTGACCGCGTCGGCGGGCACGTCCGAGGGCTTCACCGTGTGGCCGTTCACGGAGTTGTCCCTGATCACGGCCGCCTTCGCGGCCTCGACCCACTGGATCAGGTCGGCGTTGTCGCCCGAGCGGTTGGTGGCGCCGGACAGGATCAGCCGGTACCGGGTGTTGACGCTGTTGGTCCCGAGGCCGTTGGAGGGGCGGGGCTGGAACCAGCGCGGGTCCGGCTTGCCGTCGGTCAGGTACGTCTGGCCGATGAGCGCGGAGCCGACGGTCGTCCCGCTCGCGTCCTTGACCTCTGAGCCGTTCGCCCGCCACGGGAGGGCCGCTTGGGCGATGCCGGTGACGGCGAGCGGGTAGAGCACGCCGCACACGACGGTGAGGACGAGGAGGGCGCGCAGTCCCGCCCAGAGGACCCGTCCGGTGTTCGCTGCTGAGTTGTTCATCCTGGATCGACACGCTTTCTGACTAGTGCAGCCCGGGGATCGTGGAGAGAAGGAGGTCGATGAGCTTGATGCCGACGAACGGGGCGATGAGGCCGCCGAGTCCGTAGATCCCGAGGTTGCGGCGGAGCATCGAGTCGGCGCTCGCCGGCCGGTAGCGGACTCCCTTCAGCGCCAGCGGGACCAGGGCGACGATGATCAGCGCGTTGAAGATCACGGCCGACAGGATCGCGGACTCGGGCGAGGCCAGGCCCATGATGTTGAGCCTGTCCAGGCTCGGGTACGCCACCGCGAACATGGCGGGGATGATCGCGAAGTACTTCGCGACGTCGTTGGCGATCGAGAACGTCGTCAACGCGCCTCGCGTGATGAGGAGTTGCTTGCCGATCTCGACGATCTCGATGAGTTTCGTCGGGTCGGAGTCGAGGTCGACCATGTTGCCGGCCTCCTTCGCGGCCGACGTCCCGGTGTTCATGGCCACGCCGACGTCCGCCTGGGCGAGCGCGGGGGCGTCGTTCGTGCCGTCGCCGGTCATGGCGACGAGCTTCCCGCCCGCCTGCTCGCGCTTGATGAGCGCCATCTTGTCCTCGGGCGTCGCCTCGGCGAGGAAGTCGTCGACTCCCGCCTCCTCGGCGATGGCCTTCGCGGTCAGCGGGTTGTCGCCCGTGATCATGACCGTACGGATGCCCATGCGGCGCAGTTCGTCGAACCGTTCCCGCATGCCCTCCTTCACCACGTCCTTCAGGTGGACGACGCCGAGGACCCGGGCGCCCTCCTCGTCCTCCAGGGCCACGAGCAGCGGCGTGCCGCCCGCCTGGGAGATCCGGTCCGTGAGGGCGGCAGCGTCCCCGGAGACGCTGCCGCCGCGCTCCTTCACCCAGGCCACGACCGAGCCGGTGGCTCCCTTGCGGACCTTCCGGCCGTCCACGTCCACGCCCGACATCCGGGTCTGGGCGGTGAACGCGATCCACTCGGCTCCCACCAGCTCGCCCTGCCGGCGTTCGCTCACGCCGTACGCGGTCCCCGCGAGGACCACGATCGAGCGGCCCTCCGGGGTCTCGTCCGCGAGCGAGGAGAGCTGGGCGGCGTCGGCGAGCTCGGCCTCCGTCGCCCCCGCCACCGGGACGAACTCCGCCGCCTGCCGGTTGCCCAGCGTGATCGTGCCGGTCTTGTCGAGCAGCAGGGTGGAGACGTCACCCGCCGCCTCGACCGCGCGGCCCGACATCGCGAGGACGTTGCGCTGGACGAGCCGGTCCATGCCGGCGATGCCGATCGCCGAGAGCAGCGCGCCGATCGTCGTCGGGATCAGACACACGAGGAGCGCGGTGAGGACGATCATCGAGGTCTGCTCGTCGGCGCCCGCGTAGATCGCGAAGGGCTTGAGGGTGACCACGGCGAGGAGGAAGACGATCGTCAGCGAGGCGAGCAGGATGTTGAGCGCGATCTCGTTGGGTGTCTTCTGCCGTGCCGCGCCCTCGACCAGGTTGATCATCCGGTCGATGAAGGTCTCGCCGGGCTTCGTCGTGATCTTCACGACGATCCGGTCCGAGAGGACCTTCGTGCCGCCCGTCACCGCGCACCGGTCGCCGCCGGACTCGCGGATGACGGGCGCGGACTCGCCCGTGATCGCGGACTCGTCGACCGACGCCACGCCCTCCACGACGTCACCGTCGCCGGGGATGACGTCGCCGGCCTCGCAGACCACCAGGTCTCCGACGCGCAGCTCCGTGCCCGGGACCCGCTCCTCGTGCGAGCCGTCGATCCTGCGGGCGACCGTGTCGGTCTTGGCCTTGCGCAGGGTGTCGGCCTGCGCCTTGCCCCGGCCCTCGGCCACCGCCTCCGCCAGGTTGGCGAAGACCGTGGTCAGCCACAGCCAGGCGGTGATCGCCCAGCCGAACCAGTCCCCCGGGTTCATGACGGCGAGGACCGTGGTCACGGCCGAACCGATCAGCACCACGAACATGACCGGCGACTTGACCATGACCCTCGGGTCGAGCTTCCTGATCGCGTCCGGGAAGGACCTGACCAGCTGCTTCGGGTCGAACAGTCCGCCGCCGACGCGGCCGCCCCCGGCCGGCCGGCCGCTGGGCGCCCCCGACTGCGGGGGCCTGGTGGGAGTGAGGGTGCTCATGCTGCGAGTCCTTCGGCGAGCGGGCCAAGGGCGAGGGCCGGGAAGTAGGTGAGTCCGGCGATGATGAGGATCGTGCCGACGAGCAGGCCGGTGAAAAGCGGCTTCTCGGTCCGCAGGGTGCCCGCCGTCTCCGGTACGGGCGTCTGCTCGGCCAGGGAACCGGCGAGCGCGAGGACGAACACCATGGGCAGGAACCGGCCGAGCAGCATCGCGATGCCGATCGTCGAGTTGAACCACTGGGTGTCGGCGTTCAGACCCGCGAAGGCCGAGCCGTTGTTGTTGGCGCCCGAGGTGTAGGCGTAGAGGATCTCGGAGAATCCGTGCGCGCCGGAGTTCGTCATGGAGTGCGACGGGGTGTCGAGGGCCATGGCGACGGCGGTGAAGCCGAGGACGAGCGCCGGGGTGACGAGGATGTAGCAGGCCGCGAACTTGATCTGGCGGGTGCCGATCTTCTTCCCCAGGTACTCCGGGGTGCGGCCGACCATCAGCCCGGCGATGAACACGGCGATGATCGCCATGATCAGCATGCCGTAGAGGCCGGAACCGACGCCGCCGGGCGCGATCTCGCCCAGCTGCATGCCCAGCATCGTGATGCCGCCGCCGAAGCCCGTGTACGAGGAGTGGAAGGAGTTCACGGCGCCGGTGGAGGTCAGCGTCGTGGCGACCGAGAAGATCGCCGACGCACCGATGCCGAACCGGGTCTCCTTGCCCTCCATCGCCCCGCCGGCCAGCTCGAAGGCCGGTCCCCTCCCGGCGAACTCGGTCCACATCATCAGGCCGGTGAAGACGAGCCAGATGGCCGCCATCGTGCCGAGGATCGCGTACCCCTGCCGCAGGGAGCCGACCATCCGGCCGAAGGTCCGCGTCAGCGCGAAGGGGATGAGCAGGATCAGATAGATCTCGAAGAGGTTGGAGAGCGGGTCGGGGTTCTCGAAGGGGTGGGCGGAGTTGGCGTTGAAGTAGCCGCCGCCGTTCGTGCCCAGCTCCTTGATGACCTCCTGCGAGGCGACCGCGCCGCCGTTCCACTGCTGCGAACCGCCCATGCCCTGCTCATTCAGGAATTGCCCGACCTCGTGGATCCCGGCGAAGTTCTGGATGGCGCCGCAGGCCACGAGCACCAGCGCGCCCACGACGGAGATCGGGAGGAGGACGCGGACGACACCCCGGACCAGGTCGGCCCAGAAGTTGCCCAGTTCGCCGGTACGGGACCTCGCGAAGCCGCGTACGAGGGCGACCGCGACCGCGATCCCCACGGCCGCGGACACGAAGTTCTGCACCGCGAGGCCGCCGGTCTGCACGACGTGGCCCATGGCCTGCTCGCCGTAGTACGACTGCCAGTTGGTGTTGGCGACGAAGGAGGCGGCGGTGTTGAACGCCTGGTCCGGGTCGATCGACACGAAGCCGAGCGAGCCGGGCAGCGCGCCCTGCACCCGCTGGAGCAGGTAGAGGAAGAGGACGCCGACGGCGGAGAAGGCGAGGACGCCGCGCAGGTAGGCGGGCCAGCGCATCTCCACCGACGGGTCGGCGCCGATGCCCTTGTAGATCCACTTCTCCACCCGCAGGTGCTTGTCCGAGGAGTAGACCCGGGCCATGTGGTCGCCCAGCGGCCGGTACGAAAGCCCCAGGGCGACGGTCAACGCCAGCAGCTGGAGCACGCCGGCAAGTACGGGACTCATCTCACCCGGAGCGGAAGCGACTGATGTCACCGTCAGAACCTCTCGGGCTTGACGAGGGCGAGGACGAGATAACCAAGCAGGGCGGCGGCCACGAGGAGACCGACGATGTTCTCGGCGCTCACAGCTTGGCCACCCCCTTGGCGATGAAGGCCACCAGCGCGAAGACCGCGACCGTGGTGACGACGAAGGCCACGTCGGCCATCGTGAGCTCCCGGATGCAGGAAGAAGGAAGAACGGATTCTCGGACGAGATGAGGAAACCTCTCTCCGAGCCGCTCTCCGCCGCCGTTGACGTGCCCCTAACGCCGCGAATGCCCGTCTTGACGGTTCCCCTACGCGAGGCTCTCCCCATTGCCAGTGACCGGAAGGGGACATATCTTCGAGCGAAACCTACGGACCGGGATGCTCGTCAGTCCCGGGGCGGTCCGCCGTTCACGGGCCGGACGGCGGGGAGCCGACCCTCAGGACGACGGGGGAGCTGGACGCCGGGCGTACGGGATATCCGTATCCACGTACCCGCAGGAGCTGAGCAGCACATGAGCAAGCACGTCCTGGCCCAGAACCAGTACGGCAAGGCCGAGAACCGCATCGTCACGGTCACCCGCAAGGGCGGCGACGGCGCGTGGCACGAGATCCGCGACCTGAACGTGTCGGTGGCGCTGCGCGGTGAGTACCGCGATGTCCATCTGACCGGCGACAACGGCAACTGCCTGCCGACGGACACCACCAAGAACACGGTCTACGCCTTCGCCAAGGAGCACGGCGTGGCCTCCCCCGAGGCGTTCGCCGTCCTCCTCGCCCGGCACTTCGTGTCCTCGCAGCCGGTGATCCACGAGGCGCAGATCCGGGTCGAGGAGTACGCCTGGGAGCGGATCCCGGTCCCGACGCGCAAGGAGCAGCACTCCTTCGTGCGCAAGGGGCAGGAGGTCCGCACCGCGCAGGTCACGTACTCGGAGACCACCGGGCTCCAGGTCCTCTCGGGCCTGAAGGACCTGACGGTGATGAACTCGACCAACTCCGAGTTCCACGGCTTCATCAAGGACAGGTACACGACGCTCAAGGAGGCGTACGACCGCATCCTGGCCACCAAGGTGACCGCCCGCTGGGCGAACTCCGCCTCGGCGGCCGCGGACGCGGAGCACGACTGGGACCGCTCCTACGAGAAGGTGCGCCGCCACCTCCTTGAGGCGTTCGCGGAGACGTACAGCTACTCGCTCCAGCAGACCCTGCACGCGATGGCCGACCGGGTCCTCGACCACGTGTCCACGGTCAACGAGGTCCGGCTCAACCTGCCGAACAAGCACCACTTCCTGGTGGACCTGGAGCCGTTCGGCCTGAAGAACGACAACGAGGTGTACTTCGCCGCCGACCGGATGTACGGCCTCATCGAGGGCACCATCCACCGCGACGGCGTCCGGCCGGTGATCGCGACCAGCGACTGGATCACCGCCTGAGCCGTACCCGGCTCACAGCAGCCCGGCCGCCCGGACTCCCAGCCACACGGCTCCGAGCCCGGCGGCCAGGCTCGCGGCGACGTTGCGCACCGCGTACCCCTTCTCCCCGTCCTCGTACAGCTTCAGCGTCTCGTACGAGAAGGTCGAGTACGTCGTCAGGGCTCCGCACAGGCCCGTGCCGAGCAACAGGTGGACGTGGACCGACGCGACCCCGGTGAGCAGCCCGAGCAGGAAGGAGCCGGCCACGTTCACCAGGAACGTGCCCCAGGGGAAGCCGGGTCCGAACCGGGCCCGTGCCGCACGGTCCGCGAGGTAGCGCAGGGGCGCGCCGACGGCGCCCCCCGCGACGACGAGCAGCCAGTTCACGCGCGCCCCACCCGCCCCCGGCCGGTCCGCGCACGCACGGCCCTGGCGGCGGTGACCCCGGCCAGGACGGCGGCGAGCGCGGTGACCACGGTCCCGCCCAGGTAGAGCAGACCCCGGGTCGGGTCGCCCCCGCTCAACAGCCGCTCCGTTTCGAGGCCGTACGTCGAGAAGGTGGTGAACCCGCCGCAGAATCCGGTGCCGAGGAACGGGCGGAGAAGGGGGTGCGGGACGGCCGTCGACCACTCGGTCGACCGCTCCGTGAGAAGGACCATCAGCACGCCGAGAAGTGCGCACCCGGTCACGTTCACCGTGAACGTCGTCCACGGGAAGGCGCCGTGCGGGGTCGGCCAGAGCAGCCCGGCGCCGTAGCGGGCGGTCGCGCCGAGGGCGCCGCCGGCGGCCACCGCCCCGACGACGGGCGGTTCGGCGCGCAGTCGCATCCCCACAGGTTACGAGGCGCGGACAAGGCGAGGCGCACAGGCACGGTCCCCGGCCTGGGGCATTAACCGGGATCCGGCCTGTGCGGCCTCGCTCTGCGATGGTCCGGCCACGCCCTGCGACGGGTCAAAGCCGGTCGGGCGAGTGTGTCAGATCCCCCCGGGGCGTCCGGGAGGGCCGTGGCCGGGGTCCGCTGGAGAGGCGCGGACAGGTCCTGAGACCCCTCCGACCTGCGACGACACGGCGGGGGGTGGTCCGGCCACCATCCGGCGGCCGATTCGGGTGCCGGGTACACCTCGTCCCGGACGGTGGTGCCGGGGGACGGTGGTGGGGCAGCGGGAGGGAGCTGCGCAACCTTCGGGCAGGAGTGTCGTGAGTACATCCGTCGCAATCAAGCGCAGGGCCGTCACCGGGGCTGTTCCTCCGGCCGCTCCCCTGGGCGTCGTCAGGTCCGTCCGCGCGGGCGGCTCGCGCGAGGACGTCTACGCCGAGCTGTGTGCCGCGCTGTTCTCCGGCTTCCCGCGCCGGGACCAGCGCCTGAAGGCCGAGCAGTACCTGCACGGCCTGCTCACCGCGCAGGGCCGCAAGTCGATCCGCAACATCGCCGCCCAGATAGGCGGGCCGGCCGCCGAACAGAGCCTGCACCACTTCGTGTCCAGCTCCACCTGGGACTGGCAGCCCATGCGCGCCGCGCTCGCCCGGTTCCTGGAGCTGAACAGCTGCCCGCAGGCCTGGGTGGTGCGGCCCATGCCGATCCCGAAGGCCGGGGAGCACTCGGTGGGCGTGGACCGGCGCTTCGACCCGGAGCGCGGCCAGGTCTTCCACGGCCAGCAGGCGTTCGGGGTGTGGTTCGCCGGCGAGGAGCTGAGCGTTCCCGTCAACTGGCGCCTGTTCCTGCCGGACCCCTGGGTCAACGACCGCACCCGGCGCGACCGCGCGGAGGTCCCCCAGGAGGCCGGCGAGGAGACCCTGGAGGAGTGCGCGGTCGCCGCGGCGCTCGACACCGCCCGCTGGTCCGACGTCACCCGCAAGCCGGTACTGCTCGACATCCGGGGCGGCGCGGGGCGCGCGGCCCTCACCCGGCTCTCCGCGGCGGGGGTGCCGGTCGTCGCCCGGATCAACCCGGGCTCCCGGCTCGCCATCGCCGACCGGTCGCTGCCCGGCTTCGGGGCGGGCCCGCTGTCCGCCCTGCAGATCCTGGACTCGCTCAAGGGCCTGCGCAGGCCGGTGAGCTGGGTCGACACCGTGGCCGGCGCCCGGACCTCGCGGACCTCGCTCGCCACGGCCGTCCGGGTGGCGCTGCCCACGCCGGGCGGGGAGCGGATGCGTCCGCTCGTGCTGCTCGGCGAGTGGGACGACCCGCGGCGCGCCCCCGCCCGGGTGTGGATCAGCGATCTGACCAGTTCCCCGGTCGGCTCCCTGGTGCGGCTGACGAAGCTGAGCCGCCGGGTGGAGCGGGACTTCGCCGAGGTCGGGGAGGAGGCGGGACTCCGGGACTTCGTGGGCCGCTCGTTCCGTGGCTGGCACCGGCACATCACGCTGGCCTCGGCCGCCCACGCGGCGACGGTCCTGGCCGCGAACGACTGGGACGCGCCCTACGGCACCGGCTACCGCTCGGGACGTACGGCCAGCTGACGGACCGGCTGACCGTCGTTCCGCGCGTACGGGACATCCGTACGCGCGGAAGCCCCGGACGCGCCCACGCGCCCGCGTCCCGTCGGTCAGCGTGCTCCGGCCGGGCCCGGCGACGGGTCGGGGCCGGTGGCGGCGCGGCCGCGGGACAGGACCTCGCGGGTGCGCTGGAGGCGCAGGGCCAGCTGGACCTCCAGGACCTGGCCCGGCTTCTGCCACTCGGGTCCGAGGAGTTCACCGATCCGTTCGAGGCGGCGGGAGACCGTGTTGGGGTGGACGTGCAGTGCCTCGGCGGCGTTCGTCGGGCTGCCGCCGGAGGCGAAGTACGCCTCCAGGGTGTGCGTGAGGTCGGTGAACCGCTCGGCGTCGTAGTCGAGCACGGGTCCGATCGCCGCCTCGACGAAGCCGTCGACGTCGTTGTCGTCGGAGAGCAGCAGCCCGAGGAAGCCCAGGTCCTGCACGGAGGCCGCCGAGCCGGTGCCGCCGAGCGCGCTCATCGCGTCCAGGCAGCGCCCGGCCTCCTGGTACATCCGCACGACGCCGTCCGGGCTCCAGCCGGGTCCGGCGGCGGCGACCGAGACGGGGTGCCCGAGCAGCGGGGACAGTTCGGCGGCGACGGCCTTGGCGGCGGCCGAGGCGTCGATCCCCGGGAGCAGCAGCACGATGCAGCCGCCCTGCACGGTCTTCAGACCGGAGAGGCGGTACGCGTACGAGGACGCCCAGACGACGGCCCTGCCCTGTTCGCCGCCCTCGGGCCGTGCGAGCACGAGGACGTGCGGTTTGCGCAGGTCGACGCCGAGGCGGCGGGCCCGCTGGGCGATCTGCTGCGGCGCGTGCGGCGGGTCGGCGATGAGGTCGTCGAGGAGCTCGTCGCGGACGGGGCCTTCGGCGACGGCCGTGGAGCGGCGCATGAGGAGGAGGAAGGCGAAGGACTGGGCGGCGAGTTCGAGGAGCCGCTCGTCCTCGCCGGTGAGGCCGCCGGCCGCGCGGATGATCAGGCCGCCGAGGTCCTCCGAGCCGGCGATGACGGGGGCCACCCAGGTGTCGTCGGCGGCGAGGACCGGGCGGCGGCGGGCGTGCGCGTCGAGCGAGGCCTTGGCGACGGCCTCCTCGTCGAGACCGGGGATGTCGCCGGCGGTGGCGAGGCAGCGGCCGCCGGGGTCGCGGATCATCACGCTGGCGTCGAGGGCGTCGGCGGCGGCCTTGGCCACGTGGCACAGGTCGCCGCCCGCGAGGACGAGGTTCATGATGCGGCCGTGGGCCTCGCTGACGTGCCGCATGCGGGTGAGGCTGGTGCGGACCCGGGAGCTGTCCCGTTCCAGTTCGGAGACCTCGGCCCGCGTCCGGTCGAGGAGTCCGGCCTTCTCGACGGCGAGTGCGGCGAGGTCGGCGAGCGCGGCGAGCAGCCCGATCTCCTCGGCGGTGTGGTCGCGGACGCGGCGGTCGGCGCCGTGCAGGACGCCGATCACGGTGTCGCCGCTGCGCAGCGGCGCGGCCATCATGGCGTGCAGGTCCTCGGCGCGCAGGGCCGCTTCGGCGGCTTCGTCGAAGGCCGGGGCGTGGACTCCGGCGTCGAGGGAACCGGAGGGGGCGAAGCGCTCGTCGGCGAGGTAGTCGGCGGTCCAGACGGCCTCGCCGTGGAGCTGTACGGCGCCGCCGAGCCCGTACCCCTCGGCGATCCTGAGCCCGGGGGCGAGCCGCGGTCCGTCGGTGCGGCCGGTGCGGGAGCCCTCGGTCGTGTGGACGTAGCAGGCTCCGTGCGGGCCGCGCAGGGTCACGTACGCCAGGTCGAGGCCGAGGAGCCGGCGGGCGCGGCGGGTGATGACGCGCAGCAGGCTGTCGAGGTCGTAGGAGGAGGTCAGGTCGCGTGCGGTGTCGGTGAGGGTGGCGAGTCCGGCTTCGCGGCGCGTTTGGTGCTCGGCTCCGGCGCGGGCCTCGCCGGCGAGTGCGACGGCCCGTTCGAGGCGGTGGAGTTCGTCGCCGGCGAGTCCGGAGAGGCGGGCCTCGTCGAGGAACGCGTCGAAGCGGGCGGGCGGGGCCTGCTGGGCGAGCAGTTCGAGGACCGTGAGCAGCGCGTCGGCACCACCGGCTCCGTCGGCGCCGTGCAAGGTCATGGTCCCGTCCCCCCGTGGTCGAGCGAAAATCGGGCACCTGGGCGGAAACCCGTACTGCTCGCCGAAACTAATTCGGCTTCGGGAGTCGGTCAACGGTGAGTTGCCGCACTTCATTCCCGGTGGCGGGGCCGTGAGCCCCGTCCGGCGGAGCCGGTCGCGGCCTGCCCGGGCCGCCCCGGCGGTCAGCCGACGGAGCCCGCCGGGACGAGCCGGGACCGTGCCGGGTCGTACTGGGAGGGGACGCGGGGCGCGTACACGGGGCGGGCGACGGTGTTCCGCACGGTGAGGACCGAGCGCTGGAGACGGTGGAGGCGGGCCGAGGGCTCCATGCCGCTCTCCCCCTTGAGGGCCACGCGAAGCCGCTCGAACACGGTCAGCGCCTCGTCGTACTGTCCGCAGCGCAGCAGGGCCACCATGTAGTGGGCGTGCAGGGGCTCGTTGGTGCGGTAGCGGGCGACGAGTCCGGAGAGTTCCGAGACGAGGTCGGCGTGCCGGCCGAGGCCCAGCTGTGCTTCCACCCACTGGTCGAGGACGCTCAGCCGGGAGGTTTCGAGGCGTTCGATCTCCCGGCGGAGGCGGGGGCCGGCGGCGACGCCCGCGTAGGGTTCGCCGCGCCACAGGGCGAGCGCCTCGCCGAGGCGGAGCGCGGCGCGCGGGAGGTCGCCGGCCTCCATCGCGCGGTAGCCGGCGCCCGCCGCGCGCTCGAACTGCCAGACGTCGTGGGCGCCGCCGCCGGTGTCGAGGCGGTAACCGCCGGGCTGCGAGACGAGGATGGCGTCGGCGGAGCGCCGGTCGGGCCAGTCGGAGTCGGAATCCGCCGGTTCGGTGCCGCGCAGCAGGGCGGCCGTGATGAGGGCGCGCAGCTCGGCTATGTGGGCCTGGAGTTCGGCGCGGGCGCCGCGCGGCGCGCCGGACGGCCAGAGTTCCTCGGTCAGCACGGTCACGGGGACGACCTGGTCGGCGCTGGCCGTGAGCAGGGCGAGGAGTTGCCGGGGCGCGGCCGCGGTCGGGGTGATCGAGACCCCGTTCTCACGTACCGACAGTCCCCCCAGGATCCGGACGTCCACCTTGCCCCCTCAGTGCCTGTGCGGTGTCTGCGCGCGGGATGACTCTTGTTGATTAGAAAAGACCCCCGTAGGCATGTCAATAAGAAACCGGAGGGTACGGAATCCGGGTCTGGGATATCGGGGTGATTCACCCCCTTTGCGGGAGTATTGGTGCGTCAGGTTTTCGTCACTGGCGCAGAGCTGTACCCCTCGGAAGGCTGTTTCCGGACTCGGGGGTACGCTTTCGCAGGGTCCTTGCGGATGCCGGAGGGTTCGACACGCGCGAGTTCACGCCAGAATCCGGGCGCTCGGTATGGTTCCGGTCCGGCTCCCGAGGCTCTACCGGCGACTCAAGAGGCTCAAGAGGCTCAAGAGGCTCAAGAGGCGGCTCTAGAGGACGGCGGCGGCCGTCAGGAGACCGAACGCGACGGTGATCAGAGCCGTACGGACACGGTGGAAACCGTTCCAGCGCTTCTCGAAGGCGGCCCGGACCGACGCCGGGTCGTCGCCCGGGGCCTCCGACGCGGCCAGCGCGTTGTTGAGCGGGACGTTGCCGCCGATGGTGACCAGGTGGTTGAGGACCGCGCACACCAGCCCCGCCAGGACCAGCCACTTCTGGGTGTCCGTGCGCCCGTCGACCGGGACGAAGAGGGCGGCGGCGGGCAGGGCGACCACGCCGAGGAAGACGGTCAGGAACACGCCCTTCGGCACGTACTCGTTGATCCGGCGCATCGCCGTGACGAACTCGGCGTCCGTGAGGCGGGCGAGCGCGGGCATGATCCCGGTCTGGAAGATCAGCATGAATCCGGCGTACAGACCGGTGCATCCGACGGCGAGGGCGAGCAGCAGGGAGGCCATGCGGTCATTGTGACCCGCCGCCCGCCACGCGCGTCAGCTGTACGGGTCCCCCGATCTCAACTCTCCCTCGCGGGAAGGCTCTTCACCCGGGGCGCCGCCGCCGGGGCCCATCAGCCCCTCGGCCTGCCGTACGGCCTCGGCCAGCTCCCGCACCACCGCCGAACCCGACCGGCCGGAGATCGCCTCGGCGCGCTCCGCCAGCGCCCTCAGCCCCGGGGCGCCCGGCAGCCCGCCGCCGCGCAGGGCGTCCGCGAAGTAGGCGGTGATGGCGGTCAGTTGCAGGCTGTCGTGGCCGCCGCCCCAGATGTCTCCGGTGAGCCCGCCCGTGCCGACGCTGCCGGACCGCTCGCGCGGGGCCCGGGTGGACGGGTCGAGCCAGCGGACGGTGGCGGTGGCGACCGGACCCGTCGCCCCCGGCCTGGTCCTGACCGCGTACAGCGCGGTGACGGTGTGCCCGGCCCCCACCTCGCCGCCGTCGACCCGGTCGTCACGGAAGTCCTCGTCGGCGACCTCCCGGTTCTCGTAGCCGATCAGCCGGAACTTCTCCACGGTCCGCCGGTCGAAGGCGACCTGCGCCTTGGCATCGCGGGCCCGCAGCTCCACGTGGGAGGGCAGCTGGTCGACGAAGACCTTGCGGGCCTGCGCGGAGTTGGAGACGTACGTCGTCTGGCCGTCGCCCTTGTCGGCGAGCTGTTCCATGAACGCGTCGCCGTACTCGCTGCCGACGCCGACGCCGAACAGGGTGATCCCGTATCGCCGGCGCTCCTCCTCGATGCGCTCCAGGATCGTCCCGGCCTCGGTGGCACCGGTGTTGGCGAGCGCGTCGGAGAGCAGCACGACCCGGTTGGTGGCGCCCTTGCGGTGGCCTTGGACGGCGACGTCGTAACCGGTGCGGACGCCCGCCTCGACATTGGTGGAGGCGCTCGTCGCGAGCGAGTCCACGACCTCGCGGATCCGGCCCCGGTCCTCCCCCACGCGGGTCATCGGCAGCCGGGTCTCGGCCTCGTCGCTGAAGGTGACGAGCGCGATCGAGTCGTCGTCGCGGAGCTGGTCGGCGAGCAGACCCAGGGACTCCTTGACGAGGTCGAGCCGCCCCGGCTCGGCCATCGATCCCGAGACGTCGACGACGAAGGTGAGGGCGGCGGGCGGCCGTTCGGCGCCCCGGTCCGCGCCCCGGGTGGCGAGCCCGACGCGGACGAGGGACCAGCCGTCCTGCCCGGTGCGGGCCCCGTCGAGGGTCACGCTGAAGCCGTTGTCCGCCGGGCGCGGGTAGTCCGGACGGAAGCTGTTGACGAACTCCTCCGGGCGCACGGTCCCCGGCTCGGGCAGCCGCCCCTCGGCGAGGGTGCGGCGGGCGTACCCGTACGAGGCGGTGTCCACGTCCAGGGCGAAGGTGGACAGGTAGTCGGGGGCGGGGGCCGGTGAGCGCACCTCGCCCTCGTTCGCCCCGTCGGGGCGGGCGGTGCCGCCGCCGTCGGGGACCGCCGGGGCGATCCCGCCGGACTCCCGGCCCGACCGGTCCGACCGGTCGGCGGTGCTTCTCTCCTCGCCCGCCCCGCAGCCGGCGACGGCGAGTCCCGCGGCGAGCAGGCCCGCGATCGTGGCCCGGAACCGGCCCCGTCCGCGTCTGCCCACCCCGTCCACCCCGTCCACCCCGTCCGCCCTGTCTGCCCTGTCTGTCCTAGTGGTGGTTCGTCCCATGTCATCTCCCCCTCTTGATCCGGCACTTGTGAATGTGACGAACGAAAGGGCCGTTGGGAGCCGTCGAAGGGGTTGCGGATGGATCTCGATGCTGCAACGGCGAGGGGGTGGCGACGGATGGCATGGATTCGCCATCCTTCTCAACAGGGCTTGTCACCGTGTGCAGTCGCATGCGTACATGGAGTGGACATCGATCGGGCGGGGGTGGTCAGCGGTGGCAGAGAGCGCGGGCTCCGTGATGCTCGCCCGTTCGGCGATGAACCGGGCCGCGACCGAGGGACAGCGGCCCGCGGGGCGCCCGGTCCGGGGTGCGCGGCGCATCAGCGCGGCGCTCGCCGGGCTGGCCGCCTCCACCCGGTACGAGCTGCTGACCTTCGACGATCCGGTCGCCTCGGCGGGCTGCGCGATCCCGGGGCCGTTCCTCGAACTGGCGGGGGCGTGCATGCGGGCGGCGGCCGAGCGGGCCGGCGAGGTCAGGAGGATCGTGCCGCGGCACGCCCTGCCCCGGCTCGAAGGCGGGCTCGCGATGCCCGGCCGGGCCCGCCTGGCGGAGGCCATCCCCTTCAAGATGATCGTCGTCGACCGCGCGGTGGCCGCGGTCCCGCTCGACCTGGAGCTGCTCTACAACGGCCTGCTGCTGATCCGCGACCCGGTGGTGGTGCAGGCCCTCGTCCGCGCCCATCACGCCTGCTGGGCCGCGGCCGAGGAGCTGACGTACATACCGCCGCCGCCTCCCCCTCCGGGCGATCTGCCGCCGCAGCTGCGCCCGGTGCTCGACGCCCTCCTGTCGGGGCTCACGGACGAGACGGCGGCGACCCGACTCGGCATGTCCGCGCGGACGTACAGCCGCCGGGTGGGCGAGCTGATGGCCGCCCTCGGCACGACGAGCCGCTTCCGCGCGGGCGCGGAAGCGGCTCGAAGGGGGTGGGTGTGACGTCTGGCCTCAGGACACGATGTCCTTGCGGGCGAAGCCACGGAAGGCGAGCGCGAAGAGGACCACGGCGTACGTCAGGGAGATCGCGGTTCCCTTCACCATGCCGCCCCACTCCAGCTGCGGCTGCAGCGCGTCGATCCAGGCGAACTGCCAGTGCGCGGGCAGGTACTCGCGCCAGTCGCCCAGCGCCGTGACGGCGTCCAGGACGTTGCCGACGATGGTCAGACCGACGGCGCCGCCCACCGCGCCGAGCGGGGCGTCGGTGCGGGTGGACAGCCAGAAGGCGAGCCCGGCCGTGACCAGTTGGGAGGCGAAGACGAACGCGACGGCGACGGCGATACGGAACAGCGCGTCCCCCGCCGGCACCGAACCGCCGGTCGGCAGCTGGAGCGGCCCCCAGCCGTAGGCGACCGTGCCCACGGCCAGGGCCACGAGCGGGAGGAGGACCATCGCGGCGGCGCTGTAGCCGAGGGCGACGGTCAGCTTGGAGGCGAGCAGCCGTGACCGGGGCACGGGCGCGGCCAGGAGGTAGCGCAGCGAGGACCAGCTCGCCTCCGAGGCGACGGTGTCCCCGCAGAACAGCGCCACCGGGATGACGAGGAGGAAACCGGCCGAGACGAAGAGGCAGGTCGCCGCGAAGTTGGCGCCCGAGGCGGTCGCCGTGTCCATCAGGGTGATGCGGCCGTTGCGGTCGTTGTCCTCGCCGCCGATCGCGAAGGCGATCACCAGGATGAACGGCAGGGCGATCAGGATGCCGCCCATCACCAGGGTGCGGCGCCGCTTCCACTGACGCAGGGCCTCGACGCGCAGCGGCAGGGTGCGTCCGGGCCGGTAGCCGGGGGCGGACTCCGCCGTGCCCGTGCGGGTGGTGGTGGGGGTGCTCATGCGGCTCCGCCTCCGATCAGGGTCAGGAACGCGTCTTCGAGGCGGCGGTGCGGTCCGACCCCGGTCAGCGGCACGTCCAGGCGGACGAGTTCGCCGATGAGGGCGGTCGCGTCGGTGCCGTCGAGCCGGACCAGGAGTCCGCCGTCTGCGCGGGTGGCCGCGGCGACGCCGGGCAGGGCGGCCGTCTTCTCGACGAGCGCGTCGTCGATCTCCCGGGCCAGGCTCACGAGCAGGGTGTCGCCGGACCCGGTGATCTCGGCGACCGGCCCCGCCTGCACCAGCTGTCCCCGGTCCATGACGACGAGGTGGGTGCAGGACTGTTCGACCTCCGCGAGAAGGTGGCTGGAGACGATGACGGTACGGCCCCCGGCCGCGTACCGGATCATCACCTCGCGCATCTCGCGGATCTGCGGCGGGTCGAGTCCGTTGGTGGGCTCGTCCAGGATGAGCAGGTCCGGCAGGCCGAGCATGGCCTGGGCGAGGGCGAGGCGCTGCCGCATGCCCTGCGAGTAGGTGCGGACCGCGCGTTCCAGGGCGCCGCCCAGGTTGGCGATCCGCAGGGCCTCGTCGACATGGGCGTCCTCGGCTGGGCGGCCGGTGGCCTTCCAGTACAGGTCCAGGTTCTCCCGTCCTGACAGGTGCGGCAGGAAGCCGGCGCCCTCGACGAAGGCGCCGACCCGGGAGAGGACCGGGGCGCCGGGCCTGATGGCCTGGCCGAAGACCCGGATCTCGCCCTCGTCGGGGGTGATCAGGCCCATCAGCATGCGCAGGGTGGTGGTCTTGCCCGCGCCGTTCGGCCCGAGGAGGCCGAGGACCTGCCCCTGTTCGACACGGAAGGAGAGGTCCCGGACGCTGTACCGGTCGCCGCCCTTGTACTTCTTGGAGAGCCCGGCGATCTGGAGCGGTACGGCGGCCAGTTCGGGGTCGGGCGCGGGGGCGGTGGTACGGCGGCGGGCGGTCAGCAGCAGCGCGGCGGCGACGGCGAGGCCGAGGAGCGGCAGGCCCCAGACCCACCAGGGCAGCGTGGCGGCCTGGGTGTCGAGGCCGGGCGCGGTGGGGACGGCGAGCGGGCTCTCGACGGCGACGGTGTAGCCGGCGGGGGCGACCGGGGAGGCGTAGCCGAGGTCGGTGGCGGCGACGACGAGCCGGAGCCGGTGCCCGGCCTCCACCTCGTGGTCGATCGCGGGCAGCGTGAGCGCGAGGCTCTTCCCCGCCTTGGCTCCGTCGACGCGGACGGAGGTGACGAGCTGGGCGGGCAGGACCTGCTGCCGGCCGTCGGGCCCGACGTCGTACACCTTGGCGAAGAGGACGGCGGAGCCGTCGGCGGCGGTGGAGGTGACCTTGACGCGGACGGTCGGGGTGCCGGTGATCCGGAGCGGCTCGGTCTGTGGCTTCGCGTCGAAGCGGGCGTGCTGGCCGGGGAAGTCGAGGGAGATCCCGACGCCGAGCGAGGAGAGTCCTGCGACGCCGCCGCCGAGGCCGGGGACGGCCGAGACGGCGGGCGGTGCGGCGCCCGCGGGGTTGGCGAAGGTCTGCGCCGGTCCGGCGAGGGGGACGGCCGTGGTGCCGGCGGTGAGCCCCGGGTAGCGGTCGGCGGTCGCGGCGCGCAGGGTGGCCTGACCGTCGGTGGAGTCGACGCCGCCGGTGCGGCTGACGCGGAAGGCGGGACCGGTGTCGACGGAGGTGTCGCGCTTCAGCCAGCGGTCGAACCAGCCGCTGATGCGCCGCTCGACGCGCTCGGTCTCGCGGTCGCCGCCGTCGTGGCCGCCGGAGATCCAGTCGACGGCGACGGGGGCGCCGTTGGCGGTGAGGGTCTTGGCCATGGCGTCGGACTGGGCCAGGGTGAAGAGGGAGTCGGACTGGCCCTGGACGAGCAGGGCGGGCACCTTGATCCTGGCGCCGACGGCAGAGGGGCTACGGGCTTCGAGGAGGGCGCGGGCGGCGGCGTCGGGCTTCCCGGAGACGGCGACCCGCTGGTAGAGCGCGCACAGTTCGGGGGTGAAGCGCCCGCAGGCGTCGGCAGCGGCCTTGCCCGCGGCGGCACCCGGCTGGACGCCCTGCTGTGCGCTCGGTTGGGTGCCCTGCTGCGCGCCCGGCTGTGCCGTCGTTCCGGCGGAGAAGAAGATGCCGGCCCACAGCTTCTTGAAGACGCCCTGGGGGAACAGCGCATCGGCGAGGTTCCAGTAGGTGATCTGCGGGGCGATGGCGTCGACGCGCGGGTCGTGCCCTGCGGCGAGCAGGGAGATCGCGCCGCCGTAGGAGGCGCCGGTGACGCCGACGCGCGGGTCGCCCGCCTTGTCCAGGAGGACCTCGGGCCGGGCGGCCAGCCAGTCGATCAGCTTCCTGGCGTCCCTGACCTCGTGGTCGGGGTCGTTGAGGCCGATCTGCCCGGTGGAGGCACCGAAGCCTCGCGCGGACCAGGTGAGGACGGCGTAACCGTCGCGGGCGAGCTGCTCGGCCTGGGCGCGGACGTCGTCCTTGGAGCCGCCGAAGCCGTGGCCGAGGAGGACGGCGGGCCTGCGCCCGTCACCGCCCCCGGTGAAGTACGAGGTGTCGAGTTTTACCCCGTCGAGGTCGAGCATCCGGTCCGCGCGGTGCACGGGCGGCGGATCGTCCGAGGCGACGGCGGTCACAGTGCCGGCACCCGCGAGGACGGCGAGGACGGCGGTGACCGCGGCCCACCGGGGAAGTCGGAGTCGCATGTTGTCGAGCCTATGCGGGCCGGCTGTGGACCTCTGCTGCCCGGGGACGGAGGCGCCCGCCCTCCTGAGGTCGTACGTGCCACGGCCCCGTACCACGGGCGCGGTATCCGGCCGGTACTCCCGGCACGGCGAGAAGGCCCCGGGAATCCGCCGAAGCGGCCCGGGGCCTTCTCACCTCAGTGCTGTCAGCGTCCCGGTGCTGTCAGCGCATCGGTACTGTCGGCACCTCGGTAGTGCTGTCAGTGGTTGCGCGGGAAGCCCAGGTCCACGCCCGCCGGGGCCTCGGACGGGTCCGGCCAGCGGGTGGTGACGACCTTGCCGCGGGTGTAGAAGTGCACGCCGTCGGTGCCGTAGATGTGGTGGTCGCCGAAGAGCGAGTCCTTCCAGCCACCGAAGGAGTGGTAGCCGACCGGCACCGGGATCGGCACGTTCACGCCGACCATGCCGGCCTCGACCTCCATCTGGAAGCGGCGGGCCGCGCCGCCGTCGCGGGTGAAGATCGCGGTGCCGTTGCCGAAGCGCGAGCCGTTGATGAGGGCGAGGCCCTCCTCGTACGTCTCGGCGCGCAGCACGCAGAGCACCGGTCCGAAGATCTCGTCCTGGTAGGCCTTGGCCGTGGTGGGCACGTGGTCCAGGAGGGAGAGGCCGATCCAGTGGCCGTTCTCGTGGCCCTCGACCGTGTACCCGGTGCCGTCGAGGACGACCTCGCAGCCCTCGTCCGCCGCGCCGTGGACGTAGGAGGCGACCTTGTCGCGGTGGACGGCCGTGATGAGCGGGCCCATCTCGGAGGTCGGGTCGGTGCCGGGGCCGATCTTGATCTTCTCGGCGCGCTCGCGGATCTTCTGCACCAGCTCGTCGCCGATGGCGCCGACGGCCACGACCGCCGAGATGGCCATGCAGCGCTCGCCCGCGGAGCCGTACGCCGCCGAGACGGCCGCGTCGGCCGCCGCGTCGAGGTCGGCGTCCGGGAGGACCAGCATGTGGTTCTTCGCGCCGCCGAGCGCCTGGACGCGCTTGCCGTTGGCGGAGGCGGTGGTGTGGATGTGGCGGGCGATCGGCGTCGAGCCCACGAAGGAGATCGCGGAGACGTCCGGGTGCTCCAGGAGTCGGTCCACGGAGACCTTGTCGCCGTTCAGGACGTTGAAGACGCCGTCCGGGAGGCCCGCCTCCGCGAGCAGCTCGGCGATCTTCAAGGCCGGCGAGGGGTCCTTCTCGCTGGGCTTGAGGATGAAGGTGTTGCCGGTCGCGATGGCGATCGGGAACATCCACATCGGCACCATGGCCGGGAAGTTGAAGGGCGTGATGCCGGCGACGACGCCGACCGGCTGGCGGATCGAGGCCACGTCCACCCGGTTCGACACCTGGGTGGAGAGCTCGCCCTTGAGCTGGGTGGTGATGCCGCAGGCCAGGTCGACGATCTCCAGGCCGCGGGCGACCTCGCCGAGGGCGTCCGAGTGGACCTTGCCGTGCTCGGCGACGATCAGCTCGGCGATGGCGTCGCGGTTGGCGTCGAGCAGCGCGCGGAACTTGAAGAGGATCGTGGTGCGCTGGGCGAGGGACGAGGTGCCCCACGTCGCGAAGGCGTCCTTCGCGGCGGCGACGGCGGCGTCCACCTCCTCGACGGAGGCGAGCGCGACCTGGGTGGTGACGGCGCCGGTGGCCGGGTCCGTGACCGGGCCCCAGTTGCCCGACGTGCCCTCGACGGTCTTGCCACCGATCCAGTGGTGGACGGTCTTCGTCATGACGAGTTACTCCTTCAGAGATGGCGGCGTCGGGCGGTGACGTGCCGGTCGTACTCCTCCCGGGCCTTGACCGCCGACGGGCGGGTCGAGGTCTCGGCCACGGGCACATCCCACCACGCCTGCGCCGGGGGCGGGCCCGACACAGTGTCGGGCGTTTCGGTCTCGACGTAGACACATGTGGGAACCGTCGCGGCCCGCGCGTCCGCTAGGGCTTCGCGCAGGTCACGGATGGTGCGGGGGCGCAGCACCCGCATCCCGAGGGAGGCGGCGTTGGCGCCGAGGTCGACGGGGAGCGGCGGGCCGGTGAAGCCGCCGTCCGCGTCGCGGTGCCGGTAGTCGGTGCCGTACCGCTCGGCGCCGACCGCCTCCGAGAGGCCGCCGATGGAGGCGTAGCCGTGGTTCTGGAGGACGATCAGCCTGAGGGGGAGGCGCTCCTGCACGGCGGTGACGATTTCGGTGGGGTTCATCAGGTACGTACCGTCGCCGACGAGGGCCCAGACGGGCCGGTCGGGTGCGGCGAGGAGGACGCCGACGGCCGCCGGGATCTCGTAGCCCATGCACGAGTAGCCGTATTCGACGTGGTACTGGTCCGGTGAGCGGGTCCGCCACAGCTTGTGGAGGTCGCCGGGGAGCGAGCCGGCGGCGTTGATCAGGATGTCGCTCGCGTCGACCAGAGTGTCGAGTACGCCGAGGACCTGGGCCTGGGTGGGGCGGGCGTCCTCGTCGGGGACGGCGTAGGCGGCGTCGGCGCGGGTCTGCCAGCGGAGCTTCTCCTCGGCGTACTCGTGCACGTAGTGCGCGGTGACGTGGTGCGGGTCGAGGAGCGCGTGGAGCTGCTCCAGGCCTTCGCGCGCGTCGGCGACGAGCGGGAGCGCGGCCATCTTGTGGGAGTCGAAGGCGGCGATGTTGAGGTTGACGAACCGCAGGTCCGGGTGGCCGAAGAGGGTGCCGGAGGCGGTGGTGAAGTCGGTCCAGCGGGTGCCGACGCCGAGGACCACGTCGGCGGTGCGGGCCAGGTGGTCGGCGACGGCGGTGCCGGTGTGGCCGATGCCGCCGACGTCCTGGGGGTGGCCGTGCGGGAGCACTCCCTTGCCGGCCTGGGTGGCGGCGACGGGGATGCCGGTGAGCGTGGCGAAGTCGTGGAGCGCCTCCTCGGCCCCGCTGTACCGGACACCGCCGCCGACGACGATCAGCGGACGGGTGGCCCGGCCGATCGCCGCGACGGCGGCGGTCAGTTCGTGCTCGTCAGGGGAGGGGCGGCGGACCCGCCAGGTCCGCTCGGCGAAGAACTCCTCCGGCCAGTCGTACGCCTCCGCCTGGACGTCCTGGGGCAGCGCGAGGGTCACCGCACCGGTCTCCACGGGGTCGGCGAGGACCCGCGTCGCGGCGAGCGCGGCCGGGATCAGGGCCTCGGGGCGCCCGATCCGGTCGAAGTACTTCGAGACGGGGCGCAGGCAGTCGTTGACGGAGACGTCGCCGGCGTACGGGACTTCGAGCTGCTGGAGCACGGGGTCGGCGGGGCGTCCCGCGAAGGTGTCGCCGGGCAGGAGCAGGACGGGCAGGTGGTTGACGGTGGCGAGGGCGGCGCCGGTGACGAGGTTGGTGGCGCCGGGGCCGATGGAGGTGGTGACGGCGTGCGCGGAGAGCCTGTTGCGCTGGCGTGCGTAGCCGACGGCGGCGTGCACCATGGCCTGTTCGTTACGGCCCTGGTGGAAGGGCATGCGGGGTTCTTCGAGGAGCGCCTGGCCGATCCCGGCGACGTTCCCGTGGCCGAAGATGCCCCAGGTGGCGGCGATCAGCCGGTGCCGGGCTCCGTCGCGCTCCGTGTACTGGGCGGCGAGGAAGCGCACGAGCGCCTGGGCGACGGTCAGCCGGATGGTCATGCGGATCCCCTGCTCATTGGTCTCCCCTGCTCACTGATCCCTGCTCATTGGTCTCCCCTGCTCACTGGTCCCTGCTCATTCGTAGCGCCTGCTCATGCGTATCCCTCCGTGTGGTCCGGGTGGAAGCAGATCTTCCACTCGCGCTCGGGGCCGGGGCCCGCCATGACGTTGAGGTAGTAGAGGTCGTGCCCCGGCTGGGCGATCGAGGGGCCGTGCCATCCGTCCGGTACGAGGACGGCGTCGCCGTCGCGCACCTCGGCGAGGAGTTCCGTGCCGCCGGGCCGGGAGGGGGAGATCCGCTGGTAGGCGAGGCCCCGCGGGCCCTCGATCTCGTAGTAGTAGATCTCTTCGAGGACGGACTCGGCGCCCGGGCGGTGCTCGTCGTGCTTGTGCGGCGGGTAGGAGGACCAGTTGCCGCCGGGAGTGACGACCTCGACGGCGATGAGCCGGTCGCAGTCGAAGGCGTCGGCCGAGGCGAAGTTCCGCACCCGGCGGGCGCGGTCGCCGCTGCCGCGCGTCTCGACGGGAACCTCCGGCGCGGGGCCGTAGCGGGCGGGGAGTCGTCGCTCGCACTTCGCTCCTGCCAAAGCGAAGCGGCCTCCCGCACCGGAGGCGATCTGGGCGTGGGCGTCGCGCGGTACATAGGCGAAGTCGGTCACTCCGTCGAACACGCTCGCGCGGCCCAGGAGTTCGAGGATCTCGCCGTCGACGCGCACGCTACAGGCACCGGAGAGGGGAAGCACGACCCATTCGGAATCCCCGCTCCCGAAGGAGTGGATCTCCCCCGGTCCGAGGGTGAGGACCCGCAGGGCGGAGTACGTCCATCCGGCCCGACCGGGATCGATGTGAAGCGCGTACGGGCCCTGGGCGGCGGTCCCGGCGGGCAGGTGGAGGGAGGGAGCGGTCGGGTCGGAGTTCATGGCGGATCCCTACCCCCTCTCGCGGATCGTTCCCGTGCCCGTCGCGAGCGCCTCGGCGATCTCCTCCGCGTACGGCATGGCGGACGAGCAGGCGAGGCGGCCCGCGACGATCGCCCCGGCGGCGTTGGCGTGGCGCAGGATCGTGTCGAGGTCCCGGCCGGCGAGCAGGCCGTGGACGAGCGCCCCGCCGAACGCGTCGCCCGCGCCCAGGCCGTTGACGACGTCCACCGGCAGCGGCGGCACCTCGGCGCGGGTCCCGTCGGCGGCGAGTGCGAGGACGCCCTTGGGGCCCTGTTTGACGACGGCGAGCCGGAGGCTTCCCCCGCCGGCGTCGAGCAGGGCGCGGGCGGCGGTGTACGGATCGCGCTCCCCCGTCCCCACCTCGCACTCGTCGAGGTTGCCGACGGCGACGGTCGCGTGCCGCAGGGCCTCGCGGTAGTACGGGCGGGCTTCGGCGGGATCCGCCCAGAACATCGGCCGCCAGTCCAGGTCGAGGACCGTCACCTCCCGGCCTGACCTGGCCCGCAGCGCCGCCAGGGTCGCGGTGCGGCTCGGCTCGGCGCTCAGGCCGGTGCCGGTCGCCCAGAAGACGCGGGCGGCGCGGATCGCGTCGAGGTCGAGCTCGTGCGGGTGGATCTCCAGGTCGGGCGCCTTGGGGCGGCGGTAGAAGGTGAGCGGGAAGTCGTCGGGCGGGAAGAGGGCGCAGAAGGTGACCGGCGTGGGGTACTCCTCGACCTCGCCCACCCACCGCTCGTCCACGCCGAAGCCCTTGAGCTCGCGGCGCAGATAGGTGCCGAAGGGGTCGGCGCCGGTGCGGGAGACGAGGGCGGTGCGGCGGCCCAGGCGGGCGGCGGCGACGGCCACGTTGGCCGCGGAGCCGCCGAGGAACTTGCCGAAGCTCTCGACGCGGTCGAGGCCGACACCGGTCTGGAGCGGGTACAGGTCCACGCCGAGGCGCCCCATGGCGATCAGGTCGTACGGCTCCGTCTCCACGCGCCACCTCTCGCGTCCGGTCTTCCCGTCCCGGCCGGTCACCCCAGGTCTAGTCGGCCGTACGGAGGCGTGTCAACGACATGTCCGGACATTCGGACGACCGGAAGGGGCGGGACGGGCCGGGGCGGATCGGCGGGAGTGGAACGGGCTGGACCGGACGAGGCCGGAGCGGCCCGCTTGACGCTGTTCTCGGGTCCCGGCGAAGGTGGCAGGCATGACGAAGCCGCCGAAGCCGTCGTTGTCCCCGTCGCCGCCCGCGTCGCCGCCGTCCCGGATCCGGATCGGCTCCGCCCCGGACTCGTGGGGTGTCTGGTTCCCCGACGATCCCCGGCAGGTGCCCTGGCAGCGCTTCCTCGACGAGGTGTCCGGCGCGGGCTACGAGTGGATCGAGCTGGGGCCGTACGGCTATCTGCCGACCGATCCGGCCGTCCTCAGGGACGAGACCGAGCGGCGCGGTCTGCGGGTCTCGGCGGGGACGGTCTTCACCGGCCTCCACCACGGCCCCGGCGTCTGGGAGCGGACCTGGGCGCACGTTGCGGAGAACGCGGCCCTCGCCCAGGCCGTGGGCGCCGGCCATCTCGTCGTCATCCCGTCCTTCTGGCGCGACGACCGCACGGGCGAGGTCCTGGAGGAGCCGACCCTCACCGCGGAACAGTGGCGGGACCTGACGCGGCTGACCGAGCGTCTCGGCCGGGAGGTGCGCGAGCGGTACGGGCTGCGGATCGTGGTCCACCCGCACGCCGACACCCATCTGGACGGCGAGGAGAGCGTCACGCGGTTCCTCGACGCCACCGACCCGGAGGCGGTCTCGCTCTGCCTGGACACCGGGCACTACGCGTACGCGGGCGGGGACAGCGTCAAGCTGATCGAGACGTACGGCGAGCGGATCGGCTACCTCCACCTCAAGCAGGTCGACCCGGAGGTGCTGGCCGGGGTGGTGGCCGAGGGGGTGCCGTTCGGTCCCGCGGTGGCGCGGGGCGTGATGTGCGAGCCGCCGTCCGGGGTGCCCGCCCTGGAGCCCGTGCTCGCCGCCGCGTCGGCCCTGGACGTGGACCTGTTCGCGATCGTCGAGCAGGACATGTACCCGTGCGAGCCGGACGTCCCGTACCCGATCGCGCTGCGCACCCGGCGCTTTCTGCGCTCCTGCGGCGTGTGACCGGCGCATACCTCTCTGACCGGGGATGACGCACGGGGACACGCCGTTGTTCCGATACTCCGCTTTCGTCACGCACGTCCCTTCGGCGTCACACGTGTCTCCGTTACGCGGGTCTTCCGTCACAGGCGCACGACAGGCGTTCTCCTGCGGTCTGAAGGGGTCGTTGCAGGGGGCAATGGCTCAGTGATCGCCAACGCCCGCCCGCAGCGCCCCCGAACGGCACCCCCGCCGCCGCTGCGTGGCGCGCAGGGAGGTACCAGGCATGACGGACAGAAGGCTCTGGTCGTACAAGGACATCGCCGCGCACATCCGGGTCCAGCCGGACACGGTCCGCTCCTACCGGAAGCACGGACTGCTGCCACCGCCCGACCAGGTCGAATCGGGGAAGCCCTACTGGTACCCGGACACCATCCGCGCCTGGGTCGCCAGCCGTCCCGGCAACCGGGGCCGCCGCGACTGACGCGACTGACGGTACCGCGCCACGACGGTCACCCACGGCGCCGGCACCGGGAGGACCCGGTGCCGGCGCCACGTCGTGGGAGCCGGGGCGGGCGATGTCAGACGAGCAGGTCGTAGATGTTCCAGCCCCAGCCCGCCGGACGGGGGTCGTACGGGTCGGAGTTCCCGCCCCACCGGTCGACCCCGTAGACGAACAGCTTGCCGTCCTTCGTCCGGGCGGCGAGGGAGGGGTCCTGGACGACGAGACCCATCCCCGCCAGCGCCGAGTAGCCGTTCCAGCCGCCGCCGACCTCACGCCGGGGCTTGAAGGGCACGGACGGGTCCCAGTCGTCCGACTTCTCGTACCTCCACTGCCGGCCGGCCGACGTGTGGGCGACGAGTCCCTCACCGAAGGAGACGATGCTCGTGTACGCGTTCCACCCGCCGCCGATCCGGACCCGGGGGGTGAACTTCCCGCGGGCCAGGCCGCTCCCCTCGTACCACCAGAGGACACCGTCCCGGTCGCGGGCGACGAGGTCGCCGCCCGGCAGGCCGACGATGCGCGTGTACACGTTCCACCCGCCGCCGATCCGCACGCGCGCTTCGAAGGGCGCGTTGTCCCGGCCGCCACCCTGGTAGTACCAGAGCACGCCGTCCCGGTCACGGGCCACCAGGTCGCCCGTGTTGCGGGCGACGGTCGTGCGGTCCAGCTTCGTGATCGCCGTGTAGACGTTCCAGCCGCCGCCCACCCGGCTGCGCGGTGCGAGCAGGGTGTCGTCGCGGCCGGTGGCGTCGTACTGCCAGAGCACGCCTGCGCGGTCCCGGGCGTGCAGCGAGGACCGTCTCCAGGCCTCCGGGGTGCCGGGCACGATCCGGAGGCCGACCTCGCCGCGTGCCACCACGCCGGTCGCGTGGCCGAGTTCGAGGGTGGCGGAGAGATCGCCGAGCCACTCCAGGCCCGAGGGCACGTCGACGGTGATGTCGTAGGTGACGGTCGAGGAGCCGGCGGGCACCTCGGCGCCGGGCAGGTCGAGGACGAGCCAGGTCTCGACGACCGTCTCCGGGTCGGGTGAGGTCCAGGCGCAGGGTGCGAACGCCCCGCCGTTCACCGCGCACGTGGAACCGAACCGCAGGCCGGGTCGGTCCTCCGGCCGGCTCGTCCCCGCCTCGAACGCGAGCCGCGTGCCGCGCAGCGGCCCCGTGACTCCGGGCGGCAGGGTGACGGTGAGCCTCGTGGTGACCGGGCCCTCCTCGCCGGAGGGCACGGTCAGCGGGCCGCCCTCCTGCACGATCGTCCCCGGTTCGACGGCGGCGTCCGCCGCGCTCGCGGGCGGCGCGGTGGCGGTCGGGGCGGGTGCGGGGGCGGCGGCCACCGGGGCGGTCGCGACGGCGAGGACGGCTCCCGTCGCGACCAGGACTCTTCGCAGGTGTCTCATGGCATTCCCCAGTTCCGTCGGTGCCGTGGGTTCCGTGTGTTCTGTGGGTTCGGTCGGGTCCGTGGTTCCGTCGGGTCCGTGGTTCCCTCAGACGAGGGCGTCGTAGATGTTCCAGCCCCAGCCGACCCGCTTCCGGTTCGGTCCGGGGGGCGCGTAGTAGGTGCCCTCGTACGTCCAGAGGATGCCGTCCCTGTCGAGGGCCACGAGGTCCGGAGGACCGAGGCGCCCGAGCTCCCCGGTGCCCACGAGGCCGGAGTAGACGTTCCACCCGCCGCCGACGCGGACGCGCGGCGCAAACGGTACGGCGGGGTCGCGCGGGTTGCTCTGCCGGTAGAGCCAGAGCACTCCGCTCGTGTCCCTGGCCACGAGGCCGTCGCCGAGCGCGGTCATCGCGGTGTAGGCGTTCCAGCCGCCGCCGACCCGGACGGGTGCCTTGAAGGGGGCCGCGGGCGGGGACTGGTGGGAGCCCACGTAGTGCCAGAGGACACCGGAGCGGTCCCGGGCGAGCAGCCCGCTCGGCGTGCCGGTGATCGCGGTGTAGGCGTTCCAGCCGCCGCCGACGCGGACGCGCGGCCAGTACGGTGCGGCCGGGTCGCCCGAGCCGGAGTAGTACCAGAGGGTGCCGGCGCCGTCCCGGGCGACGAGGTCGCCGCCGCCGTCCGCCGTCGAGGGGCCGAGCTTGGTGAGCGCCGTGTAGACGCCCCAGCCGCCGCCGACCCGCGTGCGCGGCTTGAAGGGTGCGTCCTCCTTGCCCGTCCCCTCGTACTGCCAGAGCACGCCGCTCCGGTCGCGGGCGTGCAGCACCGTGCGCCGGTAGGCCTCCGGGGTGCCGTCGACGAACTGGAACTCGACGGGCCCGTCGGCGAGTTTCTCGCCCGCCGCGGTGACCGAGACGGTGCCCCAGGTGGGCACGCCCACGGAGCCGTACGTGGCCGCGTCGACCCGGACGGCGTAGGTGAGGGTGGGCGCGGCGGTCGTCGTCGGGAGTTGGGTGTAGGGGTGCTCCCCGTCATGGGGGCCGTTGAGCGGGCAGGGCGTGAACGGGCCGCCGTTCACGGAGCACGACCAGGTGAGGTAGGAGAGCCAGCCGGGTCGTTCGCTGTCCCACCATTCGAGGTTGGCCCAGTCGATCCGGGCCGAGACCTGTCCGGTGGCACCGGCCGGGAGGGTGGCGAGCAGGTAGCTGGTGACGGGGCCCTCCTCGCCCGCGGGGACGACGACGGTGCCGTCCCGCTGGACGACGGTGCCGGGCTCGGGCGCCGCGGCGGCCGGGCCCGGGGTGGGCGCCGTGAGGGGCGCGGCGAGAGCCTGCGCCCCTCCGGCGGCCGGGGGGATCAGAGCGGCGAGCAGGACACTCGCCGCGACCAGAAACGTACGGGTGTTTCTCATGGATCCCCCTTGAAGAGGTGGCGATCAGAGGTGTCAGATCACCGTCTTGTAGATGCTCCAGCCCCAGCCGATCCGGGTGCGGAGCGAGCTGGGCGCGTAGCCGAAGCCGGAGGGCCTGGCGTCGTAGGCCCAGAGGTCGCCGTTGGTGCTCCGGGCGATGAGCTCGGTGTGGGTGCCGGCGCCGAGTTCGGCCGTCCCCGCCAGGGTGTTGTAGGTGTTCCAGCCGCCGCCGACCCGCCAGCGGGCCTCGAACGGCCGCGCCGCCGACGTGGAGGTGGACCCGTTGTACTTCCAGAGCACACCGGCCGTGTCACGGGCGACCAGGCCGTCACCGAAGGCGGTGATCTGGGTGTAGACGTTCCAGCCGCCGCCGACGCGCACGCGCGGCTCGAAGAGGCTGATGCCCTCTTCGTCCGAGCGCTCGAAGTTCCAGAGGACGCCGTCCTTGTCGCGGGCGACGAGGCCCCCCTCTCCGTTGGAGGCGAGGGACGTGTACTCCTGCCACCTGCCGATCTGGTCGCCGGTGGTGCGCCTGGCCGGCTTGAAGGGGGCCGCGGGGTTGCCGGAGCCCTCGTAGTACCAGAGGTGGCCGTTCTTGTCCCGGGCCACCAGGTCGCCCGTGCCGGCTGCGGTCGCGCGGTTCAGCGGGACGATCCGGTCGTAGGCGTTCCAGCCGCCGCCGATCCGCTTGCGGGGCGTCAGGGTCCGGTCGGCCTTGCCTGTGGCCTCGTAACGCCAGAGGACTCCGTCCTTGTCGACGGCGTGCACGGCGCCCCACTGGGACGACCGCGGGCTGCCGGCGACCACGTCGAGGCCGACCTTGCCCTGGGCCACGACGGTCCCGGCGGCGTCCTTCAGCTCGACGGGCGCGTCGAGCGAGCCGATCCAGGCGAGGCTCTCCGGCAAGTCGATCGTGACGGCGTGGTCGACCGTCGACGAGGCCTCGACTGGGGGCAGGTCGAGGACGATCCGGTACGGGCCGGGGTCGTCGGTGAAACTCGTCCCCTGCCAGTCGCAGGCGGCGAAGGCCCCGCCACCGACCGAGCACGTGGAGTCGATCTGCGCCGCGGCGCGGTGGTCCGTCCAGCCGCCGGGCGGCCAGTTGGTGATGGGGAGGGTGACACGGGCCCGCACCGGTCCGGTGACTCCGGTCGGCAGCGTCGCCTTGAACCGCAGCGTCACCGGTCCCTCCACGCCGGCCGGAACGGTCAGCCGGCCGCCTTCCTGGACGACGGTGCCCGGCTCGACGGTGGCTCCCGACCGGGCCGCAACCGGTGCGGCGACAGCCGGCGCTCCCCCGAGCGCCACCGGTGCGATGCCGGCGACGAGGGCCGTCGCCAGAACCAGACTTGCGCGTACGCGTGCCACGAAATCCCCCATGGATTCAGCCTGTTGATCGTGAGGAAGCGGTCTCCCGCAACTCCTCGGACACCTCTATGACACCCGGAGTCGACCCATGGTTGTACGGATCCGTCTCGCTGATTCCGAACCGGTCGTGGAAGCGGCGCAGCGGCCCCGGGGCCCACCAGGTGAGGCGGCCGGTCAGCTTCATCACGGAGGGGACGAGAAGGCTGCGGACGACCATGGCGTCCATGAGGACGGCGAGGGCGACGCCGAGGCCGAGCATCTTGGTGTTGGTGACGCGGGAGGTGCCGATGGCGACCATGACGACGGCGAGGATCACGGCCGCGGCGGTGATGAGGCCGCCGGTGTGGCGCAGGCCGAAGCGGACGGAGTGCTCGTGGTCGCCGGTGGCGTCGTACTCCTCCTTGATGCGGGAGAGCAGGAACACCCCGTAGTCCATGGAGAGTCCGAAGGCCACGCAGAACATGAGCACCGGCAGGGTGGTCTCGATGTCGCCGGTGGCCGTGAAGCCGAGGAGTCCGGCGAGGTGGCCGTCCTGGAAGACCCAGACGACCGCGCCGAACATCGCCGTGAGGCTGAGGGCGTTGAGGACGACGGCCTGGACGGGGATGAGGACGCTGCCGGTGAGCAGGAAGACGAGGAGCAGCGTGACGAGGACGACGATGCCCGCCGCCCAGGGCAGCCGCTCGGCGAGGGCGTCCTTGGAGTCGACGAGGACGGCGGCCTGCCCGGTGACGGAGGTGTCGAACGGCGCCGGTGCGGCGCGCAGTTCGCTCACGGTGCGCTGGGCTTCGGCGCCGACGGTCTCGCCCTCGGGCACGACGGTGAAGTAGGCGTGGCCACCGGCGGCGGTCACCGGTCCTTCGGCCCGCGCGACGCCGTCGAGGGCGGCGATCCGCTCGCGGTAGGAGGCGTACTGCGCGGGGGTGGCCTCGCCTTCGGCGACGACGGTGATCCCGCCGCCGGGGTCGCCGGGGAAGCTGTCCCTCAGCTGGTCCTGGACGACTCGGGAGGAGGCGGTGACGGGCAGCTGGCGATCATCGGCGGTGCCGAACTTCACGCCGAGGAAGGGCAGTCCGAGCAGGACGAGTCCGGCGGTGGTGAGGACGGCGAAGACCGGCGCCCTGCGCATCACGAGCGAGGCGGCCCGCGCCCAGCCCGCGCCCTCGTCGCCGCCTTCGCCCGTGCCCGCGCCCTCCCGGCCGGCGCGACGGCGCCGGAGGAGGCGCCGGAGGTCGAGCGCGTTGACCCGGTCGCCGAGCAGTACGAGGGCCGCCGGGAGCAAGGTGAGCGCGGCGGTCGCCGCGAGCAGGACGACGGCGATGCCCGCGTACGCGAAGGAGCGCAGGAAGTACTGGGGGAAGACCAGCATCGCGGCGAGCGAGACGGCGACGGTCAGCGCGGAGAAGAGCACGGTCCGCCCGGCGGTGCGCAGCGTGGTGCGGACGGCGGTGTAGGTGTCGGCCCCGGCGGCCAGCTCCTCGCGGTAGCGGCGGACGACGAACAGGGCGTAGTCGATGGCGAGTCCGAGGCCGAGGGCGGTCGTCAGGTTCTGCGCGAAGACGGAGACGTCGGTGAACTCGGTGATGCCGCGCAGGACGGCGTTGGTGCCGAGGATGGCGACGATGCCGACGCCGAGCGGCAGCAGGGCGGCGACGGCGCTGCCGAAGACCATGACGAGCAGGACGAGGGTGAGGGGCAGGGCGATGAGCTCGGCCCTCAGCAGGTCCTCCTGAATGATCACCTGCATCTCGTGACGGACGGCGAGGCCGCCGCCGAGGGAGACCTCCACGGGTCCGTGCGCGCCCCGGTACTCGGGGGCGATCCGGTCGAGGACGGCGGCGGCGTCCTTCTCCTCACCGGCGATCCGGGCGGCGATCACGGCCTGCCGGCCGTCCTCGGAGCGCAGGGCGGGCGAACCGGTGGACCAGTAGGAACCGACACCGTCGACGCCCGGCTCGGCGTCGAGCCGCTCGGCGAGCTTCCTGGCCTCGGCGGCCACCGCCGGGGCGTCGACCCCCTCCGGTCCGGCGTTCACGAGCAGGAGCAGGTTGGGCTGGGAGCCCGGGAACCGGCGCTCGAGCGCCTCGGTCGCGTACGTGGATTCGGCGGCCGGGTCCTCCCAGCCGCCACTGCCCATGCGGTCGGCGACCCCGCCGCCGGCGAGGACGGCGAGGGCGGTGAGGACGAGGGCCACGAGGAGTGTGAGCCGCGGCCGCGCGGTCACGAACCGCGTCCACCCGCCGCCCCCGCCACGGGCTCCGACCCCGCCATCGAGCGCTGTTTTCTTGACTTCGGCCATGACGAGGTGTCCCCTTCACCTGACCCCTGTGCTCGCTTCCCGGCAGGTCACATGGGTCGCCCGTTGCCATAGACTGGCAAACACGAGTGATCACTCGCGTTCTCCAAGAATGCGAGCGAGCGCTCGCATTTGTCAAACGTGTTGAGGAGAGCTGGGGACAGTCATGTCCGAAGACGTGCCCGAAGACGTGCCCGAAGTGGCGTCGGAAGCGACGCCGGAACCGACATCGGACGAGCCGAAGCCGCGCCGCCGCCAGGCCCGCGGCGAGCGCCGCATCGCGCAGCTGCTCCAGGCCGCCGCGAACGTCTTCTGCTCGAACGGCTACACGGCGGCGAGCACCAACGCCATCGCGCGCGAGGCCCACGTCTCGCCCGGCACGCTCTACCAGTACTTCCCCAACAAGGAGGCCATCGCGATCGAGCTGGGCGAGCGTCTGCTGCACCAGATGCGGGAGGCCCACGGCCAGGCGTTCACACCGGAGAACCTCGCGCTGCCGCTGCCCGAGCTCCTGGACGCCGTGGTCGATCCGATGATCGAGTTCAACTGCGCGAACCCGGCCTTCCTCGCCCTGATGCACGGCTCCGACGCGCCCGGCCGGATCGCCGAGGAGCACGACGCACTGCACGTCTCGCTGCTCGCCCGGGTACGGGAGGTGCTCGCCCACTTCGCCCCCGCCATGCCCGCCCAGGAGCGGGCCCGCGTCGCCGAGATGACCTTCGCGACCTTCAAGGGCGGCCTGGACCTGGTCCTTGCCGCGCCGGAGGGGCCCGAGCGGGACGCCATGATCGGCGAGCTGAAGACCCTCCTCCTCCGCTACCTCGCCCCGCTGACCGAAGGGCCGCTGACCGAAGGGCCGGTCACCACGACTCGGAGCCACTGACGGCTCCCCCGCGCGGGGCCTCGCCCCGCGGCTCGCCCGCCGGCCCGCTCTCCGGCTCCTCCCCCGCCCTCCCCCTCAGCTTCAGCGCGAGCAGCGGGAAGGCGAGGACGGAGAGCATCCCGGCCCCGACGAGCGCCGCCGCCTCGCCCGCCGTCATCGTCTTGTCGTCCACGCCGATGGTGGTGATGGCGACGACGAGCGGCAGCGCGGTGGAGCCGTACAGGACGAGGCAGGCCCGGTCCCTCCGGCCGAGGTCGCGCGGGGCGCGGAACCAGATCGGGCCGCCGCGCACCACCAGGAAGAGCAGCAGGAAGAGCGGCAGCAGAAGCAGCGTCCGGCCGCCCGCGAGGAGCGAGTCCAGGTCGAACTCGATCCCGGTGACGACGAAGAAGACCGGGACGAGGAAGCCGAAGCCGACGCCCTCGATCTTCTCCAGGATCTTGGGGCCTGACTCGGGCGCGGCCCCGGTCAGCACGAGCCGGGTGATGAGTCCGGCCGCGAAGGCGCCGAGGAGCACGTCGAGCCCGAGGGCCTGCGAGGCGGCCAGCATCAGGGCGAGCAGCAGGAAGACGAACCGGACCGCGAACTGCCCGCTGCTGTCCAGGGTCTTGGCGATGACGGCGGAGAACCACGGCGGGCGCGGGCGCAGCGCCCAGTACACGGCCCCCGCGGTGAGCGCGGCGAAGACCGCGAGCAGTACGGTCGACTCGCCGGCGCCGCGCCCGCTGAGCAGCAGCGCCATCGCGATGATCGGGCCGAACTCGCCGACCGCGCCGAAGGCCATGACGACCGAGCCGAACCGTCCGTGGAGGTCGCCGGCGTCCCGGAGCACCGGCAGGACGGTGCCGAGCGCGGTGCTGGTGAGCGCCACGCCGATGAAGACGCCCTTGGTGTAGCCGCCGCCGAGGAGGATGCCGGCGGCGAGTCCGAGGGCGAGGGCGATCAGCCAGGCCTGGACGGAGCGCCGGAGGGTGTCGCCGCGGACCTTGCCGAACTCGATCTCGTATCCCGCGAGGAAGATCAGCATGGTGAGGCCGAGTTCGGAGAGGCCGTCGATCAGCTCGCTCGGGTGGGCCCAGCCGAGGACGTCGGGGCCGATGAGGATGCCGAGCAGGATCTCGAAGATGACGAGGGGGACGGGGAGCTTCCGTCCGACCGCGTAGGCGAGCAGCGGCGCCAGGACGGCGATGGTCATGATCAGGATGAGCGTGGTCCCCGAATGCGACATATCGGGTGTTTACCATAGGCTCCGGCTGGATGACCTGACGACGGAGGGGCCTGCCGACATCTCCGGCACGCCACGACCGGAGCCGACTGGATTAATACCCCCCAGGGGTATAAAATCCGTGGCGTACGGTCCTGAACCCACGAGGAGAACCGCCATGACCGCAGAGACGAAGACCGAACTCACCACCGTCTACCAGGTCAAGGGCATGACCTGCGGCCACTGCGAGGGCGCCGTCTCCGGCGAGATCTCCGAGCTGCCCGGCGTCTCCTCCGTCACGGCCGTCGCCGCCACCGGGCAGGTCACCGTCGTCTCCGCCGCCCCGCTCGACGAGGAGGCCGTCCGCGCCGCCGTCGACGAGGCCGGCTACGAGCTGGTCTGACCGCTCGCCCCCACCGCCTCGCAGGGTCGTACCGTTACCGGGTACGGCCCTGCACCCTTTTCGGCACCTCCTGGAACCGCACATGCCCCGCACCACCGTCCCGGACGTCCCCCTCACGGACCCCGCCGCCACCGGCGCCGCCGCCACCACGGTCACCGAGCTGACCATCGGCGGGATGACCTGCGCCTCCTGCGCGGCCCGCGTCGAGAAGAAGCTCAACCGGATGGACGGGGTGACCGCGACCGTCAACTACGCCACGGAGAAGGCCCGGGTGGAGCACGCGCCCGAGATCGCGGTCGACGACCTGATCGCCACCGTCGTGAAGACCGGCTACACCGCCGAGGAGCCGCCGGCCCCGGAGCCGGAGACTCCCTCCGGGCCGGGGACCGACTCCGGGCCAGGGACCGACCCCGAGCCGGAGACGGACCCCGAACTCGCCGCACTCCGGCAGCGGCTCACCGTCACGGCGCTGCTCTCCGCGCCCGTCGTCCTGCTCGCCATGGTCCCCTCGCTCCAGTTCGAGAACTGGCAGTGGCTCTCGCTGACCCTCGCCGCCCCCGCCGTCGTCTGGGGCGGACTGCCCTTCCACCGGGCCGCCTGGACCAACCTCCGGCACGGCGCCGCCACCATGGACACCCTCGTCTCGGTCGGCACCCTCGCCGCCTTCGGCTGGTCGCTCTGGGCCCTCTTCCTCGGCGACGCCGGAATGCCCGGCATGCGGCACGGCTTCGACCTGACCGTCGACCGCTCCGACGCCTCCTCCTCGATCTACCTGGAGGTCGCGGCCGGCGTCGTCACCTTCATCCTGCTCGGCCGCTACCTGGAGGCCCGCGCCAAGCGGAAGGCGGGCGCCGCGCTCCGCGCCCTGATGGAACTCGGCGCCAAGGACGTCGCCGTACTGCGCGAGGGCACGGAGGTACGGATCCCGGTCGCCGCGCTGCGTGCCGGCGACCTCTTCGTCGTACGCCCCGGGGAGAAGATCGCCACCGACGGCACCGTCGCCGAGGGCGCGTCGGCGGTCGACGCGTCCCTGCTCACCGGCGAATCGCTGCCGCTCGACGTCACCGAGGGCGACCCGGTCACCGGCGGCTGCGTCAACGTCTCCGGCAGGCTGGTCGTCCGCGCCACCCTCGTCGGCGCCGACACCCGGCTCGCCCGGATGGCGAAGCTCGTCGAGGACGCCCAGAACGGCAAGGCCGAGGTGCAGCGGCTCGCCGACCGCGTCTCCGCCGTCTTCGTCCCGGCCGTGATCCTCATCGCGCTCGGCACCCTGGTCGCCTGGCTGCTCGTGACGGACGACCCGACCGCCGCGTTCACCGCCGCCGTCGCCGTCCTGATCATCGCCTGCCCCTGCGCCCTGGGCCTCGCCACCCCGACCGCCCTCATGGTCGGCACCGGCCGGGGCGCCCAGCTCGGCATCCTCATCAAGGGACCCGAGGTCCTGGAGTCCACCCGCCGCGTCGACACGGTCGTCCTCGACAAGACCGGGACGGTCACCACGGGCCGCATGCGGCTGACCGGTGTCCACGTGTACGGGGGGAAGTACGGCACCGACGCCACCGACGAGGTCCGGCTGCTGCGGCTCGCGGGCGCCCTGGAACACGCCTCCGAACACCCGGTGGCCCGCGCCGTCGCGGCCGGCGCCGCCGAGCGGTGCGGGGAGCTGCCCGTACCGAAGACCTTCGAGAACGTCCCCGGGCTCGGCGTGCGCGGCTCGGTCGACGGCCACCTGGTCCTCGTCGGGCGCGCCGCCCTGCTCGCGGCCGAAGGCGTCGAGATCCCGGCCGGCGCCCCCGGGCCCGGCGCCGTCCACGTCGCCTGGGACGGGGTGGCCCGGGGCACCCTGACCGTCGCCGACACCGTCAAGGACACCAGCGCCGAGGCGGTGGCCCGGCTGCGCGGCCTGGGGCTGCGGCCCGTGCTGCTCACCGGCGACCACCGGGCGGTGGCCGAGGCCGTGGCGGCCGAGGTGGGCATCGACGAGGTGATCGCGGAGGTGCTGCCGGAGGAGAAGGCCGAGGTCGTCCGGCGGCTCCAGGCGGAGGGCCGGACGGTCGCCATGGTGGGCGACGGGGTGAACGACGCCGCCGCGCTCGCCGTCGCGGATCTCGGTCTGGCCATGGGGACGGGTACGGACGCCGCCATCGAGGCGAGCGATCTGACGCTGGTCCGGGGCGATCTGCGGGTCGCGGCGGACGCCATCCGGCTGGCGCGGCGGACCCTGGCCACGATCAAGGGAAACCTGGGCTGGGCCTTCGGCTACAACCTCGCCGCGCTGCCCCTCGCGGCGGCCGGCCTGCTCAACCCGATGATCGCGGGTCTGGCCATGGCCCTTTCGTCCGTGTTCGTCGTATCCAACAGCCTGCGGCTGCGGCGCTTCGCGTGAATTCACCCACACGTGACGCACAGGACCTTCACAAGGAGATCTAGATCACAGATATTGGGGGGTAACCATCTGGGCTGTTCGCGAGTCTAAGTGGGCGATGCCAGAGAACGTCTTGGGGGACGTTCATCGGGAGGTCTTGGGGGACGTCCCGTTGGCAAGCGTTGAGCCGGGGGACGTGCACCGGGGAGCTTTGAGCGGCCCTCCCGTACGTACCCCGGCAGACCGCGTCGTCGCCACCCGCGCTCCGCGCAGCCACCGCTGACGCGGCAGACGCCCGGCCCGGATCCCGTGGGGGGAATCCGCACCGGGATATGGGAAGCGCCCCGACCGTCGACCCGTGGGGGGATCGGCGGCGGGGCGCTTCTCGCACACCTCTTCTTTGAGGCTCGGTTCGCCTCCGGGGCGCTGGAGCACCGACGCGCCCCTTCGGCTCCCTCGCCGCAAGGGGTGCACCCCCGGTCACGGCGAAGCGGCCGGGGGCGCGCGCCCGGTCACAGCGAAGCTGCTAGCGGGCCTCGACCGGGACGAAGTCGCGGAGGACCTCGCCCGTGTAGATCTGGCGCGGGCGGCCGATGCGGGAACCCGGCTCCTTGATCATCTCGTGCCACTGGGCGATCCAGCCCGGGAGGCGGCCGAGCGCGAAGAGCACCGTGAACATCTCGGTCGGGAAGCCCATGGCGCGGTAGATCAGGCCCGTGTAGAAGTCCACGTTCGGGTAGAGGTTGCGCGAGACGAAGTACTCGTCGGAGAGCGCGTGCTCCTCCAGCTTGAGCGCGATGTCGAGCAGCTCGTCGGACTTGCCGAGGGCCGAGAGGACATCGTGCGCCGCCGCCTTGATGATCTTGGCGCGCGGGTCGAAGGACTTGTACACCCGGTGGCCGAAGCCCATCAGGCGGACGCCGTCCTCCTTGTTCTTCACCTTGCGGATGAAGGAGTCGACATCGCCGCCGTTGGCCTTGATGCCTTCGAGCATCTCCAGGACCGACTGGTTGGCGCCACCGTGCAGGGGGCCCCACAGGGCCGAGATGCCGGCGGAGATCGAGGCGAACATGTTCGCCTGCGAGGAGCCGACCAGACGCACGGTGGAGGTCGAGCAGTTCTGCTCGTGGTCCGCGTGCAGGATCAGCAGCTTGTCCAGCGCGGAGACGACGACCGGGTCGAGTTCGTACTCCTGCGCCGGGACCGAGAAGGTCATGCGCAGGAAGTTCTCGACGTACCCGAGGTCGTTGCGCGGGTAGACGAAGGGGTGACCGATCGACTTCTTGTACGCGTACGCCGCGATCGTCGGCAGCTTGGCGAGCAGCCGGATCGTGGAGAGGTGGCGCTGCTCCTCGTCGAACGGGTTGTGGCTGTCCTGGTAGAAGGTGGACAGCGCCGAGACCACCGAGGACAGCATCGCCATCGGGTGGGCGTCGCGCGGGAAGCCGCGGAAGAAGTTCTTGACGTCCTCGTGGACCAGCGTGTGCTGCGTGATCTCGTTCTTGAAGGTCGCGAGCTCGTCGACCTTGGGAAGCTCACCGTTGATCAGCAGGTACGCCACCTCAAGGAAGGTGGAGCGCTCCGCCAGCTGCTCGATGGGGTAACCGCGGTACCGCAGAATCCCCTGCTCACCATCGAGGTAGGTGATCGCGGATTTATAGGCGGCGGTGTTGCCGTATCCGCTGTCCAGGGTGACCAGACCGGTCTGGGCTCGGAGTTTTCCGATGTCGAAGCCCTTGTCGCCGACGGTGCTCTCGACCACCGGGTAGGTGTATTCACCGTCCGCGTACCGCAGTACTACAGAGTTGTCGCTCACGTCATCCCTCACCGACGTAGTGCCTCTTCTTCGAGGTGCCCTGACTGTCTCTACCATCCCCCATTTGGCTCAGGAGAGTGCACTCGGGGTCGACCATTGGGCCAATCGGCGGCACTCAGTGCCGCCAACCTTCATATCCTGCCCCCTTCGCCCCGGTTCCGGTAGTCCTCCGTGATCTTTCACACGAGGGTGCGACCTGTGAGCCGAAACGCGAGTGCGGTAAAGCGTCGGCCCGCGGACACGGTTCGGACCGCCTGGGCGATGGCCCGGCGGGAGCCGACCAGGACGACCAGCTTCCGGGCCCGGGTCACCGCCGTGTAGAGCAGGTTCCGCTGGAGCATCATCCACGCGCTCATGGTGACCGGGATCACCACGGCCGGATACTCGCTGCCCTGCGAACGGTGGATGGTGACCGCGTAGGCGTGGGCGAGTTCGTCCAGCTCGTCGAAGTCGTACGGCACCTCCTCGTCCTCGTCCGTCCGCACGGTCAGCCGCTGTTCGACGGCGTCGAGCGCGGTGACGACACCGACCGTGCCGTTGAAGACCCCGTTGGCTCCCTTGTCGTAGTTGTTTCTGATCTGGGTGACTTTGTCACCCACGCGGAAGACCCGGCCGCCGAACCGCTTCTCGGGCAGGTCCGGGCGGGCCGGGGTGATCGCCTGCTGCAGCAGTCCGTTGAGCGAGCCCGCGCCCGCCGGGCCCCGGTGCATCGGTGCGAGGACCTGGACGTCCCGGCGCGGGTCGAGCCCGAACTTGGCCGGAATCCGGCGGGCCGCGACGTCCACGGCGACCCGGGCGGCGTCCTCGGTCTCCTCCTCCACGAAGAGGAAGAAGTCCGGCAGCCCCTCGGTCCTGGGCGGCACGCCCGCGTTGATCCGGTGCGCGTTGGTGACGACTCCGGACTCCTGGGCCTGCCGGAAGATACGGGTCAGCCGGACCGCCGGTACGGGGCTTCCCGGGGCGAGCAGATCGCCGAGGACCTCGCCCGCGCCGACCGAGGGAAGCTGGTCCACATCGCCCACGAGCAGCAGATGGGCGCCCGGCGCCACCGCCTTGACCAGCTTGTTCGCCAGGAGCAGGTCGAGCATCGAGGCCTCGTCGACCACGATCAGGTCGGCGTCGAGGGGCCGGTCGCGGTCGTAGGCCGCGTCACCGCCCGGCTTGAGCTCCAGGAGCCGGTGCACGGTGGAGGCCTCGGTGCCGGTCAGCTCGGCGAGCCGCTTGGCGGCCCGGCCGGTGGGGGCCGCGAGGACGACCTTGGCCTTCTTGGCGCGGGCCAGCTCCACGATGGACCGCACCGTGAACGACTTGCCGCAGCCGGGTCCGCCGGTGAGCACGGCGACCTTGCGGGTGAGGGCGAGCCGTACGGCCTCCTCCTGCTCGGGCGCGAGCGAGGCCCCCGTGCGGTCCGCGAGCCAGGCGAGGGCCTTGTCCCAGGCCACGTCCCGGAAGGCCGGCATCCGGTCCTCCTCGGTGCCGAGCAGCCGCCGCAGCTGCCCGGCGAGCGACAGCTCGGCCCGGTGGAAGGGGATCAGGTACACGGCGGTGACGGGCGTCCCCTCGGGGCCCGGCACCACTTCCCGTACGACCCCCTCGGGGTCCTCGGCCAGCTCGGCGAGGCACTCGATGACGAGCCCCGTGTCGACCTGGAGGAGTTTGACGGCGTCGGCGATCAACCGCTCCTCGGGGAGGAAGCAGTGCCCCTGGTCGCTCGACTGCGACAGCGCGTACTGCAGGCCGGCCTTCACCCGGTCCGGGCTGTCGTGCGGGATGCCCACGGACTGCGCGATCTTGTCGGCGGTGAGAAAGCCGATGCCCCAGACGTCGGCGGCGAGCCGGTAGGGCTGGTTCTTCACGACGGAGATCGAGGCGTCCCCGTACTTCTTGTAGATCCGGACCGCGATGGAGGTGGAGACGCCGACGCCCTGCAGGAAGACCATCACCTCCTTGATCGCCTTCTGCTCCTCCCAGGCCGCGGTGATGTTCTTGGTGCGCTTGGGGCCGAGACCCGGGACCTCGATCAGGCGCGCGGGAGCGTCTTCGAGGATGTCGAGGGTGTCGAGCCCGAAGTGCTGGGTGATGCGGTCGGCGAAGACGGGGCCGATGCCCTTGACGAGACCGGAGCCGAGGTAGCGGCGGATGCCCTGGATCGTGGCGGGCAGCACGGTCGTGTAGTTGTCCACGGTGAACTGCTTGCCGTACTGCGGGTGCGAGCCCCAGCGACCCTCCATCCGCAACGACTCCCCGGGCTGCGCCCCCAGCAGCGCGCCGACGACCGTGAGCAGGTCGCCGGCGCCGCGGCCGGTGTCGACCCGGGCGACCGTGTACCCGCTCTCTTCGTTGGCGTAGGTGATCCGCTCCAGGACCCCTTCGAGCACTGCCGGACCACGACCCTCGTTGGACATGCGCCGACCGTAGCGAAACCCACCGACAAGGGGTGCGGGACTGTGGACAACTCCCGCTCCGGGGGACCGGCCCTGAGCTACGACGTGGGAAGAGTGGGCGCTCTTCCCACATGGTGCGCTTGGAGGGTGATCATGGGTGTGACCAACGTGGATGCGGACGACGACGTACTCGCCGAGGCCGCGAAGCTTCTTGGTACGCCCACGAAGAAGGACACGATCAACACGGCGCTCGAAGACGTCGTAAGGCGCCATCGCCGCAGGGCCGCGTACCAGCGCCTCGCGGAGCGGGGCGCACGAGGTGAACTGGAGCCCACACGCCGAGCATGGGAAGCCCGCAAGGCCGCCCAGCACGGCGAGGACGCCGAGTGATCACGTACCTCATCGACACCAGTGCGTACGTTCACCTCGGCATCGATCCCGCCGCGCACCGCCGTTGGGACGCCGAGATCGAAACGGGCGCTATCGGCACGTGCGAGGCCACCAGGGCGGAAATTCTTTTCACCGCCGCCGGCCCGGACGACCGCGACGAGATCGGCGAGACCCTCTCCGCCACGATCGGAACCGTGCTTGTCCCCAAGGACGCACGGCGACGGGTGGAAACCGCCCAGTACAAGCTGACGCAGAAGGGTCAGCACCGTGCGGCGGGCGTCGTCGATCTCCTTCTCTGCGCCGCGGCGGTCCACCACGGGTTGACCATCCTGCACCGGGACAACGACTTCGTCACGGTGGCCCGCGTCCTCAAGGAGGTCGAGCAGCACGACGTCCGGCACCTGGGCGGGTGACCGCGCACAGGCAGCGCGCCGGGCGCCGTACGCACACGGCCGCCCGGCCCCGCACGGCCGGGCGGCCTCGCCTCGGCCCCTCCGCACCGGGGCCGGGCAGCTCGATGGAGCCGGTCAGACCGCCAGGAACCGGTCCAGCGTCTCCTCCAGGACCTTCACGCCGTCCCGGGCCCACAGGTCGTCGTTGAAGAGCTCCACCTCGACCGGGCCCGTGTAGCCGGCCTTCTCGACCAGGTCCGCCCAGGCTCGGAGGTCGATGCAGCCCTCGCCCAACTGCCCCCGGCCGTTGAGGACACCGGCCGGCAGCGGGGTGGTCCAGTCGGCGAGCTGGAAGGTGTGGATCCGGCCCTCCGCGCCCGCGCGTTCCACCGCCGCCGGGGCGCGGTCGTCCCACCACAGGTGGTACGTGTCGACGGTGACGCCCACCTGCTCGGCGGGGAACCGCTCCGCGATCTCCAGGGCCTGGTCCAGGGTGGAGACCGCACACCGGTCGGAGGCGTACATCGGGTGCAGCGGCTCGATGGCGAGCCGGACACCCCGCTCCCCCGCGTACGGGGCGAGCGCGCCGATCGCCTCGGCGATGCGGGCCCTGGCCGACGGCAGGTCCGGGCAGGCGGGGCTGAGGCCGCCGGAGACCAGGACGAGGGTGTCGGTGCCGAGCGTCACGGCCTCGTCGATCGCCGCGCGGTTGTCCGCCTCCCACCCGTCCGAGGTGAAGAACCCGCCCCGGCAGAGGGTGGTGACGGTGAGGCCCGCGTCGCGGACCAGCGCGGCCGCCGCCTCGACCCCGTACTCCTGGACCGGTGCGCGCCACAGGCCGATGCCCGGGACTCCCAGTCGGAGACAGTGCTCGACCAGTTCGGGCAGGGCGAGCTGTTTCACCGTCATCTGGTTGATGCTGAAGCGGTCGAGGTTCACTGCGGCACTCCGTGCACCGTGAGGAGGGATCGCATCCGGGCCTCGGCGAGCGCCGGGTCGGGGAAGAGGCCCAGCCCGTCGGCGAGTTCGTACGCGCGCGCCAGGTGCGGCAGCGAACGGGCGGACTGCAGGCCGCCGACCATCGTGAAGTGGTCCTGGTGGCCGGCGAGCCAGGCGAGGAGGACGACGCCCGTCTTGTAGAAGCGGGTCGGCGTCTGGAAGAGGTGCCGGGAGAGGGCGACCGTCGGGTCGAGGGTCGCCCGGAAGCCCTCGACGTCACCCGTGTCCAGGGTCCTGACGGCGTCCGCCGCCAGTGGGGCCAGCGGGTCGAAGATGCCGAGCAGGGCGTGGCTGAAGCCCTGTTCGTCGCCGGCGATCAGCTCCGGGTAGTGGAAGTCGTCGCCCGTGTAGCAGCGGACGCCCTCCGGGAGGCGGCGGCGGAGTTCGACCTCGCGCCGGGCGTCGAGGAGGGAGACCTTGATGCCGTCGACCTTGTCGGGGTGGGCCTTGATCACGTCGAGGAAGGTCTCGGTGGCGGCGTCGAGGTCGGCGGAGCCCCAGTAGCCCTCCAGTGCCGGGTCGAACATCGGGCCCAGCCAGTGCAGGATCACCGGTTCGCCCGCCTGGCGGAGGAGGTGCCCGTACAGGTCGAGGTAGTCCTCGGGTCCGGAAGCGGCGGCGGCGAGCGCGCGGGAGGCCATCAGGATGGCCTGGGAGCCGGTCTCCTCGACGAGGGCGAGCTGCTCCTCGTACGCCTTGCGGACCTCGGCCAGGCCGGCGGGTCCCGCGAGCTGGTCGGTGCCGACGCCGCAGGCGATCAGGCCGCCCACGCTCCGCGCCTCCGCCGCGCTGCGGCGGATCAGCTCGGCGGCGCCGTTCCAGTCGAGGCCCATGCCGCGCTGGGCGGTGTCCATGGCCTCGGCGACCCCGAGGCCCTGGGACCAGAGGTGGCGGCGGAAGGCGAGGGTGGCGTCCCAGTCGACGGCGGCGGGCGAGTCGGGGCTGGTGTCGGCGTACGGGTCGGCGACGACGTGGGCGGCGGAGAAGACCGTACGGGAGGTCAGGGCGCCGGACGTGGTGAGCGCGAGGGGCTCGGCGCGGGGGTGGTACTCCCGTACGCCGCCGTCGGGTCCTGGCAGGCGGATCACAGGCCGACCTCCGGGACGTCGAGGCGACGGCCCTCGGCGGCGGACTTCAGGCCCAGCTCGGCGAGCTGGACACCGCGGGCGCCGGCGAGCAGGTCCCAGTGGTACGGCTCGCCGAGGACGACGTGCCGCAGGAACAGCTCCCACTGGGCCTTGAAGCCGTTGTCGAACTCGGCGTTGTCGGGGATCTCCTGCCACTGGTCGCGGAAGGACTCGGTGACGGGGATGTCGGGGTTCCAGACGGGCTTCGGCGTGGCCGAGCGGTGCTGGACGCGGCAGCCGCGGAGTCCGGCGACGGCGGAGCCGTGGGTGCCGTCGACCTGGAACTCGACGAGTTCGTCGCGGTTGACGCGGACCGTCCAGGAGGAGTTGATCTGGGCGACGGCGCCGCCCTCCAGCTCGAAGATGCCGTACGCGGCGTCGTCGGCGGTGGCCTCGTAGGGCTTGCCCTGCTCGTCCCAGCGGCGCGGGATGTGCGTGGCGACGTGCGCGCTGACGCTGGTGACCCGGCCGAACAGCTCGTGGAGCACGTACTCCCAGTGCGGGAACATGTCGACGACGATGCCGCCGCCGTCCTCCGAGCGGTAGTTCCAGCTGGGGCGCTGGGCGTCCTGCCAGTCGCCCTCGAAGACCCAGTAGCCGAACTCTCCGCGTACGGAGAGGATCTCGCCGAAGAAGCCGCCGTCGATGAGGCGCTTCAGCTTGAGCAGGCCCGGCAGGAACAGCTTGTCCTGGACGACGCCGTGCCTGATGCCCTTCTCGGTGGCGCGCCTGGCGAGGTCCAGGGCGCCGGCCAGGTCGGCCGCCGTCGGCTTCTCGGTGTAGATGTGCTTTCCGGCGTCGATGGCCTTGGTGAGCGCTTCGACGCGGGCGGAGGTGACCTGGGCGTCGAAGTAGATGTCGATGCTGTCGTCGGCGAGGACGGCGTCGAGGTCGGTCGACCACTCGGTGAGTCCGTGGCGCTCGGCGAGCGCGCGCAGGGCGGGCTCGCGGCGGCCGACGAGCACCGGCTCGGGCCAGAGGGTCTCACCGTTGCCGAGGTCGAGGCCGCCCTGTTCGCGCAGGGCGAGGATCGAGCGGACGAGGTGCTGGCGGTATCCCATGCGTCCGGTGACGCCGTTCATGGCGATGCGGACTGTCCTGCGTGTCACGAAGTGTTCCTCTCCCCGGTGTTCCGCGTTCCTGACGGAAAGTGCCTTCTCTCTGCGATAGAAAGCGCTTTCCATCGAGGATGACGCTAGCCTGCCGACATCGCCGTCGACAAGGGCCCCGGAGGTACGCACACACGATGACCGTCACCCTGGCGGACGTGGCCGCCCGCGCGCGGGTCTCCCCCGCCACCGTCTCCCGCGTCCTCAACGGCAACTACCCGGTCGCGGCGTCGACCCGCGAACGGGTCCTGCGTGCCGTGGACGAACTGGACTACGTCCTCAACGGCCCCGCCAGCTCCCTCGCCGCCGCCACGTCCGACCTGGTCGGCGTCCTCGTCAACGACATCGCCGACCCCTTCTTCGGGATCATGGCGAGCGCGGCGCAGGGCGCGATCGGCGAGGGCGCGGCCGGGCGCGGCGGGGGCGAGAAGCTCGCCGTCGTCTGCAACACCGGCGGCTCCCCCGCACGCGAGCTGACCTACCTCACCCTGCTCCAGCGGCAGCGGGCCGCGGCCGTGATCCTCATGGGCGGCTCACTGGAGGACCCGGAGCACCTGACGGCCACCGCGGCCAAGCTGGCCAGGCTGGCGGAGGCGGGGACCCGGGTCGTGCTGTGCGGACGCCCGCCGGTGCCCGGCGACGCGAACACGGCGGCGCTCGTCTTCGACAACCGGACCGGCGCGCGGCAGCTCACCGAGCACCTGCTCGGACTCGGCCACCGGCGCATCGGCTACGCGGCCGGGCCCGCCGACCGCACGACGACCCGGCACCGGCTCGAAGGCCACCGGGCGGCACTCACGGCGGCCGGTGTCCCGGAGGGGCCGACGGTCCGCGGCGCGTACGACCGGCAGGCCGGCTACGAGGCGACGGCCGAACTGCTCGCCCGCGACCCGGACCTCACGGCGATCGTCGCCGCCAACGACACGGTGGCCCTCGGCGTCTGCGCGGCCCTGCGGGACCGGGGCCTGGACATCCCCGGCGACGTGTCCGTGGCGGGCTTCGACGACCTGCCGTTCTCGGTGGACGCGGTCCCGGCCCTGACGACGGTACGCCTCCCGCTGCACGGGGCGGGCGTCCGCGCGGGCCGTCTGGCCATGGGCACGGAGGAGCCTTCGGCGGGCGGCCCCGAGACGGTCCCGGCGGAGCTGGTGGTGCGGGGGTCGACGGGACGACCCCGCGGGTAGGCACTCGCCCTCCGGACGCCGTCGCGAGCAGCGCTCGCGGCGGCGTTCGTCGTTTCCGCATGCCCCCGATGGAGCTTTCACCTCCAGCTCATTGCAACACTCCGGAGTGGAGTCGTTGCGTTAGACCGCAGAATCATTGCAATGAAATTGCCGCACCCACCTGCAGCAACGCGGACTTGAGGCGTGCAATCTGTTGCCATATCAGCGAACGCAACGTAGCTTTTCACTCATCGGAAACAGCGGGCCGACAGAGCGCACGCTGACGAAGAAGGAGCTCATCATGCAGAAGTTCGCCACCCCCGCCGCCATCGTCACCGTCCTCGACATCCCCGCCGGGCTCATCCGGCTCGCCGCCTCGGACCGGACCGACACCACCGTCGACGTCCGGCCCGCGAACGCCGCCAAGGGCGCCGACGTGAAGGCCGCGGAGCAGATCACGGTCGAGTACGGAGACGGTGTCCTGCGGATCGCGGCCGCCCCCGCGAAGAACCGGATCCTGGGCGACTCCGGGTCCGTCGAGGTGACCGTCCAGCTCCCGGCCGGCTCCCGCGTCGAGGCGAAGACGGCCGCCGGCGAACTCCGCGGCACCGGACGGCTCGGCGACGTCACCTTCGAGGGCGCGCAGGGCACGGTCACGCTCGACGAGACCGCGAACGCCCGCCTCGCCCTCCTCTCCGGCGACATCACGGTCGGCCGCCTCGGCGGCCCCGCGGAGATCAGCACCCAGCAGGGCGACCTCCGCGTCGCGGCGGCCACCCGCGGCACGGTCGTCCTGCGCACCGAGTCCGGCGCGATCTCCGTCGACGCCGCCCCCGGCGTCTCCGCGACGCTCGACGCCGGCACCGCCTACGGCCGGATCCACAACGCGCTCGCCAACACCGGGGGCGCGGCGGCGGAGCTGAGCATCCGGGCCACCACGTCGTACGGCGACATCACGGCCCGCAGCCTCTAGGCCGCGTCCCTCAGGTCACGTCCCCGGCGTCGGACCGTCGCGCCAGGCCCCGGGGACGTCAGGCGGCCGGGGACGTCAGGCCCGTCGCCTTCAGTACCGCGTCCACCGTCTCCTCCACCGCTTGGTCCGCGTTGTCGATCCAGATGCCCTCGCCGGAGAGTTCCGCGCGCATCGCCTCGTCCAGGAACGCCCAGTTCGTCGTCAGCTTCTTGTGGCGGGCGTTGTTGCGCTCCCAGGCCTTGTCGGGGCCGGGGGCCAGGAAGACGACGTGGAGCGGTCCCGCCTTCACCTGGGAGCGGTAGAAGTCGAGGTGGGAGCGGCGGACGACGACGTCGTCGACGACCGGCAGGAAGCCGGCCGTGACGAAGCTGTCCGCCAGGAGGCAGGCGTTGCGGGCCCGGAGGAAGATCTGGCGGTCCGCCTCCGGGTCGCCGTCGGGGTCCGGCCAGTGGCCGCCCCGGACGATCAGGTTCTGGAGCTCGTCGACCTCGATGTGCGCGGACATCGCGAACCGGGCCGCGAGGGCGGCCGCGACGGTGGACTTGCCGCTGCCGGGTATGCCGCTGAGCAGGACGGCTCCCGGGGCGGGAGTGCGGTCGACGGGTACGAGATCCATACCGGCACCCTAAGCCTGTCGTTCGGATCAGTAGGTCAGCGTTCCGCTCTCCTGGGCGTCCCACGGGCCCGTACTGCCCGGGGTGTTGCCGACTCCGTCCTGGAGCGTCATGGTTCCGGTCCCCGTCACCCGGTGGTAACGGCCGGCGCGGGTGGCCGGTTCGACGACGAACGTCGCGTGGAGGACGTGAGCGTTGTCGCCGACCTTGCAGTACGCGCCGCCGAGCTGCTTCCGCCAGCCGAAGTCAGCCTGGCCGGGCCGCCGGTGGAAGGTCACGGTGCTGTCGTCGGCGAGCGGCTGGCAGCCCTGCGCGTCCCAGGTGCCGGAGGTCCGCAGGTCGACGACGACCGGGAGGGTCTCGTAGCCGTAGGGGAGCCCCGACCCGTTCGCGAAGGACTCGAACCGCCAGTGGCAGGCGTCCGGCAGGCCCGGCTCGCAGGAGACGACCGAGCCGTCGGTGCCGGACTCGGAGAGCGCGATGTTCTGCTGCACGGCGGCGGCCGAGGCCTGTCCCGCCGTCAGGAGGGTCGCGAGCAGGGCGCCGGAAAGCGCCCGGCGCGCCAGTTTCATGTTCATGCCGTCAGTGAACGCCCGGCGGCCGCGGGTACCGGATGACAGGCGTGCGCTGTCCCCCGGAGGGGGCGGAGAAGCGCCCGAATGGTCCGCCACGGCCGCCGGGGGTGTCCTGCCGGTCGGGCCCGGCTCGCGCGGGCGATTCGTGCGCGGGTCCTTGACCTGGCAGTTACTTTCGGGCTATCCGTGTCTCCTTGGAAGTTTCCTTCACTTCACTCTCGCACGGCCGGAAGGAGCATCAGTGCACCACCGCGCCCCCGCCCCCTCCCGACGCACCCTCCTCACGGTGACCGCCGCAGCCGCCGCGGCGGCCGTCACCGGGTTGAGCACGCCCGCCCATGCCGACCAGGACGACAGGCTCCGGCGGATCATCGACCGCATGTCCCTCGAGGAGAAGGTCGGCCAGCTCTTCGTGATGCGGGTGTACGGCCACTCCGCGACCGCCCCCGACCAGGCCGACATCGACGCCAACGTCAAGGAGATCGGCGTCCGTACGGCCGCCGAGCTGGTCGAGCGCTACCACGTGGGCGGGGTCATCTACTTCGCCTGGGCCCACAACACCCGCGACCCGCAGCAGATCGCCGAGCTCTCCAACGGCATCCAGCAGGCCGCGCTCGCCCAGGACACACCCGTCCCGGTGCTCATCTCCACCGACCAGGAGCACGGCATCGTCTGCCGGGTGGGCGAGCCCGCGACCCTGGTGCCCGGGGCGATGGCCCTCGGCGCCGGCGGCTCGCACGCGGACGCCCGCAAGGCCGCGCAGATCGCGGGCACGGAGCTCGCGGCGGTCGGCATCCGGCAGAACTACGCCCCGGTCGCCGACGTCAACGTCAACCCGGCCAACCCGGTCATCGGGGTCCGTTCCTTCGGCTCCGACCCGGCGGCGGTCGCCGGTCTGGTCGCCGCGCAGGTCAAGGGGTACCAGCGGGCCGGGGTCGCCGCCACCTCCAAGCACTTCCCGGGGCACGGCGACACCGCCGTCGACAGCCACTACGGTCTGCCGACGATCACCCACACCCGGGCGCAGTGGGCCGAGCTGGACGCCCCGCCCTTCGAGTCGGCGATCGACGCCGGGATCGACTCGATCATGACCGCGCACATCGTGGTCCCGGCGCTCGACCCGAGCGAGGACCCGGCGACGCTGTCCCGGCCGATCCTCACCGGCATCCTGCGCGAACAGCTCGGCTACGACGGCGTGGTGGTCACCGACTCGCTCGGCATGGAGGGCGTGCGGACCAAGTACGGCGACGACCGGGTCCCGGTGCTCGCGCTCAAGGCCGGGGTGGACCAGCTGCTCAACCCGCCGAAGCTGGACGTCGCGTGGAACGCGGTCCTGGCGGCGGTCAGAGGCGGCGAGCTGACGGAGGCCCGGCTCGACGAATCGATCCTGCGGATCCTGCGCCTCAAGGCGAAGCTGGGCCTGTTCCGGAACGCGTACACGACCCGGGCCGGTGTCGAGCGGGTGGTCGGGACCGCCGCCCACCTCGCCCAGGCGGACCGGATCGCCGAGGCCACCACGACGCTGCTCCTCAACGAGGACGGCTTCCTGCCGCTGAGCCCGGCCTCGCACGGCCGGGTCCTCGTCGTCGGCGCCGACCCGGCCTCGCCGTCCGGGACCACCGGGCCGCCCACGACCACCCTCGCGACGGCCCTGGGGGAGCTGGGGTTCACCGCGACCGCGCTCTCCACCGGGATCACCCCGACGGCCGCGAAGATCGAGGAGGCGGTGGCGGCGGCGGCAGGGAAGGACGTGGTCGTCGTCGGTACGTACAACGTCACCGCGGCCAGCCCGCAGCGCACCCTCGTGGCGCGGCTCGTCGCGACCGGGGTGCCCGTGGTGACGATCGCGATCCGCAACCCGTACGACATCGCCCGGATCGCCGGCCAGCGGGCGACGCTGGCGTCCTACTCCTGGACGGACGTCGAACTCCGGGCGGCCGTAAGGGTCCTGGCGGGCCGGGCGCGGCCGAGGGGCCGGCTCCCGGTCCCGGTGCAGGACGCGGACGAACCGGCGAAGGTGCTGTATCCGGTCGGCCACGGACTCTCGTACAGCTGACACGACGGTGCCCGGTGCTCCTCCGCCGAGGATCACCGGGCACCTGACGAGCCGAGGGTTACGGGTTACGGCCGCAGGCCGTGCTCCCGGGTGACGTCCTCGTCGACCGCCTTGTCGAGGCGGGCGTCGAAGCGCGCCAGCGGCTGCGCCGCCTGGACGGCCGGGGCGGAGACGCCGGCCCAGGCCAGGATGCGGGCGGTGGCGTTCTCCCGCTCGGCGTCGACGAGCCCGGCCACGTTGGCTCCGTGGTTGGCGCCCGGCGCCGTGTAGACGTAGCTGTCGCGCGCGCCCTTGCCGAGGTGGAACGGCTCGGCGCCCCACGGGTCGTTGCCGCCGTAGACGAACAGCATCTGGTTCGCGTTCCTGCGCACCCAGTTGTCGACGTCCCGCATGACCTGCGGCTGGAACTTCATCGGGATCGAGCTCGGCACGAAGTTGCGGGCCGGCTGGTAGCCGTAGCGGCTGAGGCCCGCGAGGTGCGGCTGCTGGATGGTCGGCGAGCCGAGCTGGGTCGCCGCCTGGTAGTAGTACGGCGTGTAGTACTCCAGGCCCTGGTCGGCGTAGGCGGACCAGCCGGAGTAGGCGTCGATCGTCTCGTAGACGACGTCGTCGGTCGCGGTCTTCGCGTCCGGGATCTGGTCGCAGACGTCCTCGCCGTAGTACTGCCAGAAGCCCCACACGAAGTCGAGGACGACGGCCTCGTAGGCCTTGTCGAGGGTGCCGACCGTGTTGAAGGTGGCGCCCTCGGCCTCCGCCCACTCCTTGTACTTCTTCTGCAGCGGCTCGCGGCGGATCAGGGCCTCGCGCTGCATGTCGTTGAGGCGGTCGCGGCACTCCTTGGTGCCGACGTTGGCGAAGAAGCGGTCGTAGGCCGAGTCCTCGTTGTTCACCACGTCGTTGGGGGCGACGTAGGCGACGACGCCGTCCATGTCCTTCGGGTAGAAGCGCTCGTAGTAGGTGGCGGTCATGCCGCCCTTCGAGCCGCCGGTGGAGAGCCAGTTCTCGGCGTAGATCTTCTTCAGGGCGGTGAAGATCCGGTGCTGGTCGCTGGCCGCCTGCCAGATGTCGAGCTTCGACCAGTCGGCCGGCTGCGGGCGCGACGGCGTGAAGAAGCGGTACTCCATGGAGATCTGGTTGCCGTCGACGATCCGGGTCGGCTCGCTCCGGCTCGGAGTGGTGCTCAGCCCGTAACCGCTGGTGCGGAAGACGGTGGGACGGTCCGTGCCCTTGTGGAGGACGGAGATCCGCTGCTGGAAGGTGCCCGCCCACGGGCGTCGGTGGTCGATCGGCTGCTCGTAGTTCAGGACGAGGTAGCGGTAGCCGGCGTACGGCTTCTCCTCGATCAGGGTCATCCCGGGGATGGCCAGGATGCGGTCCTTGATGTCCGTGCTCTGCGAGTCGGCGACAGCCGTGCTGCTGTCGGCCTCCGTGTTCGCGGCGGTGGCCACGCCCGTGGAGCCGACGGTGCCTATGAGCACCGAGAGCGACACCAGCCATCTGAGCGACTTGCGCATTCGTCCTCCCCTTGGTTCACAACGGTGTCGCGAACCTAGCGGGGGCAACGTGTGGACCGCCAGACCCAGTTGGTCCTTACCCTTGGACTTTCCTGTACATCAGCACAGGATCCAGGCCGTGGAGGTTCCCCGGCCGGCCACCGCACCGGACGCGCGGACGCAGCGGTTGAGGGCGTGGACGGTGACCGGGCCGGTCTGCCGGGTGTACCGGCCGGACTTGACGGCGGGCCGACCGCCGCGCGGCTGGAGGGAGACGCTCATCGGGCGGGCGGAGCCGGGGCGCTTGGCGACGGTGACGGCGCACGCGTAGTGGCGGGTCTTGTAGAGGCGCAGCTCGCCGGTGGCGAAACGGTACGTCTTGGTCGGCCGGCCCTGGCAGACGGAGGCGGCTTCGGCGGTGCCGGTGCCGGGCCCCGGACCGGGGAGCACGAGCAGGGCGAGGGCGGCGAGGAGCGGGGCGAGGACCCGGGTGAGCAGCCGTCGGCCGCGCCGTGGGTTCTGCGTCTCCGTGAGCATGCGTTCCCCTCCCGAATGGATCAGCGTACGGGCGTACGACGCGCCCGACCCCGGAATGGTTGCCTCCGGCCCGGGGGCCAAGAGACAGGCCTACGAGAAGGCGGTGAGGAGGAAGAGGAGGAAGACGCCCTCGGCGCCGAGCTGGGTCCAGAAGGCCGCCCGGCGGACGTCGGGGCGGGAGGTGCTCTGCACGGTCACCAGCGCCGCGAGGCCGATCGCCAGGCTCACCAGGTACAGGAACCCGGGGGTGCCGTCGCAGGCCTCCCCGTAGGTGAGGCAGCGGGCGGTGTTCTCACGGGTGAGCACCAGGATGCCGGCGAGCAGGCTCGCGGGCAGGAACAGCCCGGCCCAGAGCACGGACCGCTTGCGCAGACGCGCGCCCTCGACGTCCGGCGGGGTGACGGGGACGGGCGAGGCGGCGCGGGTGCGGGAGTCGTTGCTCATGCCCCGATCCAACCCCGTCGGGCGGAGGCCGGACCATCCGCCCGGATACTCATCTCCTCATCCGGGCGGATCACCTCCTGCTCACACCCGTTCCGGCTCCTCCTCGTCCACCGACTCCCCGATGAACGTGCGCCACAGCGTGGCGTACCGGCCGTCCAGGGCGAGGAGTTCCTCGTGGGTGCCGTCCTCCGCGACCCGGCCGTGGTCCATGACGATGACGCGGTCCGCGCGGGCCGCCGTGGTCAGCCGGTGGGCGACGACCAGGGTGGTGCGGCGGCCCGAGATGCGGTCGGTGGCCTGGTTGACCTGGGCCTCGCTGGCCAGGTCGAGGGCCGCCGTCGCCTCGTCGAGGAGGAGCACGTCCGGGTCGACCAGCTCGGCGCGGGCGAGGGCGATGAGCTGGCGCTGCCCCGCGGAGAGGTTCCGGCCCCGCTCGGCGACCTCGTGGAGGTAGCCGCCGTCGAGGGTGGCGATCATGTCGTGCGCGCCGACCGCGCGGGCCGCCGCCTCCACCTGGGCGTCGGTCGCCTCGGGACGGCCGTAGGCGATGGCGTCGCGGACCGTCCCGGCGAAGAGGTACGCCTCCTGGGGGACGACGCCCAGCCGGTGGCGGTACGCGGTGAGGTCGAGGTCCCGCAGGTCGGTGCCGTCGGCCGTGACCCGGCCGCCGGTCGGGTCGTAGAACCGGGCGACCAGCTTCACCAGGGTGGACTTGCCCGCCCCGGTCTCGCCGACGAAGGCGACGGTCTGCCCGGCCGGGATGCGCAGGTCGATGCCGGTGAGGGCGGTCTCCTTCTTGGCGGTGCCGTCCTCTCCCCCGTACGCGAAGGAGACGTCCTCGAAGGCGATCTCGCCGCGCAGGGACAGCACGTCCAGGGGGGCGTCGGCGGCGGCCGTCGACGTCGGCTCCTGGAGGAGTTCCTGCATCCGCTTCAGCGAGACGGCGGCCTGCTGGTAGCCGTCGAAGACCTGGGAGAGCTGCTGCACGGGGGCGAAGAACAGGTCGATGTAGAGGAGGTAGGCGACGAGCGCGCCGGTGGTGAGCGTGCCCGCCTCGATCCGGTTCGCGCCGACGATCATGACGGCGGCGGCGGCCACCGAGGACAGCAGGGTCACGAACGGGAAGTAGATCGAGATCAGCCACTGCCCGCGGACGCGCGCCTCGCGGTAGGAGTCGCTGCGCTCGGCGAACCGGGCCGCGCCCGACCGCTCGCGGCGGAAGGCCTGCACGATCCGCAGGCCGGAGACCGACTCCTGGAGGTCGCCGTTGACGACGCTGATCCGCTCGCGCGCCAGCTCGTACGCCTTCACGCTGGAGCGGCGGAAGAAGTACGTGGCGACGGCGAGGACCGGCAGGGTCGCGAAGACGACCAGGGCGAGCTGGAGGTCGAGCACGAGCAGCGCGACCATGATCCCGAAGAAGGTCACGACGGAGACGAAGGCGGTGACGAGTCCCGTCTGGAGGAAGGTGGACAGGGCGTCCACGTCCGTCGTCATCCGGGTCATGATCCGGCCGGTGAGTTCGCGCTCGTAGTAGTCCAGGCCGAGCCGCTGGAGCTGGGCGAAGATCTTCAGGCGCAGCGCGTACAGGACCCGTTCGCCGGTGCGGCCGGTCATTCGGGTCTCCGCGGTCTGCGCGACCCACTGCACGAGCACGGTGACCAGGGCGAGCGCGGAGGCCGCCCAGACGGCCCCGATCGCGAGCCGGTTCACGCCCTCGTCGATGCCGTGCCGGATCAGGATCGGAAGCAGCAGGCCCGCGCCGGCGTCGAGGGCGACCAGGCCGAGGCTGATGAGCAGCGGGACGCCGAAGCCGCGCAGGAGCCGGCGCAGCCCGTACGCGTCCTCGGGCGACACCGCGCGGGCCTCGTCGATGTCGGGGGTGTCGGCGGCGGGCGGCAGGGCCTCGACCGCGGCGAGCAGCTCGGGGGTGGCTCCGGGCACCTCGCTCTCCCGGTCGGCGGCCTCGTCCCGTACCCACAGGGTCGGGGTGATGCCCCGTTCGGCGTCGAACTCGGCGTCCAGCTCGGCCCGCAGGGTGCGGTCCTCGGGGACGTCGGGCGGGGCGATGTGGCCGGGCGAGACGGCGCCCAGCTCCTCGGGGTCGGTGAGGAGGCGCCGGAAGAGCGGGGAGTGCTCCTCCAGCTCGGCCTGGGTGCCGAGGGCGGCGAGCCGGCCGTCCTCCAGGACGGCGATGCGGTCGGCGAGGTTGAGGGTGGAGCGGCGGTGCGCGATGAGCAGGGTGGTGCGGCCCGCCATCACCGATTTGAGGGCCTCGTGGATCTCGTGCTCGACGTTGGCGTCGACGGCGGAGGTGGCGTCGTCGAGGAGGAGCAGCCGGGGGTCGGTGAGGATCGCGCGGGCGAGCGCGACGCGCTGGCGCTGGCCGCCGGAGAGGGTCAGGCCGTGCTCGCCGACCTTGGTGTCGTAGCCCTCGGGCAGCTCGGCGATGAAACGGTCCGCCTGGGCGGCGCGGGCGGCGGCCTCGATCTGCTCCTGGGTGGCGTCCGGGAGGCCGTACGCGATGTTGGCGCGGACGGTGTCGGAGAAGAGGAAGGAGTCCTCGGGGACGAGCCCGACGGCGGCGCGCAGCGAGTCGAGGGTCAGCTCGCGGACGTCGTGGCCGCCGACGAGGACGGCGCCGTGGGAGACGTCGTAGAAGCGGGGCAGGAGGAGGGAGACGGTCGACTTCCCGGAGCCTGAGGCGCCGACGACGGCGACGGTCTCGCCGGGGCGGATCTCCAGGGAGAAGCCGTCGAGGACGGGGGTGCCGTCCTCGTACGCGAAGGACACGTCGTCGAACTCGACGGTGGCGGGGGCGTCGGCCGGCAGTTCCCTGGTGCCGTCCTGGATGACCGGCTCGGTGTCGATGAGGTCGAGGACCCGGTCGACGCCGGCGCGGGCCTGCTGGCCGACGGTGAGGACCATGGCGAGCATGCGGACCGGGCCGACGAGGGAGGCCAGGTAGGCGGAGAAGGCGACGAAGGTGCCGAGGGTGATCTGGCCCTTGTAGGCGAGCCAGCCGCCGAGGGCGAGGACGGCGACCTGGCCGAGGGCCGGGACGGCCTGGAGGGCGGGGGTGTACTTGGAGTTCAGCCGCACCGTCCGCAGCCGTCCGGCGAACAGCTTCCGCCCGGCCTCGCGGATCTTGCCGGTCTCCTGGTCCTCCTGGCCGAAGCCCTTGACGACCCGGACGCCGGTCACGGCTCCGTCGACGACCCCGGCGACGACACCGGCCTGCTGCTGCGCGTACCAGGTGGCGGGGTGGAGGCGGGTGCGGCTGCGCTTGGCGATGAACCAGAGGGCGGGGGCGACGGCGAGGGCGACGAGGGTGAGCGGGATGGACAGCCAGGCCATGACGGCCAGCGAGATGAGGAAGAGCAGCACGTTCCCGATGGTCATCGGGAGCATGAAGAGCAGGCCCTGGATCAGCTGGAGGTCGCTGGTGGCCCGCCCGACGACCTGGCCGGTGGACAGCTCGTCCTGACGCCGCCCGTCGAGCCGGGTGATGGTGGCGTACATGTCGGTACGCAGGTCGTGCTGGACGTCGAGGGCGAGGCGTCCGCCGTAGTAGCGGCGGACGTAGGTGAGGACGTAGACGAGGACGGCGGCGCCGATGAGGAGGCCGGTCCAGACGCCGAGGTCGCGGGTCTTCGTCCCGATGACGTCGTCGATGATCACCTTGGTGACGAGCGGCACGAGGGCGAGCACGGCCATCCCGAGCAGGGAGGAGCCGAGCGCGAGGATCACGTTCGCCTTGTACCGCCAGGCGTATCCGGTGAGCCGCCGGGCCCAGCCCTGCCGCCCGTCCGCCGCCGGTCGCCCGTCGGCCGCCGGTTGTCCGTCCGCCGCCTGTTTGTGCTGCCCCACCGCCGCCACGAATGGCCTCCCGTCCGTCCTGCTCTACCGGAAGGCCCAACGCGGCCGACGTGCGATTTCATCCCGCCGCAACGAAGAACGGGACAAGACCGGTCGCTGGTCCTAGGACCTCGGAGGCGGGGCCGGGAGAGAAGTGAGGCCCGGCCTGGGTAGGAAGCGGTGGACGTCGGAGGGCGGTTCGTAGGGTCGGAGGGGAAGGGGAGGTCCGTGACGCGGGTCGAGGACGGGAAGTACTACGCGTGGGGGCGGCTGTACGCGGCGCTGGGGGCCCTGGACGGGCTCGCGGTGGCGGGCAGGGTCGTGGCCGTGCCGGAGGCGGGGATGAGGAGGGCGGTCGGTAAGCCCCGCACGGTGTGCGAGGAGCTCCTGAGAGAGTCGGGCAACCGCGTGTTCACCGCCCGGCAGAAGGGCGGCGCCGTCGCCGAGGCCGCCGCCGAGGTCCTCGCCGACGTCGGGCGGCTGATCCGCCCGGAGCCGATGGGCCGGAACGGGCTCGGCGAGGTGGAGGAGAAGAGGTTCCGGGAGGGGTACGCGGCGCAGCTCGCCGAGTACCGGGAGCGGTGGGGAGAGCTCGTCGGCTGAGGCACCGCGGCCGTCCGGCCCCCGCCGCCCTCGCGAGGGTGGGCCGGACGGTCTTCCGGGTCAGAGGTGCGTCGGCTCGAACATCCGCAGCAGGGCCGGGAGGACCACCACCGACGGGCCGGGGGTCGCGAGGGCCTTCGTGAGGTCCGCCGTCAGGGATTCCGGGCTCGCCAGGGTCCCGGGGACACCGAAGGACTCCGCCAGGGCGACGAAGTCGGGGCGGGTCAGTTCGGTGCCCGTGGTCTCGCCGAAGGCGTCCGTCATGTACTCGCGCAGGATGCCGTAGCCGCCGTCGTCGACGATAAGCCAGGTCACGTCGAGCCCGTACTGCCTCGCCGTCGCCAGCTCCGCGATCGAGTACATCGCGCCGCCGTCGCCGGAGACCGCGAGGACCGGCTGGGACGGGTCCGCGACGGCCGCGCCGAGGGCGGCGGGGAAGGCGTAGCCCAGGCCGCCCGCGCCCTGCGCCGAGTGCATGGTGTTGGGGTGCCGGGCGTCGAAGGCCGACCACGCCCAGTACGCCAGGATCGTCATGTCCCAGAAGCTCGGCGAGCGGGCCGGCAGCGCCGCCCGTACGGCCGCGACGACCTGCTGTTCCAGGTCCAGGTCCTGCGCGGCGATCCGTTCCCTGACCTTGGCGAGGACCGTACGCACCCGCTCGGGGGCCGTCGGGTCCCGCCGCTCGGGGGCCGTCTCCAGGAGCGCCTGGAGGGCGAGGCGGGCGTCCGCGTGGATGCCGAGCGCCGGGTGGTTGGACTCCAGCTTCCCGGCGTCGGCCTCGATCTGGATCACCCGGCCGCGCGGGGCGAACGTGTGGTAGTTCGAGGACAGTTCGCCGAGGCCCGAACCGACGACGAGGAGGACGTCGGCGTCCTCCAGGAAGTCGGTGGTGTGCCGGTCCTCCAGCCAGGACTGGAGCGACAGCGGGTGCTCCCAGGGGAAGGCGCCCTTGCCGCCGAAGGTGGTGACGACGGGGATGTCCAGGCGCTCCGCGAGCGCGCGGAGCTTGCCGGAGGCGTCGGAGCGTACGACGCCGCCGCCCGCGATGATCGCGGGCCGCTCGGCGTTCGCCAGGAGGTGGGCCGCGAGCGCCGTCAGCTCGGGGCGCGGGGCGATGTCCTCGGGCGTCGCGTCCATCGCCGTGACCACGGGCAGCGCCGTCTCCGCGACGAGCACGTCCTGCGGGATCTCGACCCAGACCGGCCCGTGCGGGGCGGTGAGCGCCGACTCCCAGGCCGCCGCGATGGCGGACGGGATCTGGGACTGCGTACGGACCGTGTGGACGGACTTGACCACGTCCCTGAACGAGGCCTGCTGGTCGCGCAGCTCGTGGAGGTAGCCGTGGCGACCGCCGCCGAGGCCGGCCGCCGGGATCTGGCTGCCGATCGCGAGGACGGGCGCGGAGGCGGCGGCGGCCTCCTGGAGCGCGGCGAGCGACATGAGCGCGCCGGGTCCGGTGGAGAGCAGCAGCGGGGCGGCCTCGCCGGTGATCCTGCCGTACGCGTCGGCGGCGAAGCCGGCGTTGTTCTCGACGCGGAGGCCGACGTACCGGAGGGAGGAGCGGCGCAGCGCGTCGAACATGCCGAGCGCGTGCTGGCCGGGGAGTCCGAAGACCGTGGTGGCGCCGAGCCCGGTGAGGGTCTCGATGACGAGGTCGCCGCCGTTGCGCCCGGGGGGCGGGTTGAGCGCGGCCTCGGTCTGTGCGGCGGTCGGGCGCAGGACCAGGTCGTGGTCGTGGGTCATGGACGTCCCTCTGGCGTGGCGTGGTCGGTACGGTGCGGCCCGGTGGCCGGGTCGTGCCCACCCGGGCCGGGGCCGCGCGACGAGTGTCGCGCAGCCCGCCCCCGGGCCACCCGGCGGTACTACTGCGCGGCCGCGCGGCTCTCCGCGATCTGACGCGACATGATCGTCGTCAGCTCGTACGCCGTGTGCGAGGCGGCGACCGCCGTGATCTCGGCGTGGTCGTACGCCGGGGCGACCTCGACGACGTCGGCGGAGACCAGGTTGCAGGAGGAGAGGCCGCGGAGGATCTCCAGGAGCTCGCGGGAGGTCATGCCGCCCGCCTCGGGGGTGCCGGTGCCGGGGGCGTGGGCCGGGTCGAGGCAGTCGATGTCGATGGAGATGTACAGCGGGCGGTTGCCGATGCGCTGGCGCAGCTGGTCGGCGACCTCGTCGGCGCCGCGGCGGTAGATGTCCGCCGAGGTGACGATGCCGAAGCCCATCTTCTCGTCGTCGGTGAGGTCCTGCTTGCCGTAGAGCGGGCCGCGGGTGCCGACGTGGGAGAGCGCCTCGGTGTCGAGGATGCCTTCCTCGACGGCCCGGCGGAACGGGGTGCCGTGGGTGTACTCGGCGCCGAAGTAGGTGTCCCAGGTGTCGAGGTGCGCGTCGAAGTGGAGCAGGGCGACGGGGCCGTGCTTCTTGGCGACGGAGCGCAGCAGCGGCAGCGCGATGGTGTGGTCGCCGCCGAGGGTCATCATGCGGGCGCCGGTGCCGAGCAGCTCGTCGGCGGCTGCCTCGACGGTCTCGACGGCCTCGTTGATGTTGAACGGGTTGGCGGCGATGTCGCCGGCGTCCGCGACCTGCGCGAGGGCGAACGGGGAGGCGTCCTGCGCCGGGTTGTAGGGGCGGAGCAGGCGGGAGGCCTCGCGGATGGCGTTGCCGCCGAAGCGGGCGCCGGGGCGGTAGGAGACGCCGCTGTCGAAGGGGACGCCGACCACGGCGATGTCCGCGGTGCCGACCTCGTCGAGCCGCGGCAGCCGGGCGAACGTCGCGGGACCGGCGTACCGCGGGATGCGGGACGAGTCGATCGGGCCGCGCGGGGTGTTCTGGTCGCTGCTGCTCATGGTCGGGTCCTCCTGGGGGGGTGTCTCCGGCTGGGTTCTCCGGCACGCCGGACATCACGACGGTAGGCGGCGGGAAAGCGGTGCAGAAGTGTGCGTTCTCTCCACTGTACGAGCGCGTGGTGTACGAAGAGTCCATGACGACGCGTTCGGCGCACCCCGCCTCCACTCCCCCGGCGCCACCCGTCCCGCTGACCGCGCTGCTCGCGCGCCGGGATCTGGGCCTCCGGCTGCTCGCGGGGCCCGAGGACGTCCCGCTGCACTGGGTGCACACCTCGGAGATGGCCGATCCCTACCCGTATCTCCTCGGCGGCGAGCTGCTCATGACGGCGGGCGTGCAGCTCACCGATCCGGCGCGCTACGTCGAGCGGGTGGTGGAGGCGGGGGCGGCGGCGCTGGCCTTCGGGGTGACACCGGTGTACGACACGGTCCCGGCCGAGCTCGTCGAGGCCTGCGCCGGTCAGGGCCTGCCGCTGGTCGAGGTGCCGCCGCGGACACCGTTCACCGCGGTCGCGCGGGCGCTGTGGCAGCTGATGGCGGAGGCCCGGCTGCGCGAGCTGCGCCGGGTGACGGAGGCGCAGCAGTCCCTGGCGACGGCCGCGGCCCGGCCGGCGCCGGTCCCGGCGGTCCTCGGCGCGCTGGCCTCGCGCCTGGCGGGACGGGCGGTGCTCTTCGGCCCGGACGGCACGGAGTCGGCGGTGGCCGGCCCGGAGATCCCGGCCGAGGCGGCGGGGACGCTCGCCGAGCTGGCGGCGCTGGTCTCCGGCGGGCCGGGCGGACCGGCCTCGGCGAGCGGGGAGGAGGGCGGGCTGCGGCTCGCCGCCTACGCGCTGGGCGGCGGGGACAGCCTGACGCTCGGGGTCGCGACGGAGCGGCGGGACCCCGGCGACCACACCATCGCGGGCGTCGCGGTCGTCCTGCTGTCCCTGCTGACGGCCCCGCACCGGGGCGCGGACGTGACCGTACGGGACGGGGCCCTGGTCCGCCTGCTCCTCGGCGCGCCCCCCGCGGAGGTGGCGGGCGCGCTCGGTCCCGGCCCGTGGACGGTGGTCCACGCCTCGGGCGGCGACGGCACGCCGTTCGCGACGGCCTCGCTCGCGGCGGCGCTCGGCACACCGCTGATGGACCAGGCCGGGGGAACCGTACGGCTCCTGCTGCCCGCCTCCACCGGCGTCACCGCGCAGGAGGGCTGGACGCTCGGCGCGAGCGCCCCCGTGGCGGCGGCGGAGCTGACGGCCGCCGACGCGCAGGCGGCGCGGGCGCTGCGCCGGGCGGAGGCCTCCCGCACGTCCCTGGTCCGGCACCGGGCGGGCGGCTTCGCCGGTCTCGTGGACCCCGGCGAAGCCGCCGCGTACGCCCGGACGCTGCTCGCACCGCTCACCGAACCCCTCGCCGAGACCCTCCGCGTCTGGCTCTCCCTGCACGGCGGCTGGGACCGGACGGCGGTGGCGACGGGCCTGCACCGCAACACCGTCCGCCAGCGGATCGCCCGCTGCGCGGCGCTCCTGGACCGGGACCTGGACGATCCCGACGTACGGATGGAGCTGTGGTTCGCCCTCCGCGCTTCGTGACCCGATCCGGTTCCACGGCTCTCGGCTGCGCGAGGTCGCCCCGGGTCAGTAGAGCTTGTTGACGGCGGTCTTCGTCGTCGTGCGGAAGGCGGTCAGCGGGGCGTCCTCGAAGTCGCCCATCTGGCCCCAGCGGACGAGGGTGACGGTGCGGCCGTCGCGGCCCACGGAGAAGAGGTGGATGTCGGTGCTGCCGATCTGCGGGTCGGCGGTGTCCAGGCTGTAGACCCAGGCCCCCTCCTCGACGGCGAGCTTGCCGTGGGAGGCGCTGACGGCGTGCAGGCCCGGGTTCTGCCGCTCAAGGAGGGGCCCGCAGCCGGCGAGGGACTTGCGGAGGGTGTCGACCAGCTTCACGGCGTCGGCCTCGGTGCGGGCGACGGTGGTGATCTGGACGCCGTTGGTGTCGAGCTCGGTGGTGAACTCGCGGTAGCGGGTGTTCTGCGCCGGGATCTTGTACGGGGCGCAGAGGGCGCCGCCGTTCTCCGGGACGCCGGTGAAGACCTGGGTGGCGGTCCACGGCGTCGACGACGGCGGCATCTGGGAGGCGGCGAGGAAGGCGGGCTGGGCGGCGGCCTGCGCCGGGGCCGTGGCGAGGGCCGCGAGGCCCAGGGCGGCAGCGGCGGCGGTGGCGAGTGCGGTACGGAGCTTGTTCATGGTGGTGGATCCCCCGTCGGGTCGTTCGGTCAGTGCTTCCACCAGCGTCGGGCCCCCGCCCGCCCCGGGCAACGGTGACGCGCCCACCGTCCGTCCCGGAACCATTCCACCCCCGCTGACGTGCAAGGACGTGAAGGGTGGGACGCAGGGTCGAGGGGGATGGAATGCCGAAGGACGCCGCCGTCGAGGAGTTCGCGCGGCTCGTGCGCGCGCTGAAGGCGCGGGACGGGCGCAGTTACGAGGCGCTGGGCCGGCGCCTGAGCGTCAGCGCGTCCACCCTCCACCGCTACTGCTCGGGCGCGACCGTCCCGGAGGAGTTCGCCGTGGTCGACCGCCTCGCCCTGCTGTGCGGGGCGGACGAGGAGGAGCGGCGGGCCCTGGAGGTGGCCTGGAGCCGCGCGGACCGCACCCGTCGCCGTCCGGCGCCGGAGCCCGTCGCGGTGCCGGTGCCGGAGCCCGACGCGGAGCCCGAGCCCGAGCGCGGCCGGGAACAGGATCCGGCGCCGGCGCCTGAGCCCGAGCCCGAGCCGGTCCCGGAGCCCCCGTCCGAGCCCGAGCTGGAACCCGTGCACGCGCGCGTGCCGGGTCTCCCGTCCGGGCGGCGGAGGCGCCGGTGGGCGTGGGTGGGCGTGGTCTGCGGGGCGTTGGCGGCCGTGGCGACGGTGACGCTCGGAGCCGTACTCCTGCCGGGGAAGACCCGGGAGCGGGCCGCAGAACCACCGGCGCCGCTGACGTGGACGGTCGCCTCGCACCTCTGGAAGAACGGGTGCGGGCACACCTACCTCGTGGAGCGGACGCCCCCTCCCCCGCCGGAGTCGGCCGACGCGCTGAGCTGGGCGGCGGCGCAGGGGGCCGTGGACGGCGGGGAGACGCTGGTGCGGGTGTCGGTGCAGGGGAAGGGCGCGGCGGCGGTGGTGCTCCAGGCGCTGCACGTGCGGGTGGTGGAGCGGGGCGCGGCGCTGCCGTGGGCGGCGTACCGGGTGGGCGGCGGGTGCGGCGGGGCGGTGACGCCGCGCCGTTTCGAGGTGGACCTGGACCGGCCGCGGCCGGTGGCGCGGGCGCTGGACGGGTACGACGCCTCCGGGCAGGAGGGCCGGACGCTCCCGGCGGTCTCCTTCCCGTACACGGTCAGCGCCGCCGAGCCGGAGGAGCTGCTGGTCTCGGCGGGGGCGGCGAGGTGCGACTGCCGCTGGTACCTGGAGCTGGAGTGGAGCTCGGAGGGGCGCCGGGGCACGGTCCGGATCACCGACGGCGGTGTCCCGTTCCGCACCGCTCCCGTCACGGGCAGACCCTCGTTCGAGTACGACACCGCGAACCGCCGCTGGAGCCGCCAGGAGGCGTCCGCGTCCTGAAGGACGTGACGTGGGCAACCTTGGGCGCGCAGATCTGGACAGCGACGCGAACTGACGGGTAACTTGACTGAGCAAGCGCTTAGGCATAGTGGGCCAGGCGCCCAGGACTCCGAGGAGGCGGCTCGTGCGCCGTACCGTATTCAACGAGGACCACGAGGCGTTCCGGGAGACCATCCGCGCCTTCATCGAGGCCGAGGTCGTTCCCGTCTACGACGAGTGGTTCGCCGCGGGGCAGGCGCCGCGCGAGTTCTACGACAAGCTCGGCGAGCTGGGCATCTTCGGCATCAACGTCCCCGAGGAGTTCGGCGGCGCGGGCCTGGACACCCACAAGTTCGAGGCCGTCCTCTACGAGGAGACCTCGCGCGCGGGCGTCCAGTTCGGCGGTTCCGGCGTGCACGTGCTGCTCGCCCTGCCGTACATCAAGATGCTCGCCACCGGCGACCAGAAGAAGCGCTTCCTGCCGAAGTTCGTCACCGGCGAGGAGATGTGGGCCCTCGCGATGACCGAGCCGGGCACCGGCTCCGACGTCGCGGGCATGAAGACCACCGCCAAGCTCTCCGAGGACGGCACCCACTACGTCCTCAACGGCTCGAAGACCTTCATCACCGGTGGCGTCCACGCCGACCGCGTGATCGTCTGCGCCCGCACCTCCGCCCCGTCCGAGGACGACCGCCGCTTCGGCATCTCCCTCTTCGCGGTGGACACCAAGTCCGAGGGCTACTCGATCGGCCGCAAGCTGGACAAGCTGGGCCTGCGCACCTCCGACACGGCCGAGCTGGCCTTCGTCGACGTCAAGGTGCCCGTCGAGGACCTGCTGGGCGAGGAGGGCAAGGGCTTCTACTACCTCGGCCACAACCTGGCCTCCGAGCGCTGGGGCATCGCCTTCGGCGCGTACGCGCAGGCCAAGGCCGCCGTCCGGTTCGCGCAGCAGTACGTCACGGACCGCACGGTCTTCGGCAAGCCGGTCGCCTCGTTCCAGAACACCAAGTTCGAGCTGGCCGCCTGCCAGGCCGAGGTCGACGCGGCCGAGGCCGTCGCCGACCGCGCCCTGGAGGCCCTCGACGCGGGCGAGCTGTCCCCGGCCGAGGCCGCCAGCGCCAAGCTCTTCTGCACCGAGGTCGCGCACCGCGTGATCGACCGCTGCCTCCAGCTGCACGGCGGCTACGGCTACATGAACGAGTACCCGATCGCCCGCCTGTACGCCGACAACCGCGTCAACCGCATCTACGGCGGCACCAGCGAGATCATGAAGTCGATCATCGCCAAGTCGATGGGCCTGTAGGTACAGGTGCCCGACGCGCACAGCGCCCTGGATGACCTGCTCGATCTGCTCGACCTGGAGCAGATCGAGCGGGACATCTTCCGGGGCGAGTCCCGCTCCGCGCTCGTCCCCCGCGTCTTCGGCGGCCAGGTGGCCGCCCAGGCGCTCGTGGCGGCGGGCAGGACCGTGCCCGACGACCGCCTCGCGCACTCGCTCCACGCGTACTTCCTGCGCGCCGGAGACCCGGGCGCGCCGATCGTGTACACGGTCGACCGCATCCGCGACGGCCGGTCCTTCACCACCCGCCGGGTCGTCGCCGTCCAGCACGGGCAGCCGATCTTCCACCTCTCCGCCTCCTTCCAGGCGTACGAGGAGGGGCTCGACCACCAGACGGACATGCCGGCCGCGCCCGACCCGGAGACGCTGCCGACGGCCGCCGAGATGCTTCCCCGGCACCTGCCGGAGGAGATCGCGACCCGGCTCGTCGAGGCGCGCGCGGCGGTGGACCTGCGGTACGCCGAGACCCCGCCCTGGGGTTCCGTCGGCGAGCCGCGCGAGCCGCGCTCGCAGGTGTGGTTCCGCACCAACGGCAAGCTCACCGACGACCCGCTGCTGCACGTCGTCCTCGCCACGTACGTCTCCGACATGACCCTGCTCGACTCCGTCCTCCTCGCCCACGGGCGCGGCGGCTGGGCCCTCGGCGACGTGGTCGGGGCGTCCCTGGACCACGCGATGTGGTTCCACCGCCCCTTCCGGGCCGACGAGTGGCTCCTGTACGACCAGGAGTCGCCGACCGCGTCCGGCGGGCGCGGCCTCGGTCAGGCCCGGATCTTCACCCGGGACGGGAAGCTCGCGATCTCCGTCATCCAGGAGGGTGTCGTTCGCGTCCCGCGCTGACGTACGGACATACCGTCCGATGTCATGACAAACGATTCGGGGACGGGTTCGGGGACGGATTCGGGGACGGATTCGGGGACGGATTCCGGGAACGGGGAGAGCACCTTCACCGTGATCGTGGCGGCGGTGGCGAACCTCGGGATCGCCGCCGCCAAGGCCGTCGCGGGGGTCGTCAGCGGATCGAGCGCGATGCTGTCCGAGGCGGCCCACTCGCTCGCCGACACCGTCACCGAGGTCATGCTCCTCACCGCGCTCAAGCGGAGCGAGAAGCCGGCCGACGAGGACCATCCGGTCGGACACGCCGGCGAGCGGTACGTGTGGGCGATGCTCGCGGCCGTCGCCACCTTCGTCGGCGGCGCGGTCTTCTCCGTCTACGACGGCATCCACACCCTCACCCACGGCGAGGAACTCGGCGACCCGCTGATCTCGTACATCGTCCTCGGCGTCGCCTTCGTCCTGGAGGGCTTCTCGCTGCGGACCGGGATCCGTCAGGTCAAGGCCGAGGCGGAGCGGATGAAGGCGCCCTTCGCGAGGTACCTGCGGCTCACCCCCGACACCACCGTCAAGGCGGTCGTCATGGAGGACTCCGCCGCCCTCGCGGGCCTCATGCTCGCCACGGGCGGCCTGCTCGGCGGCCAGATCACCGGCTCCGGCGTCTGGGACGGCGTCGCCTCGATCCTCATCGGCGTCCTGCTCGTGTACGTGGCCTGGGTGCTCGGCCGTTCCAACGCCGAACTCCTCATCGGCCGCCCGCTGCCCCGGCAGATGCGGGACGAGGTCCGCGAGGAGCTGCTCTCCGTCCCGCACGTCGTGGACGTCCTCGACCTGACCACCCTGATCCAGGGACCGGGGGAGGTCCTGATCGCGGCGAAGGTCGACTTCCGGGACGTGGCGTCGGCGGCGCAGGTGGAATGGGCCTGCGAGGACGCGGAGTCCCAGCTCCGCGAACGCTTCCCGGCGATCCGCCGGGTCTACCTGGACCCGACCCCGGGCGTGAACCCGACTCCGGGCGTGAACCCGACCCCGGGGGTGGCACAGCCCCGTACCGACGGGTGAACGCTCAGATGCCCAGGCCCGCCGCGTTCAGCGTGTACGCCGTCATCGGCTCGTAGAAGCGGGGGTCGAGGACGTGGTCGTCGAGCGGGATCGTGACCTGCATCGTGCCCTCCGCCTCGCCGAGGAACAGCGCCGGGTCGTTGCAGTCCGCGTAGCCGACCGAGTCGATCCCCCGCTGGCCCGCCCGGCCCGCCCAGCCGTGGTCCGCGATCACCAGGTCGGGGCGGCCGTCCTCGCCGAGCGCGTCCAGGATCGCGTTCATGGGCTCCGGGGAGTGGGTGTGCCAGAGGCTCGCGCCGCGTTCGAAGACGGCGACGTCCGCGAACTGCACGACGTACCCCTCGTCGGCGACGAGCCCGCCCGGGATGCGGACGATGTCGCAGCCCTGGGCGCGCAGCGCGGCGGCGACCCGGCTGTGCACGTCGATCAGCGCGCCGGGGTGGCCGGTCGCGAAGAGGACCCGCTCCTTGCCGGCGGCGGCCTTGCGCAGCCGGGCGGCCAGCCGGTCGAGGCCGTCGACGGTCAGCTCGGGGTCGATGGTGTCCTGGCCGGTCCGGTGGGCCGGGTCGTCGATGACCCCGCAGCGCTCGGCCATGACGGCGAGCACGTCCTGCTCGTCGACCCAGCGGTCACCGAGCTCCAGGCCGAGCCAGTAGTGCCGGTCGCCGTTGGCGAGCTTGCGGTAGTGGGAGAGGTTGTTGTCGCGCGGGGTGGCGACGTCTCCCGCGATCCTGGTGCGGACGAGGTGCTCGACGAGGGCGTCACGGCTGAGTATCGGCATGGACCACATTCTGTCCGAGCGGCGGAGGCGATGGGCACACGTTTCGCCCCGTGGACCCCCGCCCCGCCCGGGAAGCGGCCCCCGCGAACCCCCGCTCCGCCCCGGGAACGGCTACCCCGCCAGCGCCCCGAACGCCCCGTGGGCCAGCCTGCGCAGCAGGTCCTCCATGGAGCGGCGGCCGACCGCCGCCAGGTGCGGGGTGGAGTTCAGCAGGCCGAAGACGGCGTGGACCGCCGTCCGCACCTCGCTCTCGGCCGCGTCCGGGTACAGCTCGCGGACCACCGTCACCCACAGCTCCACGTACTGCCGCTGGAGCTGCCGCACCCGCTTGCGGTCCTCGTCCTTGAGCCGGTCGAGCTCGCGGTCGTGGAGGGTGATCAGCGGCCGGTCGTCGAGGGCGAAGTCGATGTGCCCGTCGATGAGGGCGCCGAGGAGGGCCTCGGGGTCGCCGGTGGTCTCGCCGACCCGCAGCCGCCCGCCGTCGAGGAGCCGTTCGCTGATGCCGACGAGGAGTTCGGCGAGCATCGCGTCCTTGCCGGGGAAGTGCCGGTAGAGGCCGGGGCCGCTGATGCCGACGGCGGCTCCTATCTCGTCGACGCCCACGCCGTGGAAGCCGCGCTCGGCGAAGAGGCGCGCGGCCTGCTTGAGGATCTGCTCGCGCCGCGTCGGGGCATCGGTCCTGCCACTGGCGAACGGGGTCGTGGTCATAAGTCGATTCTAGACAACCCGGTTAGCGGTCGTTAACCTGAACGACATACGTTAACGCTCATTAACCGAGCAAGGGAGCTCGAGGGATGCAGCAGGCACCTGTGCTGACGAGTGCGGCGGATCCCGCCTCGCCGGCCTGGCGGGCGAACGAGGCGGCGCATCACGAGCTGGCCGCGACGCTGCGCGCCAAGCTCGCGGCGGCCGCCCTGGGCGGGGGTGAGAAGTCCCGGGCCCGGCACACCGCGCGCGGCAAGCTGCTGCCCCGGGACCGGGTGGACACCCTCCTCGACCCGGGATCCCCGTTCCTGGAGCTCGCCCCGCTCGCGGCGAACGGCATGTACGGCGACCAGGCCCCGGCGGCCGGCGTCATCGCCGGCATCGGCCGGGTCAGCGGGCGCGAGTGCGTGATCGTCGCCAACGACGCGACCGTCAAGGGCGGCACGTACTACCCGATGACGGTGAAGAAGCACCTCCGCGCCCAGGAGGTGGCGCTGGAGAATCGTCTCCCCTGCCTCTACCTGGTCGACTCGGGCGGTGCCTTCCTGCCGATGCAGGACGAGGTCTTCCCCGACCGGGAGCACTTCGGCCGGATCTTCTACAACCAGGCCCGGATGTCCGGCGCGGGCATTCCGCAGATCGCCGCCGTCCTCGGCTCGTGCACGGCCGGCGGCGCGTACGTCCCGGCGATGAGCGACGAGGCCGTGATCGTGCGGAACCAGGGAACGATCTTCCTCGGCGGACCGCCCCTGGTGAAGGCCGCCACCGGCGAGGTCGTCACGGCGGAGGAGCTGGGCGGCGGCGAGGTCCACTCCCGGATCTCCGGCGTCACCGACCACCTGGCCGAGGACGACGCCCACGCGCTGCGGATCGTGCGGAACATCGTCGCCACGCTCCCGGAGCGCGGCCCGCTGCCGTGGTCGGTGGAGCCCGTCGAGGAGCCGAAGGTCGACCCCTACGGTCTCTACGGCGCGGTGCCGGTGGACTCCCGCACCCCGTACGACGTGCGCGAGGTCATCGCCCGGGTCGTGGACGGCTCGCGCTTCCAGGAGTTCAAGTCCGAGTACGGGCAGACCCTGGTCACCGGCTTCGCCAGGATCCACGGGCACCCGGTCGGCATCGTCGCCAACAACGGCATCCTGTTCGCCGAGTCCGCCCAGAAGGGCGCGCACTTCATCGAGCTGTGCGACCAGCGCGGGATCCCGCTCGTCTTCCTGCAGAACATCACCGGCTTCATGGTCGGCAAGGCGTACGAGCACGGCGGCATCGCCAAGCACGGCGCCAAGATGGTCACGGCCGTGGCCACCACCCGGGTGCCGAAGCTGACGGTCGTCGTCGGCGGGTCGTACGGCGCGGGCAACTACTCGATGTGCGGCCGGGCGTACTCCCCCCGCTTCCTGTGGATGTGGCCCAACGCCAAGATCTCGGTCATGGGCGGCGAGCAGGCCGCCTCGGTCCTCGCGACCGTCAAGCGCGACCAGCTCGGCGACGGGTGGAGCGCGGACGAGGAGGAGGCCTTCAAGGCCCCCATCCGCGAGCAGTACGAGACCCAGGGCAGCGCCTACTACGCGACCGCCCGGCTCTGGGACGACGGGGTCATCGACCCGACGGAGACCCGGCAGGTCCTCGGCCTCGCCCTGACCGCCTGTGCCAACGCGCCCCTGGGTGACCCCCAGTTCGGCGTCTTCCGGATGTGAGGGGCTCCCAGGAGATGCGCAGCTTGTTCCAGCACAGCATGTTCGACACCGTGCTCGTCGCCAACCGCGGCGAGATCGCGGTCCGGGTCATCCGCACGCTGCGGGCGCTCGGCGTGCGCTCGGTGGCCGTGTACAGCGACGCGGACGCCGACGCCCGGCACGTACGGGAGGCGGACACGGCGGTACGGATCGGCCCGCCGCCGGCCTCCGAGTCGTATCTGTCCGTCCCGGCGCTGCTCGAAGCAGCGGCCCGCACCGGCGCGCAGGCCGTCCACCCCGGCTACGGCTTCCTCGCCGAGAACACCGCCTTCGCGCAGGCCTGCGCGGACGCCGGTCTGGTCTTCATCGGCCCCCCGGCCTCCGCGATCTCCCTGATGGGCGACAAGATCCGGGCCAAGGAGACCGTCAAGGCGGCGGGCGTCCCGGTCGTCCCCGGCGCGGCCGACCCCGAACTGGAGGCGGCGGCCCGCGAGCTGGGCGCGCCCGTGCTCCTGAAGCCTTCGGCGGGCGGTGGCGGAAAGGGCATGCGCCTCGTCCGCGACCTGGCGACGCTTGACGACGAGATCGCGGCGGCCCGCCGCGAGGCCCGCTCCTCCTTCGGTGACGACACGCTGCTCGTGGAGCGGTGGATCGACCGGCCCCGGCACATCGAGATCCAGGTCCTCGCCGACGCCCACGGGAACGTGGTCCACCTCGGCGAGCGCGAGTGCTCGCTCCAGCGCCGCCACCAGAAGATCATCGAGGAGGCGCCGAGCGTCCTCCTCACCCCGGAGATCCGGGCGGCGATGGGCGCGGCGGCGGTCGAGGCGGCCCGCTCCTGCGGCTATGTGGGCGCGGGCACGGTCGAGTTCATCGTGCCGGGCGTCGACCCCTCGTCGTACTACTTCATGGAGATGAACACCCGGCTCCAGGTCGAGCACCCGGTGACCGAGCTGATCACCGGCGTCGACCTTGTGGAGTGGCAGCTGCGGGTGGCCGCCGGGGAGCCGCTCGACTTCACGCAGGACGACGTCCGGCTCGACGGCTGGGCGATCGAGGCCCGACTGTGCGCGGAGGACCCTTCCCGGGGCTTCCTGCCGTCGGGCGGCACGGTCCTGTCCCTGAACGAGCCTCAGGGGAACGGGGTCCGTACGGATTCGGGCCTGAGCGAGGGCACCGAGGTCTCCTCCCTCTACGACCCGATGCTGTCGAAGGTCATCGTCCACGCGAAGGACCGCCCCACCGCCCTCCGCAAGCTGCGCGCGGCCCTCGCCGAAACGGTCACCCTCGGCGTCCCGACGAACGCGGGCTTCCTGCGCAGGCTCCTGGCCCACCCGGACGTGGTGACGGGCGCCCTGGACACCGGCCTGGTGGAGCGGGACGCGGAGAGCCTGGTCCCCGAGGGCGTACCGGAGGAGGTGTACGCGGCGGCGGCGGCCGTACGGCTCGCGGCGCTGGCCCCGGCGCCCAAGGACGGCTGGACGGACCCGTTCTCGCGGCCGAGCGGCTGGCGCCTGGGCGGCCGTCCGTCTCCGCTGCCCTTCCCCGTACGCGTGTCGGGACGTGAACCCGTCACGGTGGAGGCGCCGGCCGGCGCCCGGGTCACGCAGACCGCGGTGACGGTCACGGTGGACGGGCTCGTCCACCACTTCCACCGCGCCGGCAACTGGCTCGGCCGTGACGGCGACTCCTGGCACGTCCTCGACCACGACCCCGTCGAGGCCGCGCTCAGCGGGGCGAAGCACGGCGGGGCCGACACGCTCGCCGCGCCGATGCCCGGCACCGTCACCGTCGTCAAGGTGGCCGTCGGGGACGAGGTCGAGGCCGGACAGAGCCTGCTGGTCGTCGAGGCGATGAAGATGGAGCACGTCATCTCCGCCCCGCACGCCGGCACCGTCACCGAACTGGACGTCACCCCCGGCACCACCGTCGCCATGGACCGGATCCTGGCCGTGGTGGCGCCCCGCGAGGAGGACACCGCATGAGTCTGCCCATGACCGTGCCCGAACCGGGACTCCCCGCCCGGGTCCGGATCCACGAGGTGGGGGCCCGGGACGGGCTGCAGAACGAGAAGACGCTCGTCCCGACGGCCGTGAAGGCGGAGTTCGTGCGCCGCCTCGCGGCGGCGGGCCTCTCCACCGTCGAGGCGACCAGCTTCGTGCACCCCAAGTGGGTGCCCCAGCTGGCGGACGCGGAGGAGCTGTTCCCGCTCGTCCGCGACCTGCCGGTGCGCCTCCCGGTGCTCGTGCCGAACGAACGGGGCCTGGACCGGGCGCTGGCGCTCGGCGTCCGGGAGATCGCCGTGTTCGCCTCGGCCACCGAGTCCTTCGCGAAGGCCAACCTCAACCGGACCGTCGACGAGGCCCTCGCGCTGTTCGCCCCGACGGTCACCCGGGCCATAGAGGCGGGGCTCAAGGTCCGCGGCTACCTGTCGATGTGCTTCGGCGACCCCTGGGAGGGCGCCGTCCCGATCGAGCAGGTCGTCCGGGTCACCAAGGCGCTCGCCGACATGGGCTGTGACGAGCTGAGCCTCGGGGACACCATCGGGGTCGCCACCCCGGGCCACGTCCAGGCGCTCCTGACCGCGCTGAACGAGGCAGGCGTCCCCACCTCCCGTATCGCCGTGCACTTCCACGACACGTACGGCCAGGCCCTCTCCAACACCCTGACCGCCCTGCGCCACGGGGTGACCACCGTCGACGCCTCCGCGGGCGGCCTCGGCGGCTGCCCGTACGCGAAGAGCGCGACGGGCAATCTCGCCACCGAGGACCTCGTGTGGATGCTCGACGGTCTCGGCATCGAGACCGGGATCGACCTGGCCGCCCTCACCGCCACGAGCGCGTGGATGGCCGACCACCTGGGCAGGCCCAGCCCTTCCCGCACCGTCCGCGCCCTCTCCCACAAGGAGTGACCCCAGCCATGACCCTCGACCACCGGCTCACCGCTGAGCACGAGGAACTCCGCCGTACCGTCGAGGCGTTCGCCCACGACGTGGTGGCGCCGAAGATCGGCGACTACTACGAGCGCCACGAGTTCCCCTACGAGATCGTCCGCGAGATGGGCCGCATGGGCCTGTTCGGACTGCCGTTCCCCGAGGAGTACGGCGGCATGGGCGGCGACTACCTGGCGCTCGGGATCGCCCTGGAGGAACTGGCCCGGGTCGACTCCTCCGTGGCCATCACCCTGGAGGCCGGTGTCTCGCTCGGCGCGATGCCGCTCCACCTCTTCGGCACCGAGGAGCAGAAGCGGGAGTGGCTGCCGCGGCTCTGCGCCGGTGAGCTGCTCGGCGCGTTCGGTCTGACCGAGCCGGGCGCCGGCTCGGACGCGGGCGGCACCCGCACCACCGCCGTGCGCGACGGCGACGAGTGGGTGATCAACGGTTCGAAGTGCTTCATCACCAACTCCGGTACGGACATCACGGGTCTGGTGACGGTCACGGCGGTCACCGGCCGCAAGCCCGACGGGCGTCCGCTGATCTCCTCGATCATCGTGCCGTCCGGCACCCCGGGCTTCACGGTCGCCGCGCCCTACTCGAAGGTCGGCTGGAACGCCTCGGACACCCGTGAGCTGGCCTTCGACGACGTCCGGGTCCCGGCCGCCAACCTCCTCGGCGAGGAGGGCCGCGGCTACGCCCAGTTCCTCCGCATCCTCGACGAGGGCCGGGTCGCCATCGCGGCGCTCGCGACGGGGCTCGCGCAGGGCTGTGTGGACGAGTCGGTGAAGTACGCGAAGGAACGTCACGCCTTCGGCCGTCCGATCGGCGACAACCAGGCCATCCAGTTCAAGATCGCCGACATGGAGATGCGGGCGCACATGGCCCGGATCGGCTGGCGGGACGCGGCCTCGCGCCTCGTGCTCGGCGAGCCGTTCAAGAAGGAGGCGGCCATCGCGAAGCTGTACTCCTCCACGGTGGCGGTGGACAACGCCCGCGAGGCGACCCAGATCCACGGCGGCTACGGCTTCATGAACGAGTACCCGGTGGCCCGGATGTGGCGCGACTCGAAGATCCTGGAGATCGGCGAGGGCACCAGCGAGGTCCAGCGGATGCTGATCGCACGGGAGTTGGGCCTGAAGGCCTAGGTCGTGTCCGGCGGATCAGGCCGGACTCCCCCGCCACGCGGAGCCCGTCGCCCCCCCTCCGGGGCGGCGGGCGTCGTCCTGTGGCCCCCACCCTTACCCTCCGTCATGAGGTTAGGCTAACCTACCTTTGACTCCCCTCGGAGCGACCCCTCGCCCGTACCGCAAAGGTGTCCTGCCCCATGACGCACGCCGAGACCGCCCCCTTCCAGTTCTTCCGCCTCCAGGTCGACAGGACCCGCCGCCTCGGCCCGTCCCTGGTCCGGGTCACCTTCACCGGGGACGACCTGAAGAACTTCGCCGCCGGGGGCCGCGACCAGTCGCTCTCCCTCTTCCTGCCGCACCCCGGCCAGGAGGCGCCCGTCCTGCCGCCGCTCGACAACCCGGACATGTACGCGATCCTGGGCGCCTGGCGGGCGCTGCCCGAGGACGAGCGGGCCGTCATGCGCTCGTACACGGTCCGCGAGCAGCGCACGGAGCCGGTGAACGAGGTCGACATCGACTTCGCCCTGCACGAGGACGGCGGACCCGCCTGCCGCTGGGCCGCCCAGGCCAAGCCCGGCGACCGGGTGGTCGTGCTCGGCCCGGCGGTCGCCGACAACACCGGTGTCCGCTTCCGGCTGCCCGAGGACGCCGACTCCGTGCTGATCTGGGCGGACGAGACGGCCCTTCCCGCCGCTTCGGCGATCCTCGAGTGGCTGCCGGCCGAGACGCGCGCCCAGGTGTTCCTGGAGGTGCCGTACTCGGGCGACCGGGCGGAGCTCGCGACGCGGGCCGACGCGACCGTCACCTGGCTCGTACGGGAGGAGGGGGCGCCGTCCGCCGTGGACGCGGTGCGCGACGCCGAACTGCCCGGCGAGGCCCCGTACGTGTGGATCGCGGGCGAGTCCGGGGCGGTGAAGGCGCTGCGCCGGCACTTCGTGCGGGAGCGCGAACTCGACCGCCGCCGGGTGACGTTCGTCGGCTACTGGCGCAAGGGACTCTCCGAGGACGCGCTGCGCGAGGTGCCGGACGAGACGCAGGAAGACGCGTAGGCGCTCGCCCAACTTCCACTCCCCTTATGTGACCTGAGAGGGGCGAGGGAACGTTGCGATGCGTTATTAGGTTAGGCTAACCTAATAACGCATCGCCGCCCCTCGCCCCTCTTTGCTGCCCGGAGGCCCCCCACATGCGCTCGCACCTGCTCAATGACGCCACGGCGGAGAGCTACCGCCGCTCCGTCACCGAAGGGGTCGAGCGCGTGGCGGCCAAACTCGCCTCTACGCGCGGCCCGTTCACCGGTGTGACGCCCGCCGACCTCGGCCCCGTCATCGACGCCGTCGACCTCGACCGGCCGCTCGGCGACTCCTCCGCCGCCCTGGACGAGCTGGAGAGCGTCTACCTCCGCGACGCCGTCTACTTCCACCACCCGCGTTACCTGGGCCACCTCAACTGCCCGGTCGTCATCCCCGCCGTCCTCGGCGAGGCCGTCCTCTCGGCGGTCAACTCCTCGCTCGACACCTGGGACCAGAGCGCGGGCGGCACCCTCATCGAGCGCAAGCTCGTCGACTGGACCACCGGCCGCATCGGCCTCGGCCCGGCCGCCGACGGCGTGTTCACCAGCGGCGGCACGCAGTCCAACCTCCAGGCCCTGCTCCTCGCCCGCGAGGAGGCCAAGACGGACGACCTGTCCAGGCTCCGGATCTTCTCCTCCGAGTGCAGCCACTTCAGCGTCCAGAAGTCGGCCACCCTCCTCGGCCTGGGCCACGACGCCGTCGTCTCCATCCCGGTCGACCGGAACAAGCGGATGCAGTCCGTCGTCCTCGCCGCCGAGCTGGCCGCCTGCCGCGCCGAGGGCCTCGTCCCGATGGCGATCGTCGCCACCGCCGGCACCACCGACTTCGGCTCCATCGACCCGCTGCCCGAGATCGCCGCCCTGGCCGACGAGTACGGCGCCTGGATGCACGTGGACGCGGCCTACGGCTGCGGCCTGCTCGCCTCCCCGACCCGCCGCCACCTCCTGGAGGGCATCGAGCGGGCCGACTCGGTCACCGTCGACTTCCACAAGTCCTTCTTCCAGCCGGTCAGCTCCTCGGCCGTGCTGGTCCGCGACGGGGCCACCCTGCGCCACGCGACCTACCACGCGGACTACCTGAACCCGCGCCGCACGGTCGCCGAGCAGATACCCAACCAGGTCGACAAGTCGCTCCAGACCACCCGCCGCTTCGACGCGCTCAAGCTGTGGATGACCCTGCGCGTGATGGGCGCCGACGGCGTCGGACAGCTCTTCGACGAGGTCTGCGACCTGGCCGCCGAGGGCTTCGCGCTGCTCGCCGCCGACCCGCGCTACGACGTCGTGGTCGAGCCGCAGCTCTCCACGCTCGTCTACCGCTACATCCCGGAGGCCGTCACCTCCCCCGAGGACATCGACCGCGCCAACCTGCACGCCCGGAAGGCCCTGTTCGCCTCCGGCGAGGCCGTCGTCGCCGGGACCAAGGTCGACGGCCGCCAGTACCTCAAGTTCACCCTGCTCAACCCCGAGACCACCGTGGCGGACATCGCCGCCGTTCTCGATCTGATCGCCGGCCACGCCGAGCAGTACCTGGGAGAGACCCTTGTCCACGCCTGAGACGACCGAGACGTACGACTTCATCGGCATCGGGCTCGGTCCGTTCAACCTCGGACTCGCCTGCCTGACCGAGCCGATCGACGAGCTGAACGGCCTCTTCCTGGAGTCGAAGCCGGACTTCGAGTGGCACTCGGGGATGTTCCTCGAAGGCGCCCACCTCCAGACGCCGTTCATGTCGGACCTGGTCACGATGGCCGACCCGACCTCGCCGTACTCCTTCCTGAACTACCTGAAGGAGAAGGGCCGGCTCTACTCGTTCTACATCCGGGAGAACTTCTACCCGCTGCGGACCGAGTACAACGACTACTGCCGCTGGGCCGCGGGGAAGCTCTCCTCGGTGCGCTTCTCGACGACCGTCGCCACCGTGACCTTCGACGAGGCCACCGAGGTGTACGTGGTGACCACCGAGGCCGGAGAAACGTTCCGCTCGCGGAAGCTCGTCCTCGGCACCGGCACCCCGGCGTACGTCCCCGAGACCTGCCAGGAGCTCGGCGGCGACCTGATCCACAACTCGCGCTACCTCCCGAACAAGGAGGAGCTGCAGAAGAAGAAGTCGATCACCCTGGTCGGCAGCGGCCAGAGCGCCGCCGAGATCTACTACGACCTCCTGAGCGAGATCGACGTCCACGGCTACAAGCTGAACTGGGTGACCCGCTCCCCGCGCTTCTTCCCGCTGGAGTACACCAAGCTCACCCTGGAGATGACCTCCCCGGAGTACGTGGACTACTTCCACGCGCTCCCCGAGCAGACCCGCTACCGCCTGGAGACCCAGCAGAAGGGCCTCTTCAAGGGCATCGACGGCGAGCTGATCGACGCCATCTTCGACCTGCTCTACCAGAAGAACCTGAACGGCCCCGTGCCCACCCGGCTCCTCACCAACTCCGCCCTGAACGAGGCCGCGTACGACGCGGAGACGGGCACGTACACCCTCGGCTTCCGCCAGGAGGAGCAGGAGAAGGACTTCACCCTGGAGACCGAGGGCCTGATCCTCGCCACCGGGTACAAGTACGCCGTCCCCGCCTTCCTTGAGCCGGTCCGCGACCGCCTCAAGTGGGACGGACAGGGCCGCTTCGACGTGGCCCGCAACTACGCGATCGACACGACCGGCCGCGGCGTCTTCCTGCAGAACGCCGGCGTGCACACCCACTCGATCACCTCGCCCGACCTCGGCATGGGGGCGTACCGCAACGCGTACATCATCGGGGCGATGCTGGGATACGACTACTACCCCGTCGAGAAGACCATCGCTTTCCAGGAGTTCGCGGCATGACCGTATCGATACGTCCCTTCGACCCGTCGAAGGACGCCCGGCTGATCCACCCGTGGGTCACCCACCCCAAAGCCGCTTTCTGGATGATGCAGGGCGCCACCCTCCAGGACGTCGAGCGCGAGTACACGGCGATCACCGCACACCCGCACCACGACGCCTTCATCGGCCTCGTCGACGGCGAGCCCGCCTTCCTGATGGAGCGGTACGACCCCTCGCGGCTGGAGCTGGTCGGCCTCTACGAGCCGCAGCCCGGCGACGTCGGCATGCACTTCCTCGTCGCGCCCACCGACACCCCCGTGCACGGCTTCACCCGGACCGTGATCACTGCCGTGATGGCGGAGCTGTTCGCCGACCCGGCGACCGTGCGCGTGGTCGTCGAGCCCGACGTGTCCAACAAGGCCGTCCACGCCCTCAACGAGGCCGTCGGGTTCGTGCCCGAGCGGGAGATCCAGAAGCCGGAGAAGAAGGCCCTGCTGAGCTTCTGCACCCGGGAGCAGTTCGAGGCGGCAGTGGGAGCGACCGTATGACCCTCACCGATCCCGTCGCCCACCTCACCCCCGAGCGCTGGGCCGACGCCAACCGCGCCCTGATCCGCAAGGGACTCGCCGAGTTCGCCCACGAGCGGCTGCTCGACCCGCGCGAGCTGGGCGAGAGCCGCTACAAGGTCCTCGCCGACGACGGCGTGACCGAGTACCGCTTCACCGCGGACCGGTTCGCCCTCGACCACTGGCAGGTCTACCCCGAGTCGATCAGCCGGCACCGCGGCGACGAGCAGCTCCCGCTCGACGCGCTGCAGTTCATCACCGAACTGCGCGGCGCCCTCGGCCTGAGCGACGAGGTCCTGCCGGTGTACCTGGAGGAGATCTCCTCCACCCTTGCCGGCACGGCCTACAAGTCGACCAAGCCGCAGGTGACGTCCGCCGAGCTGGCCCACGCCGGGTTCCAGGCCATCGAGACGGGCATGACCGAGGGCCACCCCTGCTTCGTCGCCAACAACGGACGGCTCGGCTTCGGCGTCGACGAGTTCCGCGCGTACGCCCCCGAGGCCGCGAGCGACATCCACCTGATCTGGCTGGCGGCGCGCCGCGACCGCACCACGTTCACGGCGGGCGCGGACCTCGAGTACGAGACGTTCATCCGCGCGGAGCTGGGCGACGCGACGGTGGACGGCTTCGCGGCGACGCTGACCGCCCGCGGCCTGGACCCGGCCGACTACCTGCTCATGCCCTGCCACCCCTGGCAGTGGTGGAACAAGCTGTCGGTCACCTTCGCCGCCGAGGTCGCGCAGCAGCGTCTCGTCTACCTGGGCGAGGGCGACGACACGTACCTGGCGCAGCAGTCGATCCGTACGTTCTTCAACACCTCGGACCCGTCGAAGCACTACGTGAAGACGGCCCTGTCGGTCCTCAACATGGGCTTCATGCGGGGTCTGTCGGCCGCGTACATGGAGGCGACGCCGGCCATCAACGACTGGCTGCACCAGCTCATCGAGTCGGACTCCGTCTTCGCGGCGGCCCGGTTCTCGATCATCCGGGAGCGGGCGGCCGTCGGCTACCGGCACCTGGAGTACGAGGCCGCGACCGACCGCTACTCGCCGTACCGCAAGATGCTGGCGGCGCTCTGGCGCGAGTCCCCGGTGCCGTCGCTCGCCGAGGGGGAGCGCCTGGCGACGATGGCCTCCCTCCTCCACGTGGACCACGCGGGAGCGTCGTTCGCGGGCGCCCTGATCAAGGAATCGGGTCTGGAGGCGTCCGTCTGGCTGCGCCAGTACCTGGACGCGTACCTCCTCCCGGTCCTGCACAGCTTCTACGCGTACGACCTGGCGTTCATGCCGCACGGCGAGAACGTGATCCTGGTCCTCGACGAGCGCGGCGCCGTGGCGCGGGCGATCTTCAAGGACATCGCGGAGGAGATCGTCGTCATGGACCCGACGGCGGTCCTGCCGCCGGCGGTGGAGCGCGTCCGCGCGGAGATCCCGGAGGACATGAAGCTCCTCTCGGTCTTCACGGACGTCTTCGACTGCTTCTTCCGCTTCATGGGCGCGACCCTGGCGGCGGAGGGCGTCCTCGCGGAGGACGACTTCTGGCGGACGGTGGCGGAGTGCGTCCGCGCCTACGAGGCGTCGAAGCCGGAACTGGCGGACCGGTTCGCCCAGTACGACATGTTCGCGGAGACGTTCGCGCTGTCGGCCCTGAACCGCCTCCAGCTGCGCAACAACAAGCAGATGGTCGACCTGGCGGACCCGTCGGCGGCCCTCCAGCTGGTCGGCGACCTGGCGAACCCGATCGCGCGGTTCGCCTGACGCCGGTACCCCCCTACCGATGCGAGCCCCGCCGGAGTACGGTCCTCCGCCGGGGCTCGCGTCTTTCTTCGGCAGTCGGGAGAGATCTCTTCCGCGGTCGGGAGAGAGGGCCGTTCAGGCGCCCTCGTCGAAGCGGCCCGCCTCCACCTGGAGGGCGAGGGTCTGCAGCACCTCGGCCGAGGAGACGTCGGTCCGCCCCTCGTCGTGGGCCATGGCGAGACTCGTGAAGGCCAGGGTGAACCCGGAGACCATGGTGTACAGCGCGGGACCGAGAGCCGTGGCGAGGAGGTGGGTCACCTCCTGCGGAGTGGCGTCGGCCGGCACCCTGATGTGGGGCAGCATCTCGTTCAGCATCTGCGTGATCACCCGGGGTTCGACCTCCGACGGCGACTCCGGAACCTCCGCGTCCTCGTCCTCCACCGCCCGCCGGATCTCCTGAGCCTCCGTCAGAATGCCGATCACTCGCCTCAGAATCTCAGCTCGCTCCATCCACGGAGCTTAGGGCCTGTCCGGCGGATCAGGGTCGGATAGGCCATGATCCGCCGGACGGGCCCCAGCCCCTGACCTGTGCGGTCCGGCCGGCCACGGCTCGGTCACATCTCGGGGGAATCAGGCCTGGAGACCGGCTCCGGTCCGCAGGATGAGGGACATGAGCCGTCACCTCCTCCGTACCGCCGCCCTCGGCACGCTCCTGCTCGTCGGCCTCCTCGGCGGCTGCGCCGACCCCCGTGACGACCCGCGTGCGACGGGCACCTCCGAGGGCATGCGGTACTGCCCGGGGCCCAACGAGCCTCCGGTCGACCCGCGGACGCCGTGCATCTCCCAGGACCCGGCCCAGAAGTACGCGGAGAACCACGGCTACCGGCGTCAGATGGCGATCTCCGAGGAGCAGCGCGCCGGGGCGCGGGGCAAGGCGGAGGCCCTCGGCAAGGCCCTGCGGGGGCTCGCCGGCACCTCGGCCGGTGAGGCCGAGGTCCGGGCGGCGGCCGCCGCCGCTCTCGGTCTGGAGCCGAACAGGGTCGAGTACCGGAAACGCGGTGAGTACGTCGAACTCGGCGGCGGCGAGGGCAAGGTCTGCGTCAACGGCGGTATCGACGGGCAGGGCCGGGCCACCACCGAGGTCGCCGGCCGCACCATGGACGGCACGTGCCTCCCGGGCCTCGGAGGGCACTGACCCCGCGCCCGGCGGACTACTTCTGTGCCTGGACGCAGGAGAACGCCCAGGGCTCGATGCTCAAGACGAAGACGAACATGGCCACGACGGGTTCGTGGGGCACCCGGTTCGGCTCGTACATCAACCGGACGTCCGTGTACGCCTGCCTGTACGAGCCCCCGGACTACAAGGCGTACAACGGTTACTGGTCGGAGAATCCGTCCTCCAACGGCTCCTGGACCTCCGGCGGGACGACCACGATCGCCTCGTTGAAGTTCGTCCGGACGGAGCGCGAGTGCTCCCAGGCCGCGTACCCCCGGTGGTACGCGGAGACGTCCCCGACGGTGGCCGGTTTCGGTGACATGAACCGCGACCGCAGGGCCGACGCCCTCGTACGGGACCTGGTGGGGCGCCTCTGGTTCCTGCCCGGCGACGGCACGGGCCGGATGGTCGGCTCCGGCGGCTGGAACGCGATGGACAGCTTCCTCGCGGTCGGTGACACCACCGGCGACGGCCGGCCCGACCTCTCCACCGTCACCAACAGCAACTACGTCATCGACGGCGGCAGCGGGCACTGGGGATGGCTGGTCGGCTACCGCGGTCTCGGCACCGGCGGCTTCGCGGCCGGCGAGCGCAACGACGGCGAATGGTGGGGCCTCAACGACGCCTTCTGATCCACCGGCGAGGAAGGGGAACCGTCCTGGCGCCCCCACCCGCGCGGAACGCCCGGCCGGAAGCGAACCGGCCGGGCGTTCCGCGTGCGTGGGCGTACTACCCCGCCGGCCACGGCACCTGCGGCGAGCGGTAGTAGTCGATGCCCAGCGCGTCGAAGCGCGGGGCCTGTTCCGCGAGGCGCACCTTGTACGTCTCCCAGTCGTGGGTCTCCGCCGGGGACCACCCCAGTTCCGCCACGCCCGGCAGGCGGGGGAACATCATCACGTCGAGGTCGTCGGTCGTGGCCAGGGTCTCCGTCCACAGCGGTGCCTCGACGCCCCGGACGGCGCTCTCCGGCACCCCCGGCAGGTACGTGGCCGGGTTCCAGTCGTACGACCGCTGGACCTCGACGTACCCGGCCCAGGCCAGGCCCAGCGGCGTGTCCTTCGTGTACTTCATGTCGAGGTACGTGCGGTCGGCGGGCGAGAGGATCAGGCCGGTGCCGTTCCGCGCGGCCGCGGCGACGCGCTCCTTCTCCGCGGCCGGGGTGCGGTCCAGGCCCCAGTACTGGACGAGCGCGCCGTCGGCGGGCTTCGCGCCGGTCAGCTGGTGCCAGCCGACGACCCTCTTGCCGTACGTGGCGACGACCGGCTGCACCTTGTCCATGAAGGCCACGTAGTCGGCGTGACTGGTGGAGTGCGCCTCGTCGCCGCCGATGTGGAGGTAGCGCCCGGGGGTGAGGGCGGCGATCTCGCGGATCACGTCGTCCACGAAGTCGTACGTGACGGGCTTCGGCACGCACAGGGAGCTGAAGCCGACCTTGGTGCCGGTGTAGAGGGGCGGGGCGACGCCGTCGCAGTTGAGCTCGGCGTAGGAGGCGAGGGCCGCGTTGGTGTGGCCGGGCATGTCGATCTCGGGGATCACCTCCTGGTAGCGGGAGGCGGCGTACCGGACGATCTCCCGGTACTCGTCCTTGGTGTAGAAGCCGCCCGGTCCGCCGCCGACCTCGGTGGAGCCGCCGTAGGTCGTGAGGCGGGGCCAGGAGTCGATGGCGATGCGCCAGCCCTGGTCGTCGGAGAGGTGCAGATGCAGGGTGTTGATCTTGTAGAGCGCGAGCTGGTCGATGTACCGCTTCACCTCGTCGACGGTGAAGAAGTGGCGCGAGACGTCGAGCATGGCGCCCCGGTACGAGTACCGCGGGCTGTCGGTGATCGTGCCGCCGGCGATCTTCCAGGGTCCGGGCTGGACGCTCTTGCGCTCGACGGCGGCGGGCAGTTGCTGGCGCAGGGTCTGGACGCCGCGGAAGAGTCCGGCGGGTTCCCGGGCGGTGAGGGTGAGGCCCTCGGGCGCGGAGCGCAGGCGGTAGCCCTCGTCGCCGAGCGCGGTCTCCTCGGGGCTGAGCCGGAGCCTGATGCCGCCGCGGGCCGCGGCCTGGTCGACGACGGGGAGCGGGAAGCCGGTGGCGGGGCGGAGCAGTCCCGCGAGGTAGCGGCCGAGGGCCTTGGACTCGCGGGAGGCGGCGTCCACGCCGATGCGGGTGGCGTGGGTGAGGGTGTACGGCTCGCCCCCGGGGGCCACGGACGCGGGTACGGGCACGATGCGGCCGAGCGGGCGGACCTCGGGTTCGGCGGCGGAGCTGCTGTGGGCGGGTGTCTGACCGACGGCGACGCCGGCGGTGGCGAACAGGAGGAGGGATCCGATCAGGCGAGGAATCCTTCGGCGCTGTCTCACAGGCAAGCTCCCCTTCGAGCGATCGACACGTCCGTAGTTCTCTATATCCGATCCGTCACCATGCGTACCCTCACGACTCCGCCAAGTCGAGGTCTGGACCAAAGAATCCGTTTCCGCGGGCGATCATGGCCTCCCTGCCCGATTTCGGGCAGGATTCTTGCGAAGTGCGGGCTCGATCCCTCAGTATTCACGGGTGCTCGAACGCCGCCCGTCTCACGACGACCTCGTCGACCATCTGGTCCGCAGCACCGCGCTCCAGCGCGGTGAGGCCGCCCGGGTGGTACTCGACGTACTGGCGTACTTCGACGAGACGACCGAGGAGTTCGTCCGCCGCCGCCACCGCGAGCTGCAGTCCGGCGGGGCCGTGAACGCCGAGATCTTCGAACGGATCGCGGCGGAACTGCCGCACCGGGCCGTGGCACCGCAGGAGCTCTCGCTCCGGCAGCTGCGCCGCATCGTCTACGGCTGAGTCGCGGCCACACGGCCGAGCACGCTCACCAACCTGGAGGGGTTTCACCTTTATGTGCGGAATTGTCGGTTACATCGGTAAGCGCGACGTCGCCCCGCTGCTGCTCGAAGGCCTCGCCCGCCTCGAGTACCGGGGGTACGACTCCGCAGGCATGGTCGTCACCAGCCCGAAGGCCTCCGGCCTGAAGATGGTCAAGGCGAAGGGCCGCGTCCGCGACCTCGAAGCCCGCGTCCCCAAGCGCTTCACCGGCACCACCGGCATCGCCCACACCCGCTGGGCCACCCACGGCGCGCCGAGCGACATCAACTCGCACCCGCACCTGGACCCCGAGAACAAGGTCGCCGTCGTCCACAACGGCATCGTCGACAACGCCCAGGAGCTCCGCGCCAAGCTGGAGGCCGACGGCGTCGTCTTCGCCTCCGAGACGGACACCGAGGTCATCACCCACCTCATCGCCCGCTCCCAGGCCACCACGCTCGAGGAGAAGGTCCGCGAGGCGCTCAAGGTCATCGAGGGCACCTACGGCATCGCCGTGATGCACGCCGACTTCAACGACCGCATCGTCGTCGCCCGCAACGGCTCCCCGGTCATCCTCGGCATCGGCGAGAAGGAGATGCTCGTCGCCTCCGACGTCGCCGCCCTGATCGCCCACACCCGCCAGGTCGTCACCCTCGACGACGGCGAGATGGCCACCCTCAAGGCCGACGACTTCCGCACGTACACCACCTCGGGCGCCACCACCACGGCCACCCCGGAGACCGTCGAGTGGGAGGCCGCCTCCTACGACATGGGCGGCCACGACACCTTCATGCACAAGGAGATCTCCGAGCAGCCCGACGCGGTCGACCGCGTGCTGCGCGGCCGGATCGACGACCGCTTCTCCACCGTGCACCTCGGCGGCCTGAACCTCGACGCCCGCGAGGCCCGCACCATCCGCCGCATCAAGATCCTCGGCTGCGGCACCTCGTACCACGCCGGCCTCATCGGCGCCGGGCTCATCGAGTCCCTCGCCCGCATCCCCGCCGACGCCGAGCCGGCCTCGGAGTTCCGCTACCGCAACCCGGTCGTGGACCCCGACACCCTGTACATCGCCGTCTCGCAGTCCGGTGAGACCTACGACGTGCTCGCCGCCGTGCAGGAGCTCAAGCGCAAGGGCGCCCGCGTCCTCGGCGTGGTCAACGTGGTCGGCTCCGCCATCGCCCGTGAGGCCGACGGCGGCGTGTACGTCCACGCCGGCCCGGAGGTCTGCGTCGTCTCCACCAAGTGCTTCACCAACACGGTCACCGCCTTCGCGCTGCTCGCCCTGCACCTGGGCCGCATCCGCGACCTGTCCGTCACCGACGGCAAGCGGATCATCGAGGGCCTGCGCAAGCTGCCCGCGCAGATCAGCGAGATCCTCGAGACCGAGGACGAGATCAAGAAGATCGCCGCGGAGTACGCGGGCGCCCAGTCGATGATGTTCATCGGCCGCGTGCGGGGCTACCCCGTCGCCCTGGAGGCCTCCCTCAAGCTGAAGGAGATCTCCTACATCCACGCCGAGGCCTACCCGGCCTCCGAGCTGAAGCACGGCCCGCTCGCCCTGATCGAGCCGGCCCTGCCGACGGTGGCGATCGTCCCCGACGACGACCTGCTCGAGAAGAACCGCGCCGCCCTGGAGGAGATCAAGGCCCGCAGCGGCCGCATCCTCGCGGTCGCGCACCAGCCGCAGGCCAAGGCCGACCACACCATCGTCGTGCCGAAGAACGAGGACGAGCTGGACCCGATCCTCATGGGCATCCCGCTCCAGCTCCTCGCCTACCACACGGCGCTCGCCATGGGCCGCGACATCGACAAGCCGCGCAACCTGGCCAAGTCCGTCACGGTCGAGTAGCAGCGACCTCGGGGCCTGTCCCCCCGAGCCGCGCCGCCGGGCCTGTCCCCCGACGGTTCGACCGGACACGAGAGCGGTCCCCCGCGCACACCCAGGTGCGCGGGGGACCGCTTTCTTTTCCCGTGGATACGCGGCCGGTTACCCCGCCGCCGGGGCGCTCGTGCCCGCCGAGCGCCGGAGCGCCGTCGGCCAGCCCGCCACCGCCGCCGTGGCGCCGTACCAGGCGAGGAGACCCGCGAGGGCCGCGACCCAGCCGCCCGCCTTTCCGAGCCCGCCGTTGTCGGCGAGCGCGCCGATGCCGAGCAGCAGGAGCCCGACGAACAGCAGCCCGTACACGCCCTGTCCGAACAGACCGCTGCCCGAGGCGGCCATCGTCAGCGTGAGCGCGAGGAGCGCCCACAGGAGCATGAAGAGCCCCACGGCGTCCGCCGAGGCCCCGCCGCCCACGGCGGTCCCCCAGGTGAACCAGAAGGCGCCGAGCGCCGTGTACGCCGTTCCCTCGCCGGTGCTGCCGGCGCGCAGGGCGAGCAGGCCGACGAGGAAGAGCGCCACCCCGCCGACCCAGGTGGCGAGGCCCGCGGCATCGGCTGCCGCGACGTTGTCGATGACACCCGTCCCGCCCAGCCCGAAGGCCAGCAGGGTCAGTCCGAGTGCGAGGTTGCCGAGAGTGGAGGTGCTGTTTCCCGCGGCGACTTCATTGTCCACGGCGGGCTCCCTTCAGGAGTGCAGTCGTGCTGCGTGAGCTGCTGTGATCCGGTGACCCTTATCTACCCTTCACAAGCGCACAATTCACCTGAGGAAGGCCGAATTTATGGCCGGTGCACGCCAGTTGGGAAAGGAACAGCAGCGGAAGGGGGCGCTACGGGATGACGATCACGGGCCGCTTGGCGCGCCGCGCGAGGCGCCCGGCGACCGAGCCGAAGATCCGGCCGACGATGCCGTGCGTGGATCCGACCACGATCGCGTCGGCCGAGTACTCGCGGCCGACCTCCTCCAGCTCGTGGCAGATGTCCCCGCCGCGCTCGACGAGGATCCACGGCACCTCGGAGAGGTGCTCGGCACAGGCCAGCTCCAGGCCGAGGACCTCGGTGCGGTGGTCGGGCACGTCGACGAAGACCGGGGGCTCGCAGCCGGCCCACACCGTGGTGGGCAGCCGGTTGGCCACGTGCACGATGATCAGGCCCGAGCCGGAGCGCCGGGCCATGCCGATCGCGTACGCGAGGGCACGCTCACTGGACGTCGAGCCGTCGAAGCCGACGACGACCCCGTGCCGGAAGGCCGGGTCGCAGGCATGACGTGGCTGTTCTACCGCGAGGGGGTCGACCGTGGAATCGGCGACGCGCTTGCGGTCCGCGGGTTCGGAGAATTCGTGACCGGCCATCGGTGTCTCGGCGAAGAGAGTCCTCGTGGGAAGGGACGGGGAACGGAGGGGGACGGAACAGGGGTGGCGGCGGAGCTGTGTGTCCGGGAATCATCTTCCCAAGCCCATACCCCCAAGGGTACGGCGACACTCCTCTCCTGCCCAGAGCCCGCCGTGCCACTCCCGGCGTGCCCGCCGCTCTCACGCGGCGTTCCAGGGAGCATGCACGAGCGGCTCGGGATATGGCAATGCCGGTTGTGCCTTACAGGCGTCCGTACGGGGGCCAAACGGACGTCGCCGAGAGTGACCGGAACGTTCCGCTCCTCGTTCCCCACAGGTCCAGCCCACCGTCGCAGGGAGACCGCCCGTGCCCGCACCACCGGCCGCCGCCGGCCAGACCTCCACCGCCCCCGCGGGCCCGCTCGCCGGACCCCGCGGCCGCCGCAGGGCGTCCGTGCCGTCCCCGGCCGCCGCGGCCGGACAGGACCCGGGAACGACGCCCGGGGCGGCGCGAGGACGGGCGGGCGCGGCCGCGAGCGAGGGCGCGGGCGAGCAGGCCGGTGACGTCGTCCGCTGGGCGGTCTTCTGCTGCGTGCTCGTCCCGGTGGTCCTGGTCGTCTACGGCACCTCGCTCGGCGGGGCCGCCGGGGCCGCGCTCGGCCTGGTCTCGGTGACGGCGGCCTGCCGGGTGCTGCTGCGCCGCTCGGAACAGGGGCTGCGCGGCGAGAGCGCCGACGGCGGGCGGTCCAGGGGGGTCACCCCGTCACGAAACGGGTCGAACCGGAGCCCGCGCCGCTCCCGCCCCTCTTCGAGTTGACAGGTTCGTACACCCGAGCCCATATGTTTTCGGCCAACTTCCATCTCTCGGCGAGTCCTTGGCAAAACGGTTGGCCAACCCGGGTGCCGAGACCCCCGAACGCCCCGCCCCGGGGGCTCGCACCCCCCGCGTACGGGGGCGTTCGCCCCACCGCCCTTCCCCTGACGGCCGTCGGACGGAAGACTTCGCGATCGATCGCTTCGCGCCAAGTGGCCTTGTCGACAATCCACCGGATGGAGAACTTGTCACGCCGGCGCCACGGGACGCAGTAGATTCGATCATGGGTACCGAAGACTGGGGTCTCGTGCAAAACCGAGGGGAAACGTGCAGGAGCGACACGACCAGGGAGACGCGAACACCGAGGGGGGCTTAGCGTCATGAGCCAGGACTCCGCCGCACCGGAGGTCGCACGGAAGTTGACCGGGCGCCGCCGTCGCGAAGTCGTCGCGGTGCTGCTGTTCAGTGGCGGCCCCATCTTCGAGAGCTCCATCCCGCTCTCCGTGTTCGGCATCGACCGGCAGGACGCCGGGGTGCCCAGATACCGGCTGCTCGTCTGCGCCGGCGAGGACGGCCCACTGCGGACCACCGGTGGACTCGAACTGACCGCGCCGTACGGCCTGGAGGCCATCGGCCGCGCGGGCACCGTCGTCGTACCGGCCTGGCGGTCGATCACCTCGCCGCCGCCGCCGGAGGCGCTGGAAGCGCTGCGCCGGGCCCACGAGGAGGGCGCCAGGATCGTCGGTCTGTGCACCGGCGCCTTCGTCCTCGCCGCGGCCGGCCTGCTCGACGGCCGCCCGGCGACCACCCACTGGATGTACGCGCCGACGCTCGCCAAGCGCTATCCGTCGGTCCACGTGGACCCCCGGGAGCTCTTCGTCGACGACGGGGACGTCCTCACCTCCGCCGGCACCGCGGCCGGAATCGATCTGTGTCTGCACATCGTGCGGACCGACCACGGCACGGAGGCCGCGGGCGCCCTGGCGCGCCGGCTGGTCGTCCCGCCGCGGCGCAGCGGCGGTCAGGAGCGCTACCTCGACAGGTCTTTACCAGAGGAGATCGGCGCCGACCCGCTGGCCGAGGTCGTCGCCTGGGCGCTGGAGCACCTCCACGAGCAGTTCGACGTGGAGACCCTGGCCGCCCGCGCGTACATGTCACGGCGGACCTTCGACCGCCGGTTCCGCTCGCTGACCGGCTCGGCCCCGCTCCAGTGGCTGATCACCCAGCGGGTCCTGCAGGCCCAGCGGCTGCTCGAGACCTCCGACTACTCGGTCGACGAGGTGGCGGGCAGGTGCGGCTTCCGGTCCCCGGTGGCGCTGCGCGGCCACTTCCGGCGGCAGCTCGGCTCCTCGCCGGCCGCCTACCGGGCGGCGTACCGTGCCCGGCGGCCGCAGGGCGAGACCGTCACGGCGGTGCTCGACCCGGTCGTGCCCGCCCAGGTCTCGGCGGGGATCCGGCGCCCGCCGTCCCCGCTGGAGGGCAAGCCGCAGTCCGACGCGTTCGCTCCCGGGCGCGCGTCGTCACTGCCGGGCCAGCGCAGCGCGCCGTAGAGGGTGTCCGGCCCTGAACCGCCGGACACCCTGACACCGACCCGCGCTGCCACAAGCGGCGCACAGCAGGACCGACGGGCGCCCGGGGCCACCTCCCCCGGGCGCCCGTCGGCCGTCGGGCCGCTTCCCCCCGCGGAAAGAGCACCTAAGGTGGACGCATGAACGATCGCATGGTGTGGATCGACTGCGAGATGACCGGGCTCTCGTTGACGGACGACGCACTCATCGAGGTGGCCGCACTGGTCACCGACTCGGAACTGAACGTGCTCGGCGACGGGGTGGACATCGTGATCCGCCCGCCGGACGCGGCCCTGGAGACCATGCCGGAGATCGTGCGCCAGATGCACACGGCCTCGGGCCTGCTCGACGCGCTGCCCGGCGGCACCACGCTCGCCGACGCCGAGGCACAGGTCCTCGCGTACATCCGCGAGCACGTCAAGGAGCCCGGCAAGGCGCCGCTGTGCGGGAACTCGGTCTCCACGGACCGCGGCTTCCTCTCGCGGGACATGCCGGCCCTGGAGAGCCACCTGCACTACCGGATCGTCGATGTCTCCTCGGTCAAGGAACTGGCCCGCCGCTGGTACCCGAGGGCGTACTTCAACAGTCCGGAGAAGAACGGCAACCACCGGGCGCTCGCCGACATCCGCGAATCCATCGCGGAGCTGCGCTACTACCGGGAGGCGGTCTTCGTCCCGCAGCCCGGCCCCGACTCGGAGACCGCGAAGAAGATCGCGGCCCGCCACGTCCTGCCCGCGGAATGACCGCCCGCTCGCGCCCTCGAAAGCCCCTTCGGAAAACGCGGGCGCGAGCACCCTCCAGAACCCTGTAGACTTCTTCTCGGCCGGTCAGGGAAACCTTCGGGAAAACCGACGCCGGTCATGGTGGGTATAGCTCAGCTGGCAGAGCACCTGGTTGTGGTCCAGGATGTCGCGGGTTCAAGTCCCGTTACTCACCCTGAAGGCTCAGGCCCCGGTTCGAAAGAACCGGGGCCTGAGTCGTTTCCGCCGGTGCCTACGCGCAGGTGAAGGCCGCCGGGGGCGGGTTGGAGCCCGTCCAGGTGCCGTTGAAGCCGAAGGCGGTGGAGCCGCCGGGCGGGACCGTCGCGTTGTACGAGAGGTGCGTCGCCGTCACCTCCTCCCCCGTCTGGGTCACGGCCGCGTTCCAGACCTGGGCGACCCGCTGGCCGGCGGGCTGGGCCCAGCGGACGGTCCAGCCGTTCAGCGCGGTCGTCCCCGTGTTCCGTACCGTGACCTGGGCCGTGAAGCCGCCCGCCCACTGACTGGTGACCGTGTACGTGACGGAGCACACACCCGCGGGCGGCGGGGTCGTGGGAGCGAGCGCCCCGGCGACCCCGGCGTACGCGGGCTTGGGGTTCAGGCCCTCGTCGTACAGGGTCGCCGCACCCTGGCCGGGGAAGAAGTCCGGGATCCAGGAGTCGGAGTCCGTGAAGCCCCAGACGGTGACGCCCGCGCAGCGGGTGACGGCGAGGCAGGCGCGCATGACGGCCGCGTAGTCGGCCTTCTGCCGGTCGAGCTTCTCGGCCGTCGCGGGCAGGGTCATCCGGATGTCGAGTTCGGTGACGGCCACGTCCACGCCGAGGTCGGCGAAGCGGCGCAGGTTGGCTTCCATGGAGGCGGGGACCTGGCCGAGGATCAGGTGGGCCTGGAAGCCGACGCCGTCGATGGGGACTCCCTGCGCGAGGAGCCGCTTCACCAGGTCGTACATGCCGTCGCTCTTGGCGCCGACGCCGTCGGTGGAGTAGTCGTTGACGTACAGCTTCGCGGCCGGGTCGGCGGCGCGGGCGGCGCGGAAGGCGTCGGCGATGTACGACTCGCCCAGGGTGGCGCCGAAGACGGACCGCCGCAGGGTGCCGTCCTCGTTGAGGGGTTCGTTGACGACGTCCCAGTGGTCGACGCGGCCCTTGTAGCGGCTCACCTCGGTGGTGACGTGGTCGGTCATGACGGTGCGCAGGGTGTCGGCGGTCCAGGTGCCGTTGTTCACCCAGGACGGCAGCTGGCTGTGCCAGACGAGGGTGTGGCCGCGGACCTTCTGGGCGTGGGCCTCGGCGAAGGCCACGACCCGGTCCGCCCCGGCCCAGTCGAACTGGCCCCGGACGGACTCGACGGCGTCCCACTTCATCTCGTTGCCGGGAGTGATCGAGTCGAACTGGGCGGCGGCCGTGTCCGCGTAGCCGCCGGTGAGCTTGCCGCCGGTGACGGCGGTGCCGAGGTAGACGCCGCGGGCCGCGGCGAGGTCCCGCAGCGGGGCGTCGGCGGCCGGGGAGGCGCTCGCGGGTGTGGCGGTCAGGGCGGCGGCCAGGAGCGCCGCCGCGGCGATCAGGCGACGGAGCATGTCGCACCTCCGAGGGTGAAGGCGGCCGGTGCGGGGTTGGTGCCGGTCCAGGTGCCGGTGAAGCCGAAGGAGGCCGAGGACCCGGCGGCGACCGCGCCGTTCCAGCCGACGTTCTGGGCGGTGACGGCGGTGCCGGTCTGAGCGGGGGTGGCGTTCCACATCTGGCCGACCCGCTGCCCCGCCGGGTAGTCCCAGCCGAGCTTCCAGCCGGTCCAGGCGGTGGTGGAGGTGTTGGTCAGGGTGACGTCGGCCTGGAAGCCGCCCTGCCACTGGTTGGTCACCTTGTACGTGACCTTGCAGGCGCCGGTGGGTGCGGGCGGCTCGGTGCCTCCGCCGGTGTCGGCCGTGTCGCCGTAGATGATGCCGCGGCCGTTGGTGGAGACGTACACCCGGCCGTAGACCCGGGGGTCGCCGGTGATGGCGCCGCCGGTCCAGCCCCACTGGTGGGCGTCGTCGTTGATCCGGACCCAGCTCGCGCCCGCGTCGGTGGAGCGGAAGATGCCGCGTACGCCGCCGATCTCGGCGCTGGTGTAGAGCGCGGGGTACGAGGCTTCGGGCGCGGCCTTGCCGAAGCCGATGGTGTCGGCCTGCTCGATCCCGGCGACCCGGGTGAAGGCGGCGCCGCCGTCGGTGGAGTGCCAGAGGCCGTACGTCGCGTCGGGGGCGCCGCCGGCGAGCCAGACGTCGCCCTTCTTGCCGGGGAGGGCCTTGAAGCGGACGTTGCCCTTGGCGGGGAGGCCGGTGGCCTTGGCGGTGAAGGTCAGGCCGCCGTCCGTGCTGACGTAGAAGGTTCCGGCCTTGAAGCCGTAGAAGGTGAGCGGGTCGACCCGGTCGGACTCGACGGTCGCACCGGCCGGGATGCCGGTGGAGGCCGTCCAGGCGCCGCCGGTGCCGGTGTGGACGCCGGTGCCTTCGGGGCTCCAGACGAAGCGGGTCCCGTCGGCGGACGCCGCGACCGTGCCGCCGCCGGTGACGCCCGAGGGCTCCTGTCCGGGGCTCCAGTTGGCGCCGTTGTCGGTGGAGAAGGCGACGCGCGGGCCGCCTTCGAGGTGTCCGGCGCGCACGACGGTGGTGGGCTTGCTCTCGGCGAAGTCGACGCTGGTGGTGGAGGTGAAGTTGGGGCCGGTGAACATCATCGAGGGGACCTTGGTGAGGTCCGTGTGCCGGAAGCCGCCGACGTCGCCGAGGGCGCTGATGAGCGGGGCCCCGGAGGGCGGCGAGGCCAGGTCGAGGACGGCGGTCTCCTCAAGTCCCTCGACCATCGGCTTGATGGTGAAGTTCGTCCCGGTGTCCCACTTGGTGAGTTCGGTGGTGCCGTAGATCGTGGCGCCGGTGCCGTACATCATGCGGTCGGAGTCGAACGGGTCGATCTCCAGGGCCTCGGTCATCCAGCCGAGCTTCGGGGTCTGCTCGGGCGGGGCGGGGTTGCCTCCCCAGGTCAGCCACGGCGAGGAGGAGACGTCCATCGTGTAGCGGTTGGTGCGGGTGGGGTACGAGCTGTAGTCCCAGGCCCTGGTCCACGTGCCGCCGCTGTCGGTGGAGCGGAAGATCTGGGTGTCCGGCCACCAGGAGCTGTAGGCGGAGACCATGACCGTGCCGGGGTTCTGCCGGTCGACGGTGAGGCCGCTGAAGCCGTGGAAGGTGTCGGCCTCGGCGACGGGGCTGATGTCCGTCCAGGTGCCGGTGGCGGTGGCGTACCGCCAGACCTGGCCCTTGCCGCCGTCGTAGGGGCCGGCCGTGTCGCTGTACGCGAGGTAGAGGTAGCCGTTCTCGGCGTCGAGGACGCCCTTGTGGGCGAGGTATCCGGTGGGCTGGCCGGGCAGCCGGGTCCAGGTGGCGCCCGCGTCGGTCGAGCGGTAGACGGCGTTCTGCTTGTCGCCGACGCCGACGTAGAGGGTGCGGGTGGCGCTGCCGGCGGTGCCGGTGGACTCGTCGAAGGTGACCCAGACGATGCCCTGCTTGTCGGAGTTGTAGCCGCTGGTGTCGGTGGGGTCCTGCTGGTAGTCGCCGGGGTTGGTGAAGGAGGTGACCTTCGACCAGGTGGCGCCGGAGTCGGTGGAGCGCCAGAGGCCGTTGCCGCTGGGGGCGCCGAGGTAGAGGACGCTGTTCTTGTGCGGGTCGACCGCGAGGCGTTCGCCCATGCCGCGGCCCGGCATGTTGCCGCCGAGCTTGAAGGGGAGGTCGGCGCGCTGCCAGGTGGCGCCCCGGTCGGCGGAGCGCAGGACGGCGCCGTTGCCGGGGTCCCAGTCGTTGGTGTAGGTGCCGACGGCGGCGTACACCCGGTCGGGGTCGACGGAGTCGGTGGCGAGGCCGACGACTCCGGTGTGGCCCCAGTCGTCCCAGCCGATGTGGTCCATGAGCGGGGTCCAGGTGGAGGTGGCCTGGTTCCAGCGGTAGGCGCCGCCGATGTCGGTGCGGGCGTAGGCGAGGTTCTTCTCGCTCCGGTTGAAGACGATGCCGGGCACGAAGCCGCCGCCGTCGACCCGGACGTTCTTCCAGGTGTACGCGGGGGCTGCCGCGGGGGCGGCGGCTGCGGCGTCGGTGGCGGGTGAGTCGGCGGCAGGTGCCGCGGTGGCGGGGACCGCTCCCGCGAGGAGGCCGGCGGTCAGGGCGATCCCGGCCAGAAGGTGTCGTGGTCTGCGCATGGGTGTCCTGTCGAAGAATGAATGGGAGCGCTCCCACTATTGGGCGGCTGTCAGAACACGGTCAAGGTGCTCGACCCGTCGAAGACGTTCGACGACGTTCGGCCGGACGGGTGGCGCGGCCGGGTGGGTCCCTGCCCCCGGACGGCCCGCGCACTACGGTCGGGGCCATGTGGTGGAGGAGCGGACGCGGCGCCGCCGGACACGGAACCCCCGTACGCGGCCCCGCCACCACCCTCGCCCTCGTCCTCACGCTCCTCCTGGGCGCCGCGCTCTCCGCCGGGTGCGCCACCGACCCGCCGGAACCGTCCCCCGTGCCCGCCCGCGAGCGCGTCGACGGCACCGGGCGGCCGATCACCCTCACCGTCGGCGTCTTCGGCGAGTTCGGCTACCAGGAGGCCGGGCTCTACGACGCGTACATGCGGCTCCGTCCGGACGTCGGGATCCGGCAGACCTCGCTCACCCGCAACGACGTCTACTACCCCCAGCTGCTCACCCACCTCACCGCCGGCTCCGGACTCGCCGACGTCCAGGCCGTCGAGGGCGGCAACATCGCCGAGGTCGTCGCCACCCAGGCCGGGCGGCTCGACGACCTCCGCTCGGCGCCCGGCGTCGACAAGAACGCCTTCCTCCCGTGGAAGTGGGCGCAGGCCACCACTCCCGACGGCCGCACCCTCGGGCTCGGCACGGACATCGGCCCGCTCGCCCTCTGCTACCGCAAGGACCACTTCGCGGCGGCCGGGCTTCCCACCGACCGGGAGGCGGTCGGACGCCTGTGGGCCGGAGACTGGCGCAGGTACGAGGAGACCGGGCGGCGCTTCGCCGAACGGGCCCCGCGGGGCGTGGCGTTCACCGACTCCGCCTCCGGGGTGTTCGCCGCGGCCGTCTCCGGCGCGCCGGTGCGCTACTACGACGCGCGCGGCGACCTGGTGGTGGCCGGCAACCCGTACGTACGGGCCGCCTGGGACCTCGCCGCCGGCTTCGCCCGGCAGGGCCTGACCGCCCGGCTCCAGCAGTTCACGCCCGACTGGGACCAGGCGTTCGCGCGCGGGTCCTTCGCCACGATCGCCTGCCCGGCCTGGATGCTCGGCTACATCGAGGACAAGGCGGGACCGGCCGCGCGCGGGCGGTGGGACGTGGCGGTGTCGCCCCGGCCGGGCAACTGGGGCGGCTCCTTCCTCGTCGTGCCCTCCGCCGGGCGGCAGCGGGCCGAGGCCGCCCGGCTCGCCGCCTGGCTGACCGCGCCCGAGCAGCAGGCCCGGCTCTTCGCCCGGCGCGGCGCCTTCCCCAGCGCCTCCGCCGCGTACCGGCTGCCGGAGGTGGCGGACGCGCGGCACCCCTACTTCGGTGACGCGCCGACCGGCCCGCTCTTCGCGGCGGCGGCCCGGGGCGTGCCGCCGGCCCCGGTGGGACCGAAGGACGGGCTCGTCCACCAGATCCTCTCCGACACCGGGATGCTCCAGGTCGACCAGACCGGGCGGTCGCCCGACTCGGCCTGGCGAGCGGCGATGAAGGCGATCGACAACGCACTGGACCGGTGAGCGCGCGTGACCGAGACGAGGGACCCCGTGGATCCGTTCCTGCCACCCGCCGGCGCGCCCGTCGCGCCGCCCGTGACCGCGCCCCCACGGCCGGGGCCGGGACCACGGCGGGTGCGGCGGGAGCGGCTCGGCCGGCTGCGGTCCCGCTCCGCGCCGTACGCGCTGATCGCCCCGTTCTTCCTGCTGTTCGGCGCGTTCGGCCTCTTCCCGCTGGTCGCCACCGCCTGGACCTCGCTGTTCCGGGTGGAGCTGACGGCGCCGGAGGCCCGGGAGTGGGTGGGGCTCCACAACTACGCCCGGCTGCTGCACGACGAGTTCTTCTGGAACGCCCTCTTCAACACCGCCGCCATCGGCGTCCTCGCCACCGTGCCGCAGCTGCTGCTCGCCCTCGGCGTGGCGCACCTGCTCGACGTGCGGCTGCGCGCGCGGCTGGCCTTCCGGGTGGTGGCGCTCGCGCCGTACGCGACCTCGGTGGCCGCGGCGACGCTGGTCTTCGCGCTGCTCTTCGGCCGGGACCAGGGGATGGTCAACTGGGCGCTCGGGCTTGCCGGAATCGCCCCGGTGGACTGGCAGAACGGCCCGTGGGCGTCGAAGTTCGCCGTCGCGTCGATCGTGATCTGGCGCTGGACCGGCTACAACGCCCTCATCTACCTGGCGGCGATGCAGACCGTCCCGCGCGAGCTGTACGAGGCGGCGGCGCTCGACGGGGCTTCGCGGTGGCGGCAGTTCCTGCATGTGACGCTGCCGGGGCTGCGGCCCGCACTGCTGTTCACGGTCCTCGTGTCGACGATCGGCGCGACCCAGCTGTTCGGTGAGCCGATGCTGTTCGGCAGCGGGGCGGGTGCCTCGGGCGGGGCGGACCACCAGTACCAGACGCTGGGGCTCTATCTGTACGAGCAGGGCTGGGTGAACCTGCACCTCGGGCGGGCGGCGGCCATCGCCTGGGCGATGCTGCTGATCCTGGCGGTGGTGTTCGGGGCGGCCCGGCTGCTGCGGCCGGTGCTGCGCGGGAGGGGTGCCTGATGCGGACACGGCTCGCAGGGGTAGGTCTTGCCCGGACCAGGAGGGCGGCCTGATGCGGACGGTGCGGGCGGGCTGGGGCACGTACACGCTGCTCGGTCTCTTCTCGGCGGTGTCCCTCTTCCCGTTGCTGTGGACGGCGGTGGCGGCCTCGCGGACGAGTACGCGGCTCGCGTCGGCGCCGCCGCCGTTCCGGTTCGGGCGGAACCTGCCGCGGAACCTGGGCATCGCCTGGAACGAGGGCGGCCTCGGCGAGGCGCTCGTCAACACCACCCTGGTCGCGGGCGCGGTCGCGGCGGGCACGGTGCTCTTCTCGACGCTCGCCGGGTTCGCCTTCGCCCGGCTGCGCTTCCGGTTCCGGGGCACGCTGCTGCTGCTCGTGGGCGCGACGATGCTGATCCCGCCCCAGCTGGGGGTCGTTCCGCTCTACCTGCTGATCGCGCGGCTGCGGTGGACGGACGAGCTGCAGGCGGTGGTGCTGCCCGCGCTCGTCTCGGCCTTCGGGGTCTTCTTCATGCGCCAGCACCTCCAGCGGGCGCTGCCGCCGGAGCTCCTGGAGGCGGCGCGGGTCGACGGGGCGGGGACGGCCCGGGTGGTGTGGCACCTGGTGTTCCCGGCGGCGCGGCCGGCGATGGCGGTCCTGGGGACGCTGTCGTTCGTGGCGGCGTGGAACGACTTCTTCTGGCCGGTGCTCGTGCTGACCCAGGCCGGGAACCCGACGGTGCAGGTGGCGCTGACGGGTCTGGGGCGGGGCCACGTGCCGGACCAGTCGGTGGTGATGGCGGGGGCGCTGCTGGGGACGCTGCCGCTGCTCGTCGTGCTGGCGCTGTTCGGGCGGCACATCGTGGGCGGGGTGATGCGGGGCGCGGTGAAGGGCTGACCGCCGCATGGACGGTCCCGCGTGGGACGGTCGCGCATGGGACGGTCCCGCATGGGACGGTCCCGCATGGGACGGTCCCGCATGGCCAGTCCCGCGTGGACGTGGCGCGCCCCTCGTTCCCGTCCCTCCGTCCCTCCGCCCCCCGCTCACCCGTTCGCCCGTTCACCCACTCACCCGTTCAGGCGAACGAGTGATCCACTCCAACAGCCCCCCTGCTAGCGTCCCCTTATGTCCAATATCCTCACTTTTAGCCCTTTTTGGGCGCGGTGAGGGCGGATGGGGATCCTGCGTGACAATCCCGAACTCGCCCTCTTCCTCTGCCTGGCGGCCGGCTATCTCGTCGGCAAGCTCCGGGTCGGTCCCATCACGCTCGGCGGCATCTGCGGCACCCTCATCGTCTCGCTGCTCGTCGGCGCCTGGAGCAAGGTCACCGTCTCCGACGACGTGAAGACGATCTTCTTCGCACTGTTCATCTTCTCCCTCGGCTACATGGCGGGACCGCAGTTCTTCGCCAACCTCAACAAGAAGAGCCTGCGCTTCTTCACCCTCTGCCTCATCGAGGTCGTCTGTGTCGTCGGCATCGCCCTCGGCCTCGCGGAGGCCTTCGACCTCGACGTCGGCACCGCCGCCGGCATCCTCGCCGGAGCCGCCACCGAGTCGGCGGTCGTCGGTACGGCCACCGAGGCCATCGGCAAGCTGTCCGACCTGACGCAGGAGCAGATCACCCAGTACCAGGGGCACGTGGCCACCGCGTACACCGTCTGCTACCTCTTCGGCCTCATCACCATCGTCATCTACACCAGCCAGATCATGCCGATGATGCTGCGGATCAACCTCCGCGACGCCTCGCGCGAACTCTGGGAGAAGTTGCGCGGCTCCGGCGGCGGCCTGGAGGACGACGAGCGGGAGGCGCTTCCCGGCATGGTCGGCCGCACGTTCCTGGTGACGCTCGCGGACGGCGCCAAGGTCGGCGACCTGGAACGACGGCTCGGCGGACGGGTCACCGTCGAGGCGGTGAAGCGGGGCAGCAAGGTCCTCACCCCTCCCCCGCCCGACTTCGAGCTGACGCTCTCCGACCTGGTGCTCACGGTCGGCCGGCGGGCCAACATCATCGAGGCGGGTCGGGTCATCGGGCCCGAGACCCCGGCCGTACCCGGCCTGGACACCCCGCTCGCCACCACCCAGATCTCGCTCACCGACAAGGGCGTGGTCGGCAAGTCCCTGGACACCCTCTCCAGGGAGCACCCGGAGTTCTCCTCCGGCGGGGTGTACGTGACGGACGTGCTGCGCAACGAGCAGCACCTGCCCGCGACTCCGGAGACCGTCGTCGGCCGCGGTGACGTCCTCACCCTCGTCGGCGCCCGCTCGGGCCTCGGCAAGCTGGCCTCCAAGGTCGGCGCGGTCGTCAAGAACGACGCCACCGACTTCATCTACCTGGGGTTCGGCATCGTCGCCGGTTCGCTCCTCGGGCAGGTCGTGGTCGAGTTCGGCGACGTCCCGATGTCGCTCGGCACCGGCGGCGGCTGTCTGATCTCCGGACTGCTCTTCGGCTGGTTCCGCTCCCGGACGCAGACCTTCGGCGCCTTCCCCCCGCAGGCCGCGTCCACCCTCAAGGACATGGGCCTGGCGATCTTCATCGCCTGCACGGGACTGGTGTCGGGCCCGCAGGCCTGGCCGCTGCTCAAGGAGTACGGGGCGCTGCTGCCGTTCGCGGGCATCGCGATGGTCCTGATCCCGGCGACGATCTCGCTGTTCGTCGGCACCAAGCTGCTGAAGATCGAGAAGCCGCTGCTCATCGGTGCCATCGCGGGCCAGCAGTGCTCGACCCCGGCGATCACCTCGATCACCCAGGTGGCCCAGAGCTCGGTCCCGATGCTCGGCTACACGATCACGTACACGCTCTCGAACTTCCTGCTCCCGCTGACCGGCCCGCTCCTGGTCGGCATCCTCGGAGCGTGACGGGGATGAGGGGATCGGGACCCGGCGCCCAGTGGTTCGTGACTCCGCCCACCGCTGAAGTGGCGGGCTTCCTGAGTCGCTGGCTAGGCAGCTTCGCAGAGGACCAGCCCGGCCCTGTCGAGAACGTTCAGTGCGCCGACGTGGTCGGCGTTGGCGGAGTGGCCGCACGCGGTGCACTGGAAATTCGCCTGGGTGACCCGGTTCTCCTTCGACACATGCCCGCAGAAGGGACAGATGCGGGAGGTGTTGCGGGGGTCCACGGCGATGACAGCCCGACCGGCACTTTCAGCCTTGTTGGCGAGGATCGCAAGGAACACCCCCCAACCGGCGTCGAGAATCGATCGGTTGAGTCCAGCCTTCGCAGCCCTCTGATTCGACAGGAACACACTGGGCCGCACAGGGTCGGGCTTGGGTGCGGGCTTCTTGGTCATACCCGCGATGTTCAGCTTCTCGTGCGCGATCGTGTCGTGGCTACGAACGAGCGCGAGGGCGGCCTTGTGGGAGTGGTCCAGGCGCTGGCGCCGGACCTTGGCGTGGATCTTGGCGACCTTGCGAGCGGCGGCTCGGTGCTTCTTGGTGCGCCGCTTGGTGCGCTTGGGAAACGTCGCCAGGTTCCGCTGCGCCTCGGCGAGGCTTTCGGCGGCCGCTTGGAGGAATCGAGGGTTGACGATGTGCTCGCCGGTGGAGGTGGTCAGGAAGTGGGTGACGCCCATGTCGATGCCGACGGCCGCGCCCGTGGCCGGCAGCGGCTCGGTGGGGACCTGGTCGCAGCAGAGGATCACGTACCAACGGCTCCCCTCCCGCTTGACCGCGATCGTCTTCACTCGGCCCTTCACGGGTCGGTGCTGGTGCACACGGACGTGCCCGACGCCTTGCAGGCGGACGCGGGTCTGCGGATCGTTGGGGGTGGAGTCCCAGCGGCACCCGTCCCCGTCTCTTGGGAAAATGGCGGTGTCGAAGTGCCCGACGCCCTTGAACCGGGGGTAGCCGGGATTCTCGCCGCTCTTGACCCGGCGGAAGAACGCGGCGAACGCCTTGTCCAGACGGCGCAAGGTTGCCTGCTGCGAGCTGAAGGACCAGCGGCCCTGACGCTCGGGGTCGAACGCCCGGATCTCCTTGAGCTGCGCGGACTGGCCGCCGTACGTGACACTCGTCTTCGAAGAGTGCCGCCAGGCGCCTCGACGTTCCCGAAGCGCGCCGTTGTACAGGGATCGGTGGTCAGCAAGCATCTCGCGCAGGGACTGGGCTTGGCGGACCGTAGGACGCAACAGGAACTTGTAGGCGCGGATCACCCTTGGCGTCTCCGCTCAAGGCGCAGGCCATCGGCGAGGAGAACACACGCCGCCGCGTTGATCGAGATACCCGCCCGGTGGGCGTACTCCTCGACCTGCCGCTTCACATCCGGGGGCACGCGAAGGTTCAGCGACTCCCGTCGATCTCCCCTATTCACAACCAAAACGCTACCACTTCTGACGGTAGGTCACGTTTCAGGCCGGTGCTGCGCTGCTCCACAGCGCGGTCACGGATTCGATTCCCTCACCGGATGAAGCCGCATGTCCGCTCGAAAAAACCTCATGGAGACCGCTTCCCGATCCTGATGGGCGTCCTGGCCGGCGGCCAGACGACGACCGCGGCGATCGGCGCGATCAACGAACAGTCCAGGTCCCAGATCCCGACGCTCGGTTACACGATCCCCTACGCGGTGGGCAACGTCCTGCTGACCATCTGGGGCGCCGTGATCGTCATCCTCCACCACTAAGGACGCCCCGTGCCCAAGACCACCTTCACCCGTGAGCAGATCCAGTCCTTCGCGCAGCTCTCGCCGTTCGAGCTGAAGGACAAGTTCATCCAGATCGCGCAGGCCGCGCAGGCCGACAAGCCCGGCCAGAAGGACAAGTCGCAGACGCAGATGCTCAACGCGGGCCGCGGCAACCCGAACTGGGTCGCCACCGGCCCCCGCGAGGCCTTCCACGCGCTCGGCTACTTCGCGCTCTCCGAGTCGCGCCGCGTGTGGACCGCCGACAACCTCGGCGGCATGCCGGAGCTCCCCGGCTCGGGCGCCCGCTTCGACACCTTCGTACGGCAGCACCCGGACCTGCCGGGGATCGAACTCCTCCAGGACTGCGTGGAGTACGCGGTCGAGCGCTTCGGCTTCGACAAGGACGCCTTCGTGCACGAGCTGACCGACAGCTCGATCGGCGACAACTACCCCGTACCGGACCGGATCCTCACGCACACCGAGCAGATCGTCCGCGGCTACGTCGACGACGAGATGTTCGACAAGCGGCCGCCGGCCGGAAACCTGTCGCTGTTCGCGACCGAGGGCGGCACGGCCGCCATGTGCTACATCTTCGACTCCCTGACGAAGAACGGGATCCTGAGGAAGGGTGACCGGATCGCCCTGATGGTGCCGGTCTTCACCCCGTACATCGAGATCCCCGAGCTCGACGCGTACGAGTTCGACGTCGTCACCGTCAACGCGAGCCTCTTCACCGAGACCGGTGTGCGCGAGTGGCGCTACCCGGCCGAGGAGGTCGAGAAGCTGGCCGACCCGTCGGTGAAGCTGGTCTGCGTCGTCAACCCGTCCAACCCGCCGTCGCTCGCGATGAGCGAGCGGGTGACGAACCAGATCAAGGACATCGTCGCCGGCCCGAACCCGAACCTGCTGATCGTCACGGACGACGTGTACGGCACGTTCGTCGAGGGCTTCCGCTCGCTCGCCGCCGACCTGCCGCGCAACACGCTCCTCGTGTACTCGTACTCCAAGCACTACGGCTGCACGGGCCACCGGCTCGGCGTCATCGGCCTCAACGACGACAACGTCATCGACGAGATGCTGGCGAACCTGCCGCAGGCCGAGAAGGACCGTCTGGACAAGCGGTACGGGACGCTGAGCCTCGAACCGGAGAAGATCCGGTTCATCGACCGTCTGGTGGCCGACTCCCGTCAGGTCGCCCTCAACCACACGGCGGGGCTCTCGCTCCCCCAGCAGGTCATGATGGCGCTCTTCTCCCTCTTCGACATGCTGGAGGAGGGCCAGGCGTACAAGCGGAGGATCCGGGCCATCGTCCGGCAGCGCCTCGACCTGCTGCTCGAAGGCGCCCAGATGAAGATCGCCGATGACCCCGCGCGGGCCGGCTACTACATCGAGCTCGACCTCATCGCGGAGGCCGAGCGGGTGCACGGGAAGGACTTCGCGGACTTCCTGGAGAAGAACTACGAGCCGGTCGACCCGCTGTTCCGGCTCGCCGAGCAGACCAGCGTCGTCCTCCTCAACGGCGGCGGCTTCGACGGCCCCGAGTGGTCGGTCCGGGTCTCGCTCGCCAACCTGGACGACCTGGACTACCTGAAGATCGGCCACCACCTGCGGGCGATCTTCGACGACTACGCGGAGGAGTGGAAGGCCACGAAGGCCTAGACGGAGGCACGGGGGAAGGGGGTGCGCGCCCCGGTCGGCGGTGGGGTGGTTCCGGCCGGGGCGCGCGGTGTGGGGGGACTCGGGGGGCATGCCTACGTGTAGGCGGCGAAGGCCTTCGTGAAGGCCAGGGGCTGCTGGAGGATCGAGGAGCAGGTGGCGTCGGCGTGGTTCACGGCGCCGGCGGCGCACTGCTTGTCCCGGGTCGAGGACCACATCGACAGCCAGCCGATGCCCTTGGACCGCGCGAAGTCGACGAGCTGGGTGGCGTCCTCGACCTTGAAGATCTCGGTGGTGACGTCGTTGACGCCGATCATCGGGGTGACGGCGACGGCCTTCCAGGCGGCGGCGTCGGAGAGCCCGAGGACGCCCTTGATCTGGGCCTGGGTCGCTGTCGCGGCCTGGATCGCGTAGGTGCCCATGTCCGCGCTGTACGCCGGGCCGTAGTCCATCGCCATGATGTTGACGGCGTCGACGCGGACCCCGTTCCGCTTCGCGTCGGCGAGCAGGTCGACACCCGGCTGGGTGAGGCCCTCGGGCATGACCGGCAGGGTGAAGGAGACGTTCAGGCCGGGGTGGGACTTCTGGAGCTGGGCGATGGCCTGCGAGCGGCGGGTGTTGGCGGCGGTGTCCGGCAGGGCCGCGCCCTCGACGTCGAAGTCGACCTTGGTGAGCCGGTACTGGTCGATGACCTTGCCGTACGCGGCGGCGAGCGCCGAGGCGGAGGAGCAGTTCAGGGCCAGCTCGTGCCCCGCGGCGCCGCCGAAGGAGACGCGGACGTCACCGCCCTTGGCGCGCAGGGCGCCTATCTGGGCGGCGACCTTGTCGTCTCCGAGGCCGGTGACCCCGCCCCACAGCGGGGCGCAGGAGCCGCCGGAGGTGATGAAGGCGAGGTTGAACTCCTTCACGCCGGTGGCGTCGGCGGTCGCGAGCAGGTCGTACGTCGGGTAGAGCGAGGTGTCGACGTAGGGCGCGTACTTCGCGGAGCCGGCGGGGGCTCCGGTCGCCGTGGCGGTGGGCGTCGGGGTGGGGGTGGCGGTGGGGGGCGCCGTGGTCGTGGTGGCGGTCGGCTTCGGGCTCGTGGTGGCCGTGGCGGTCGGCTCGGGGCTGGTGGTGGCCGAGGGGGAGGCCGTGGCGGTGGGCTGCTCGGTGGGGCGGCCGCTGGGGGTGGGGGTGGCGCCCCCGACGGAGCAGGTGGCCTTGTTGATGAGGCAGTTCGCCGGGTCGCCCGCCTCTCCGGTCGCGGAGGTGACGAAGCCGACGGTGACGGACGCGCCGGGGGCCAGCTGCTTGTTCCAGCTCGCGGGCTTCACGGTGACGTGGCGGCCGGAGACGGTGTGCTCGCCGTTCCAGAGGGAGCCGACGGTCGTGCCGGCCGGGAGGTCGAACTCCAGGGTCCAGTCGGACTGGGCGGTGGAGGTCTCGTTGGTGACGACGTACTGCCCGGTGTAGCCACCGGTCCAGGAACTCGTCCGGGTGTACGCGGCGCCGACGGCCGCGGCCTGGGCCGTACCGGTGAGCGCGAAGACGGCGCCGCCGACGACCGCCGCGGCGACGACGGCTCCGACGGCCTTGGTCCTGGTGCTCGCCCTGCGCCGGTGCGAACTGGTGCCCATCGCGTGCCTGCCTCTGCGTACTGGGGAGTGGGGAGGGGGTGCGGCAGCACGCTAGCGACTGGAAAACGGACAAAAGGGCGTCCGGGGGCGCGGGCGGGGATCCTTAGGGTCCGCTTAAGGAGGGCATCGGAACCACGAAAGGTTCACTTGCCACAGGAGCTCAGCCGTCGGCGGCCCGGCGGGCGCCCGTACCCCCGCGCCTGCGGCGGGCCGGGCGCCGGTCCCGGCGTCCCGCGCCGCCCGAGCGGCGCCCGTCGAGCCCGATCCAGATGCGCACCTCCGTGCCGCCGAGGACGGAGTGGCCGATGGCGACGTCGCCGCCGGTGCTCTCCGCCATGCGCCGCACGATGTCGAGGCCGAGGCCCGTGGAGCCGTCCCTGCCGCCGCTGTTGCCGCGGGCGAGCGCGGCGGCGGGGTCGGCGATGCCGGGGCCCGCGTCGGAGACCAGGACGATGACGGCGTCGTCGCCGTTGTGGAGGTCGATCGAGAAGGCGGTGCCCTCGGGGGTGTGCCGGAAGACGTTGCCGAGCAGGGCGTCGAGCGCGGCGACGAGTTCGGGGCGGGCGACCGGGATGCGGACCGGGCGTTCGACGCCCGCGATCCGGACCCGGCGGCCCTCGTCCTCGGCGAGCGCCGACCAGAAGTCCATCCGCTCGCGCACCACTTCGGCGGCGTCGCAGCCCGCGCCGGGGCCGGTCGCCTGGGTCTGCGGCTTCGCGTCGCGGGCCGTGCGGATGATGATGTCGACCTCGCGTTCCAGCTGTTCGACGGCCGCCCTGGTCTGGTCGGCGGCCGGCCCGGAGCCCAGCGAGGCGGCGTTGAGCCGGAGGACGGTGAGCGGGGTGCGCAGCCGGTGGGACAGGTCGGCGGCGAGTTCCCGCTCGTTGGCGAGCAGTTGGACGACCTGGTCGGCCATGGAGTTGAAGGCGACGGCGGCCGACTTGAGTTCGGGCGGCCCCTCCTCGGGGACGCGCGCGCCGAGCCTGCCCTCGCCGAGGTCGTGGGCGGCGCCCGCGAGCCGCTGGGCGGGCCGGACCATCCGGACGCCGAGCCGGTCGGCGACGGCGACGGAGCCGACGATCAGGGCGATGCCGACTCCGGCGAGGACCAGCCAGGCGGTGGCGACGCCGTTGGACACCTCGCCCTCGGGGACGAAGAGTTCGAGGACGGCGACCTTGCCGCTGCTGAGGGCGGTGGGCTGGAGCAGCGCGAAGCCGCCGGGGACGTCGGCGATGGTGGCGCGGCCGAGCCCGCGGGTGGTCGCGAGGTCCTCGTCGGTGGCCCGCCGGGTGCCGATCTCCAGGTCGGTGGTGCCGGGTTCGGCGGCGGGTACGTGGACGGCGAGCCGTCCGGCGGGCCCGTCCTCGGTGGTGGCGACGGCCTTGTCGAGTTCGTCGCGGTCGGTGGTGATGGCGAGGACGGGGGCGAGGCCGGCGGCCCGCCGTTCGGCGTTGGAGAAGGCCCGGTCGCGGGCCATCTCCTTGACGACGAGTCCGAGGGGTACGGCGAAGGCGACGACGACCATGGCGGTGACGGCGAGCGACACCTTGACGAGGGCCCATCTCACGGCCGCGGCTCCGACGGCCGGCCGGGCGGCTGTCCCGGGGCCTGCTCCGGCGTCCGGGGCGGCTCCAGCTTCACGCCGACTCCGCGCAGGGTGTGCAGATAGCGGGGCCGGGCGGCCGTTTCACCCAATTTGCGTCGCAGCCATGACAAATGCACGTCGATGGTCTGGTCGTCCCCGTAGGACTGCTGCCACACCTCGGCGAGCAGCTCCTTGCGCGGGACGACGACACCGGGCCGCCCGGCGAGGAAGGCCAGCAGGTCGAACTCGCGCCGGGTCAGGTCCAACGGCGTCCCGTCCAGCTCCGCCTGACGGCGCAGCGGGTCGACGGTGAGCCCGCCGACCCTGATCACCCGGGACGGCGGTAGCTCGCCCGCGGTCGAGCGCGCCCTGCGCAGGACGGCGGCCATCCGGGCCGAGAGGTGGTCGACGGAGAAGGGCTTCACCAGGTAGTCGTCGGCCCCGGCGTGGAGGAGCCGTACGATCTCCGCCTCGTCGTCCCTGGCGGTCGCGATGATCACCGGTACGTCGGTGATTCCGCGCAGCATCTTGAGGGCCTCGGACCCGTCCAGGTCGGGCAGTCCGAGGTCCAGGACGACCACGTCGAAACGGAAATGGGCGACCTCGCGCAGCGCCTCCAGGGCCGTGCCGACGCTCCGTACGGTGTGGGAGGCCTCGGACAGCTGCCGGATGAGGGCCGAGCGCACGAACTGGTCGTCCTCGACCACGAGCACACTTGCCATGGGCGGCACCGTACGCCATTCGGGTGAGGGCAGGTACGGACCACCCTCCCGTACGAGTCCCCTCGGTGTGGTGCAGTATGGCCCGGATGCGAAGAGGACTCGTTCACGCCCTGGCCTGGTCGCTCGCCACCGGCGCGGCGGTCACCCTGTCCTGGTGGGGAGTGCACACGGTGCTGTCCGGCACGGTGTACGACCCCCCGCGCGCACTGCCCCTCCCGGCCGGCGGCACCGCCGACCGGGTCTCGGCGGGCAGCGATCCGCTGACCTCGTCGACCCGGCGGCCCGGGACGACCGAGCCCTCCGCGCCGCTGACGACGAAGCCCGTGCCGAGCGACACGGCCACGACCCCCGCCGCCCCGACGGCGACCCCCTCACGGACGGCGAAGCCGACGACCGAGGCTCCCCCGGCCACCACCCCGGCCGCCGGCGGTACGGCATCGGACGACTCGAACGACTCGAACGTGAAGACCTACACGGTGGACGGCGGCCGGGTCACCTTCGACCTCGGGGAGACCTCGGCCGAACTGGTCTCGGCGACCCCGGCGGCCGGCTGGCAGATGCAGGTGTGGAAGCAGCCGTCCTGGATCCGGGTCACCTTCACCGCGGACGGCCGTGAACTCTCCGTCTTCTGCGTCTGGCACGACACCGCGCCCCGCGTGGAGATCGAGGATCGCGCCGCCTAGAGCCTGCTCCAGGAGACAGGCCCTGAGGCCGCCGCCGTCACTGGAAGGCGGTCGGCGGCGGTGCGGGTGAGGGCTTGGCGCTCGCGTCGGTGACGGGCGCCGCTCCCCCCGCGAAGTCGGCGAGCGCCCGACCGTGTTCGACCCGGCCCGGGTGCGGGTCGGTGGCGACCCGGCGGGTCAGTTCGGCCACCGGGAGCTCCCGGTCGGAGGCGAGGAGCACCGCGTTGCCGAAGCGGCGCCCGCGCAGCACCGTCGGGTCGGCGGTGAGCGCCAGCTCGGGGAAGACGGCGGCGGCCGTGGCGATCTGGCCGCGCAGATGGGTCAGCGGCGGCCCGTCGGCCAGGTTGGCCGCGTAGAAGCCGCCGGGGCGCAGCACCCTTCGCACCTCGGCGAGGAACTCGGTGCTGGTCAGGTGGGCCGGGGTGCGGGCGCCGCTGAACACGTCGGCGATGACCAGGTCCGCCCAGCCGTCCTGGACCTTGGCGAGGCCGGCGCGGGCGTCGGTGGAGCGGACCCGGACGCGGGCCGCGCTGTCGAGCGGCAGTTCCCTGCGGACGAGCTGCACGAGGAGCCCGTCGAGTTCCACGATCTGCTGGGTGGAGCGGGGCCGGGTCGCGGCGACGTACCGGGCGAGGGTGAAGGCGCCGCCGCCGAGGTGCACGACCTGGAGCGGCCGGTTCGGCGGGGCGGCGAGGTCGGCGATGTGGCCGAGGCGCCGCTGGTACTCGAAGGAGAGGTGCGCCGGGTCGTCGAGGTCCACGTGGGACTGCGGCGCGCCGTCGATGAGGAGCGTCCAGGCGCGCGGGCGTTCCCGGTCGGGTATGAGTTCGGCGAGACCGCCGTCGACGGTCTCGACGACGGGGGCGGCGGCCGCCCGCTCGCGCTGCTTGTTCCTGGCCACGGGCCCATTATCGGTGCATCCGGGACCAGGGGAGCCCGGCCTGACCGGCAGGACACCCCTGGGGGCTCAGTGGCAGCCGTCGGCCGCCTCGATGAGCCGGGCCGCCTCGCCGAGCGCCTCGCGCAGGACGACGGGGTCGGTGACGGGGTCGGTGTCCCCCGGGGGCAGCAGCCAGCAGGCCGGGCGGGGCGCGTCCCCTGCCGGGTCGGGCAGTTCCGGCAGCTCCGGCAGCTCGGGGAGGCGGAAGCCGCGCCCCGAGGTCCCCGTACAGGCGCTGCCGGGCATGTCCCAGGCGGCGGCGGTGCCCGGCGGGACCAGGAAGCCCAGGGTGTCGCAGGTGCCGTCGTGCACGACGGGCCCGACGGAGGGGGCGGCACCGCGCCGCAGGATGTCCACGGCCTCCAGGCCCTGCCGGACGGGGACAGTCACCAGGTCCCAGGGTCCGGCGGCGGGCTTGGGCCCGTCGGCGTCCGGGGCGGGCGCGTGCCACGTGGCCGACTGCGAACCGATCTCCGACATGGGGACCCCTCCTCGCTCCTGAGGAGACACGTTCCGTCTCTCCCTTACGGTTCAACGCCCGTGCGCGTCAACGGCTACGGCGCCATGCCGCCGCAAAGGATGGCAGTTCATGGCAGATCGCAGGCGAGATATCCGATTTGTAGCCAAACTCTGCGTACGCATCCGGTCACAGCAGGTACGTTCTTGCCGCCGGACCACCCGGCAGCTCAGGAGAGGGCTCGGCCATGACGATGTCACGGGCAGTTCCCAATCTCGCCTTCCGCCGGCTCCGCGGACCGCACTCGCCGGCGGAGTTCGCCGCGGCCGTCCGCCGGGCGGCGCGGGAGATCGGCGAACAGGTCGCGTGCGACGCCCGCTACATCGGGCGTGTGGAAGCGGGAGAGATCCGCTGCCCCAACTACGCGTACGAGCGGGTCTTCCTGCACATGTTCCCCGGACTCGGCCTCGCCGACCTGGGGTTCTCCGCGCGGGAGACGGTACGCGGCCGGCGGCAGGCCGTCCCGGCCGGGACAGCGCCTCCCGCCGCCATCACCACCCGGAACGATGAGGAGAGCGACGTGCTGCGTCGCGCATTCATTGCGAGCGGCTCCGCCACCCTGGCGACCGCCTCGCTGGGACTCGGCGGCCCCGCCGTCGCGATCCCCGCCCCCCGCGGCACCCACCGGATCGGCGAGTCCGAGGTGCGGGCCGTCGAGGACGCCGTACGGCAGATCCGGCTGCTCGACGACCGGCACGGTGCCGACGGGCTCTACAAGGTCGCCGCCCAGCCGCTGCGCGCCGCGTACGCGCTGCTCGACACGGGCACCATGACCCGCCGCTCCACCGAGGACCGGCTCCACGCGGGCGCGGGCGAACTCTCCCTCTCCGTGGGCTGGCTGGCCCACGACTCGGGGCGGCACGAGGACGCGCGCTCGCACTACGCCGAAGCCCTCGCGACCGCGCGCGTGTCGGGCAACGCGGCCCTGGAGGCGCACGCCTTCTGCAACACGTCGTTCCTGGCCAGGGACACCGGCCGGTACCGCGAGGCGGTACGGGCGGCGCAGGCGGGCCTGCGGGCCGCCCAGCCGTTGGACTCGGCCCGGCTGCTGTCCCTGCTGTCGCTGCGCGAGGCCGGCGCGTGGGCGGGGCTCGGCGACCGCTCCGCCTGCGAGCAGGCCCTCGGCCGCGCCCACGGCTTCTTCGACCGGGGCCCGGCCGACGGCGACCCCGAGTGGATGTCGTTCTTCGGCGAGCCGGAGCGCGAGGCCCTGGAGGCCCAGTGCTGGTCGGCGCTCGGCGAGTGGGGCCGGGCGTCACGGCACGCCCACCGGGCCACGGTCCTGCAGAATCCGTACTTCGCCCGGAACCTGGCGCTCTACCGCGCCCACCTCGCCAAGGACCTGGCGCACGCCGGGCGCCCCGACGAGGCCGCGGCGGAGGCGAAGCGGGTGGTGGACTCCCTGGACGGCATCGCCTCGGCCCGGGTCCGCGGGATGCTCGCCGAGACCCGCCGGGTGCTCGCCGCGTACTGAGGCCCTCCGGCCGCTACTGCTCCAGGTGGCCGGTGTCGTTCCAGCGCTCGACCGCCGGGGCGCCGTACGCCCAGCCCAGGACGGAGAGGCTCGTCGGGTCGAGACGGATGCGGGACGCGAAGGACACGTCCTCCCCGAGCCAGCGGGCGCCGATCGAACGCAGGATGTGCCCGTGCGCGAAGACGAGCACGTCGCGGTCGGCCGAGCGGGCCCAGTTCACGACCTCGTCGGCGCGGTCCGACAGCTGCGCCAGGGTCTCGCCGTCGGGGACGCCGTCCCGCCAGATGAACCAGCCGGGCTGGACGGCCTGGATCTCGGGCGGGGTCATCCCCTCGTACGCCCCGTAGTCCCACTCCATCAGCGCGTCCCAGGGCTCGGCCCGGTCGCCGAAGCCGGCCAGTGCGCAGGTCTCGCTCGCGCGGACCAGCGGGCTGGTGCGCACCTCCATGCCGGGCAGCCCCTGCCAGGGGCCGCGGTGCAGGCGCTCGCCGAGCAGCTTCGCGCCGCGCCGCCCCTCGTCGAGCAGCGGGATGTCGGTCCTGCCGGTGTGCCGGCCGAGAAGTGACCACTCGGTCTGGCCGTGCCGGGCGAGCAGGATGCGCGGTGCCATGGGAAGGACGCTCCAGGGGTTTCACGGTGCGGACGTGCCTCTCCCATCATCGCCCACGTGGATTCGGGGTGACGTCCGGGCAACCCTCCGGGGGCCTTCGGCGTCCCCTCCCCGGGGCCGTCACCGTCCGGGGGGAACTTCTTCGATGCACAGACCACGCTGGTGGGCCGAACTGTCGCTGGTCGCCGTCGTGTACGCCGCCTACTCCGGCGGACGGCTGCTCGTGCGGGGCGACGAGGCCTCGGCGGTCGACCACGGCCTCGCGATCCTGCGCCTCGAGGAGAGCCTCGGGATCGACGCCGAGCATCCGCTGAACCGGCTCTTCACGAGCGTCCCCGCGCTCGGGATCCCCGCGGACTTCGCGTACGCCTCCCTGCACTACCTCGTCACCCCGGCGGTCCTGGTCTGGCTCTTCCGCCGCCGTCCGGCGCACTACCGGGCCGCCCGCACCTGGCTGATGGTCTCCACCCTGCTCGGTCTCGTCGGCTTCACGCTGCTGCCCACCTGCCCGCCGAGGCTGCTCGACCCGGCGCACGGCTTCACGGACACGATGGCGCACTTCAGCGCGTACGGCTGGTGGGGCGGCGAGGCCAGCGCGCCGCGCGGTCTCGGCGGTCTGACGAACCAGTACGCGGCCATGCCCAGCCTGCACGTCGGCTGGGCGCTGTGGTGCGGGGTGATGCTGTGGCGGTACGGGCGGACGCCGCTGCTCAGGGCCCTGGGGGTGGCGTATCCGCTGCTCACCACGCTCGTCGTGATGGGGACGGCCAATCACTATCTGCTCGACGCCGTCGCCGGTGCGGCGGTGATGGGCGCCGGTCTGATGCTCACCCTGTACGTGCCGCGGCGGCGCGGAACGGCGGAAGCGCCTCCGGTTGTCAGTGGCGGATGCGAGACTTCCACGGGTGAGCGCATCCCTGGACAGCGGTCTGTCACCCACACCGCGGACGACACGTCGAGCGCGGCTCGCTGAGCTGCGCGGACCGGCCAATCCGCCCCGTCCGCTGGACGCGAGGGCACTCGCGGCGCTCGCCGCGAACCCCGGCTGCCGGCGGCGGGCCCTGCTCGACGGCGCCGGGGTCGACAAGTCCGTGCTCGCCGCGAAGCTCGGTTCGCCGGCCCCCTTCGGGCAGTCGCAGTTCGCGATCGTCCGGGGCAACTCCTTCGAGGCGAAGGTCAAGGCGGACGGCGGCCGCGAGCTGCTGCGCCTGATCGGCGTCGAGGAGCCGGGGGTCGTCTCCGTGCCCGATCTGGCGGCGGCCGGGCCCGAGGGGCGCGTGGCGCGCACGGCGCTCGCCCTGCGGGAGGCGACCGGGGCCGGCGAGTGGGCGCTGCTCGACCATCCGCTGCTCGCCCTGGAGGTGGCGGGTTCCCCTGTGTACCTGGAGCCGGACGCGGTGGTGGTCCGTCCCGACGGCGGGTGGACGGTCGTGGAGATCAAGTCGTTCCCGATGGTCGACGGCGCGGCCGACGCGTCGAAGGTGGGCGCGGCGGCCCGCCAGGCCGCGGTGTACGTCCTCGCCCTTGAGCGGGTGGCGGCCCGCACGGAGGGCGCCCGGGTCGCGCATTCGGTGCTGCTCGTCTGCCCGAAGGACTTCTCGAACGTACCGACGGCGTCGGTCGTCGACGTGCGCAAGCAGCGCTCGGTCACCCGGCGCCAGCTCGCCCGGCTGACCCGGATCGACGAGATCGCGGACGCCCTGCCGGAGGGCACGAGCTTCGACGTGGCGGAGCGCTCGCCCGCGGAGCTGACGGCGGCCGTGGAGTCCGTACCCCATCAGTACGCGCCGGAGTGCCTGGCCGCCTGCGAGCTGGCCTTCCACTGCCGGTCGCGGGCCCGGGAGGCGGGCGCCGTGGAGACCCTGGGGCGTTCGGTACGGGGTGAGCTGGGCGGCCTGGCGACGGTCGGCGCGGTCCTCGCGGCGGCGCGCGGCGAGGAGGGCGACCCGGAGGACCCGGCGGTGGCGGCACTGCGCAGGGCACGGGCGCTGCGGGTGGAGGCGCTGGAGTCGGCGCCCGCCCGAGTGTCCCGGGAGAGCGTCGAATGCCCCTGCTGACCCGTCGTTCCCGCGTCGCGCCCCGGAAGGCCCCCGCATGTCGCTGATCTCCACGCTGGCCCGGATGGAGGCCGTCGAGTCGGGCCGGGCGCAACCCCTGGCGACCGTCCGGCACCGCCGGGTCTCCGAGCGGCCCCTCGTCCTCGTGCCGCTGACGACGGCCGGTGAGGCGGGCGCCCCGCTCGGCGCCCTGGTCGGCACCGACCGCGAGGAGCCCCGGCTCCTGGTGGTCGCCCAGCCCCGCGACCGTGACCTGCGGTTCGCGTTCCTCGCCGACCTGGCGGAGGAGGTCCTGCCGTACGTCGACTCGTTCGCGGACGTCGTCGAGGCGGCGGAGAAGAGCGAGGTCGACCCCGAGACCGGCAAGAAGGTGAAGGTCGAGGTCGAGCTGTGCGCGGACGCGCCTCAGCTGATCGTGCCGAGCCGGGCCGGCGTCGAGTACGTACGGCTGCTCGGGCGCTCCACGCGGTTCCGGCGGACGGCCGAGCAGGATCCGGAGACGCCGTTCCCCGCGCCGCCGCGCGTTCCGCTGCTCGGGCGCTGGCTGACGCACTTCGGCGACCGGGCGCGGGTGCCCGGTTCTTCGCTGCTGCTCGCGGCGACCGACCTGCTCAACCGGCACTGGGCGACGGGCCAGTCCTCCCTGGAGGACCAGCATCTGGGCGCGCTGCTCGCGTGGATCGATCCCCACGACGGGGAGCCGGGCGCGGAGGCGGCGCTGCGGGCAGAGACGGGCCGGGACTCCCAGGGCCAGTTGCTGTGCCCGCCGGCCGGTCCTGCCACGGACCCGGCCTTCGACAACAAGCTCCTCGCGCCCGCGATCGAGCTGTACGACCGGGCCCGGCAGGCGATCGGCGCCGCGCAGGACGGGGAGGCGGCCGACATCGGCCTCGGCGAACTGCACCGGGCCGAGCGGGAGCTGCGCCGGCTGGTCGTCTCCCAGCTCAGGCCGACCTGGGACGGCGTCTGGCGGGCGATCGACCTGCTGCGGGAGCTGCCCGAGGGGGCCAGGGTCGAGGACCGCTGGACCCGGGACCGCTGGTCGTTCACCGCCCACCGCGACCGGGTCACGGCGGGCGAGCCGCCGCAGCCGCGCCGGGACGACGCCGTGACGGCGGCCCGGAAGCTCGCGGCCCGCGAGCAGGCGCAGGGCCAGCTGGAGGCGCACGAGGCGCTCGACGATCCGCTGGTGCTCGCGGGGCGGAGGCTCGCGGGCGAGGCGTTCGCGGCCGAGGTGACCGAGGTGACGATGGCGTGGACGGAGTCGAAGCGGCCCGCGCCGCGCCCGCTCCTCACGGTCCGCACGGAGGACCGGCCGCACCTGGGCGAGAGGACGCGGGTGTACCGCTCGCTGGACGGGAAGCCGCAGACGGCGGAGTTCGTGCGGTACGAGGAGGACGGCTCGCTGCTGCTTCGGGTGCTGGACCGGATGGGCCGTTCGAAGGAGCCCGCGGAGGGTTCGGTGCCGGAGAAGGGCGAGCGGATCGCCTGGACGCTGTTCGAGCACGACCAGCGGGTCGGGCCGCAGCTGCCGGACGCCGAGGAGACGCCCTGGACGCACGGCGGTCCGCCCCGGACGGACGCCGTGGAACTGCCCGACGCCGTGACCCCCGAGGACGTGCTGTGAGCCCGATCGATACCGCGCCGGGGACCTTCGATCCCTCCGCCGAGGCCGGGCGGGCGACGGACGCCATCCTGGCGGACACCCTGCACGGCACCTCGCGGGGTGTCGTCGTGGACTCCCCGCCGGGTGCGGGGAAGTCGACGCTCGTGGTGCGGGCCGCGCTCGAACTGGCCGCCGCCGGACGCCCCCTCATGGTGGTCGCCCAGACGAACGCGCAGGTGGACGACCTGGTGCTGCGGCTGGCCGAGAAGGAGCCGGAGCTCCAGGTGGGCCGGCTGCACTCCAACGACAGCGACCCGTACGACAAGGCGCTCGACGACCTGGAGAACGTACGGAAGTCGGCGAAGGCCGGTGAGCTGACCGGGCTTCCGGTGGTGATCTCCACGGCCGCCAAATGGGGGCACGTGAAGAACGTCGAGCCCTGGGCGCACGCGATCGTCGACGAGGCGTACCAGATGCGTTCGGACGCGCTGCTCGCCGTCGCCGGGCTGTTCGAGCGGGCGCTGTTCGTGGGCGACCCCGGGCAGCTCGACCCGTTCTCGGTGGTGGCCGCGGAGCAGTGGGCGGGGCTCGCGTACGACCCGTCGGCGAGCGCGGTCTCCACGCTGCTCGCGCACAACCCGGAGCTGCCGCAGCACCGCCTTCCGGTGTCATGGCGGCTGCCCGCCTCGGCGGCGCCGCTGGTCTCGGACGCCTTCTATCCGTACACGCCGTTCCGCAGCGGCACCGGGCACGGGGACCGGAGGCTGTCCTTCGGGGTGGCGTCGGACGGTTCGGGGCCCGACCGGGTCCTCGACGAGGCGGCGGAGTCGGGCTGGGGCCTGCTCGAACTGCCCGCCCGGCACACCCCGCGCACCGATCCCGAGGCCGTCGGCGCGGTCGCCCTGGTGGTGCGCAGGCTCCTGGACCGGCGCGGGGCGGCGGTCTCGGAGCGTTCGGAGACCCCGGTGCCGCTGGCCCCGGACCGGATCGCGGTCGGCACCGCCCACCGCGACCAGGCGGCGGCGGTCCGTGCGGCGCTCGCGGACCTCGGCGTGACGGGCGTGACGGTGGACACCGCGAACCGGCTGCAGGGACGTGAGTACGACGTGACGGTCGTCCTGCACCCGCTGTCCGGACGCCCGGACGCGACGGCCTTCCACCTGGAGACGGGCCGGCTGTGCGTGCTGGCCTCCCGGCACCGGCACGCGTGCGTGGTGGTGTGCCGTGCGGGCGTGGCGGAACTGCTAGACGAGCACCCCTCGACCGATCCGGTCCAGCTGGGGGCCGTGGTCTCGTTCCCCGACGGCTGGGAGGCCAACCACGCGGTCCTCTCCCACCTGGAGGAGCACCGGGTGGCCTGGAAGCCGTGACCTTCGCCCGTCCACGGCCGCGAGCCCGGCAGGATCCGAAAGACACCCCCTAGGGGTCAGCCGACCGTCCTGAGCTGCGCCGCGTGGCCGAGGAGTTCGTCGACCGACCACTGGTCGTAGACGTGTTCGCCGTACTTCACGGCGGCGATCCGGCCGCCGGGCGTGACGAGGAAGTCGGCCGGGAGGCCGATCCTGCCGCCCGGCTGTACGGTCGCCGGCAGCCGTCCCCTGCCCCTGAGCAGGTCTCCGACGCCGCTGAGCACGGCGCGGACGATCGCCGGCCAGGCGCGCGGGTCGAGCAGGGCTTTGCGGTGGGCCTCCACTCCGAACTCGGCGTACAGCAGCTTGTCGGGATCGGCGACCACGGCGAACGGCAGATGGCTCACGTGCTCGCGCAGTTCCTCGGCGGGCGAGTGGAAGAGCACCACCTCCCGGATTCCGGCGCGCTCGATCTCCTCGTGCCGCAGGACCACCGACCGCAGGTGGAGGTTGCAGACCGGGCAGCCGGCGAAGCGCCGGAACTGGACATGGGTGAGCCGTTCGGGGTCCGGGAGGGTCAGCGGGGGGCCGAGGACCGGCTGCAGGGTCCGGGAGGGCACGCTGCGGCCGGGTTCCAGTCGGCTTCGGGAGACGGGGGGCAGCGGCGAGGTACGGGGTGCGCGCATGGGACACCTTCCTTGCGGGGCCTGACCGCACACGTAAGCGTACGGCGTATGCTCAACAGCGTAAGCGTAGGGCGTACGCTGTCAACCGCCATGCCTCGACCTCGCTCCCTCACCCTCGAACAACTGGCCCTCGCCGCCCTCGCCGTCATCGACCGCGACGGCCTGGCCGGCCTCTCGATGCGCACCGTCGCCAAGGAACTCGCCATGAGCCCGATGGGGCTCTACCGCTACGTGGCCGACCGCGAGGAACTGGAGGGTCTCGTGGTCGACCGCGTCCTGGGCGCCGTCGACGCCACCCCGCCCCCTGCCGACACCCCCTGGCAGGAGCGCGTGGAGACGATGGCCGGGCGGCTGCGGGACGCCGTGATCCGGCACCCGGGGGCCATCCCGCTCACCGTCATCCACCGCCACCACGCCGCCGCCGGCCTGCGCTGGTCGGAGACCGTGCTCGGCATCCTGGCCGAGGGCGGCGTCGACGACGTGCGGCGGGTCGTCGCCCTGCGCGCCCTCCACGCGTACGTGACCGGGGCGATCCAGCTCGAACACCTCGGGGCGCTCTCCGGTGACGGAACGGCGGTGATCGCGAACCTGCCGAAGGACCGGTTCCCGCTCCTCGCGGAGACGGCGCGGACCGCCGGCGCGGTCGGACCGGACGAGGAGTTCTTCGGCGGCCTGCGACTGATCCTGCGCGGGCTCGCCGACTGACGACCGACGGTGCAGCCCTGGCCACGGCACCCCCTTGCGGGACGCGGGACAATGGAAGTCGGCCCGGGTCTCCGGGCCGTGCCTGTGCGAGGAGGAGCGGACGATGGCGGAACCCGTGGAGCGGAGCGGACAGCGGCGGCTCAGGCCGGCTCCGCTGATCTTCGAGCCCGCCGAGGCGACTGCCGATCCGGAGCACTTCTTCGACCTGGAGTCGATAGAGGACCCGCGTGAGCTGCTGTCCCGTGCGACGGAGCTGACGCTCGCGTTCCGCGCGGCGGCGGACCGGGCGACCGAGTTCCAGGCCATCGCGGCGGCGCAGCTGGCGGATCCCCGCCGCTTCGACCGGCTGACGGAGGCGGACGTGGCCGACCGGGCGCAGTGGACCGAGGACTACGCCCGCAAGATGATCGAGTTCGGCCGCGACCTGATCCGGACGAACGGGCGCCCGGCGGAGGAGTAGGGCCCGACCCGAACGACACCCCTGGGAAGCCGGCTGGCCGGCAGGACGCCACCAGGGCTCGGGAGGCGCTTCCGGTTGCTGCCGGAAGCGCCTCCTGGCATATGCGGGCCGCACGATACTCCTTGCCCGCCCCTCCTGTCCGGGATTCGCCAACCCTCGGCGACAGAGGCGTCACGCCCGGTAGATCTGGAGCCATGACGACGTGGCTGCGCGAAGAGACCTCGCACGACATTGCGCCCGACACCTCGCACGACATCTTCCGGTTCCTCCGGGAAGGCGACGAGGGGCGACACCACACGGCCCGGGTGACCGCCGACGGAGCCGCCTGGCTCACCTCGGCCGTCGGCGGAGACGGCGTGGCCGCGCTCGGCCGCTGGGAGGCCCGGCCCGACTCGCCGGCCGTGCTGCCGTGCGGGTCGGCCTTCGACGTCGTCAACGTGGACCCGGTCTTCGGGCGCCGCATCCTCGGCCGCCTCTGGGAGGAGGGCCCGGGATCGGGGCCCGTCGCCGTGCACCGGGGCCGGATGATGCTGTTCGCCGCGCCCGGCACGGCCCAGCGCCTGCCGGCCCTCCTCGACTGGGAGGAGTGGGGCGAGGCGGTCCCCCGGCCGCTCTGCCACGGGCTCGGGGACGCGGTGACCGTGCCGCCGCTCGCCCCCTCCCCCCGCTCCGACGCCTCCGGCCCCTCCGGACCGCGCTGGCTGGTCGCCCCCGACACCCGGCACCCCTGGCTGCCCGGCCCCGAGGTCGTGCTCTGGGCCTGCGTGCGTGCCGTACGGGCGGCTTCCGCCGCCGACGTGCGGGTATCGATTTTTCCTCCCGCCGATCCGGGTGCTAATGTCTACGACGTCAGCAGGCGCCGCTAGCTCAGTTGGTTAGAGCAGCTGACTCTTAATCAGCGGGTCCGGGGTTCGAGTCCCTGGCGGCGCACAGACGGAAGAAGCCCCTCGCGGAAGCGGGGGGCTTCTTCGTGTCCCGGAGCGGGCGCCGTCGCCTCGCTCAGTCGACGGGGGGCGGGGTGATCCGTACCGTCCAGCCGTCCGTCTCCGTGCGGTCCCTGACCTCGACCCTGACCCCGACCCCCGGCACCGTGAGGGTCTCGCCCTCCTCCAGCGGTGCGTCCGCGAGCGGCGGGTAGACGGAGCGCTCCCAGCAGGCGTCGGTGCGCGGGTGCGCGTCGACGACCTCCACCGGGCCGTCGCCGGAGGCCGCGCCGCCCCTGACCCGGTAGACGAGCACGCCCTCGGTGCAGGTGTCGGCATTGCTCCCGGCGTCCGTCCTGGCCTCGACCGCGAGGACGGTGTCGGGGCCGGTGCGGACCACCGCGAGCCGGGTGCCGAGGGTGCCGCCGGCGGTGGGCGGGGCGTCGGTCGGCTCCAGGGTGACCATCCGGGGTTCGGTGCCCTGCACGCAGGTGACCTGGGCGCGGGAGAGCCAGCCGAGCTTCCACTTGTGCCAGCCGAAGAGGTCGGGGGACAGTCCGAACTGGCTGCCCATGACGTCCCAGTCGCCCACATGGGTGTCCCAGTCGCCCTTGCCGTCCTCCGGGCGGTGGTAGAGGTCGGGCAGGTCGAAGACGTGGCCGGTCTCGTGGGCGAGGACGTTGCGGTCGGGCGGGTGCCGCTCGAAGACGGTGACGACCCGCTTGATCTCGGTGCCGTCGACCTCGAGGGGTCGTTCGAGGTTGACGACCTTGGTCGCGTCGGAGTCGACGCCGGGCGCGTCCGGGTCGGCGACCAGGTAGACGATGTCGTACCGGGAGAAGTCGACGCTCGCGTCGGCGGCGGCGACCGCGTCCCTGAGGTAGGCGGCGCGCTGCCGGGCGTCCCAGTCACGCCGTATGTCGTACGCGCTCGACGGCTTCGGCATCGGGGTCCAGGCGGGCTGGATGTGCGGGCGCAGGGTGAAGCGGCCGTAGGAGGCGCGCGAGAAGTACTCGGTCGTGGCGGGGAAGTGGTCGGCGGCTAGTTCGGCCGGTTCGGTGAGCGGCTCGGCGTCCGGGAAGGACAGGAAGATCATGACCGCGTCGAGGGCGCGGTCGGGGCGTGGGTACGACCTGTTCCAGGTGTCGAGGCCCAGCGAGTGGTGGGCCGCCGTCCGGGGCAGGGCGCAGGGACTCGCCGAGGACGCGCCGACGGCGGGGCCCGCGACGAGCCCGGTGGCGGCCAGGGCGGCGAACGAGGTGAAGGCGGCCGCTCCGGCACGCAGTCGTGAGCGTTCCACTCCCCCGGGTGGCTGCTGACCCCTCACGTGGACCTCCGGATCGCGAATGCGGGACACCCCACCCACCTTGTGATGGTTTGCGGTGTTTCGCACGTTTCCGCTGCCCCGGTCGGGTGAGAGACCGGCCCGGGGTCGACGCGACACGAGCGCGCTTCAGCTCACGGAAAGTCACATTCGGTCACGTCACCGCCGACCCGTGTCAGACCCGCGCAGAAACGATCGCGCAGTCGTCGACGGTGGGCAGCCTCACAGGGCCGGCCAGCCCCCGGAGGGCCTCCGAAGCTGGAAGGCTCCCCCGCGCTGGCTCTATGATCGGCTCACTCTTCCTTGGCCGACCGTCCCGACCACATGTGACCGGCCCGACTGCACTACGGGAGCGAGCGGTGAGCGGAACCCCCGAAGGACCGGTGCACCCAGAGCCGCCGGAGAAGTACGCGGCAGAGACCGCACTCACGGAGCGTCACCCCGAGCCCCGCGCCGAGCGCCACCGCGGGCTTCACCCCGACCTCGCCCCCCGGCCCCCCGGCGAGCGCCCCGACGCCGAACACCGCGACTGCATGGCCGCCTTCCGGATCTCCCAGCTCGCCATGGCCGTCGTCGACCAGGACGGCGTGGTCGTCGCCGCCAACGACTCCTTCGGCACGCTCCTCGGCACCGAGGCCGCCGACCTGCGCGAGCAGGCAGCCGCCGACCTCGTCGACCTCGCGTCCGACGGGCGCACCTGGCACGCGTACCGCGAGGTGCTGCGCGGCCGCCGCTCCCGCTTCCGCTGCACCCGCCGCCTCAAGCACCCCGACGGGCGCTCGCTGTGGGCCGAGGTCACCGTGGCCCCCGTGCCCGACAGCCGGCGCGTCCTGCTGTCGATCGCGGACATCAGCGACCGGCGTGAGCTCCAGGCGCGGCTCCGCCACCTCCAGATGCACGACCCGGTGACCCGACTGCCCAACCGCGCCCTGTTCTTCGAGCGCCTCTCGGCCGCCCTGGAGGCCTCGGCCCTGGACTCCGAGGCGGCGACGGGGGCGGCCGGGGGCTCCCGCACCGACCGCACCGACGGCGTCGTCGCGAAGGACACCATCAGCTCTTCGTACGAGTCCTACGGGTATGGCAGAACAGGGCGGATCGGTCTCTGCTACCTCGACCTCGACGGTTTCAAGGCGGTCAATGACACCCTCGGCCACCGGGTCGGCGACCGGCTCCTCGCCGCCGTCGCCGGCCGCCTGACCGAGTGCGCGGACAGCGACGGCTACACCCGCAGCGGCGGCCATCTCGTGGCGCGGCTCGGCGGGGACGAGTTCGCGATCCTGGTCGAGGAGTCCACCGGCACCGAGCAACTCGCCGACCTGGCGCGGTCGGTGCTCGACGCACTCCAGGACCCCTTCGACCTGGGCGGCCAGCGGCTCTCGGTCTCCGCCTCCATCGGTGTGGTCGAGCGCTCCGGGCACGGGACGACCGCTACCGCCCTGATGCAGGCCGCGGACACCACGCTGTACTGGGCGAAGGCGGACGGCAAGGCCCGCTGGACCCTCTTCGACCCGGAGCGCAACGCGCACCGGATGACCCGGCAGGCGCTCTCCTCCACCCTGCGGCCCGCCGTGGAACGCGGAGAGTTCGGCCTGGAGTACCAGCCGCTGGTGGACCTGGCGGACGGAGCGGTGCGCGGGGTGGAGGCGCTGGTCCGCTGGAACCACCCGCAGTTCGGCACGCTGGCGCCGAATCGGTTCATCGGGATCGCCGAGGAGGACGGCTCCATCGTGGAGCTGGGCCGGTGGGTGCTGCGCACGGCCTGCCGGCAGGCCCGGCAGTGGCAGAAGGACCATCCGCGCGAGCGGCCGATCTTCGTCAGCGTCAACGTGGCGGTCCGTCAGGTCTGGGACTCCGACCTCGTCGCGGACGTCGCGGGGATCCTCGCCGAGACCGGGCTAACGCCGCACCTGCTGCAGCTGGAGCTGACCGAGTCCGCCGTGATGGGCTCGGCCGGGCGGCCGCTCCAGGCGCTCCAGGCGCTGAGCGACATGGGCGTGCGGATCGCGATCGACGACTTCGGCACGGGCTACTCGAACCTCGCCTATCTGAGCCGGCTGCCGGTCTCGGTGCTGAAACTCGACGGATCGTTCGTGCGCGGCTTCCAGGACGAGGAACACGCCAACCCGGCGGACGAGCTGATCGTCGAGGCGCTCGTGCAGCTCGCGCACCGGCTGGGCCTCACGGTCACCGCCGAGTGCGTCGAGACCTCGGGGCAGGCGAGCCGGCTGCGCCGGATCGGCTGCGACACGGGGCAGGGCTGGCTGTACTCGCGGGCGGTGGCCCCCGACCGCATCGCCGAACTGATCGGCGTGGAGCCGCTGCCCGTCTGACGCCACCTGGGCGAAGGCACGGGCCCGGGCATGGAACTGCCCCCGGCCGGGAGGGACATCCCGGGCGGGGGCAGCGGTTCATGAGGGGCTCAGCCGGTCATGGCAGGGCCTCAGCAGGCGCCCTGGTCCCTCCAGACGCCCCACTCGCCGGTCGTCCCCGGCTCCTCGTTCTGGGTCCACCACTGGGCCTTCCAGGTGCGGCCCTTGTGGGAGACGAGCGCGCCGCCGTTGTAGACGGTGCCGGCCACGTACGCCGGGGCGGTGCAGCTGCCGGTGGGCGGCGGGGTCGTCGGAGGCGTGGTGGTCGGCGGGGTGGTCGGAGGCGTCGTCGGCGGAGTGGTCGGCGGCGTTGTGGTCGGCGGGGCCGTGGTGCCGCCGAGCGCGGTATTGATCTGGGTCAGCAGCGTGGCGTTGTTGTCCAGGCCGAGGAGCGAGTACATCATCGCGCCGGCCAGGCCGCGCTGCTTGCCGTAGTCCACCCGGGCCTGGATGGACTTCTGGTTCAGACCGGTGAAGAACTCGCCGTCCTTGTAGAAGTACGAGGACTTGGACTGGTCGTCCCAGAAGGTCGTCGCCGCGTTGTCGACGATGCCGCCGAGCTCCTTGTAGTGCGCGATGCCGGCCTGCTGGCTGAGCGGGCGGGCGTTGGAGCCGCCGGTCGCGGTCTGGGCGAGGCCGTTGGTGGTGCCGGCCGGGACGCCCTTCCAGCCGCGGTAGTAGAACTCGTAGCCGAGGGTCAGCTTGTTGGCGGGGAAGCCGCCCGCGATGCCGTACGCCGGGTTGCCGTCGATCCAGGAGTCGATGGCCGAGTCGATGCTGTACTTCTCGGTGCCCGGCGCGATCACGTCGGTCGGGTCGTTCGGGGAGGGGAACAGCGGGGACTGGTGGTACGTGGGCCCGTCGCCGTCCCAGGCGCCGTGCATGTCGTACGTCATGATGTTGGCGTAGTCCAAGTACTGGCCGATCTTGTCGGTCTCGATGTACTTGATCTTGTCCTGGCCGGCCGGGAGGGCCGAGGTCAGCAGGTACTTCTTGCCGCCGTTGGCCGCGCCGTGCGCGTCGAGCTGCTTGCGGAACTCGGCGAGGAGCAGGGTGAAGTTCTGCTTGTCCTCGGGGCCGTAGTGGTTGCCGAGGTGACCGTCGGGCGAGCCCGGGTACTCCCAGTCGATGTCAATGCCGTCGAAGATGCCGGCCGCCGTGCCCGCGCCGCCGAAGCCGCCCTCGACCGGCAGGTTGCCCTTGATGTACTGGTCGATGCAGGAGGTGACGAGCTTCTTGCGGCTCGCGTCCGTCTTCGCCGCGTCGTGGAAGTACTTGGAGTAGGTCCAGCCACCGAGCGAGATGTTGATCTTCAGGTGGGGGTACTTCGCCTTCAGTTCCTTGAACTGGTTGAAGACGCCCACGATCGGCTGGTCCCACTTGTCGGCGACGCCGTCGACGCTGTCCGCCGCGCTGAAGGTCTTCTGGTAGTCGGCGTACGAGTCGCCCGCACCGTCGCCCGCGTTGGGGTTGGCGTCGTCACCCGCGGCCTTGTTGGCCATGAAACAGGTGAGGTTGGTGGGGTGGATGTTGCCGAACGAGTAGTTGATGACGTCCAGCTGGCTCGCGATGCCCCGGGTGTCGAGGTGCTTGGGGTAGAACGCGTTGCCGTAGACGCTCCACTGGTCGTAGTACGCGATGCGCACATTGCCCGCAGAGGCAGTGGTCGTCGTGTCGGCCGCCTGGGCGGAGCCGAGGCCGGCGGTCGCCGCGAGGGCGCCGGCGGCGAGGGCCGAGCTGAGGAGCGCGGCGATCAATGGCTTACGGGGGTGCACGTGCGGCCTCCATCGGGGGGAGTGCGGGGGTGGTGCCGTACAGGAGCTGGAGCAGTGATAACCGGCACGTGAACACTGCGTCAATGGTCTGAACCAGATTGAGGACTAGACCAATTCGACGGAGAAAGGCCTTGTCAGAGACGTGCAGCACAAAACGGAACCGCCCGCCACCATCGGTGACGAGCGGTTTAAGGTTCACTTAGGGGTGCGGCGGAGTTCGTTGGACCACGAACCAACCGTCTCCCGGAGACCAGGGTTTTTACCCGGCGGACCCCGGCCCGGAACGCGTCGGGACGCGCCGGCGCGCACCCTCGGCGGCCTCGGGGACTGCGGCAGCCTCGGCGACTACGGCAGCTCCGGGAGTTCATAGGCGTCCGCGATGAGCTCGTAGCTCCGCAGCCGCGCCTCACCGCCGTGCGCGTTGGCCGTGATCATCAGCTCGTCGGCCCCGGTCCGCTTCCTCAGGTCGTCCAGGCCCGTACGGACCTCGTCCGGGGTGCCGTAGACGACGTTCGCCAGCCAGCCGTCCACGAACTCGCGCTCGGCGGGGCTGAACGCGTACGCCTCCGCCTCCTCCGGCGTCGGGATGAGCCCCGGTCGGCCGGTGCGCAGCCGCAGCATCGACAGCGCGCCCGTGAGGACCTGACGGTGCGCCTCCTTCGGGTCGTCGGCCGCGAGCGCGGCCACGCCGATCACCGCGTACGGGGCGTCGAGGACGGCGGAGGGCCGGAAGGAGTCGCGGTAGAGGTCGAGCGCCGGGATCGTGTTCCTGGCCGAGAAGTGATGGGCGAAGGCGAAGGGCAGTCCGAGCACACCGGCGAGGCGGGCACTGAAGCCGGACGAGCCGAGCAGCCAGATCGGCGGGCGGCCCTTCGGGCCCTGGACCGGGCCGGGCACGGCGTGGATCCGGGCGTACCGGTGCCCGTCCGGGAAGTCGTCGTCCAGGAACCGGGTCAGTTCGGCGAGCTGCTCGGGGAAGTCGTCGGCACCCTCGTGGAGGGTGTCGGAGCGGCGCAGGGCGGCGGCCGTGGCCCCGTCGGTGCCGGGGGCGCGCCCGAGGCCGAGGTCGATGCGGCCGGGGGCGAGGGCCTCCAGAGTGCCGAACTGCTCGGCGATGACGAGCGGGGCGTGGTTGGGCAGCATGACGCCGCCGGAGCCGAGGCGGATGCGGCTGGTGTGGGCGGCGAGGTGGGCGAGGATCACCGCAGGGGAGGAGGAGGCGACGCCGGGCATGGAGTGGTGCTCGGCCACCCAGTGACGGTGGAAGCCGCGCCGCTCGGCGAGCCGGCTCAGCTCGACGCTGGTGGCCAGCGCCTGGGTCGCGGTCCTGCCGCTGCCGACGGTCACCAGGTCCAGTACGGACAGCGGAACGGGCGCGGAACCCCGCACCTCTCCTCGAATAGCGTCGGACACCTTCGGGACCCTCCTCGGCACACGTGCGGTCACTGCTGCGCTGAGTGCCGTCGGCAGGTGCCGCGGCACTGTTTCGGAGGCATAACAGGAGGGGGTCTCCGTTTATTCCGACCCGTTCCGGCGGTTCTCGGCCACCGGAGAAGCCGTCCACGGCGTCCGCTTCCCCTGGATTCCGCGCAAAAAATCTCCCGCCCGCCGTGGCCCGAACTCACGCGCGAACACCCTCCCGCACGGCCCTGACCTGAGGGTCTACGAACCACTCATGACCTTGGCATATGCCAGGGTGGCGAGCCCCAGCGTAGGGCCAGGATGCTCCGCATCATTCTCGCCAACAGCCGCCCCGAAAAGGGGGCTTGGCGGCTATCGTGGGTCGAAAGCTTGCGGTCACAACCTGGTAGGGGGAAACCGTGGCGCTGAAGCCCGAGCCCACCGCGCCGTTCCACTCGGTGCAATACGCCCTGCGCGTCCTCGAGACGGTCTCGCGGCACGGTGGCGGAGTGACAGACGTCCAGATCGCGCGCGAAACCGGCCTGCCCGTCGCCCACCTCGCCTCGCTGCTCCTCATGCTCCGCCGTGAGGGGTACGTGGAGCAGGTCGCCGACGGCGCGTACGTGATCGGGGACTCCCTCGTCCTCCTCGGCTCCGGCATGACCCGCCGCGAAGCCCTGGAGGCCAAGCTCCAGGAGACCCTGACGGAGCTGCGCGACTCCGTCGGCGCGGCGGTGTACATCAGCCGGTACATCGACGGCGAGGTGAAGATCACCCAGTTCGCCGACGGTCCGCGCACGCCCAAGGTCAACGAGTGGGTGGACTTCCGCTCGGCCGCGCACGCCAGCGCGGTCGGCAAGTGCCTGCTCACGCAGCTCGACCTGAACGGCCGCCGGGACCACCTCTCCCGGCACAAGATCGCCCGGCTGACCTCCCGGACGATCACCAACGAGCGGATCCTCTTCTCCAAGCTCGACAGCCAGCCGGCGACGGTCCCCGTGCTGGACCTCCAGGAGTACGCGGTGGGCACCGTCTGCGCGGCCGTCCCGCTGACGGCGGGCTCCGCCGTGGGCTGCCTGGCGCTCTCCCTGCCGATCGAGCACGCGCACCGGCTGCGCTCGGCGGCCGACACGCTGAACCGCAGGGCCGCGCCGGTGGTGCTCTCCCTGGCGATCTGAGGACATGGAAGGACCTGGTCCCGCGGGGTGGTCGGAAGCACCCCCCGGGACCAGGTAGTATTTTCTCTGTCAGCAGGCGCCGCTAGCTCAGTTGGTTAGAGCAGCTGACTCTTAATCAGCGGGTCCGGGGTTCGAGTCCCTGGCGGCGCACAGACAGAGAAAGCCCCTCGCGGAAGCGAGGGGCTTTCTTGTCATGCCCGTCAGGCCCTGAGTGCGTCAGGCCCTGAGGTACGTCAGGACGGCGAGGACCCGGCGGTGGGTGTCATCGGCCGGCGGCAGGTCCAGCTTCGCCAGGATGTTGCCGATGTGCTTGCCGACGGCGGCCTCCGTCACCACGAGACGGCGGGCGATCGACCCGTTCGAGAGGCCCTCCGCGACAAGGCCGAGCACCTCGCGCTCCCGCGGGGTCAGCGCCTCCAGCGGGTCGCGGTGCCGCCGGAGCAGCTGCCGTACGACCTCGGGGTCGACGACCGTCCCGCCGTCCGCGACCCGGCCGAGGGCGTCCAGGAACTCCTCCACCTGCCCCACCCGGTCCTTGAGCAGATAGCCGACACCGGTGCCGTCGCCCGCGTCGAGGAGGTCGGCGGCGTAGCTGCGCTGCACGTACTGGCTGAGGACGAGGACCGGCAGGGCCGGCCGCTCGGCGCGGAGCGCGACCGCGGCCCGCAGCCCCTCGTCCTGGAAGCCGGGCGGCATCCGGACGTCGGTGACGACGATGTCCGGATCATGGGCGGCGACCGCCTCGCGCAGGGCGTCGGCGTCGCCGACGGCGGCGACGACCTCGTGGCCGAAGCGGGCCAGGAGCCCGATCAGTCCCTCCCGGAGGAGGACGCTGTCCTCGGCGAGGACGACGCGGAGCTTGCGGCCGGTGCCGATCGCTCGGCCGGTGCCGGTTTCTCGGCCGGGGCCTGGTTCTCGGCCGGTGCCGGTTTCTCGGTCTGGGCCTGGTTCTCGGTTCGGGTCTGGTTCTCGGTCGGTGCGGGACACGGGATCTCCACTCGCAGGACGGTCGGCCCGCCCGGCGGGCTCATGATCGTCAGTGTGCCATCGAGGACGGCGATCCGGTCGGCGAGACCGGTGAGTCCGCTGCCGCGGGCCGGGTCCGCGGCACCCCGCCCGTCGTCCTCGACGACGAGCCGCAGGACGCCGTCCACGTGCCGGGCGGTGATCTTCGCCTGGCGGGCACCGCTGTGCTTGCCGATGTTGGCGAGCGCCTCGCAGCCGGCGAAGTAGCCCGCGCTCTCGACGGCGGCGGGCAGTCGGGGCAGGTCGCCGTCGATGGCGAGGGCGACGGGGACGGCCGACCGGTCGGCGGCGTCGGCGAGGGCCGCGCCGAGCCCGTAGTCGGCCAGGACCTGCGGATGGATGCCGTGGATCAGCTCACGCAGTTCGGTCAGCACCTGGCCGGCCTCCGCGTGGGCCTTCGCCAGCTGGTCGGCGAGCGGCCCCGGCGGGGCGTCGAGCCGGGCGAGGCCGAGGGTCATGGTGAGGGCGACCAGGCGTTGCTGGGCCCCGTCGTGCAGATCGCGCTCGATGCGGCGCCGTTCGGCCTCGAAGGCGTCGACGAGCCGGGCCCTGGAGGCGATGACCTCCCCGATCCCGTCCTGCGGCCCGGTCTCGCGGGGCGCGAGCAGAGCCCGGGCGAGGGCCGCGCGGGCGCCGGCGACGGCGGCGAGGGGGTAGGCGAGGAGGACGAGGAGGACCGCCCCGGCGAGGGCGGCGGCGAAGGCCTCGGGATAGGAGGTGACCAGGTACGCCTTGAGCACCTTGGCCTCGTGACCGTCCACCGCCAGCTGGAGCGGAGTGCTGAGGAGGGCGACGGGCAGGCCGATGCCGACGGCGAGCGCGATGAGGTCGAGCGGCCACAGGACGGTGGCGAGGAGCAGGGCGTACGCGAGCTCCCGCCAGGTCGCCTGCTCCCCCACCCGGAGCCGGAGCCAGGCGGCGAGACCGGGCGCGGCGGGGACCCGGTGCGGGTCGGGGGCCGGGTCCAGGTCGACGAGCCGGAGCCGGAGCCGTTCCACCCCGCCGACGGCGGGGCCGGAGAGGAGGAGCAGCGGCAGCCCGGCGAGGAAGAGCGAGAACACGCCGAGCACGAGGAACACGAGACAGGCGGCGGCCCCGACGAGCGCACCGGTGGCGAGATACCCGGCGGCCCGCCAGGGCCAGGAGCCGCGGGGGAAGCGGGGCCGGGTGAGTGCCTGCCAGGGGTTACGGGGGTCCATGGACGCCCACGGTAGGCGGGGCGCGGGAGGCGGGGCCATGGGCCTGGGGGGTGGGAGGGAGGTAGGGGTGGGCCTACCCTCCGGGCGCCGGGGCGGGTCGGTTCGGCGCCTGGGCGGGGCGGCCCCGGCGACGGCGACCCCCGTGAGGGCCGCCGCGCCGGCCGGAGCGGGTGCTCCGGCGGGTTGATCGAGCAGGATGCCGGGGTGCGGCTCGCCCCCCGGCACGGGTGGCGTCAGGCCGGCGTCAGAACTGGACGTCCGAGCAGGCGTAGAACGCGTTCGCGGTGTCCGCGACCGTCCACACCGCCAGGATCAGATGACGGCCCGACTTGCCCGCGGGGACCGTCCCGGAGTGCGAGAGGGTCGCCGGCGGCTGCTGGCTGTTGTAGGGGACGGTCAGGAACGGCTGGGGGTCGAGCGCGGCCCGGGTCAGCTTCTGACTCGGGTCCCAGCCGTTCCTGGTGATGTAGTACTTGAAGTCGGTGGTGCGGTGCCGGGCGGTGAACTGCCAGCGGAAGCTGTAGCTCTGCCCCGCCGTGAGCCTCGTGGCGGGCCACGTACCGCCCCGGGGGTCGTCGAGCTGGGCGAACTGGGTGAGCCCGGCCGAGCAGATCTTGCCGTCGGTGGGGCCGGCGGCGGGGAAGCCCTTGAGGCCCTCGACCGACTGCGGCTCCCACTGTATGGAGCCGCAGTTGGTCACGGTGCCGTTGGCGCAGAGCTTCTGGCGGCTGATCGGCGAGTCGGTGTAGCCGTGACTTCCGGCGCTACCGGTGGCGAGGAGGGTGGCGCCGGCGACGCCGAGCGCCACCACCGCCGCCCCGACTGACTTTTTGCGCATGCTGTCGCTCCAGGAGAACGTGGGGGAGTTCCGTTGGGTCGTGCGCGCACGCGTGCGGGTCTTGCGGGTCGTTCATTTTGGTCTGGACCAAGTACCAAGGTATGGACGGAAGTTGAACATGTCCATCCCCTCAGGCCCCCTCCACCGGACCCGTCCGACCCGTGTAGAACGCCACCGTCAGGTCCTTGACCAGCGCCTTGCGCTCGTAGTCGTCCAGTTCCACCAGACCACGACTGGTCAGCCGGTGGACCACGTCGTCCACCGCGTCCACCACCGAGGTCAGCACGCTGTCCCGGTGCTTCGCGTCGATCGCCGCGATCCGGCGCCTGCGCATCGCCGCCGCGACCTCCGGCGCGTACTCGATCCGCGTCGGCTGCGCCGAGAACACGTCCACCCCGACCGGGGCGCACTCCGCCGACAGCATCCGCGTCAGGGCCTCGCCGACCGCCTCCGCGTCCCGGAGCGTCGGGGCGTCCTCGTGGAAGGCGTCCGCCGGAAGCTGCGAGAGGACCCGGGCCATCGCCGCCTCGACCTGCTCCCGCAGGTAGTCCTCGTGCCCGTCGACCCCCAGGGCCGCCCGGACCGTGTCCCGCACCCGCCACACCACGAGGACGGTGACGTCGAGGGCGGTGCCCTTCGCGTCGACGGACGACAGCGGCTCGCTGCGCCAGTGCCGGAGCCGTACGTCGACCCTGCGGCGCAGCAGGAGCGGGCTGACCCAGACCAGACCGGTACGGCGGACCGTGCCCCGGTAGTCGCCGAACAGCGTGAGCACCCAGGCGTAGCCGACCCGGCCCCGCCCGAGACCGCCCAGTGCGAACAGGGCGAGCACGACGCCGAGCGCGAGCAGCGCCCACTGGCCGAGGTGGATGCCGTGGTACGGACGTTCCGGCAGCCGCAGCATCCGCGCCGCCTCCTCCGGCACCGCCCCGGTCCACCACACGATCGCCGCGCAACCGGCGAGCGCCGCCGCGCCGCCGATCACCCCGACCCACCCCGGCAGCACCGCGCCCGGCCGCTCGACGAGACCGGGGTCGGCGGTGGGGGCGGGCCGGGAGGTGGAGGCGGTTGCCTTGGTGGTCTGAGGACGCTTGGGCGTCGGTCTGGCCTTGGACGGGGACATGGCGGGAGCCTGGGCAGTGGACCTGGTGGGGGACTTGGTCGCGCCCTTGGCCGCGGGCTCGGATACGGGCTTGGTCGCCGTCCCGGTCTGCGGCTGGATCTTCGACGGGGCCGGAATGGCGGGCCCCCGGCCGTTCGTCTGCGTGATGGGCGCGGCCATGGCGACGGTGTCGGGCCCCCCGTCGTCGGCGCCCGCCGCCCGGCGCACGACGGTCTCCGGCTCGTCACGGAACAGCAGGTGGACCGGGATGGAGCCGGTGGTCTCGGCCCCGATCACGTTCTTCCGCCGTGCCACCCGCACGACGGCGGCGACGGGCACGGCGACGGTACCGACGCGGGCGCCGGTGATCCGCCCGAAGTCCGGGGCGGGGGCGCCGCGCTCGGCGACGGCGGTGGAGGGGGCGGGGCCTGTGGCGGAGGCGGGGCTCGTGGCGGGGGCGGGACCCGTGGCGGAGGCGGGGCTCGTGGCGGAGGCGGGCGCGGGCGCGGGGCTCGTCGGAGCGTCCGGGCCGGCCTTCGCGTCGGTGACCGCTGCCGGGACCCTGCCCGGAATCGGGACCGGCTCCTGAGCGCCCGGCCGTGCGGTGTCGCCGGGCGCCTCCGGCGAGGAGGCACGGTGCCGTCCCGCCGACACGCCGACGGCGGGCGGGAACTCGGCCGAGGCCGTGGCTGTGGCCGGGGGTGCGGTAGGGCGTGCGGTAGGGGTGCCGGGGGGCGTACCGGTGGCCGACCCGGTCGCGGCCTCGTGGATGCGGCCGGCGGAAGGCGGCGTGCGGTGGACCGGCGTCGACGACGACGTACCGGAGGGCCCCTCGATCAGACGGACCGACGCCATGCCGGACGGGCCGGCGGAGTGCGTCGGCGACGTACGGGGAGCCCCGGCCGGGTGCGTCGGCGGCTCGCCGGACCGTTCAGCCGGGCGCACCGGGGAGGCCGCGGACGCGGACCCGCCCCCATCAGGCCCGGCCTGGCCGCCCCGTGACGCGCCGGAGTCGGACCCGTCCCGCGTGAGCTTCGGGACGACGCCCGCAGAAGCGGCCGGAAGGCCCGGCGGATTCAGTGACGTACCGCCAGGAACCGGGCGCACGGCGGCAGAAGCGGGGGCTCCGCCGTCGCTCCCGTCCGTCGCGGGGGGCGCCGCCGCCCCGAGGGGCGTCCCCGCACCAGCCGGGGCGGGCGTCTCCGCCTCGCCGACGGGCGGAACCGCCACCCCGGCCCCGGCGGCCGGAGCCTCCGCCGCTCCCCCGGCGACCGCGACCGCGACCGCCGCCTCGCTCCCCGTGGCCCGGACCTCCTCGGTCCCGTCGGGAGCCGCCGCCGGGTCCTGGGGGGCCGGCCCGGGCGGGGTGCCCGGGGGTGCTCCCTGCGGAGGGGACGTGCGCGGAAGGGTGCCGTCCGTCAGACGTCTGGCGGTGCGGGCCGCGTCACGCGAGGCCGCCGCGCCGGAGTCCGCGGGGTTGGGGGGCGATGCCGTCATTCGGGTCCACCTCATGCTCTCGGGGTCATCGGAACAAACGCCGCCAGGTCTCCGGGCCCGGGTAGCCGTCGGCAGCCGCACCGCGCCAGCCCTGTGCCCGCTGGAACGCCTCGACGTTGCGGCGGTCCGCCTCCGTCCAGCGCGGACCGGGTCCCGACAGGTAGTGCTTGCCGAAGCCCCGCTTCACCAGTTGTTTGCCCAGCTTCTCCACATATGCGTTGGATTGGCCCGGACGGAAGGAGCCACGCCCGGGAAATCCCGTCGCATTCGAACTCGACCCGGCCGAACCACCCGAACCGCCGATGCTCTTGCCCCCGCCGGTCACGAGGAGCTTCCACGTCTGTGGGCCGGGCAGCCCGTCCGCATCCTTGCCCTTCCAGCCCTGCGCCAGCTGGAACGCCTGGGTCGCGCGCCGGTCCGCGTCGCCCCACTTCGGGCCGGGCCCCTTGCTGTAGTACTTCTTGCCGCCGCGGTCGACGAGGAGCCTGCCGAGCTGGGTGACGTACGCGTTGGAGGCGCCCGGACCGAACATGGCCGTCCCGGGGTACGGCGTCGCCGTGGGCGTCGCCCCGCCGCCGGTGCTGCCGCCGCCGCTTCCGCCGCTGACCACGCCCTTGTAGCGGTAGGCCACGTACCGGTTGGAGTTCTCCCAGTACGCCAGGGGCGTCGCCTGCCTGCGGGTGCGCGGCTTGGTCTGCTCGTAGGCGATGTAGGAGGTGTGGGTGTAGTCGGTCCAGCCACCGAAGATCGTGACGTGGGAGCCGCGCGTCGGGTTGGCCGGGTTGTGGAAGAGCAGGATGTCGCCGGGCTGGAGCTCGGTGCGGTCGACGCGGTCGGCGAAGCGGTCGAGGCTGCCGGTCCACTCGTTGCTGCGCAGGTTCCAGGCCATCGAGATGTAGCCGGAGCAGTCCTGGCGGTAGCCGTCGGACCAGTACTTCTCCATGGAGTACGGGACCTGGGCCGTCACCCACAGCTTGGCCCGGTTGATGATCTCGGACCGGGTCGTCTTCCGCAGGGTGCCGGTCGAGACCTGACTGGTCGTCGGAGTCGCGATCGGGGAGGGCTGGGGCCCGGGGCCCGGCGCTCCGTGCAGCGGTTCCGGCCCGCCCTGCGGGGTGTCGGGCCGCGGGAAGTCGGCGGTACGGACCGACTCCGTCGTGTCCGTCGTGTCCGTCGCGTCCTTAGTGTCCGTCGTGTCCGTCGTGTCTGTCGCGCCTGTCGCGCCCGTCGCATCCGTCGTTTCCGCCGGGGTGTGCGGGCCCGCCGGCGGCGGGAGGGCCGTCGCCACCGAGGCCCCGCCTCCACCCAGGACCACGCCCGCCGCCGTCACCAGGACCAGGGCGCGGCGGGCGCCGTGGGCAGCGGGGTGGCCGCCCGCCCGGACGGGCAGGCCAAGCGCGAGGTCACGCCGCTGCCGGGCGCACCCCGGGCAGCCGCAGTCGGCCGCTGGTTCGAACTCCTCGAAGACCGGCACGCTCATGCGATTCCCCTCCACACTCGTCAAGATCTTTTGACCCTTGGTTTTGGGCGTCAGTGTCTCAACTGTCTGGTCATATCGCATTTTGACGGATTAAAGGCTCGATGCGACCATCCGACAGGCCGGTGGTGACCGATATTGGTCGGGAGCACACCCGCACGTCAGGTAGAGTTCTCTCTGTCAGCAGGCGCCGCTAGCTCAGTTGGTTAGAGCAGCTGACTCTTAATCAGCGGGTCCGGGGTTCGAGTCCCTGGCGGCGCACGCAAAGTCAAGACCCCCTCACCGATGGTGAGGGGGTCTTGACCGTTTTCGGCCACCGACTCAGACGCCGGCGGCGGCCCTTTCCGAACCCGTCAGATACGCCGAGACCACCACGTTCGCCGAGTACGTGCCGGCCGCGCGGTCGAAGGTCCCGCCGCAGGTGATCAGGCGCAGCTCGGCGCGGTGCGGCTCGCGGGCGCCGTAGACCTTCCGGGCGTCGAAGTCCTCCCGGGAGTGGACCTGGACGTCGTCGACCGTGAATTCGGCGACCGACCCGTCCATCCGGGTGACGCGGACCTTGGCGCCGGGACGGGCCGCGCTCAGGCCGTAGAAGACGGCCGGGCGGGTGTCCGTGTCGACGTGTCCGACGAAGAGGGCCGGGCCTGCCGCGCCCGGGCGGGTGCCGGAACCGAACCAGCCGACCGTGTGCGGCATCTCGTACGGCGGCGGTTCGATCGCCCCCGTGCCGTCCAGGCCCCGCGCCACGACGGGCGCGGTGATGCCGAGGGAGGGGATCTCGATCCGCCGCGGTGCGACGGGGGCGAGCGGATCGTGGGCCGGGGGCAGCGCCGCGCCGAGCGGGCGGCCGACGGCTGCGATGTCGCCGGTGGTCGGCGCTGAGCTGCCGCCGGGACCCTCGGTGGCCTCGCGGCCCCAGAGCCAGAGCCCGACGAGCAGCAGCGCCCAGGTCACGCCGGTGACGAGTCGCCCGGTGCCCGCCGGGCGGGATCCGGACGACATCGTCACTCCGTGTCCGTACCGGAGCCGGTGGTGCGGCGGCGGGAGCTGCGGAAGGCGACCGCGACGGCGGCGACGGCGGCCAGACCGAGGCCGAGCAGGGTGTACGGGGTGCCGAGGCCGCTCTCGCTCGTGGTCTGGGCGACGCCGGGGGCGGCCGGCGCGGCGAACGCGGCGGTGCCGCCGCCGCCCGCGCGGACCGGGGCGACCGGGCTCGCGTGGTGGGTCGGCTTCCCGGTCGGCCTCTCGATCGGCCTCTCGGTCGGCTTCTCCGTCGGCCTGCGCGTCGGCTCGTGGGTGGGCTTGCGGTGCTGGACGTGGACGGTGCCGACGTCCGGGTGGTCGTGGCCGTCGCAGGTCACGCTCACCTTGTACGTACCGGTCTCGAGACCGGACTTCACCGTGGTGTCGCCGAAGAGCGGCTTGCCCCCGCCGTCGCGGCCGGTGAGTTCCGTGTCGGCGACGAACGCCTGGGACTTGGCGGCACCCGTCGTGCCCTTGCAGCCCTGGACGCGCACGTCGATGTCGGCGCCGGGCGAGGCGGTGGACGGGGTGACGGTGACCTTCACCCCGTCATGGGCGTACGCGCCACCGGCGGTGGGCGCCAGCACGAGCAGCGCGGCCGCCCCTGCGGCACGGAGAGCAATGGGACCTGAACGCATCGTGACCTCCTGGTACTGGCAGGGTCACCCGGATCCGTACTGATCGCATCCGCAGGGGCTCGACCGAGGGCCGCTACACGCGGTCGACGATGTCCGCGATCGAGTCGACGATCTTGGACGGGCGGAACGGGAAGCGGTCGATCTCCGCCTGCGTCGTCAGGCCCGTGAGCACCAGGAACGTCTGCATCCCGGCCTCCAGACCGGCCAGGATGTCGGTGTCCATCCGGTCGCCGATCATGGCGCTGGTCTCGGAGTGGGCACCGATCGCGTTGAGACCGGTGCGCATCATGAGGGGGTTCGGCTTGCCGGCGAAGTACGGCTCCTTGCCGGTGGCCTTCGTGATGAGCGCGGCGACCGAGCCGGTGGCCGGCAGGGGGCCCTCCAGGGAGGGGCCGGTCTCGTCGGGGTTGGTGCAGATGAAGCGGGCGCCGGCGTTGATGAGGCGGACGGCCTTCGTCATCGCCTCGAAGGAGTACGTACGGGTCTCGCCGAGCACCACGTAGTCGGGGGCGTGGTCGGTGAGGACGTAGCCGATGTCGTGCAGCGCGGTGGTGAGACCGGCCTCGCCGATGACGTACGCGGTGCCGCCGGGGCGCTGGTCGTCGAGGAACTTGGCGGTCGCGAGGGCCGAGGTCCAGATGTTCTCGACGGGGACTTCGAGGCCCATCCGCGCGAGGCGGGCGTGCAGGTCGCGGGCCGTGTACATCGAGTTGTTGGTGAGGACCAGGAAGGGCTTCCCGGTCTCCCGCAGCTTCTTGATGAACGCGTCGGCGCCGGGGATCGGCACGCCCTCGTGGATGAGGACGCCGTCCATGTCGGTCAGCCAGGATTCGATCGGCTTGCGCTCTGCCATGGGTGCGGGACTCCTGCCGTACTGACGTGCGGTGTACTGGGGGCGCCGCGACAGCGCTGTGGCGACGCCCCCAAGCCTAGGGCCTGCCCGCCCGCGCAGACTGGGTCAGGGAGCGGGCTCCGGTGCGTGCAGCTGCAAGGCGGAGGAGGTCCTGGGTCAGGATGTCCTGATCTTGACCCTGGTGATCAGGATGCGGTGACCTTCACCCCGTCGATCGTCCAGTACCAGTTGTTGGCGCCGGTGTAGCGGAAGCGGAAGCTCGCGCTGGTGGCGCCGGCGGGGACCGCGACCGTGAGGGACTGCGGCTTGGAGATCACGTCGGCCGTGTAGCTCTTGACCGGAGTCGGCGTGCCGCCGTTGAAGCTCACCAGGACCTGGGCGGACTGGGCGCCCTCCTGGCGGTAGAAGGTCGTGAAGTCGAGGGTGACCCTGGACGCGCCGGAGACGCTGTACGCGGGGGTCACGAGGGTCGAGTCGTACGTACCGGAGAACGTCTTGTCGGCCCACTCGTCGGAGTCGGCGACGGCGAAGACGCCCCGGGCGCGGACGTTGAGCTCGCGGGACTGGTCGCGCTGGGTGCGGGACCAGAACTCGTCGGTGGCGAAGGACCAGCCGCGCCACTCGGTCATGCCGCCGGTGCCCATGGCGCTGTTGATGACGGACCAGCCGCTGGGCGCGGTGTGGGTGAAGCCGAGGACCCCGACGGGGATGCCGGTCTCGTCCACGCGGCCGGAGAGGGACCCGTGGAGCGCGTCGAAGGGGTCGGCGGAGCGCTCCTGGATCGGCTTGCCGTCGAGGCCCCAGGACGGGTCGGGGGTGATGCCGAGCTGGTGGTAGACGGTGGCGGCGACGTCGACGAGGCGGGTGTCGATGGGCCGCAGCCCGGCGGCGATGCCGGGGCCCTGGGCGAGGACGAAGGTGCGGCGCTCCTCGATGGCGGAGCCGCCGTGGCCGCCGCCGTCGGTGTGGCCGTGGTCGGTGGTGACGATGACCGTCCAGCGCTCGGTGGCGTACCCGGGGCGGGCCTTGATCGCGGCGAGCAGCCGGCCGAGGTAGGCGTCCTGGACGTCGATGGCGTCGAGGTACCGCTGGCTCGCGGCGCCGTAGCTGTGACCGGCCGCGTCGGTCTCGCCGAAGTAGACGAAGAGGACGTCGGGGTTCTGGTTGCGCAGGATGTCCTCGGTGATGTCGGTGATCACGAGGTCGTTCACGGCGTAGTCGTTGTTGTAGACGATCTTGGCGTCGGCGCCCGCGGTGACCGTGCCGTGGGTGTCGAGCTCGGGCCAGTCGACGGCGGCGAAGAGGGAGAGCTCGGGGCGGATCTGGTGCAGCCGGGCGAGGAACCCGGGGTACTGGCCGTAGTTCTTGCCGGTGAAGCTGTTGTCCTTGACGCCGTGCTTGTCGGGCCAGACGCCGGTGGAGATCGTGGACCAGCCGGGGCCGGAGGAGGTCGCGGCCATCGGGTTGGCGTAGAGCAGGGAGCGGCCGTAGGTGCCGTTCGCGATCAGGGACTTGAGGTGCGGGGCCTTGGCGGCGTCGATCCGGTCGTACCGCAGACCGTCCATGCCGACGACGAGCACCTTGTCCTTGCTGGTGCCGTTGGGGAGCGTGGGCGAGGCCGCCCGGGCGGCGGGGGCGGCGGCGAGGCCGGTGGCGGCGACGGCCGCGGTGGCGCCCGCGGCGGCGAGCACGGTGCGGCGGGAGATGCCGGTGATCGGCATGTCGGAGTCCTCCGTGGAAGTCCGTGGAAGGGGGAAGGGGGTGCGGGCGTGCCAACGCCCCTGATTCCTCAGGGGCGTTGGTCCGTACCCGTTATCTTTCCGCGATGTACGGAGGTGTTCCAGGGTCGTGCGGTGAACTCTTGGTGCCGATCAGCTTCCGGTCGCGGACTTCCAGGCGTCCACGTACGCCTTGAGGTTCTCGTCGATGTCGGACCAGTCCGGCTCGAAGACCTCGACGTCCACCATCAGCTTGGCGAGTTGGATGGCGTTGGCGTCGGTGGCGTTGACGTCCTTGCGGGCCGGGAAGCCGCCGCCGATCGCGCTGACCTCGCGCTGCGCGCCCTCGCTCAGCATGAAGTCGAGGAGCTTCTTGCCGTTCTCGGTGTGCGGGGCCCCGTTCACCAGGCCGGCCGCGTACGGCAGGGCGAAGGTGGTGGGCTTTCCGCCGTCCTTGGCCGGGAACCAGATGCCGAGGTTCGGCATGGACTTGGACTGGGCGAAGTTCATCTGCACGTCGCCGTTGGCGACGAGGAGTTCTCCCTTGTCCACCTTGGGGGCGAGCTTGGAGGTGGAGGAGGACGGGCCGACGTTGTTGGCCTGGAGCTTCTTCAGGTACTCCATGGCCGGCTCCTTCCCGCCGAAGTCGTGCATCGCCTTGATGAGGACGGCGGTGCCGTCGCCCGCGACGCCGGGGGTGGAGTACTGGAGCTTGTTCTCGAACTTCGCGTCGAGCAGCTCCTCCCAGGTCTTCGGGGCGGCGGGCAGCTCCTTCTTGTTGTGGATGAAGCCGAAGTAGTTGTTGACGACCGAGGTCCACTTGCCGTCGCCGGACTTGTCGCCGCCGTCGACCTGGTCGGCGCCCTGGGGCTCGTACGACTGGAGCAGGCCCTTGGAGTCGGCCTGCTGGATGAAGGGCGGCAGGGTCACGATCACGTCGGCCTGGGTGTTGCTCTTCTCGCGGAGGGCGCGCTGCACCATCTCCCCGGAGCCGCCCTCGACGTACTTGACCTTGATGCCGGTCTTCTTCTCGAAGTCGGCGAAGACCTTGTCGTACCAGCCGTCGCCCGCCTCGCCCTTGAGGCCGTCGGCGCTGTAGACGGTGACGATCTTCTCGTCGGAGGCGGCGGGGGAACCGCCGCAGGCGGTGAGGCTCCCGGCGAGGACGAGGGAGCCGGCGAGGGCGGCGATCGGCTTGGCGTACGTGCGCATAACGTCGTTTTCTCCTAGCGGAAGGAAGCGGGAGGGAAGCAGGGGCTCTAGCGGTACGAGGCCTTGGTACGGATGCGGGAGACGGCGAGCAGGGCGAGGAGGGTCGCCGCCATGAGGACCACGGCGAGCGCCGAGCCGGTGAAGAGGGCACCCCGGTCGGTGCGGGTGAAGATGAGCACCGGGAGCGGCGTCCAGTCCGGCGGGTAGAGCATCATCGTGGCGCTCAGCTCGCCCATGGACAGGGCGAAGCAGAGCCCGGCGGCGGCGTTCAGGGACGGCAGCAGGAGCGGCAGTTTCACCCGGAGCAGGACGTACGAGGGGCGGGCGCCGAGGCTGGCCGCCGCCTGCTCGTACATCGGGTCGAGCCGCACGACGGCCGCCGACACCGACTGGTGGGCGAAGGCCGTGACCAGGACGGTGTGGGCGAGGATCACGATCCAGCGGGTGCCGTTGAGGAGCACCGGCGGCTGTGAGTACGCGACGAGGACGGCGAGGCCGACGACCACGGACGGCACGGCGACCGGCAGCATGAACAGGGCGTCGAGGAACCTCTTGGCCCTTCTGCCCCACGGGCCGCCGGCGCCGAGCGCGGCTCCGGCGAGCGCCGCCCAGGTGCCGGCGGTCAGCGCGATCAGGCTCGCGGTGACGGCGGTGACCAGGCTGGTGGTGAGGGCCTGGAGGGACTCTCCGCGCACGGCCGCCGCGTAGTGCGCGGTCGTCGGTCCCGAGGGGAAGGCGCCGGACCAGTTCGTGGAGAACGAGGCGGCGACGATGACGAGGAGCGGGAGGGCGAAGAGCGGGACGAAGAGGACGGCGAACCCGGCCCACGCCGTCCATCTGCCCGTTCGGCTATGCACCAGCACGGCGGCTCACCCCCCGGTAGAGGACGTAGAGGCCCACGGAGAGGGCGACGTTGACGACGGCGACGACACAGGCGGCGGCGTAGTCGGATTCGAGGATCGCCTTGCCGTAGACGAGCATCGGGAGGGTCGTGACGCCCTTGGCGCCGGTGAAGAGGACGATCCCGAACTCGTTGAGGCACATGACGAGGACGAGGCTGCCGCCCGCGGCGAGCGCGGGCAGCGCCTCGGGCAGGATCACCTGCCGGACGATCCGCAGCGGCCGGGCGCCGAGCGAGGAGGCGACCTCCAGCTGGGCCGTCTCCATCTGGGAGAAGGCGGCGAGGAGGGGCCGCATCACGAACGGGGTGAAGTACGTGATCTCGGCGAGGAGGACGCCCCAGGGCGTGGTCAGGAACTGGAAGGGGCCGGTCGTGTCACCGGTGACGTCCGTCCACAGGCCGTTGGCCATGCCGACCGTGCCGTAGAGGAAGAGCAGGGCGAGCGTGATCAGGAAGGACGGGAAGGAGAGGAAGACGTCGATGAACTTCGACACCGCCTTCCCGCCGGGGAACGGTACGAACGCGATCACGACCGCGAGCACGAAGCCGAGGACCAGACAGCCGGCGGTGGAGGCGACGGCGAGCCACACGGTGGTGACGAGGGCCTCGCGGAAGGACGCGGAGGCGAGGACGTCGGCGTAGGCGCCGGGGGCCAGGGACTCCTGGACGACGAGCGCGAGCGGGTAGAGGAAGACGACGGCGAGGACGGCGACGGGCGGCAGGGCCCAGACCCAGGTGGGGATCGTGCGCGGTCCTGTCGTGGGCAGGCGTTCCGCGGGGGCGGAGCCCGTGGGCACAACGCCCGTTGCGGGGTGCTGCTCGACGAGACCTGGAGCCCTAGTGGCCATCGTTCACCCCTGCGGCCAGCAGCACCGCGTCCTCCGGCGCGAAGTGCAGTGTCACCTCGGACCCGAGCAGCGGCGTCTCCCGCAGTTCCCGCACGTCCGCCTTCACCCGGTGGCCGCCGGTCTCGACGTACAGCCGGTGGGTGGAGCCGCGCCACTGGACCTCGGTGATGCGGCCCCTGAGCGCGTTCGGGCCCTCGCCGAGGCCGACGAGGTGCGGGCGGACGCAGAGGGTGGCGCCCGCGCCGGGGGCCGCGTCGCCGGGGGCGACCTTCAGGTCGGTGCCGTCGAAGGTGACCCCGTCGGCGGTCACCGTCACCGGCAGCAGGTTCGCGTTGCCGACGAACGACGCCGTGAACTCCGTACGCGGCCTGCGGTAGAGGTCCCGCGGGGTGCCGCAGTCCTGGAGCCGGGCCTTGTCCATGACGGCGATCCGGTCGGCGAGGGTCAGCGCCTCGACCTGGTCGTGGGTGACGTACAGGATCGACACGTCCGGCAACTCGCGGTGCAGGCGGGCCAGTTCGGCGAGCATGCCGGAGCGCAGCTGGGCGTCGAGCGCGGAGAGCGGTTCGTCGAGGAGGAGGACCTTGGGCCGGATGGCGAGCGCCCGCGCGATGGCGACGCGCTGCTGCTGGCCGCCGGAGAGTTCGCGGGGGTACCGGTGGGCGTAGGCCGCCATGCCGGTCATCTCCAGGGCCTCGGCGACCCGGCCGGGGATCTCGTCCTTCGGCGCCTTCCGGGCCTTCAGGCCGAAGGCGACGTTCGCCTCGACCCGCAGGTGCGGGAAGAGGGCGTACTGCTGGACGACCATCCCGATCCCCCGCCGGTACGGCGGGAGGGCGGTGACGTCGCGGTCTCCGATGAGCACCCGCCCGGAGACCGGCCGTACGAATCCGGCGACGGCCCGCAGCGCGGTGGTCTTGCCGGAGCCCGAGGGCCCGAGGAGGGCCATGACCTCGCCGGGCTCGACGGTCAGGTCGAGCCGGTCGAGGACGGTGGTGCCGCCGTACGCGACGGACACGGCGTCGAAGCGGATGCCGCTGGTCATGCCTCGAACTCCCGGAGCAGCGCGGGGAGTCCGGCGATGGAGGGCAGGACGCGGTCGGCTCCGTGCTCGGAGAGCGCGGCCTCGCCGTGGGCGCCGGTCAGGACGCCCGTCACGATCCCGGCGCCGGCGCGGACGCCGCTGAGCATGTCGTACGAGGTGTCGCCCGCGACGACGATCCGGCGGACGTCGTCGACGGCGCCGGTACGGAGGAAGGCGGCGAGGACCATGTCCGGGTACGGGCGGCCGCGGCCGCCGGCGTCGGCCGGGCAGAGGGTGAGGCCGACGAGGTCGCGCCAGCCGAGGGCGTCGAGGATGGCGTCCTGGGTGACCCGGGCGAAGCCGGTGGTGAGGACGACGGTCCTGCCCTGCTCCTTGAGCGTGGCGATGGTCTCGGCGGCGCCCGGGATCGGGGCGATGCGGCCGTCGGCGACGAGTTCGCCGTACGCCTCCTCGAAGGCGAGGTTGGCCTGCCGGGCCCGGTCCTCGTCGCCGCCGAGGAGGTGGCGGAAGACGGAGATCTTGGACTCGCCCATGGTGGCGCGGACGTGGTCGATCATCGTGGCGGGGTCTTCGCCGAGGCGCTCGGCGGCGACGGCGAAGGCCTGTTCGACGAGGCCGTCGTCGGCGACGGTGGTGCCGGCCATGTCGAGGACGACGAGGTCGTGCTTGGCCGTGTGCTTGGCCGTGTGATTGTTCGTTGAGGTCATGGGGTTCACCAGCCCAGTTCGTTCGCGGTCGTCTCGGCGATGGCGGGCGAGCAGGTCATGCCCCGGCCGCCGGGTCCCGTCACCAGCCACACGCCGTCACGGACCCGCTGGCGGTGCACGACCCGGCTGGTGTCGACGCACTGCGCGTACACCCCGGCCCAGCGCCGCCTGATCTTCGGCAGCGGCCGGCCGAGGAAGGACTCGACGACGCGGGTGAGGTGCTCGTAGGGGTCTTCGAGGGTGTCGAAGGCGAAGGGGTGCTCGTACTCGTGGGTGTCGCCTATGGTCAGTCCGCCGTCGAGGCGCTGCACCATGAGCAGCTGCATCTTGTGGGCGGCGGCGGTGGGGTCCTGCGGCTGCGCGGCCTGGAGCGCGTCGAGGGCCTCGGAGGCGTAGGCCGGGTAATAGCGGAAGGAGTCGGCGTCGGCGACGGAGGTGGTGAGCGGCTCGCCGAGGGGTTCGGTCTGCATCATCTGGAGCCGGACCCGGCGGACGGGTATCTCGCCGGCGACCTCGCGGACGAGGCCGGAGAGCCAGGCGCCGGTGCACAGGACGACGGCGTCGCCGGTGTGGACCTCGCCCTGGTCGTCACGGACCGCGTTCTCGCCGACCACGTCGCGGACCTCGCGGTTCGGCAGGAACGTGTACCTGCCGGTGGCGAGGAGGGCCTCGCGGAGGGCGAGCTGCGCGAGGCGCGGCTCGACGGCCGCGTCCCGCTCGCACCAGAGCGCGGCCTCGAACGCGCCGCGCAGGGCCGGGTTGACCGCGCGGGCCTCGTCGGCCGTGAGCAGCTTGTAGCCGCGGGCGGCGGCGTCGGGCCGGGCCACGGCGGCCTCGGCGACGGCCAGCTCGTGGGCGTTCCGGACGGGGGTGAGGGAGCCGATGGCCCGGAAGCCGAGGCCCGGGACGCGGGCCCCGATGCCCTCCCAGAGTTCGCGGGCGCGCAGGGCGGTGTCGAGTTCCTCCCCGCCCGCCCGTCCGCTGACCCAGATCTGGCCGAAGTTACGGAGGGAGGCTCCGCGCGCCTCGGCCTCGCGCTCGATGTGTACGACCTCGTGGCCGCGTTCCACTGCGTGCCAGGCGTGCATGGTTCCCACCACGCCGGCTCCTACGACGATCACCTTCATGCCGACGACGGTCGCGGCGGCGGGTGGCCCGGGCGGGGCCGGTGGGCGACGGGACGGTGAACGGACCGACAAGCTTGGACCAGACCCGTTATCTTCTTGTGATGTTACAGGGGTGGGGTCGGCCGGCTCTCTGTCAGTTCTGCTCCCCCAGATGGGCCGTGAAGCTGAAGCGGTCGCCCCGGTAGAGCGTGCGGACCCGCTCCAGGGGGTGCCCCGCGGTGTCCCGGGAGACCCGGTGGAGCAGCAGCATCGGGAGGGCGGGCGGGGTGCCGATGAGCAGGGCCTCGCGCGGGGTCGCGAGCACCGTCTCGATGCGCTCGTCGGCCGTGCCGAACGAGATGCCGAGCCGGTCGTGGAGGTAGGCGTAGAAGGAGGAGTCCGGATCGAACTCGACGTCCAGGCGCGGGGCCCGGGCCTCGGAGACGTACGTGCTCTCCAGACCGACCCGCTCGTCGTCGGCGAGCAGCACCCGCTCCATGTGCCAGACCGGCTCGCCGTGTCGGGCACCGACCTCCGGCGCGAGCGCCTCCGGACAGGGGAACCGGTCGAGCGAGATCAGGCTGCGGCCGGGGCGGCGGCCCTGGCGGCGCACGCCCTCCGTGTAGCTCGCGAGCGACAGGGGCTGTTCGAGCTTCGGGCCCGCGACGACCGTGCCCCGGCCCTGGCGGCGCAGCCGCCCCTCCAGGAGGAGTTCGCGCAGTGCCTGCCGGACGGTCTCGCGGGACACCTCGTACCGGACGGCGAGGTCACGCTCGGTGGGCAGCAGCCCACCCTCACCCAACTCGTCGACCATCACGGTCAGTTTGGCCTTGACGGCGTAGTACTTGGGCACGCGGCCGTGCTCCGGGATGCCGGAGCGGACGGGGGCGCCGGGGGCGCCGGGGGTGTTCTGGTAGTTCACCGGGGGATGGTCGCAGACGGGGATGAACGGGAAGGTGTACGCCGCATGTCTCAGCGGTGCGGGGCGCGGCGACGGCGGCGACGGGCCGAGCGGGCGAGGACGGCGCCGGTGTGGGCGAGGACCGCGCTGGAGCGGATGAGGGCGGCGCCGGAGAGGGCGAGTGCGGCGGCCACGGAGGCGAGGAGCAGGGCGTACCTCTCCGACTCGCCTCCGGTGCTGGCGAGTTGCCGGCCGGGATCGGCCGGGTCCCGCGGGGTGGAGCCGGGTGGGCGGGGCGCGGTAGCGGGGGCCCTGGAGGCGGCGGGGGGATCGGGCAGGGCGGACGGGTCGGCCGGATCGGTCGGATCGGTCGGGCCGGTCGGGTCGGTCCTGGGCTCCTCGGGCGCGCTCGGGTCGGCGGGGCCGACGGTGAGACGGTAGTCGCCGGACTCGCCGACCCAGTCGCCGTCGGCGCCGCGGCGCTGCACGACGGCGGCGTTGACGACGACCTCGTCGGGGGCGGTCCCCGCGCGGAAGGCCAGCCGTACGGGGACGGTGAGGGTTCCGCCCGCGGGAACCGAGAAGCCGCCGAAGTCGGTGAACACACCTACGTTCTCGGCCTCTTCGGTCCCTTCGAAGGTGACGGGGTGCCACCGCGCGGCTCCTTCGTCGTAGAACTCGAAGCGGATCTGCTCGGGGCGGAGCGCGCGGTCGCGGTCGGTGAGGACGAGGACGGGGTGGACGCCGGAGCAGGGCGCGGTGGTGGTGTTGGTGAGGTCGAGTTTCCACTCCTGGAGGGGCCCGCCGGCCGGATAGTCGACGGGCCCGCCGTGCAGCCGGGTGTCGAGGGGGAAGGCGGAGCCTGCGGGGGTACCGCAGGTGGGTGCGGGGGGATCGGGGGCGGGGGCGAGGTCGGCGGGGGCGGGACCTGCGGGGGCGGGACCCGGCGGGGTGGGAACGGAGAGGCCGGCGCGGGGGAAGAAACCGGAGCGGGCGGAGGTCGCGAGGTTCACCAAGCCGGAGGCCCCGAGCAACGGAGCCGCCCGGCCAGGGGCCGCCAAGCCCGGGGCCGCCAAGCCAGAGGCCGCCAGGCCGAGGGCCGGGATCGACGGGGCCGCCAGGCCCGGGGTCGCCAGGCCAGACGCCGCCAGGCCAGGCGCCGTCAGGCCGGAGGCCGCGAGCGACGGGGCCTCCGGGGCCGCCAGGCCGGGGGCCGCCAAGCCCGGGGCCGCCAAGCCCGGGGCCGCCAAGCCCGGGGCCGCCAAGCCCGGGGCCGCCAGGCCGGGGGCCACCAGGCCCGTGGTCTCGGCAGTCGAGGGGGCGCCTGCGGCCGGGGCGGTCAGGGGCGGTTGGGCGGCCGTCCCGGTGGCCGCCATCGCGGCCGCCTCGGGGGCCGCCGGCACGGCCGTCGCGGTCGCCGCCATCGCGGCTGTCGCGGCCGTCGCGGTGGCTGCCATCGCGGCTGCCGCCGCCAGGGCGGCGCGGGCGCTGCGCGGTCGCAGGGGGGCTGATGCCATGGGCCTTGGCCTTTGCTGCTCGCCGACGTACGGGTCGGCCGCGACCCTGCCACGCCCGGGGGAACGGGCCGGGCAGCGACACCGCCCGCGCCCCGGACAGGCCGCCCAATCCGCCCGATCAGCCTATTTTCCGAAGATCGGACCGAGGATGAGCCAGGCAGCCCCCTCGGCCACCGCGTCCGGTTCCGCCGCGACGCCCACGGGGGCCGTCAGGCCGAGCCCCGCCAGGACCTCCCGTACCCCGTCCGCGAACACCCCCGGCGCCGCCAGCACCACACGGCCGCCCAGGAGGACCTGGTCGATGTCGAGGAGCCGTACGACGTTGGCCGCGCCCGCGCCGAGGACGCGCGCCGCCCCGGCGAGTTCACCGCGTCCGACCGCCGCCAGGCACAGGACCTCCAGGCAGCCGCGCCCGCCGCACCCGCACGGGGGCCCGTCGAGCTGCACGGTCTGGTGCCCGAGTTCGCCGGCCCCCGTCCTGTCCCCGCGCAGCGGCGCCCCGCCGAGGACGAGGCCGGCGCCGAGCCCCGTACCGAGGTGGACGTAGGCGAAGGAGCTGGGCGCGTCGGGCCCGATGGCGAGGCCGAGGGCGGCGGCGTTGGTGTCCTTGTCGAGGACGACGGGCAGCCCGAGGCGCCCGGCCAGCTCCTCGCGTACGGGATGGCCCTCCCACTGGGGGAAGCCGGTGACCCGGCCCGGCACGCCCGCCCGGTGGTCCAGGGGGCCCGGCATGGCGACCCCGACGCCGAGGACGGCACGGGCGTCGACACGGACGTCGGGCGTGCCATCGAGCAGGTCCCGTACCTCCTGCGTCACCGCGCCCAGAACGGGCCCCGCCCCCTCCCCCAGGTCCAGGGGGCGGCGGCGCAGGGCCACGACCGCGCCCGCGAGGTCGGTCAGGATCGTGGTCAGTTCGTCGCGGTCGAGGTGGACGCCGACGGCGTACCCGGCGGAGGGGACCAGCCGCAGGACCGTGCGCGGCTTGCCGCCGGTCGATGCGCGATGGCCGGCCTCCGTGGCGAGGCCCTCCGTCCGGAGCCTCGCGGTGATCTTGCTGACGGCCTGCGGGGTGAGCCCGGTCCGCTCGGCCAGCTCCAGCCGGCTGATGCCCGGCTCCCCCGCCGTGCGCAGCAGGTCGAGCACGAGCGCCGCGCCGCGGCTGCGCCCCGCCGCCGGTGCCGGTGCCAGTGCCGGTGCACGCACTGGTCCCGCCCCCGGCGTCGGCCCGCTCACTCCACCCAGATCCCTCGTCACCTGCCCATTGTCGCCGCCGCTTGCACTTTGGCAACCCCGTTGCTTAAGTGGTCGGCATGACTGGCACCGACTCCCGCACCCCCCTCCGCGTCGGACTCGTCGGCTACGGCCTCGCGGGCTCCGTCTTCCACGCCCCGCTGATCGCCGCCTCCGAGGACCTGGTCCTGGCCGCCGTCACCACCGGCAACCCCGAGCGGGCCGCCGAGGCCCGCGCCGCCTACCCGGGAGTCCGGGTGGTCGCCACCGCGGAGGAGCTGTGGGAGGGCGGGGCGGACGGAGCGGACGGTCTCGACCTGATCGTCATCGCCTCCCCCAACAAGACGCACGTGGCCCTCGCCACGGCCGCCCTGGAGGCCGGCCTCCCGGTCGTCGTCGACAAGCCGCTGGCCGGGACAGCCGCCGAGGCCCGCGCCCTCGCCGCCCTCGCCGAGGAACGCGGTCTGCTGCTCTCCGTCTTCCAGAACCGCCGCTGGGACAACGACTTCCGCACCCTCCGCCGCCTCCTCGACGAGGACGCGCTCGGCGAGGTCCAGCGCTTCGAGTCCCGCTTCGAGCGGTGGCGCCCGATGCCCAAGGGCGGCTGGCGCGAGTCCGGCGCGGCCGAGGAGATCGGCGGGCTCCTCTACGACCTCGGCAGCCACGTCGTCGACCAGGCACTCGTCCTCTTCGGCCCGGTGGTCTCGGTGTACGCCGAGTCGGACGTGCGCAGGCCGGGCGCGGCCGCGGACGACGACACCTTCCTCGCGCTCACCCACGCCAACGGCGTCCGCTCCCATCTGTACGTGAGCGCCACGACCGCCCAGCTCGGGCCCCGCTTCCGTGTGCTCGGGCAGCGCGCCGGCTTCGTGAAGTACGGGCTCGACCCGCAGGAGGCGGCCCTGCGCGAGGGGCTGCGGCCCGCGCCGGGCGCGGTGTGGGGCGCGGAACCGGAGGCGCTGTGGGGCCGGCTCGGCGCCGGCGAGTCGCCGCTGAGCGGCGGCGGGACCCCGGTCGAGTCGCTGCCCGGCGACTACCCGGCGTACTACGCGGCCGTCGCCGCCGCCCTGCGCGGCACCGGCGAGAACCCGGTGACGGCGTACGAGGCCGCCGCCGCGCTCGACGTCCTGGAGGCGGGGAAGCGCTCCGCCCGCGAGAACGTCACGGTGACGCTGTGAGCAGCCCGGAGACCGCCGCCATCGAGGCCCAGGAAGCCCGTCTGGTCCTCCCCCGGTTCACGTACGAGGACGCGTGGACGCTCGGCACCCTGCTCGTCGGCATGGCGCGCGAGCGCGAGGCCCCGGTCGCGATCGACATCCGGCGCGGGCCGCAGCAGCTCTTCCACTGCGCGCTGCCCGGCTCGAGCGCGGACAACGACGCCTGGATCGACCGCAAGCGGCGGGTCGTCGAGCGGTACGGCGTCAGCTCGTTCCTGGTCGGCGCCCGGTTCCGCGCCAAGGGGACGACCTTCGAGGCGTCGTCGCGCCTCGACCCCGACCGGTACGCCGCACACGGCGGTTCGTTCCCGGTCGCGGTCGAGGGCGTCGGCGTGATCGGCTCGGTCACGGTCTCGGGGCTGCCGCAGGCCGAGGATCACGCCATGGTCGTCGAGGCGCTGGAACGCCTGCTCGGCTCGTACGCCTCCGCCGCCGGCTGAGGGCAGGAGCGCCCCGCCGCGCAAGGGGCGAACGATCAGGCGCCCTTCAGCTCCTGGCGCTGCCGACCGAGGCCGTCGATCTCCAGCTCGACGACGTCACCGGGGCGCAGGTACGGCTTGGGCTCGGGCTGCCCCATGGCGACACCGGCGGGCGTGCCGGTGTTGATGACGTCGCCCGGGTAGAGGGTCATGAACCGGCTGACGTACCGGACGACCTCCGCGACCGGGAAGATCTGGTCGGAGGTGTGACCGTCTTGCTTGAGCTCGCCGTTGACCCAGAGCCGCAGGCCGAGCGCCTGCGGGTCGGGCACCTCGTCGGCGGTGACCAGCCAGGGCCCGAACGGGTTGAAGGTCTCGCAGTTCTTGCCCTTGTCCCAGGTGCCGCCGCGCTCGATCTGGAACTCGCGCTCGGAGACGTCGTGGGCGACGGCGTACCCGGCGACGTGCGCGAGGGCCTCCTCGTCGGTCTCCAGGTAGCGGGCGGTGCGCCCGATGACGATGGCGAGCTCCACCTCCCAGTCGGTCTTCACCGAGCCGCGCGGTACGAGCACGGTGTCGTCGGGGCCGACGACGGTGTCGGAGGCCTTCAGGAAGACGACGGGCTCGGCGGGGGCGGCCTGGCCGGTCTCGGCGGCGTGCCCGTGGTAGTTCAGCCCGATGCACACGACCTTGCCGATCCGCCCGACGGGCGGGCCGACGCGCAGCCCGGTGGCGTCGAGCGCGGGCAGCACGCCGGCGCCGGCGGCACCCCGGATCCGGTCGAGGGCGGAGGCGTCGGCGAGCAGACTGCCGTCGATGTCGTCGACAAGGGCGGACAGGTCGCGAAGGACCCCGTCCCGGTCGAGCAGGGCGGGACGCTCGGCTCCCGGCGGGCCGACACGCAGCAGCTTCATGGACTTCTCCCTGTGGTCGAGGCGGGCCCGGGAAAGGCCCTGAGGTACCCCGGCCGATGGAGTGCGGCCATCGGAGGATTGGTCGATCCTCCAAGACAACGGGTCACTCTGCAAGACCCCGTTCACACACTGGACCCTTACGCGCGAGTAGCAAGAGGCTTGGCCTCCGCCTCCTCGCGGAAGAGGAGGGCCCTTTCGACGGCGGACCAGGTGGTGCTCGTGACCACGTAGAGGGCGGCGGCGAGCGGGACGACGGCGACCGTGATCAGGGTGGCGAAGGAGAGCAGCGGCATGACCTTGGTGATGGCTCCGGCGCCCGGGGTGGGCTGTCCCAGGTCGAGGGGCTGGGCGGCGAGCTGCCGCTTCGTACGGCGGTAGGTGAAGGCGGCCACGCCGGTGACGACCGCGAAGAGGACCAGGTAGACCTGCCCGGCCGGGCCGAAGACGCCGCCGTGCGCGAGGGCGTCGGCCCAGTGGTCGCCGAGCGGGGCGGCGAAGAGGGTGTGCCCGGTCATCCGGTCGCCGGCGAACAGGTGGTACATGAGCAGGAACGCGGGCGCCTGGAGGAGGCTGGGCATGATCCCGGCGAGGGGCGAGACCTTCTCCCGCGCGTGCAGTGCGGTGAGCTCCTTCCTGAACCGCTCGGGGTTCTTGCCGTGCTTCTTGCGGAGCGCGGCGATCTGCGGCGCGATCCGGGTGCGGGCCTTCTGACCGCGGGCCGAGGCCCGGGACAGCGGGTGGATCGCGAGCCGCACGAGCATCGTGCAGAGGACGATCGCGGCGGCCGTGGCGGTGGTGGCGAAGAGCGGCTGGAGCAGGTCGGCGAGCCGCTCGACGAGGGAGGCGAAGGCGGACAGGAGGTCGGACAGGAGGTCGGACAAGGGAGCCCTCCGTGGGGTCTCGTCGTGCCGGGGGAAACCGGAAGGATTCGGGTCTCGGCATGACGGATCCGCGCGGGAGCTGGTCCGGGGGTGATGGTGCCGGTCCGGTCCGATGGCGATCCGGACGGGTGGCGGCGGTCCGGACATGTGGCGGTCCGGACCGGTGGTGCGGGGGCTCCCTACACGGCCGTCAGGAGGGGACGGCCGGGAGCGCGGGGTCTGCGACGCCCGGCGGCGTCGGGGTCGCGCTGGGGCAGGAAGGCGGTGCGCCGCTCGCGGTCGCGGATGGCGGTACGGACGGCGGTGGGCGGCACGGCCGGGGCCGTACGGGCTCCGAAGAGGGCGCAGACGACGGTGCTCGCGGCGAGGGCCACGGCGCCGGAGACGCCACCGGAGACGACGCCGCCACCGTCGGAGAGGAGGAGATCGGCGAGGGCGAGGAGGAAGAACAGCGGCGCGAGCACGCGCAGGACCAGTGCCCTGATCGTCATCCCGCCACCTCCTCGTCGTCGTGCGTCGCTCGGTCTCTCACCGAAAGGACGCACGGGCTGCTTCAGGAGTTCCCGCCCTCCCAGCCGTGTGGGAGAGGCACGAGGAGCCGGCGGGTCCCGAGGAGCGCGCGGCCGACCGGATCGCCGGGGTCCGGGTCGAGCCCGGCGCCGGGACGCATCTCGACGTCGCCGGGCGGCACGGGGACGCGGCAGGCCGGGCACTCGCCGTACGGGCCGAGTTCGGTGCCGCAGTCGGCGTGGTGGAAGTGGCGCACCGGGACGGCTCCGGGAACCTCGGCCCGCCCCCACGCGCCGAGCGCGCGCAGCACCGGCCAGAGGGCGAGCCCGCGCGCGGTGAGCACGTACTCGTCGCGCGGGGGCGACTCCTGGTAGCGCCGCCGGTCGAGGACACCGGCCTCGACGAGGGCCTGGAGGCGGGCGGCGAGGACGGCTCGGGGGGCGCCGAGGTGGGTGAGGAAGTCGTTGTAGCGGCGGACGCCGTAGAAGGCGTCGCGCACGACGAGGAGGGTCCAGCGCTCGCCGACGACTTCGAGGGCGCGGGCGATGGAGCACTGCTGGTGGGCGTAGTCCTTGCCGAGAGCCATGGGCTCCATCGTACCCACCAAGGTTCATTGAATGAACTGACCCTGCTAGCTTGGGCCCAGCCTGCGCAGCCAAGCCCCTTACAGGTGGAGGTCCCTGCCGTGCCCGAGCTCGCGCCCGCCGCCCACGCCTCCGCCCCGCCCCACGGCGCCGGCGGCCGGGCCACCCTGGCCGTCACCGCCACGGCCACCGCCGTCGCGCTGATGAACTACACGGCCCCGATGCTCACCCTCCCCGACATGGCCGCCGCCTTCGGGACCCCCGCCTCCGCCCAGGCATGGCTCCTCAACGGAACCCCGCTCGGCCTCGCCGTCCTCCTCCTGGTGGCCGGCAGCCTCGCCGACGCGCACGGGCGCCGCCGGGTCTTCCTCCTCGGCACCCTCGCCCTGGGCGTCACCACCGCCCTCGGCGCCCTCGCCGGCTCCACGCTCACCTTCACCCTCGCCCGTGTCGCCCAGGGCGCCGCGAGCGCGGCGGTCCTCGCGGGCAGCCTGGGCCTGCTCGCCCACGCCTACCCGGCGGGCCGGGACCGGATCAGGGCGACGGGGATCTGGGGCGCGTCCGTCAGCGGCGGCATCGCCCTGGGCCCCCTGCTCGCGGGCGTGCTGAGCCTGGCGGACTGGCGGCTCGCGTACGGAGTGCTGGGCGCGGCGGCACTCGTCACGGCGGCGACGGGCGCGCGGAGGCTGCCGTACGACAGGCCGGAACCCGATCGGCAGGACCGCCGCCCGGACATCGCGGGCGCGACGACCCTCGGCCTGGCCCTGGCGGCACTGCTCACGGCACTCACCCTGGGCAGGGACGGCTGGCTGCGCCCCCAGGTGGGCCTCCTCCTCCTGGCCTCCGCGGCCCTGACGGCGGCGTTCGCGGCGGTGGAACACCGGAGCCGTACGCCGATGGTGGACCTGGCGTTGCTGCGGAGGCCCGCGTTCCTGGCGTCGGTCGTGGGGGCGCTGTTCACGGGCCTGGCGGTGATCGGCCTGTTCAGTGTGGTTCCCGCGCTGCTCCAGGGCGGGGCCGGGATGTCACCGCTGGGGGCGGCGTGGCTGTTCGTGCTCTGGTCGGGCACGGCGTTCGTGGTGGCCCTCCAGGCACGCCGGCTGACGATCTCGGCCCCCTCTCAACTGACCCTGGGCTTCGCCCTGTCGGCGGCAGGAATCCTGGCCCTCCTCGGGAGCGTCGAGGGCGGCCCCTGGCCACGCCTCGTCCCCGGCCTCCTCCTGGCGGGCGCGGGCAGCGGCCTCCTGAACGCGGCGCTGCCCCGGCTCGCGGTCGACTCCGTACCCCCGGAGCGCGCGGCGATGGGCTCGGGCGCCAACAACACCGCGCGCTACATCGGATCCTCGGCGGGCGTGGCCCTGACGCTGGCCCTGGGGCCCGCGGGCCCGGACACCGCCCTGCTCGTGTCGGCGGGCCTGGCGGCGACCGGCGCGGTGCTCATCCTCGTACTGGCACGAGGTCACCGGTCCGGGACGAGCGTCGCCCAGACGACGAGCCGGTAGGCGCTGCTGAACTCCGGGGTGCAGGTGGTGAGGGTGAGGTAGGCGCCGGGAGCCTCGTACCCGTACGAGGGCTTGACGAGCGACCGGGGCACGGCCCGTATGACCCCGATGTCGCGGGGAGCGGTACGGGGAAGGATCTGGTCGACGCGATACGTGTACGTGGCATCCCGGGTCCGCACGGAGATCTCGTCGCCCTTCACCAGCCGGTTCAGGTACCGGAAGGGCTCGCCGTGGGTGTTCCGGTGCCCGGCGAGCGCGAAGTTCCCGGTTCGGCCGGGGGCGGCGGTGCCGGGGTAGTGGCCGACGTACCCCCTGTCGAGCACGGACCGCTTGGAGACGCCGTGGGCGACGGGGGCGGTGAGCCCGAGGCGGGGGATACGGAGGACGGCGAAGGCGGCGGAGGAGGAGGGCCCGGAGGGCGGCCGGGACTCGCCACCGCCGACAGAAGGAGAGAGGGAGGAGGAAAGGGACGGAGAAACAGAAGGAAGGACAGACGGAGGAACGGGCGAAGGATCGGGCGGAGGAACGGGTGGAGAGATGTCCCACTCCCGCTCGAGAACACGCACCTGCTCGCGGGCCTCGGCACGAGCCTCCTGGTTGGTCCACCACAGCTGGTGGACGACGAGAAGGAGAAGGACAACGCCACAGGTGACGACGGCCTCGGCACCCGTCCACAGCAGACGGGCAGGCTTACGCCGCCGCCCTCGCGACTGGACGACGACCGGCACCCGCTCCCGCCCCCTGGCCCGCACGCGGGCACCTTAAGCGCTGAGGCACCAACTCTCCAGACCCGCACGGCAGTACGGTGGGACGCATGCGCCCCGACACGCCTGCCGCCCACACCACCGAAGCCGAGCGCCTGCTGCGCACCGCCGCGCAGTACCCGGAGGACCGGGAGCCCCTGCTCCTCCAGGCCGCGGCCCATCTGGAACTGGCGGGCGACCGCCCGGGGGCGACGGCCCTCTACGACTCCCTCCTGACCCCGGAGCCGGCGCAGCCGCACCTGATCAGGGCGCTGAAGGCGGCGAACCTGTGGGAGTACGGCCACGAGGCCGAGGCCCGGGCGATCATCGACGGCCTCCGCAGGGCACGGCCCTCGGACGCGGCCCCGTGGGAGATCACGGCGGAGACGCTGGAGGCGCACGACGAGCTGGAGGCGGCGGAGTCGACGCTGACGGAGGCGGCGGAGCTCCTGGTCAAGACGACCACGGAACTCCCCCACGCGACGCAGTCCCTCCTCATGACCCGCCACAGGGTCCGCCGGATGCTGGCGCTGCCGCACGACGACTGGGACGACCTGGCGGACCGGCTGCACACGGCAGCGGTCCCCCTGGACGAGCTCCACGACCCGAAGCGCCTGTGGTCGCTCGGCTCCTCGGACCCGGCGGAACTCCAGGCGGAGATCACCCGCCTCCGCTCGGAACTGGGCACCTACCGCACGGCCCTCTCCCGGCCGTTCCCGGTGGCGGTCCTGCACTGGCCGGAACCGGAACTGGACGAGCTCCTGGCGGCGTACCCGGAACTGGAGGCGGAGTACCCCACGTACCGCGCCCACCTCACGGACATCGAAGCCTCCCTCCGCGAACTCTCCCAGGCAGGCACCCCCAACCTGGGCATCGTCCGCGCCACGGTCCCCTCGTACGAAGCCTTCGCAGCCTCAGAATCCACCCACCCCTCAAACGCGGACCTCCTCCCCCAGTACGCGACAACCCTGGCGGCCAGGGGCCGCGCGGCGGCCTGGCCGCCGGCGAGCACTTCCCCCTGCTGGTGCGGCTCGGGCCGGACGTACGGGGAGTGCCACGGGGCGGAGTGACGCACCGGACTTCCGGCAGAATGCAGGTGTGTCCCACGCCGTTCCGTCCTCCCCCGTCGTCTCGGCCCGCATGAGCAGGCAGGCCAGCAAGGACACCGCAGCCGAGCTCGCGGTCCGCCGTCTGCTGCACGCGGCCGGCCTGCGCTACCGCGTCGAGTACCCGGTGCCCGGCATGGCCCGCCGGCGGATCGACGTGGCCTTCACCTCCGTCAAGGTGGCTGTCCTGATCGACGGCTGCTTCTGGCACGGCTGCCCCGAGCACGCCACGCATCCGAAGGCGAACGCCGAGTGGTGGAGGCAGAAGCTGGACCGCAACATGGCTCGCGACGAGGAGACGACCGAACACCTCAAGGCCCAGGGATGGGTGGTCCTGCGCTTCTGGGAGCACATGCCGGCGAACGAGGTCGCGGCGACAGTACACGCGACGGTGGACCGGGAGCGGCTGAGGCGCACCGCCCCGAAGCGACCTCCAAGGGAACGGTCAGGCTACGGATAAGTGATCGACTTCGCTTCGTCGGCGGCAACCTGGCGGTGGCGAGTCGGCATTCGGAGCCGGAGAACGCAGGCCTCTTGGCATTCTCGTGGCGCTCGAGAAACATGGTTCGACGCCTTCTCCCCACCAACTTCGACGGTGGAGGAGCCCGTCCGTGGCACCGATGCTGGTCGAAGGGCTCGGAGAGTCGTGGCGGTGCGGACTTCGGCCCGCCCGCTACGAGCGAAGCGACCCTGGGCACGCAGGGGAGAGCGCCAGTACATGGGCGGACGAGGCGCCGGAGGCGGAGTACGTGTCCTGTGACCGCGCTCGGACGACCTCGCGCAGATGGTGAAGATCACGATGGACCAGGCAGCCCTCCCGCAGTCGTCTCTGTCGGAATGGCAGGTCACGGGGCGGAAGACGGCCCCGTACAGGTAGATCGTTCACGCCACTCCCCGCCCGGTGGCAAAGAACTCGGTGCGCCCATAGCGACCGCTCTGCCCTCTATCCACAGGGCGTGGACAAGGCGTACTGCGCACCTCGGCCGGCCGGCTAGAATTCAGGCCCATGAGTCACATCGAACTGGAACGCCCCTCACCAGCGAAGTTCCGCATCTTGGACCTCTTCGCAGGCCCCGGTGGGCTCGATGTGGCTGCGCATGTGCTCGGGCACGAGGTGACCGGCATCGAGTGGGACGCCGGAGCATGTGCGACCCGCGCCCGGGCAGGGATGGACACCTTCCAGGGCGACGTCCGGCAGTACCGTGCCGCCTTCTTTCCGCATGCCCAGGTGCTGACCGGCGGACCGCCCTGCCAGACCTTCACCGTCGCCGGGCACGGCGCGGGCCGCAGGGCGCTGGACGACGTGCTCCGGTACATCGATCGTCTGCACACGGCAGTGCGGAACACTGCTGATGACCCTGACCCGCTGTCGGCCTGGATGCACGTCTTCCGTACCTGGCGGCAGATCCACGAGGAGCTCAGGCGCAAGGAGGTCGAGGCACGGGCTCTCAAGGCCGAGAAGCGCGCGGTGGAGCAGGCCAGGACCAAGAAGCGCAAGGCCATACGGAAGAGGCTCGAGGAACTGGGGAACTCGGCAGAGGAGGCGAAGCGGTTCCTGAAGGAGCTCAAAGCGCCTCAGACCCTCGAATTCCCGGATGCCGGGCTCACCCGCCTGCTCAAGGAATTCGGCGACCTGGACGGCGTGCTCGAAAAGCTGAAGGTCAGGCTCGAGGAGCTCGGCGACGAGCGGACCGGACTCGTCCTGCAGCCCCTGTGGTGGATCATCGAGCGGAGCAGGCGGCCAGGCGCGACGGCCTACGAGGCCGTCGTCCTGGAACAGGTGCCGGCGGTCATGCGGGTGTGGGAGGAGTACGCCGCGGTGCTCGACACCCTCGAATACCGGACCGCGACGCAGTTCCTGCACACCGAGGCCTTCGGCGTTCCCCAAACCCGACGGCGCGCCGTGCTGATGGCCCGTCTCGGCCGGGCCGGCCGTGATCCTCTGCCGCAGGTGAGGGAGACCCACGAGCTGTACCCCCGCAGCGGGCCGTCGAAGGCTGGCCCCACCGACACCCTCCCTCCGGAGAGCTCCGAGAACGAGAACGGCCGGCCCCGGAGGAAGCCCGAGAAGTGGGTCTCCATGGAGACCGCGCTGAAGACCGCTCGGCCGTTCTCGGACAAGGTGCGCCCCCGTCCCCCGTTCACCGTCGTCTCCAACTACGGCACCGGCGGCGTGCCGGAGGCTCGCGGCCGCCGTGACCACGACACCCCCTCCGCCACGATCACCGGCAAGGTGTCGCGGAACCGCGTGGTCCACAAGGGCACCGACAAGGACCTCGATGACGACCTCGCCCGTTTCAACGGTGCCGAGGCAGGAGTGCTGCAGACGTTCCCCGCCGCCTACCCCTGGGCCGGCAACGACGTGTCACAGCAGATCGGCAATGCCGTACCCCCCAGGCTCGCCCTGCACGTGCTGCGACACGTGCTAGATCCCGAGCTGGACGAGGACGAGGTCGCGGCCAGGCTGGACCAGGGCGTCAAGGACCTAGTGGCCTGGAAGCCAAAGCGAACGGTGAAACCCCTCGGGCATCGAGGCCTGAAGGGCCACCCGCTCGCCGGCAGGTAACCCTCCCGCTCAACCCAGCGAAGTGCGCCAACGTCACCGGAAGATCGACCGCAACCGTTTGGTCGGGCCCGCACGACACCGAGAACCGGGTCTCGTACCCAGAGGCGGGCATACCGCAGACCTTCCACGGGGCTTCCAGTGACGAGGCAAGAAAACCCCGCAGCAGATCGCCAATCGCCCGGGTCCTGGCCACCCATACGACATCTGGCTTCTGGTGTGAGGTCGAGCCCTTCGGGTGGTCGTGTCTGGCAGGCCTCGGGTGGGACCGCCCTCTTTCCGAGAGTCGCTCCTTCCGGCGGCGGGGGTTGGCGTGCGCCTGACGGCCCGTGGGTGGGGGCTTGGCCTGTGGCGGAGGTGAGTGGGTCGGTCTCCGTCGGTTGGGGGTGCGGTTGTTGAATGGGGCGGTCGGGCGGCGCTTAGCGGGTCGGGGAGGTGAAGTGGTCGGGCTTCAGGCCCCGCTGATCAATCCCGGTGGGCTGGACGCGCCCGAGGTCAGGCTGCTCTAACGCCCCTTGGGCCTGGGCTTCACTCGCACGGGGCTTCTTCACTTAACGCGCCTACCCAGACACAAGCTGTGCTGTACGTTCACGCAAAACAGCCCCCAGTGACGGTTGCAGCCGTCAGCCGGGGGCCTGAACCACTCGTGGACAAGGACTCCACCGTGATCTACCGGCACTTTAACGCGCCCTCGCGTGCCTTCACCCAGTTCTCGCACGAGCTCATCCGGCATCCTCGGCTCAGTTCCGACGCCGTCCGGCTCCTCACCTGGCAGCTCTCCCTCCCCCAGGGCGCCCGCGAATCCCTCTCCACCTCCGCCCAACGTGCCCGGATCGGGGGACACGCCTTCACCCGCGCCAAGCGGCAACTGAAGGAGGAAGGGTTCGTGCATGAGCGGCGCGTCCAGGTCGCCGGTGGGCGCTGGGTCACCCAACAGCTCGTATCCAATACCCCGCTGACCGCCGATCAGGCCGTCAAGCTGCTCTGCCGGACGCCCGACCCCGTAACCCCGCAGGTCACACCGAGTACCCCCGCACCGGCCGCCGGTCAGCCAACCACCCCGCCCACCGACCGTCATCCAGATAAAGACCCTGGGGAAGAGACCTCCAACCTTCCGGACGAGACGGCCGACGTCGCCGACGCCGACGCCGTCGACGGCACATCCTGCGCGGCCTTCCCGGCGCCGGGACGCCCGTCCACCGGCCCGGCGGCCTCGTCCGGTACCTCCTGCGCGACGTACCGCCCCTCGCCCTGCCGCCTCGACCCGCACCCCAGGTCTCCGCCCGGCTCGAAGGCGCCCGCGAATGCGCCGGCCACCACACCCAACCCATGCTCTTCCGGCCGCTCGCCGACGAGGCCCTGTGCCCCGCCTGCGTGACTCCCGGCAGAGAACCCGTTCACGCGCCCTCGTAGGCTCGAAGAAAGCACCCCGCCTAGGAAGGGCCCCTCACCATGCCCCGTATCCCCTCCCCCGCCATCGCCGCCGCCGGGCTCGTCGGCGGGTATGCCGTTGCTCGGTGGACCAAGAAGCGGCCCCTCGGTGGGGTCGTGCTCGCCGGGGCCGGGGTCGTCGCCGGGCGGGAGTGGCAGCAGGTCGGTGGAGGGAAGGTGGCCGCCGGGCTCGGTGCCGCTTACGTCGCCGCGTTCGCCGGGTCTCATCCGCTCGCCAAGAAGATCGGCGCCTGGCCCGCCGTCTTCTCCGTGGCCGGGGGTGTCGCCGCCCTCTCCTGGGCCGTCACCCGGGGGAAGTAGCCCCCTCAGCCGCCCACCCCGTGGCTCACCGTGTAGATCAGCAGGCCCGCCAGTGCTCCGACCACCGTGCCGTTGATGCGGATGAACTGGAGGTCGCGGCCGATGTTCGCTTCGATCTTCTTCGAGGTCTGCGTGGCGTCCCAGCCTGCCACCGTGTCCGTGATCAGGGACGTGATCTCGTTCCGGTACGTCGTCACCACGTACGCCGCCGCGTCCTCCGCCCAGCCCTCGACCTTCTCCTGGAGGCGGGCGTCCGTCGACAGGCGGACGCCCAGGGAGATCAGGGAGGCGCGGGCGCGGAGGCGGAGTTGGCTGCGGTCGTCCTCGGCCGCCGCCATGATCAGCGAGCGGATCGACGACCAGGCCGAGGCGATGATGTCCTGGATCTCCGGTCGGGCCAGGAGGTCCGACTTGAGTCGCTCCACGCGGGCCCGGGTGTCCGTGTCCGCCTGGAGGTCGGCCGCGAAGTCCGTCAGGAAGCGGTCGATCGCGCCGCGTGCCGGGTGGGCCGGCATGTCCCGCATCTCCGTCACGAAGCGGAGGAGCTCCTTGTAGACGCGTTCGCCGATGCGCCTGTCGACGAAGCGGGGGGTCCAGCCCGGCGCCCCGCCCTGCACCGCGTCCATCACCGAGTCCCCGTGCGTGACCAGCCAGTCGTGCGCCCGCGTGCAGACCAGGTCCACCGCGCGGTGGTGGGCCCCGTCGGAGACGATCTGCTCCAGCGTCTTGCCGATGCCCGGGGCGATCTCCACCGCTTCCGCCCTCCGGGTGATCGCCTCCCCCACCACCGCCTGGACGTCCGCATCCCGCAGGACCGTCAGCGCTCCCCGCAGCGCCGTCGACGCCTCCGCCGTGACACGGTCCGCGTGCGCCGGGTCCGCCAGCCACGCGCCGAGGCGGCCGCCGATGCCGAAGGCGTGCAGCCTGCCCCGTACGACGTCGGCGGAGAGGAAGTTCTCTCCCACGAACGAACCCAGGGACGCGCCCAGCTGGTCCTTCTTCGTCGGGATGATCGCCGTGTGCGGGATCGGCAGGCCCAGCGGGTGCCGGAAGAGGGCCGTGACCGCGAACCAGTCCGCGAGCGCGCCGACCATCCCCGCCTCGGCCGCCGCGGCGACATAGCCCACCCAGGGCCCCCATCCCGCGTTCTCCGCCCAGGTGGCCAGGGCGTAGATCACGGCCACCGCAGCGAGCAGCGACGTCGCCAGCGTCTTCATGCGCCGGACGCCTCTGCTCTTCTCCTCGTCCGCAGCCGTGTACGAGAAACTCACCATCAGTCGACCTCCTACCTCAGGGACTCCCGGCGCTCCTCCCGAGTTCCCCCGTACATCTTCGCGATCACCGCCTCGATGTCCGGCTCCCGCACCGAGAGGTCGAGAAGGGGGTACTTCGCGGCCACCGCCGCCACCAACGGGGCGGCCGAGGTCGTCGCCGGGAAGGCCAGCCACTGACGGGGGCCCTCCGACCGTACGAAACGGGACCCCGGCACGTCCGTGATCGGCGGAAGCTCGCGTTCCAGGTCCACCATCAGGAGCCGCTCGCTCTCCCCCACCGCGTGCAGGCCGCTCAGCTCCCCGTCGTACATCAGGCGTCCGTGGTCGATCACCATCACCCGCGAGCAGAGCTGCTCGATGTCCGTGAGGTCGTGCGTGGTCAGCAGGACCGTCGTGCCACGGGAGGTGTTCAGGTCCCTCAGGAACTCCCGCACCCGCGCCTTCGACACCACGTCCAGGCCGATCGTCGGCTCGTCCAGGTACAGCACCTCCGGGTCGTGGAGGAGGGCCGCCGCGATGTCGCCGCGCATCCGCTGCCCGAGGGAGAGCTGCCGTACCGGTACGTCAAGCAGCTCGCCGAGTTCGAGGAGCTCCACACAGCGGTCCAGGTTCTCCCGGAAGCGGGCGTCCGGGATCCGGTACATCCGGTGCATCAGCCGGTACGAGTCCTTCAGCGGCAGGTCCCACCAGAGCGTCGTCCGCTGCCCGAACACCACCCCTATCCGCTGGGCCAACCGGGTCCGCTCGCGCGCCGGATCGATGCCCGCGACCCGCAGCCGGCCGCCGCTGGGGGTGAGGATGCCGGTCAGCATCTTGATCGTGGTCGACTTCCCGGCGCCGTTCGGGCCGATGTAGCCGACCATCTCCCCGCGCTCGACGGCGAAGCTGATGCCGTCGACCGCCCTGACCTCTCTCTTCTCACGCCGGAACAGGCCCGCATTTCCGCGGACGCGGACCGTGAAGACCTTCTCCAGTGACTCCAGCTCGATGAACGGCACGGCCCTCACCCTCAGCTTCCTGTCGATCGGTACGAACGGATCCCGGCCCGCCACGCGAGGCCCGCCACCCCGCAGCAGACCGCCGCCACCAGCGGCGACACGAACGCCGCCCACTCCGGCACCCCCGCCGGGGCCGGTCGGCCGAGCACGTACAACGCGGGCAGCCAGCTCACGAACGCCAGCGGCACGACGTACACCACGCCCCGCACCAGCTCCTGCGCGAAGATCGTCGGCGGGTACTGGAGGAGGGTGTTCCCGCCGTACGTGAACGAGTTCGTCACCTCCGCCGCGTCCTGCATCCAGAACAGCGTCGACGCGCCCAGCACCATCACCGAAGCGAAGATGACCGTCCCGCTGGCCACCGTCACCGGCAGCAGCAGCACCTTCAGCGGCGTCCACTCCACGTCGAGCAGGAGCAGGGCCCAGACCAGGACGAGCAGGCCCTGTGCGACCCTGCCGAACCGCCGCAGCGCGAACTTGTCCGCCGCGACCTGGGCGAGCAGCGGCGCCGGGCGCATCAGGAAGGTGTCGAGCGAGCCGTCCCTGACCCGCTTCCCCATCCGCTGCAGCGAACCCATCGTCAGGTCCGCGATCCCGAACGACGTACCCGCCGTCCCGTACAGCAGGGCCACCTCCGCGAAGCCGAAGCCGCCGAGGCCCTTCACCTGTCCGAACATCAGCAGGATGACGACGAAGTCGAAGAAGGTGACGCAGAAGCTCGTGACGAGCGTGAGCGCGAAGGACGCGCGGTACGTCATCGTGGACCGGATCCACATGCCGGCCACCAGCCGGTACGTGCGCCAGGAGTCGGCCAGTGGGCCGTATGGGCGTCTTTCGTTTTTTCGATGGATAGCGCCGGAATCCATCTCATGGATAGCGTCGGGATCCATCTCCTGGATACCGGCGGAATCCACTTCATGGACAGCGGCGGAATCCGCGCCGACCCGAGTCGCCTCAGCCACCCTGCACCACCACCTTCCGCGTCGCAGCCGCCTGCGCCGCCCGCCCCGCGCCGAACAGCACCAGGGCCCAGCACCCCTGGAAGGCGTACGCCCCCGCCAGCTCCCAGCCCACGTACTTCCCCAGGTACACATCGGCCGGCACCTGGAGCAGCGACGCCCACGGCAGCATCCGGGCGACCTCGCCGAGGGCGCCGGGGAAGACGTTCAGCGGGAGGAGCATCCCCGAGAAGAACAGGCCGCCCAGCCAGGCGACCTGCACCACTCCCTGGCCGTCGAGCAGCCAGAACGCGCTCATCGCCACCAGGTACCAGATCGCGAAACCGACCGTCGAACCGAGCGCCACCGCCACCAGGAAGGCGATCCAGCCGCCCGGCCCCGACGGCAGCGTGAAGTGGAAGGCGAGCGCGCCGACGGCCATCGGGACGACCCCGCGTCCGAGCAACTGGTAGGCCGAGCGGCCCGCGTGGGCCGAGAACCACCAGGCCTGGAGGTCGGCGGGACGGTAGAGGTCCACCGCGATGTCGCCGGTCCTGATCCGCTCGATCAGCTCGTCCTCGAAGCCGCCGCCCATCATCCCGCAGACGGTGATCAGCGCCTGCCCGATCCACACGTAGGCGAGGGCGTCGTCGATGGAGTAGCCGCCGAGCTGCGGACGTTCGTCCCACAGGGCGATGTAGGTGTAGGACAGGACGAAGCCGAAGACGGTGTTGGTGAAGACGCCCGCCGCCGTCGCCACCCGATACGTGGCATGACGCCGGAAGCCACCCGCGGCCACCGTCGCGTACAGCCGCAGCATGAAGCTCCCTTTCCCGCACAAAGAACCGCTTCCTGCCCGAATGACAGCGAAGCGCACGACCCTAGTGGCCCGCGTCACGCCACCGCGACCCGTTTTCGCGCCACACTCGGGTCGTATTCAGGAGTTTCCGCACCTTCCATGCAGTATGTGATGCCATGTCCCCTTCCTCCGGCACGAGCGACTCCGACGCCCCCCGGCCAACCCGCGCGGGCTGGGAACCGAGGGACCCCACCCTCCCCGGCCAGAAGCCACCCCCCGCGCGCCCCGCACCCCCGGGGCCGGGGCGCCGCCGCCCCCGACGCGTCCTGCGCACCCTCCTCGGGCTCCTCCTGCTCGGCACCCTGCTGGTCGCCGGCGCCCTCGTCGCCGGCTACCTCCTGGTGGAGATCCCGCCCGCCAACGCCTCCGCCGTCGCCCAGTCCAACGTCTACCTCTACCGGGACGGCAGCCCCCTCGCCCGCGACGGCGAGGTCAACCGCGAGAACGTCCCCCTCGACCGCGTCCCGCTCACCGTCCGGCAGGCCGTCCTCGCCGCCGAGGACCGCGACTTCCACACCTCACGCGCCGTCGACCCCAAGGCGATGCTCCGCGCCGCCTGGAACACCGTCACCGGCAAGGGCCGCCAGTCCGGCTCCACCATCACCCAGCAGTACGTCAAGAACTACTACCTCGGCCAGGAACAGACCCTCACCCGCAAGGCCAAGGAGTTCTTCATCGCGATCAGGCTCGGCCGCGAGAAGAGCAAGGAGGAGATCCTCCAGGGCTACCTGAACACCAGCTACTTCGGACGCAACGCCTACGGCCTGCAGGCCGCCGCCCGCGCCTACTACGGCAAGGACGTCGACGGCCTCGACACCGCCGAAGGCGCGTACCTCGCCTCCCTCCTCAAGGCCCCCAGCGCCTACGACGTCACCACCCACCCCGAGAACCGCGCCAAGGCCGTCGCCCGCTGGAACTACGTACTCGACGGCATGGTCACCGAAGGCTGGCTGACCCCCGCCGACCGCGCCGCCGCCCGCTTCCCGGCCCCGCAGACCGCCCGCTCCGCCACCGGCCTCTCCGGCCAGCGCGGCTACCTCGTCCAGGCCGTCGAGGAGTACCTGACCAGCCACGGCATCGTCGACGAGAAGACCCTCGCGGGCGGCGGCTTCCGCATCACCACCACCATCGAACCCGCCACCCAGGAAGCCCTCGTCCAGGCCGTCGAAGAACGCGTCACCTCCCGGCTCGACCCCACCCGCTCCCCCGCCGACCGGTACGTCCGCGTCGGGGCGGCCGCCGTCGACCCGGCGACCGGGAAGGTCCTCGCGATGTACGGCGGCGTCGACTACACCCAGCAGTACGTCAACAACGCCACCCGCCGCGACTACCAGGTCGGCTCCACCTTCAAGCCCTTCGTCTTCACGGCCGCCGTGCAGAGCGGCGCGCAGACCCAGTACGGCGAACCGATCACCCCGTACACCGTCTACGACGGCACCAACCGGCGCCCGGTGGAAGGCTGGAACGGCTCCCCCTACGACCCCGCCAACGAGGACGACGAGAGCTACGGCGAGATCGCCGTCGGCACCGCCACCGACCTCTCCGTGAACGCCGTCTACGCCCAGATGGCCGTCGACGTCGGCCCCGGAAACGTACGCCGCACCGCCGTCTCCCTCGGACTGCCCGGCACCACCCCCGACCTCACCGCCTCCCCCTCCATCGCGCTCGGCCCGGCCACCGCCAGCGTCCTCGACATGGCGACGGCGTACGCGACCCTCGCCGCGCACGGCCGGCACGGCACGTACACCCTGGTCGCACGCGTCAGCAAGGACGGCCGCGACCTCGCGCCGCCGGCCCCCGTCACCCGGCAGGCGGTGAGCCGCGAGGCCGCCGACACGACCACGTCGATCCTCCGCAGCGTCGTCGAGGCCGGCACGGGAACGGCGGCGCGGGCCGCCGGGCGCCCCGCCGCCGGCAAGACCGGCACGGCCGAGGACGACAAGGCCGCCTGGTTCGCCGGCTACACCCCGGAACTCGCGACGGTCGTCGCCCTCATGGGCCAGGACCCCGAGTCGGGTCGCCAGGAACCGCTGTACGGAGCCCTGGGACTGCCCCGCATCAACGGGGGCGGGCCGCCCGCCGAGATCTGGGCGGACTTCACCCGGCAGGCCCTGGCCGGAACCGCACCACGCGACTTCGAGCTCCGGCTCATGCCGGGGGCGGAGGAGATGCCGGAGGTACCGCCGACGCCGGAGGGCTCGCAGGACGACTGGTACGAGACGGGCGAGGCGGGTCCGGGAGCCGCGGTGTCCCGCAGCCCCCTTCCCCCTCGTACACCCGTACGGCGTCAGTGACCCGACGTCGCCTTCAGCCCCACCACGGCGACGAGCAGCAGACAGACGAAGAAGATCCGGGCGGCGGTCGCCGGCTCACCGAGCACCACCATGCCGAGCACCGCCGCACCGGCCGCGCCGATCCCCACCCACACGCCGTACGCCGTACCGATCGGCAGCGTCTTGGCCGCATGCGACAGCAGCAGCATGGAGGCGACGATCCCGGCGCCCGTGAACACGCTCGGCCACAGCCGGGTGAAACCGTCGGTGTACTTCATACCGATCGACCAGCCGACTTCGAGCAGACCCGCGACGACGAGAAGAACCCAGGCCATGACGACGACACCTCCGCGAGACGGAACAACAGGAGTGCGTCGTCTTGTCGGAAACCCGGTACGGCGCGTCTCGTCGGGGTCCCCCCAGGCTAGCAAAGAACACACAAAGGCCCTGGTGACGGCCGTCACCAGGGCCTCCGAAAGCCTTCGCTACAGATACAGGCCGGTCGAGTCCGACGTGCCCTGGAACCGGTCCGCCGCCACCGCGTGCAGATCGCGCTCCCGCATCAGTACGTACGCGACGCCCCGCACCTCGACCTCGGCACGGTCCTCGGGGTCGTACAGCACCCGGTCACCGATCTCGACGGTACGGACGTTCTGACCGACCGCGACCACCTCGGCCCAGGCGAGGCGACGGCCGACCGCGGCGGTCGCCGGAATCAGGATGCCGCCGCCGGAGCGCCGCTCCCCCTCCGGGGAGTCGGTGCGGACCAGGACCCGGTCGTGAAGCATCCGGATGGGCAGCTTGTCGTGCGTGTTCTCGCTCACGGAGTGAACCTACCTGCCGAGGAGTGCGGGGTCAGCGCCTGCCCTTGCGGGAGGACCGGGCGAGCAGCCCGATGACCGCCACGGCCACGAGCGCCGCCGGGACGACGCGCTCCAGGCGCGGGGCGCCGTCCGCATCGGTGAAACGTGCCTTCACGTCCGACACGACGCGGTTGACGGCGACGAAGGCGCGTCCCGCGGTCTGGTCGACCGTCGAGGCGACCTTGGCCTTCGCATCCCCGATGATCGTCTTCGGATGCATCCGAATGCCGATCTCGTCGAGCGTGACGGCGAGCTGATCGCGCCGACGGACGATGTCCGCCTCGATCTGAGCAGGGGTCCTGGACTCCGACACCGCGCTGCCTCCGTAGTCGTATTCCGGTCGTTGACGGACAGTCTGTCAGCTCTGGCACGGATGGGCCGCCCCCGACCCCCATTAGGCTCTGAAGGCGTAAGCGCACTTTCCCGAGGAGAGCCATGAGCGAGCGACTGCAGCCCGGCGACACCGCCCCCGCCTTCACCCTGCCCGACGCGGACGGCAAAGAGGTCTCCCTCGCGGACCACAAGGGCCGCAAGGTCATCGTCTACTTCTACCCGGCCGCGCTCACTCCCGGCTGCACGAAGCAGGCCTGCGACTTCACGGACAACCTGGACGTACTGGCCGCCGCGGGCTACGACGTCATCGGCGTCTCCCCGGACAAGCCGGAGAAGCTGGCGAAGTTCCGCGAGAAGGAGAACCTGAAGGTCACCCTGGTCGGCGACCCGTCGAAGGAGACCCTGGAGGCGTACGGGGCCTTCGGTGAGAAGAAGCTGTACGGCAAGACGGTGACCGGCGTGATCCGCTCGACGGTCGTCGTCGACGAGGACGGCAAGGTGGAACACGCCTTCTACAACGTCAAGGCCACCGGCCACGTAGCCAAGATCATCAGGGACCTGGGCGTCTGAGCCTTTCGGTTCCGGCACCCGAACGGGCCGCACCACCTCTCGAGGCGGTGCGGCCCGTTCCGTTTACCGGACGCGACAGTACGCGACATGGCGTAACCGTCCGATATTCGGCTCGTTAGTCCGTACGGGCTGCGAACGGGCGGCCGGAGCGGAGGGGCACGGCATGGCGGAGAGTCCGTACACGCGAGAGCGTCTCGCCGAGGCGGCGGCATCGTCGCGGACGCTGTCGGAGGCGCTGGGGAAGCTGGGGGTGGATCCGAAGAGCGGGTCGCGGAGGTACATCCGAGACCGCATGAGGAAGCTGGGGGTCGACACGGCGCACTTCGAACGGGAGGGGGCGAAGTGGACGCGGGAGATCCTCGTGGAGGCGGTAGCCGCCTCCGCGAGCGTCCAAGACGTTCTGCGCCGCTTGGGTATCGATGCCGTCGGTGGCCACCACACGCACATCAGCCGCCGCCTCGCAGTGCTGGGTATCGACACGTCACACTTCACGGCCACGCATCGAGGGCGCACGAGAACTTCACGCGGAGCCGCACTGCGATTGCGTGGACCGGAGGACGGCCGGATTCCGGGTCAACGCCTTCGGCGCCACCTTCTCCTCCTGGGAGTCGAGGAACGCTGCGCGGAGTGCGGCACAGGGCAGGAGTGGAACGGCAGGCCGTTGCAGCTCGAGGTGGACCACATCAACGCAGAGTGGTGGGACAACCGACCGGAGAACCTCCGGTTCCTGTGTCCCAACTGTCACGCCGCGACCGACACGTACCGAGGCCGGAAGCGCAGGACCAAAGCATGACCACACAGAACTACACCCACGACCTACTGGCCCGCACCGCCGCGAGGTCAAGCAGCATGATCGACCTGATGCGCAGGCTGGGAACGCCACTGGCCGGTGGACCGCGTGGCTACCTGAACAGAAGGCTCAAGCACTACGGCATCGACACATCACACTTCCAGGAGGAGAGCCTGCCCGTACGCCCGCGCCGCACGTTCGCGCGGCAAGCGTTGGCGGAGGCAGCGGCCCACTCGCACAGCATCCGGGAGATCATCGAGTACATGGGGTACTCCCCGCGAGACTGCTCTTACGGGCACATCCGGAAGAAGCTTGATCAGTTCGACATCGACACGTCGCACTTCCTCCACGGCCGCAGATATGGAGCCGAAGTCCCCTCATACGACGACTTGGTACGTGCGGTGGCATGCTCGCGAAGTGTCGCAGGCGTCCTGAGGCAGCTCGGCATGCCCAACGGCGGAGCAGCTCGCAGTCGAGTGAAGCGGGGCATAGCTGCCTACGGCATCTCCTGCGAGCACTTCGTAGGGCAGGCCCACCAACGAGGCATCCCCGCCCAGAGCCGCAAGTCAGCTGCCGAAATGCTCGTCCGCCTGGAGCCAGGTGCCCCTCGGACCAAGACCGCACAACTGCGTCGTGCGCTGGACGAGCTGGGTGTTCCAAACATCTGCGAAGCGTGCGGCGTCGGCGACACCTGGCGAGGCAGACGACTCGTTCTCGAGATCGATCACGCCAACGGCGATCGTCTCGACAACCGCGCCGTGAACTTGCGGTACCTATGCCCGTCCTGCCATAGCCAGACTGGCACCTTCTCGAATCGGCGTGGCGGAGCACAGTACAGTGGGCGCCGCGGGTCCGTACCCCAGCTGGCCAAGAGGGCGCCGGTTTAGGTCCGGTGTGTCGTGGGTTCGAGTCCCACCGGGCCCACGCGAAAGGGCGCGCCCCGACAGGGGTGCGCCCTTCGTCATACCGCCCCTCAGCCCAGCAGTTCCCTCACCACCGGGGCCAGGGCCCTGAAGGCCTTGCCTCGGTGGCTGATCGCGTTCTTTTCCTGTGGGGTCAGTTCCGCGCAGGTCACCTCGTGGTCCGCCGGCTGGAGGATCGGGTCGTAGCCGAAGCCGTTCGTGCCGGTCGGGGTGTGGCGGAGGGTGCCCTCCAGGCGGCCTTCGACGACGCGTTCCGTGCCGTCCGGGAGGGCCAGGGCCGCCGCGCAAGCGAAGTGGGCGCCTCGGTGCTCGTCCGCGATGTCGGACAGCTGGGCCAGGAGCAGGTTCAGGTTCGCGCGGTCGTCGCCGTGCGTGCCCGCCCAGCGGGCCGAGAAGATGCCGGGGGCGCCGTTGAGGACGTCGACGCAGAGGCCCGAGTCGTCGGCCACGGCCGGCAGGCCGGTCGCCTGGGCCAGGGCGTGGGCTTTGAGGAGGGCGTTCTCGGCGAACGTGACGCCGGTTTCCTTGACGTCGGGGATCTCCGGGAACGCGTCCGCGCCGACGAGTTCCAGGTCGAGACCTGCGTCGGCGAGGATCGCGTGGAGTTCGGTGATCTTGCCCGCGTTGCGGGTGGCGAGGACTAGACGGGTCATGTCCTCGATTATCCGGGGTGGCCCGGTCAGCCCGGCGTGCAGACCTTCGCCACCTCGCCCGCCGCGTCGGTGATCGGCTGGATGTCCGGCGTCGTGTCACCGTTCTTCACGGCCGTACGGACGGACTCGACGCCCTTCGTGAGGTCGTCCACCGCCTTCGCGAGGTCCGCGTTGTCCGTCGTGTTCTTGAGGTTGCCGAGTTCCGTGGAGATCGAGTTGAGGGACTCCTCGATCTGCGTGACGTCGTTCGAGGCGTTGGAGACGGCCTGCTGGAGCTTGTCGACCGACGTGGCTATCGCGTCGGCGGTCTTGACGCAGTCCATTGCGGTGTCGAGGGCGGCGCAGCCGCTCAGGACGGTGGTGAGTGCGGCGGCCGTGGCCATGGCGAGTGCGAGACGGCGCTTCAAGGCGGGTCCTCCCCCAGATGTGTGCGGACGAACGACGGACGGGCGCACGGAGCCTATCCGTACTCCCGCCCGTCAGGACGCCGTGGGGAGGAAGCGGGTTGCGACTACAGCGTTCCTTCGAGGGCCTTGCGCTGGATCTCGGCGAGGTCGGCGCAGCCGCCGGACGCGAGGTCGAGGAGGGCGTTGAGCTCCTTGCGGTCGAAGGGCTCGGCCTCGGCGGTGCCCTGGACCTCGACGAAACGGCCGTCGCCGGTGCAGACGACGTTCATGTCGGTGTCGGCGCGGACGTCCTCCTCGTAGCAGAGGTCGAGGAGGGGGACTCCGTCGACGATGCCGACGGAGACGGCGGCGACGGTGCCGGTGAGGGGCTTGCGGCCGGCCTTGACCAGCTTCTTGCCCTGGGCCCAGGCCACCGCGTCGGCGAGAGCCACGTACGCGCCGGTGATGGCGGCGGTGCGGGTGCCGCCGTCGGCCTGGAGGACGTCGCAGTCGAGGACGATGGTGTTCTCGCCGAGGGCCTTGTAGTCGATGACGGCGCGCAGCGAGCGGCCGATGAGGCGGGAGATCTCGTGGGTGCGGCCGCCGATCTTGCCGCGGACGGATTCGCGGTCGCCGCGGGTGTTGGTGGCGCGGGGCAGCATGGAGTACTCGCCGGTGACCCAGCCTTCGCCGGTGCCCTTGCGCCAGCGTGGGACGCCTTCGGTGACGGAGGCGGTGCAGAAGACCTTGGTGTCGCCGAAGGAGATGAGGACGGAGCCCTCGGCGTGCTTGCTCCATCCTCGGTCGATGGTGACGGGGCGGAGCTGTTCGGGGGTACGGCCGTCGATTCGAGACATGGGTCGAGCCTAGCGGGACATGGGGAAGGGCCCGTTCCCCTGCCGGAACGGGCCCTGCGCCGATGTGGCTTCAGCCGACGGGGTCAGCTGCTCACATCATGTCTTCGATGTCGGCGGCGATCGGGTCGGCGTCGGTGCCGATGACGACCTGGATCGCGGTGCCCATCTTCACGACGCCGTGGGCGCCGGCGGCCTTGAGCGCGGCTTCGTCGACCAGACTGGCGTCCACGACCTCGGTGCGCAGGCGGGTGATGCAGCCCTCGACCTCTTCGATGTTGTCGATGCCGCCGAGCCCGGCGACGATCTTCTCAGCCTTGCTGGCCATGTGTCTCTCCCTGTCCGTTCCGTTCGCGTCCGTTCGCGCTGACGCGAATCTCGGCGCACCTCTGGTCCGCTTTGTCACGGTAACCCACGGTTGGCCCAACTTCGCGAGCGAGTGCCGCCGTTCTGCCGAATGATGACGATCACCGGCGGCCTGTCCTCAGCGGGCTCCCGGGAGCCTATCGCAACTGGTCTACACCAGTGTGCAACACGACGCGGACCCCGGGTTGTTCCGGGCAGGGAGGACGCCGATGAGTACGGACAGCGCCGCGGCCGCGCCGGGGAAGAAGTCCTGGGGGGCCGGACTCTTCCAGGGCCTGCAGAAGATGGGCCGGAGTCTTCAGCTGCCCATCGCCGTCCTGCCGGCCGCGGGCATCATCAACCGGCTCGGGCAGCCGGACGTCTTCGGCGCGGAGGGTCTCGGCTGGGACAACGTCGCCGCGGTGATGGCGGGCGCGGGCGGCGCGCTGCTCGACGGCAACCTCGGCCTGCCCCTGCTGTTCTGCATCGGTGTCGCCATCGGCATGGCGAAGAAGTCGGACGGTTCGACCGCGCTGGCGGCCGTGGTCGGCTTCCTCGTCTACTACACGGTCCTGCGCCAGTTCCCCAAGGACTGCCCGGCGGGGACGAAGGACATCAACGGCGGCTGCCTCGCCGTCGACGACTCCTTCGCCGCTTACACGTACCAGAATCCCGGTGTCTTCGGCGGCATCGTCATGGGGCTGCTCACCGCGTACCTGTGGCAGCGGTACCACCGGACGAAGCTGGTCGACTGGCTGGGCTTCTTCAACGGCCGCCGCCTTGTCCCCATCATCATGACGTTCGTGGCGATCGCCTTCGCCTCGCTCTGCCTGTGGATCTGGCCGCCGATCGGTGAGGGCCTGGAGAACTTCAGCGACTGGCTGGTCGGACTCGGCGCGTGGGGTTCGGGCATCTTCGGTCTGGCGAACCGGGCGCTGCTCGTCATCGGCCTGCACCAGTTCCTGAACGTGCCGATCTGGTTCCAGTTCGGCACGTACGAGAAGCCGGACGGTACGACGGTCCATGGCGACATCCCCATGTTCCTCGCGGGCGATCCGAACGCCGGCCAGTTCCTGACGGGCTTCTTCCCGATCATGATGTTCGCGCTTCCGGCGGCCGCGCTGGCGATCACCCACTGCGCCAAGCCGCACCGGCGCAAGGTGGTCGGCGGCATGATGCTGTCGGTCGCGCTGACCTCGTTCGTCACCGGCATCACCGAGCCGATCGAGTACTCGTTCCTCTTCATCGCCCCGCTGCTCTACGCGATCCACGCCGTGCTCACGGGTGTGTCGATGGCCGTGACCTGGGCGCTCGGCGTGAAGGACGGCTTCAGCTTCTCCGCGGGCCTGATCGACTACGTGATCAACTGGAACCTGGCGACGAAACCGTGGCTGATCATTCCCATCGGTCTCGGCTTCGCGGTCGTGTACTACGCGATCTTCCGGTTCGCGATCACGAAGTTCAATCTCCCGACGCCCGGCCGCGAGCCGGAGGAGGTCGAGGAGGAGATGGAGCGGGACAACGTCAAGTGACCCCCCGCGCACCCTTCGTCGCCTGACCGTTTCGGGGCCTTGGTCCCTGCGCAAGACCCCCGCGTAAGGCCCTTGAAAGGCCCCTGGACCTGACGGTCCGGGGGCCTTATGTCGTTCATTTCCAGCTATGGCTGAGCGCACAGAATTCGCAGGTTCCTTATCTAAGTCTCACGTGCTACAACTGGTCTACACCACTCATTGGTGTAGACCACGCGGTCCAGACCACCGCGTTCCACGAGACGTCGCCGTCCCCCCTTTTCACTGTCCTCTGGCGGCGCCTTGCCTTACTGGAGGAAGTTGATGAGTACGGCCACCGCCCAGGCCGCCGCTCCCGCGAAGAAGCGCGGATCCGGCCTGTTCCAGGGCCTGCAGAAGGTCGGTCGCAGCCTGCAGCTGCCGATCGCCGTGCTGCCGGCCGCGGGTATCTTGCTCCGTCTCGGCCAGCCCGACGTGTTCGGTGCCGAAGGCCTCGGCTGGGACAAGGTCGCCTCCGTCTTCGCCACCGCAGGCGGCGCGGTCTTCGACAACCTGCCCCTGCTCTTCTGCATCGGTGTCGCCATCGGCTTCGCCAAGAAGGCGGACGGCTCCACCGCCCTGGCCGCGCTCGTCGGCTTCCTGGTCTACAGCAACGTGCTGAAGGCCTTCCCCGTCGCCGACGCCGTCATCAACACGACGGCCAACAAGGGCGTCGACGTCGCCGCGAAGTACAACAACCCCGGTGTCCTCGGCGGCATCCTGATGGGTCTCATCGCGGCCGTCCTGTGGCAGAAGTTCCACCGGACCAAGCTCGTCGACTGGCTCGGCTTCTTCAACGGCCGCCGTCTCGTCCCGATCATCATGGCCTTCGTCGGCACCCTCGTCGGCGTCGTCTTCGGCCTGGTGTGGGAGCCCATCGGTGAGGGCATCTCCAACTTCGGCGAGTGGATGACCGGCCTCGGCGCCGGTGGCGCCGGCCTCTTCGGTCTCATCAACCGCGCGCTGATCCCGGTCGGCATGCACCAGTTCGTGAACACCGTCTCCTGGTTCCAGATCGGTGACTTCACCAACGCCGCCGGCGAGGTCGTCCACGGTGACCTCAACCGCTTCTTCGCCGGTGACCCGAGCGCCGGAATCTTCATGTCGGGCTTCTTCCCGATCATGATGTTCGGCCTGCCGGCCGCCGCCATCGCCATCGCCCACGCCGCTCGCCCCGAGCGCCGCAAGGCCGTGATGGGCATGATGGTCTCCCTCGCGCTGACCTCCTTCGTCACCGGCATCACGGAGCCGATCGAGTTCACCTTCATGTTCATCGCGCCGGTCCTGTACGCCATCCACGCGGTCCTGACCGCCGTGTCCATGGCCGTCACCTGGGCGTTCGGTGTCCACGCGGGCTTCACCTTCTCCGCGGGCGGCATCGACTACCTGCTGAACTGGAACCTCGCGACCAAGCCGTGGCTGATCATCCCGATCGGTCTCGTCTTCGCGGCGATCTACTACGTGGTCTTCCGCTTCGCGATCACCAAGTTCAACCTCCCGACGCCGGGCCGCGAGTCCGACGAGGAGCTCGAGGACCTCACCAAGGCGTGAGCCTCACCCGCACATGAGAAAGGCCCCGGAACCGTACGGTCCCGGGGCCTTTCCCGTGTTCAGATCTCGTAGACCGCGCCCGGTCTCGCCAGCTCCGCGGGCCCCGCGTACACCGCGCGCGCGTCCGCCAGGTTCCGTTCGCCGTCGGTCCACGGCGGGATGTGGGTGAGGACCAGCCGGCCCACCGACGAGCGGGCGGCCTCCGCCCCCGCCTCCCGGCCGTTGAGGTGGAGCTCCGGGACGTCCTCCTTGCCGTGGGTGAAGGAGGCCTCGCAGAGGAAGAGGTCGGTGCCCTCGGCGAGCGTGTGCAGCGCCTCGCAGACCCCGGTGTCCCCGGAGTACGTGAGCGACCGGCCGCCGTGCTCGATCCGGATGGCGTACGCCTCCACCGGGTGGGACACCTTCTCCGTACGGACGGAGAACGGGCCGATCTCGAAGGCGCCCGGTTTCAGCGTGTGGAAGTCGAAGACCTCGCTCATCGAACTGGGGGAGGGGGTGTCCGCGTACGCCGTGGTCAGCCGCTGTTCGGCGCCCTCCGGGGCGTAGACGGGGATCGCGTCGCAGCGTCCGCCCTCGTGCCGGTAGTAGCGGGCGACGAAGTACCCGCACATGTCGATGCAGTGGTCCGCGTGCAGATGGCTGAGGAAGATCGCGTCGAGGTCGTACAGACCGATGTGTCGCTGCAGCTCTCCCAGGGCGCCGTTGCCCATGTCGAGGAGCAGCCGGAAGCCGTCGGCCTCGACGAGGTAGCTCGAACAGGCCGAGTCCGCAGATGGGAACGACCCGGAGCAGCCGACGACGGTGAGCTTCATGGAGCGTGAACCTCCGTGGACGGATCCGTTGACGGATACGAAAGCGCGCTGTGGAAGGGGGAGGCTGAGCGGTCTGTCGAGCGTAAGGCGCACCAGGGCCTGTCGCTCCTTCGTGGTGGCCCGTTGTGGGCGAACTCACGGGCTCTGTCACCGGTTCGGATGGATGGCGGGCCGTTGCGGCGGAGCGACGCGCGCGCCGGTACCGTCTTGAGGTATGGACACGTCGTGGTGGCCCGCGCTGGTCGCGGTCGTGGTGATCGCGCTGGTCGTGGCGCTCGCCGACGGATGGAAGCGTTCGAAGCGGCGGCCCGCGCCCCCGTCGGCGCGTCGGCCCTCGGGGCGGACGCGTCCTCCCGGCCGGCCGCCGCGGAAGGCTCCGCCGCGTCCGGGGCGGGGGCCTAAGGAGTCCGAGATCTGGTGGGCGGACGTGCCGTTCGAGGACGGCCCGGGGTCGAAGGACAGGCCCTGCCTGGTGCTCGCGGTACGGGGGGACATGGCGCTGGTCGCCAAGATCACCAGCAAGTACCACGACGAGCGGCCGGGGGTGATCGCGCTGCCGCCGGGGACGGTGGGCGACGCGCAGGGGCGGCCGAGCTTCCTGGAGACGGACGAGCTGCGGGAGGTGCCGGTCTCCGGCTTCCGGCGGAGGGCGGGGACGGCGGACCCGGTCGTGTGGGACCAGGTCCGCCATCTGGCGCGGTAGCGCGGGTTACGGGGCCGGGTTGCGGGAGCTTTTCGCGGCGCCGGCCCCTGGGCGCGGGTCCGGGCCGACGAGAGCCCAGGCCCGGCAGTGGGCGCCGTCCCGTGCGCCCACCCGTCCCTCCCCCGAGGACTTCGTCCGGGGGGGACCCCCATGCGGGACGATTGCCCACACCGCTGGGGGCTAGCCCCCAGCGGGGGCCGGACGGCTATGCCCAGAGTTGGCCCTGGACCGCTTCGATTGCTTCCTCTGTCGTCTTGGCCGTGTAGAGGCCCGTCGACAGGTACTTCCAGCCGCCGTCGGCGACGACGAACGCGATGTCCGCGCTCTCGCCGGCCTTGACCGCCTTGTTGCCGACGCCGATGGCCGCGTGCAGGGCCGCGCCGGTGGACACGCCCGCGAAGATGCCCTCCTGCTGGAGGAGGTCGCGGGTGCGGGTGACCGCGTCGGCCGAGCCGACGGAGAAGCGGGTGGTGAGGACGGAGGCGTCGTACAGCTCCGGTACGAAGCCCTCGTCGAGGTTCCGGAGGCCGTAGACGAGGTCGTCGTAGCGTGGTTCGGCGGCGACGATCTTGACGTCGGGCTTGTGCTCGCGCAGGTAGCGGCCGACGCCCATGAGGGTGCCCGTCGTGCCGAGGCCGGCCACGAAGTGGGTGATCGAGGGCAGGTCGGCGAGGATCTCGGGGCCCGTGGTGGCGTAGTGGGCGCCCGCGTTGTGCGGGTTGCCGTACTGGTAGAGCATCACCCAGGTCGGGTTCTCGGCCGCGAGTTCCTTGGCGACGCGTACCGCCGTGTTCGAGCCGCCGGCCGCGGGGGACGAGATGATCTCGGCGCCCCACATGGCGAGCAGCTGGCGGCGCTCCTCGCTGGTGTTCTCGGGCATGACGCAGACGATGCGGTAGCCCTTGAGCTTGGCGGCCATGGCGAGGGAGATGCCGGTGTTGCCGCTGGTCGGCTCCAGGATGGTGCAGCCGGGGGTGAGCCGGCCGTCCTTCTCGGCCTGCTCGATCATGTGGAGCGCGGGGCGGTCCTTGACCGAGCCGGTCGGGTTGCGGTCCTCCAGCTTCGCCCAGATGCGGACGTCGTCCGAGGGCGAGAGCCGGGGGAGGCGGACCAGCGGCGTGTTGCCGACCGCCGCCAGCGAGGAGTCGTAGCGCATGTGGATCAGACCATGCCGCCGGCGACGGCCGGCAGGATCGTGACGTTGTCGCCGTCGCTGAGCTTGGTGTCGATGCCGTCGAGGAAGCGGACGTCCTCGTCGTTGAGGTAGACGTTGACGAAGCGGCGGAGCTTGTCGCCGTCGACGATGCGGGCCTCGATGCCGGCGTGGCGGGACTCCAGGTCGGCCAGGAGCTGGGCGATGGTCTCGCCGTTGCCCTGGACGGCCTTCTCGCCGTCGGTGTAGGTGCGGAGGATGGTCGGGATGCGGACCTCGATGGCCATGGACGTGGGCTCCTGTCGGAAGTGGCGTGGTGGCGCGGGTGGCGTGGTGCACGGGTGACGTGGTGGGCGCGTGGCTGGCCCCCGCGGGAGGGGGGTCGTGCTCGGAGGTGCGCTCGGGCCGGTCTCGCTCAGAGCGCGGCGCGGGATGTACAGGTCACGTACGGATCGCGCGGATCAGGTACAGATCGCGCTGGCGAGGCGGCACAGATCGACGTGCAGGCGTGCCACGAGCAGCATGCTGCTCGGCGTCTCTTCGCTCACGTCGTGGGAAACCATGGGCTCATCGTATCGATTCCCGGTCCGGGTTTCGGAATGTGATCTCACATGGTGAACGGTTCCTGCCCGCCTGCCGGACACCTGTCGGGCGGGACCACGGATGACCTCGGGTGTTCTCAGACCGCTTCGGTCTCGTAGGCCTCCACGACCTTCACTTCCTCCTCCGTCACGACGCCGTCGACGATGGTGTAGGAGCGGAACTGGAAGGGGCCCGCGCCGTCGCTGTCGGCGGTGGAGACCAGGACGTAGTGGGCCTGGGGCTCGTTCGCGTACGAGATGTCGGTGCGGGAGGGGTAGGCCTCGGTCGCGGTGTGCGAGTGGTAGACGATGACGGGCTCCTCGTCCCGGTCGTCCATCTCTCGGTAGAGCTTGAGCAGATCCGCGGAGTCGAACTCGTAGAACGTGGGCGAGCGGGCGGCGTTCAGCATCGGGATGAACCGCTCCGGGCGTCCGGTGCCCACGGGGCCCGCGACCACGCCGCAGGCCTCGTCCGGGTGGTCCGCGCGGGAGTGTTCCACGATCTGGTCGTACAGGGCCTGGGTGATGGTCAGCATGCCGACAGGATAAGCAGACGGGCCATCCCGTACCGAGGAGTGGTACGGGATGGCCCGGATGCTGGACAGCTGTGCCTTGCGGCGGTGTTTGCGAGCGTGTTTACGAGCGCTTGGCGAAGGCCGCGCCCTCGGGGTTGCGGGCCTTCAGGACCAGGTAGGAGACGCCCAGGATGAGGCCCCAGACCGGTGCCGCGTAGAGGGCGGTACGGGCTCCCTCGTCGATGCCCATCATGACGATGACCATGCCGATGAAGAGGAGCGCGAACCAGCTGGTGTACGGGGCTCCCGGGGCCTTGAAGGTCGACTCGGGGAGCTCGCCGCGGTTCGCCTTGGCGCGGTAGCGGATCTGGCAGACCAGGATCATGATCCAGGCCCACATGCCGGAGATGGTGGCGAAGGAGACCACGTACTCGAAGGCCTTGCCGGGGGCGACGTAGTTGATCCAGACGCCGACGAGCATCAGCGAGGCCGAGAAGGTCAGGCCGAGGAGCGGGGTGCCGCTCTTGGTGAGCCTGGTGAAGATCTTCGGGCCCTGGCCGTTGAGCGCGAGGTCGCGCAGCATGCGGCCGGTGGAGTACATGCCCGAGTTGCAGGAGGAGAGGGCGGCGGTCAGCACCACGAAGTTGACGATGGCGGCGCCGACGCCGAGGCCCATCTTCTCGAAGGCGGCGACGAACGGGGAGACGCCCGGCTGGAACTCGGTCCACGGGACGACCGACAGGATCATGATCAGCGCGCCGACGTAGAAGACGGCGATGCGCCACGGGACGGTGTTGATGGCCTTGGGCAGGACCGTCTTCGGGTCCTTGGACTCGCCGGCGGTGACGCCCACCAGCTCCACGGCGAGGAAGGCGAACATGACGATCTGCAGGGTCATCAGCGTGTTGCCGATGCCGGTGGGGAAGAAGCCGCCCTGGTCCCACAGGTGGGTGACGGAGGCGGTGTCGCCGGCGTCGGAGAAGCCGATGGTGAGGATGCCGGCGCAGATCAGGATCATGCCGATGATGGCGGTGACCTTGACCATGGAGAACCAGAACTCCAGCTCACCGAAGAGCTTCACGGAGATCAGGTTGGCGCCGTAGAGGATGACGGTGAAGACCAGCGCCGAGATCCACTGCGGGATGTCCCACCAGTACGTCATGTAGGTGGCGGCGGCGGTGACTTCGGTGATGCCGGTGACGACCCAGAAGAGCCAGTACGTCCAGCCGGTCACGAAGCCCCAGAAGGGGCCGACGAATTCGCGCGCGTACTCGGCGAAGGAGCCGGACACGGGGCGGTACATGAGCAGTTCGCCCAGGGCCCGCATGATGAAGAAGATGACCAGGCCCGCGATGGCGTACGCGAGGATCAGGCTGGGGCCGGCCTTGGCGATGGCCTTGCCCGCGCCAAGGAAGAGGCCGGTGCCGATGGCGCCGCCGATCGCGATCATCTGGATCTGCCGGGCGCCGAGGCCACGCTGGTAGCCCTCGCCGCCGTCCACGGCCCCGTCGGTGCCGTCGTGCTGCTTGTCGACCTGCACAGAGGTCATGGTGGTGCGCCTTTCTCCATGCTGATCCGCGCGACTGCGAGTGCGTCGGCCGCGGATCAGATCCTGATCCCCCCGGATGTGGATGGAGTGCCACCGGCGGTCAGCCGGTCCAAGCGCCCTCGGGGACAGGGGTGGCGTCCCCGAGCGGTCGTGAAGATTTATCACGGTGCGGTACGCGATCGAGGGAGTCGCGTGTGGCGCGGGCCACAGAAAACGGCGGACAAAAGGGATTCAACACGGCGAAGCGGACGCTCTGATAACGCATTCGTTATCCGGATTTGAGCGTCCGCTGAGCGAACACCAGGGGGTCGCCCGGTGTCGTTACGACATCAGGGTCTCGACGAGGGACTCCTGGAGCGCTCCCAGCCAGAGGTACGCCATCACCATCGGCTTGCGGGGGTCGGAGTCCGGCAGCCGGTACAGCTGCTCGCTCTCCTCGTCGTCGGTGACCTCGAGACGGGTCCCGATGGTCAGCCGGAGGTCGTTGAGCGCGCCGAGCCAGGCCCGGGACTCGTCCGGGGTCAGCTTCAGGACGGCGCCGCCCTCGCTCGCCGCGTCCGCGGAGAGCCCGTCCAGGGCGCGCACCACCAGGAGGGCGTCCTCGCGCTTGCGGGCCCGCAGGTCGTTCTCGGTGTAGCGGCGGAAGTCGGAGGCGGCCGCCCGCAGCTCCTCGCTGTCGTCCCCGTACGCGTCGGGGAAGAGGCGCTTGAGCGCGGGGTCGGACGGCGGCTTGCTCGGGCCCTCGGCGAAGAGCGCGGCCAGCGGGTCGGCGTCCTTCGCGGGCTCGTCGCCCGGCCCGATCAGCTCCATGAGCTGGACGGCGAGGGAGCGGAGGATGGAGATCTCGACGTCGTCGAGGGCGACCGCGGCACCACCGCCGGGCAGGACCTCGAAATGGCCGGCCATCAGCCGCGGTCCTGGGTGAGGGTCGCCCAGAGGCCGTAGCCGTGCATCGCCTGCACGTCCCGCTCCATCTCCTCGCGGGTGCCGCTGGAGACCACCGCGCGGCCCTTGTGGTGCACGTCGAGCATCAGTTTGTGCGCCTTGTCCTTGGAGTATCCGAAGTACGCCTGGAAGACGTAGGTCACGTAGCTCATCAGGTTCACCGGATCGTTGTGCACGAGGGTCACCCAGGGCACATCCGGTTCGACGACCGCGGAGACCTCCTCGGCCGACTCGGTACGTTCGATCTCAATAGGCGCGACGCTCACTCACCCCATGCTGCCACTCCAGGGGGCCCGTCGCACAAACGGGTCGGGCCTTCCGGGCGCGTACGGCCTAGAAATCGTCAGAGTGACGATTTCTGCGCTAGCATCGCTGACATGAACGCTGCGGACCTTGGGCTGCCGGTGGACGTGCCGTCGACCGCGCTCTTCACCGATCAGTACGAGCTGACCATGCTCCAGGCGGCCCTGCGGGCCGGCACCGCCGACCGGCGCTCCGTCTTCGAGGTCTTCACCCGGAGACTGCCCGAGGGGCGGCGCTACGGCGTCCTCGCGGGCGTCGGCCGGGTCCTCGACGCCGTCGAGAACTTCCGCTTCGACCCCGCCGTCCTGGGCTTCCTGCGCGAGCGCGGCATCGTCGACGAGCCGACCCTCGAATGGCTGGCGCGCTACCGCTTCTCCGGCGACATCTGGGGGTACCCCGAGGGCGAGGTGTACTTCCCCGGCTCCCCCGTGCTGCGCGTCGAGGGCTCCTTCGCCGAGTGCGTGCTCCTGGAGACCGTGATCCTCTCGATCCTCAACCACGACTCGGCCATCGCCGCCGCCGCCTCCCGCATGTCGGCCGCGGCCGGCGGGCGCCGGCTGATCGAGATGGGCGCCCGGCGCACCCACGAGCTGGCGGCCGTCGCGGCCTCCCGCGCCGCGTACGTCGGCGGCTTCGAGGCCACCTCGGACCTCGCGGCCGGCTTCCGCTACGGCATCCCGACCGTCGGCACCTCCGCCCACGCCTTCACCCTCCTCCACGACAGCGAGCGGGACGCCTTCCGGGCCCAGGTCGAGACCCTCGGCCGCGGTACGACCCTGCTCGTCGACACCTACGACGTGACCGAGGCCGTCCGTACCGCCGTGGAGGTGGCGGGGCCCGAGCTCGGCGCCGTCCGCATCGACTCGGGCGACCTGCTGCTCGTCGCCCACCGGGTGCGGGCGCAGCTCGACGAGCTGGGCGCGCGGGACACCAGGATCGTCGTCACCTCGGACCTCGACGAGTACGCCATCGCCTCGCTCGCGGCGGCCCCGGTCGACGCGTACGGGGTCGGCACGCAGCTGGTCACGGGCAGCGGCCACCCGACCTGCTCCATGGTCTACAAGCTGGTGGCGCGGGCGGCCTCGGCCGACCTCAAGGCGCCGCTCGTGCCGGTGGCCAAGAAGTCCATGGGCGGCAAGGCCTCGGTCGGCGGGCGCAAGTGGGCGGCGCGCCGGCCCGACGCGCACGGGATCGCGGAGGCGGAGGTCGTGGGCACCGGGCCGGTGCCGCCGGAGCTGGCCGACCACCAGCTGCTGGTGGAGCTGGTCAAGGGCGGCGACGTGGTGGCCAGGGAGCCGCTCGAAGCCGCCAGGTCCCGGCACATCGCGGCCCGAGGCGGGCTGCCGATGTCGGCCATCCAGCTCTCGCGGGGCGAGCCGGTGCTGCCGACGGAGTACATGTAGGGCCTGACCCGGACGACAGGCCCCAGGCTCCGGTCGACGCCCCCTCCCGGTGGGGAAGGGAAGTCTCTAGGCTCGAACCCACCCCTTCCCGACCCGCTAAGGACACCCGCCATGCACCGCGCATTGATCGTTGTGGACGTTCAGAACGACTTCTGCGAGGGCGGCAGCCTCGCGGTGACCGGCGGCGCGGACGTCGCCGCCGCCATCACCGACCTGGTCGGCCAGACGGCGGGCACGTCCTACCGGCACGTGGTCGCGACCCGCGACCACCATGTCGACCCGGGCGCGCACTTCGCCCCGGCGGGCGAGGAGCCGGACTACGTCACCTCCTGGCCGGTGCACTGCGTGGCCGGTACGGAGGGGGTGGGCTTCCATCCGAACTTCGCCCCCGCCGTCGCCAGCGGGGCGATCGACGCCGTCTTCGACAAGGGCGCCTACGAAGCGGCGTACAGCGGCTTCGAGGGGCGTGACGAGAACGGGCGGACGCTCGGGGAGTGGCTGCGGGCGCGGGACGTCACCGAGGTCGACGTGGTGGGCATCGCCACCGACCACTGCGTCCGGGCGACGGCCCTGGACGCGGCCCGAGAGGGCTTCCGCACCCATGTGCTGCTCGACCTGACGGCGGGCGTCGCGAAGGAGACGACGGACCGGGCCCTGGAGGAGCTGCGGGCTGCGGGCGTGGAGCTGACGGGCCGGCCGGCGGTCCCGTAGGGCCTACGCCGCGGGTTCCCTGGGGAGGGACCGTACGGGGTGCCAGAGCTCCTGGGCGGCGCCGGGGGTGGATTTCCACAGCAGGCCGTCCGGGTGGTGCAGGACGGCCGTGATCTCGTCCGGGGTGGGCGGTTCGCTGTTGCCGCGGAGGTAGACGGCCCGCAGTCCGAGGTTCCGCAGCCTGGTCAGGGCGCGGGCGCGGTTCGCGGCGTGGACCAGGAAGCGGACGGTGGCGCCGTCGCGGGCCGGGCTGGGCAGCCCTATGGCGACGACCACGCTGCCTCCGGGCAACTTGCAGAACCCTCCGTTGGGCATGCGGAACCACTCCCCCGTGGATCGAATGTCAATAAGAAAAGCGTCAGACGCACCTAAACACGATCGGCCGCCGCCCGCTAGAGGGCGACGGCCGATCATGCTTTGACCTGCGGTTTTACCGATTACTTGGTGGAGGGACCCACGCGGACCGTGATCGTCTGGCCGTTGAGCGGCTCCTTGACGACCTCGATCTTGGTGTTGGTGTCAGTTACCTGGACACCGGCGCGCTGGGTCTCCGGGTACCAGTAGGTGCCCTTGCGGTCGTCGAAGACCGGGTTGCCCGGCTGCGAGTTCACCCACGCCGGGACGTCGGCCTTGTGGAGCAGGAGGCCGTCGGTCCGGTAGGTGCCGAAGGTGGAGTCGTACGCCTGGACGCGGTTGCGCATCAGGGTGCCGTCCGTGAACTTCAGCGGGGTGGCGTGCGCGTCGACCGGCAGGATCAGGCCCTTGCCCGGGTGGACGGCGGTGTTGTTGTCCTTCTGGGAGAGGTCCCACTTCCAGATGAGCAGACCGTTCTGGTACGGGTAGTGCTCGACCCAGCTGGACTTCTCACCCGTGAAACCGAAGTTGTACGGGCCGACCTTGAGGGTGGCGTCGTACGAGACGTACTGGCGGTTCTCCGCGATGTAGTACTGCTCGTACTCCTTGGTGAAGCCCTTGCCCACCCGCGAGAAGCCCTTCGCGACCCAGCCGTTGTCACCGTTCTCGGCGTTGTCCGAGAAGAGGGCGGCACCGTCGGCGGTCAGGGTGATGGCGTCGGCGGTGAAGCCCTTGCCGCCCGCGCCGCCGTCCGTCTGGTAGCGGAAGCGGAGGTCGAACTTCTTGCCCGCGTAGGCGTCGAGGCCGTAGACGAGCTTCTTGTGGGTGCCGGAGACGTCGGTCAGCGCCGGGGCGCCGCTGGCGTCGCGCGGGAGCGCCTTGCCGTCGGCGGTGCCGTCGAGAGCCGTCCAGTTGGCGCCGCCGTCGGTCGACACCTCGGTGTAGAGGTAGTCGTAGTCGAGCTCGATGTCGTACCAGCCCTGGAGCTCCAGGGAGGCGGACGTCTTGCCCGTCAGGTCGACGGAGCGGGTCAGGGTGTTCTTGAGGTCGTCACCCATGTTGCTCCACCACTGGGTGGCACCCTCGGCGGGGGCCACGACATCGGTGGTGACGGCCTTCTTCGGCAGCTCGACGAGGAGCGCCTGCGGGTTGTCGGTGTTGTACGCCGCGACACCCAGCTTGTGCGTGGACTTCCACGCGCGGGCCTCGTCGGCCACCTTGGTGTAGTTGAGCCAGCCGAGCTGCAGCTTGTCCCAGGCGTTCATGTCGCCGGGCAGGTCGCCGATGGCGTCCTTGCCGCGGCCGAGCCAGGAGCCGGACGACATGAGCGACCAGAAGCCGGTCGAGTTCTCGGCGCCCTTGAGGCCCGAGGTGTCGTACAGGTCCGGGAGGCCGAGGTCGTGGCCGTACTCGTGCGCGAAGACGCCGAGGCCGCCGTTCTCGGGCTGCATCGTGTAGTCGCCGACCCAGATGCCGGAGTCGCCGATCTGCGTGCCGCCGGCCTTGTTGTTGGCCGGGCCGGTCTTGCCGGCGTTGGTGCCGTACGCGTACCAGCGGTGGGCCCACAGGGCGTCGCCGCCCTGGGCGCCGCCGCCCGCCGACTCGTCCTCGCCCGCGTGGACGATCTGGAAGTGGTCGATGTAGCCGTCGGGCTCGTTGAAGTTGCCGTCGGCGTCGAAGTCGTACCGGTCCCAGAGGTCGTACTGGGCCATGTCGGCCTTGATCTGGGCGTCGGTGCGGCCCTTGGCCTTCTGGTCGGCGACGAAGGCGGTGACGCCGTCGCGGACCGCGTCCCACACGTTGGCGCAGTTGCTGTTGCCGCAGTAGTTCGAGCCGTAACGGGCCTCGTTGTACTCGACCTTGACCCAGTCGGAGACGCCGCCGTCGACCGAGTACCGGCCGGACGAGGTCTTCTCGTAGTAGGTCTTCAGCGACTGCTTGGGCTGTCCCTTGGCGTCCTTGCCGGTGCCGAAGTACAGGTCCTGGAAGTGCTTCTGGTCGTAGTCCGCCTGCCAGGCCGTGGAGTTGTCCTTGGCACGGTCGGGCTGGGCTATCTGGTTGTGCAGCGGGCCGGGCGTGCCGCCGAACTTCGGCTTCAGCTCGGCCGTGTCGTCGTCGGCCCGGTCGACCAGGGTGGTGTTGTCCACCTTGTCGCCGAACTCGACCAGGATCGTGAAGATCTTGTCGGTCTTCTCGCGGCCGAGCTCGACGTACTTCTTGTCGTCGAGCTTGACGACCTGAGAGCCACCGCGGCGCTCGACCTTGGCGTCGCCGTTCAGCACCTGCTCCAGGGCGGCCTTGCGCTGCTGCGCCTGCTGCTCGCTGAAGGGGCCTTCGAGGTCGTGGTCGACGGCCGTCTTGTCGACGCCGTGGCCGTGGCCGTCGCCGGCGCCGGGCGCCGGGTCGTGGCGGACGTCGGCCGCCGACGGCGCGCTGCCGTGGTTGTCGGCCCATGCGGTGGTGAAGGTCGAGGCGGTGGCGGCGGTGGCCGCGAGCGCTACGACGACTGCGGACGCTCTGATCGCCCGTCGTCTGTTGGTCACTTGAAGTTGTCCTCCCCGGCGCCCGCCGCCCTCGGACCAGATGGTGGGGTGTCCGTCCGGCGGGGTCGCGCGTCACAAGTGACGACATTCGACCGGAGAGAGACAAGAAAAGACAGATCTTGACTTGCACCGACCAACTGCACTATGTGGGAGGCGGGTTCCGATTATCGGACAGTTGGGCGGCGCACACTCAGGGACAGTTGGGACTTTCGTGCCCCCGCGCGCCCCCCGTGCAACGGCACCGTGGGTAAGGTCACGCTTACCCCACGCCCTTCTCGGGCATCGAGCGTCGTAGAGTCGACCCCATGCCCGGAGGGACGGTATCCGTCATGCAGCGACCGAACGCCGCGCAGCTCGCCTACGGTTCGGCCACCGTCGTCCTCGCGACCGTCGCCCTCCTGCTGCTCTCCCGTACGACGACCACCCTCGGCATCACGGTGATCAGCCTCGCCGGACTGCTGCTCGGACTGCTCGTGGCGGTGACGATGCCGGTGCGTCCGGCGTCCGTCAAGATCCTGGACGCGGTTCCGGCAGCCGACGCGGTTCCGGCACCCCACGGGAACGAAGAGGTCCGGGTACCGACCGCGCCTGTGGGCGCGGGGGCCGATACCCGGACCGGTTCGTGATCCTTCGAGCCTGACGGCCTACTGCGGGACGGAGACCACCACCGTCTTCGCCGCCTTGTCGTGCAGACCCTGCTTGTACGGCTTGTCGACCAGAATCAGGATCAGGATCAACAGCGGCCACAGGCAGGCGCAGCAGATCAGCGCCGGCAGCCACAGGACGACCGCGCGCAACAGCGACTGGCTCATCGGGGGCGTCGAGCCGTCGTTGAGCATCGCGACCCGCAGCTTCATCAGCTTCTTGCCGATGGTCTGGCCGTTCCTGGCGGTCATCACCGTGTCGTACGTGACGTACGCGACGATCGTGATGAGCTGGAAGACCAGCTGGCTCCCGCCGTTCAGGCTGTTGACGGTGTCACCGAAGTCGTTGTCGTTGTCGGTCGCCCGCGCGTAGATGTCGAACGGGATGCCGATGACCGCCAGCGGGATCGCGATGATCAACCAGTCGATGAGCCGCGCGAGGATGCGCCGGCCGGACTCGGCGAGCGGCGGCATCCCGGAGAGCGGATCCGTCCCGCCGTATCCCCCGCCGTAACCGCCGTACGGAGGCGGGGGCGGCATGCCGCCCCCGTACGGATCCCCGCCCGAGGAGCCGTACGGATCCCCGCCCGAGGGACCGTACGGATCCCCGCCCGAGGGACCGTACGGATCCCCGCCCGAAGGACCGTACGGACTTCCCGGCGGGGGACCTCCCGGGGGCGGCTGGCCGCCGCCCGGGGGCGGGGGCGGCTGGCCGGCGGACGGCGGCGGTGGCTCCTGCGGCCTCTTGAGGAACGGGTCCTCCTCGGGCGGCTGGCCGGGCGGCGGCTGATCGTTGCTCATGGGGGCAGTGCATCCCGGGCCCGGCGCCCCCGCACTCCATCACCGCCCGTTCGGGGGACGCGGGCCCCCGGTCGGCTCAGCGCGCCACGAAGGTGCGCGCGGCCTTGTCGTGCCAGCACTGACGCCAGGGGCGGTCGAACAGACACCACAGGACGTTGAACACGCCGATGGCCAGGAGCCCCAGGACGCTGTAGACGAGCCAGCGGCGCAGCGACGCCCCGAACCTCGGCGGCTGGTGCGCCTCGATGTCCCGCACCTCGATCCCGCACAGCTTCTTGCCGAGGGTGCGGCCCCACCGGGAGGTCGGCACCACCTCGTACAGGATGCCGATGACGAACAGCGCGGCCAGCGCGATGCCGAACTGGACGGAGGTGGTCCCGTCGAGCAGCCAGACCTGGACGGTCACGCCGGACTGCTTGGCCGCCTCGATCTTGCCGTCGATGTGGTCGAGGGCCGTGGTCACGAAGGGGAAGGAGGCACCGCCGACGAGTGCGCCCAGGACCACGGTGTCGATCAGCCGGGCGAGCAGCCGCCTGCCGAGCCCGGCGGGGCGGGCGGAGGCCTGCTCGCGGGCCGCCTGGACGAACAGGTCGTCGACGGGCGGCTTCCAGGGAACGACGGGCTGCTGCTGCTCCGACGACTGGGGCTGAACCTGCTGGAGCTGGGGCTGTTGCGGCTGCTGGGCCCAGGAGGGGGTGGCCGGGGCGGGCGCGGGCGCCTGCTGTACGGGGGTGGGCGCGGAGGCCGGGGCGGGCGCGGAGGCCGGGGTGGGCGCGGGGGTCTGCTGTACGGGGGCCGGAGCGGGGGTCCGCTGTACGGGCGCGGGAGCGGGCGCCTGCTGTACGGGGGTCGGTGTGGGAGCCGGAGCCGGCGTGGGCGTGGGCGTGGGGATCGGCATGACCGGCATCCCACCGAGTCGCGCGGCTCCCCCGGCCGTCCGGTGATCGACATTCCGGGGCTCGGCACTCCGGGGCTCGGCCTTCCGGGGATCGGCCGTCTGCGGGGCGGCGTGCGCCCGCGCGTCGGCGGGCTCGCTCGCACCGGCGACCGGCCAGTCCGCGGGGGTGCGCGGGTCGGCGGTCCGGGGCGCGCCCCAGGAGACCTTCTGGTCGCGGTCGCCGCCGAAGCCGGTCTGACGGGAGGTGTCCGCCTGCCACGCGGACGCGGGTTCCTGGGCGGCCGGCTCCTCGTCGAAGAAGACGGGCCCGGTCTCCTCCACCGCGGGTACGGGGGCGGGCGCGGGCGCCTGGGCCGGTACGCGCACGGGCGCCTGGACCTGCACCGGCTCGGGCTCGGGCTCGCGCTCCGGCTCACGCTCGGCCTGCCGTACCGGAACCGGCGCGGGTGCCGGGCTCGAAGCCAGGAGGGGGCCCGCAGGGATCGCCGAGGCCGGGGGGCCCGGCGGAACCTCGTCCTCCTTGGGCGCGGGCCGGCTCGTACCGGGAACCCAGGCGCCCCCGTTCCAGTACCGGATGTACCCGGGAATGGACGGGTCCGGGTAGTACCCCGCCTGCGGTACCTCTCCGCCGCCTCCAGGAGGAGTAGCCACTGCCCCGACTCCGTTCAGTCACAACGCCTTTGATCCGCGCGGCCCGCGTGCCGGGCGTGCCGCGCCCAAGGAGGACAGTAACGAAGAACGTCCCCGGGGGAACAAGGAGCCCGCGAGAAAGCCCCGCCTTCGGGCGACACATACCGGAATCGATCACTCATGGTGATGTTCGGGCCGATGCATCCTGCCCGGAAGGCCGCCGGAAAAACTTCCCGGAAGAAATTTCCCGAAGTCGCGTAATGAGCTGCGTCCACCCCGCTCTCTCCAGGTGAAGGCCCGTCCGGGGCCCACGCGAGAGGGAGTACGACCATGCAGAACACCGACAACACCACGGTCGAGCGCGAGCTGGAGCTGAACCTGGTGCTCTCGCCCGAGCGCGCCGTCCCCGTCCCCGCCCGGCTCGCCTACCGCACCGACGACCCGTACGCCGTCCACATCACCTTCCACATCGGCACGGATCACCCCGTCAACTGGACGTTCGCGCGTGAACTCCTCGTCGAGGGCGTGTTCCGGGCCTGCGGCCACGGCGACGTCCGCATCTGGCCCACCAAGGTCGACGGCCGCAGCGTCATCCTGATGGCGCTCTCCTCCCCCGACGGCGACGCGCTGCTCGAAGCCCCGTCCGCGCAGGTGTCCGCCTGGCTCGAGCGGACCCTGCGCGTGGTGGCGCCGGGCACCGAGTCCGAGCGGCTCGGCATCGACGACGGACTCACCGAACTCCTGGCGACCACCGTGATCGCCGACGAGCTGTGGCTGCGCGACCCGTGGCCGTCGGAGGAGTCGCAGGACGGCGAGCTGTGATTCCCGTACGCGCGCGCGTGGACCTGGATTCAGAACAGCTTTCCGGGGTTGAGCAGCCCCAGCGGGTCGAAGGTCGCCTTGATCCCCCGCTGGAGTTCGAGGCCCACCGGGCCCAGCTCCCGTGCCAGCCACTCCTTCTTGAGGACGCCCACACCGTGCTCGCCGGTGATCGTGCCGCCGAGCGCGAGCCCGAGCGCCATGATCTCGTCGAAGGACTCCCGCGCCCGCCGCGACTCGTCCTCGTCGGTGTGGTCGAAGCAGACGACGGGATGGGTGTTGCCGTCACCGGCGTGCGCGCAGACGCCGATGGTGAGCCCGTACTTCTCCGCGACGGCGGCCGTGCCGTCGAGCATCTCGGCGAGCCGGGTCCGCGGCACGCACACGTCGTCGATCATCGTCGCGGACTTGATGGTCTCCAGGGCGGTGAGGGAGAGCCGGCGTGCCTGGAGGAGGAGTTCGGACTCTGCGGCGTCCGCGGCCGGCACGACCTCGGTCGCGCCCGCCGCCGCGCACAGCTCCCCGACGGCGGCCAGGTCGGCGGCCGGGTCCGGGGTGTCGAACGCGCACAGGAGCAGCGCCTCCGTGGTGTCGGGCAGGCCCATGCGCGCCAGCTTGTTGACCGCCTGGACGGTGGTGCGGTCCATGAGTTCGAGCAGCGACGGGGTGTGCCCGGCCTCCATGACCGCGCAGACGGCCGCGCAGGCCGCCGCGGCGGAGGGGAACTCGGCGGCGAGCGCGAGCTGCGCCGGAGGCTGCGGCCGGAGGGACAGCACGGCCTTGACGACGATGCCGAGACTGCCCTCGGAGCCGACGAAGAGCCTGGTCAGGTCATACCCGGCGACACCCTTGGCGGTGCGGCGGCCGGTGCTCAGGAGCCGGCCGTCGGCGAGGACCACGTCCAGACCGAGGACGTACTCGGCCGTCACCCCGTACTTCACACAGCACAGGCCGCCGGAGGCCGTGCCGATGTTCCCGCCGATGGTGCACGTCTCCCAGCTGGAGGGATCCGGAGGGTAGTACAGACCCTGATCGGCGACGGCCCGTGACAGCACCGCGTTGACGACACCCGGCTCGACGACGGCGATCCGGTCGACCGGGTTGATCTCCAGGATGCGGTCCATCTTGACCAGGGAGAGCACGATGCAGCCCTCGGAGGCGTTGGCGCCGCCGGACAGGCCGGTACGGGCCCCCTGGGGGACGACGGGGACGCGGAGCTCGGTCGCCGTGCGCATGACGTGTTGGACCTGTTCGACGGTGCGGGGCAGCACGACGACCGCGGGGGTGCCGGCCGCGCAGAAGCTCGCCATGTCGTTCGCGTAGGAGGCGGTCACGTCCGGGTCGGTGAGCAGCGCCTCGGCCGGGAGCCCGGCGCGCAGCCGCGTCAGAAGATCGTCCATGCGTCCAGCGTGGCACCCGGGGCCATCGGTGTGAACCCGCCGGAGCGGGTGCTTCGTGTGCTCTTCGTACAGGTGCGGGCGGGCGCACAGTGAGCGCCATGAAGACGCAGAACGTGTCGAGGACGGTCCTGGCGGCCGGAGTGGGCGCGGTGCTCGCGGCGACGGCCCTGCTGTACGTCCCCGAGTTCGTCGGCCAGGATCCGCCGCCCCCGCCGAGCCCGGCGGAGCGGGCGACGACGGCGGCCCACGCGGGCGCGCAGGCCGCGCTGCCCGACCTGGCCGCGCTGATCACCGACCGGGAGAAATGGCTGCGCGCCCACCCGGACGACGACGCGTCCTGGGCGGACCTCGGGGCGGCGTACACGGAGCGGGGCACCCGGCTCGGAGACGTACGGGACTATCCGCGGGCCGAACAAGCCCTGCGCCGCTCCCTCGCCGAACGGCCCGCCACCCGCGGCAACCTGACGGCGCAACTGGGGCTCGGGGCGCTCGCGGGGGCGCGCGGCGACTGGAGGACGGCGAAGGAGTGGGGGGAGCGGGTACGGAAGGCGGACCCGCGCCGCTGGCCCGCGTACCCGGTCCTGATGGACGCGTACAACGGCCTGGGGGACTACGGGGCGGCCCGGAAGGCCATGGAGGCCCTGGAGGAGCTCCACACGGGCGCGGTGGTGCGCACCCGGGCCGCGCAGACCTACCGCGACCGGGGCTGGCGCGAGGACGCCGACGCGGCGGCCCTCGACGCGGCGGCGCTCGCCGAGACGGACGCGGAGAAGGCGGCGTCGCTCGCGCGGCTCGGGGACCTGGCGTGGGAGCGGGGCGAACCGGAGGAGGCGCTCGCCCGGTACGGGTCGGCGCTGCGGCTCGTACGGGACCACGGCCCCTCCCTCGCGGGCCGGGCCCGGGCCCTGGCGGCGCTCGGCCGCACCGGGGAGGCGCTGCGCGACTGGCGGGCGGCGCTCGCCAGACTGCCGCTGCCGGAGTACGTCCTGGAGGCCGGCGAGCTGTCCGAGTCGCTGGGCCTGGACGGCGACGCGCGGGCGCTGTACGAGCGGCTGCGGACCGGGACGTGGGCGCGCGGGGAGGTGGCCCTGGCCCTCCTCGACGCGGACCACGGCGACCCGGCGGCGGCGGTGGCCCGGATGCGGGCGGAGTGGGCGCGGGGGCACCGGTCGGTGGGGGTCGCGGACGCGCTGGGCTGGGCGCTGTACCGGTCGGGGCAGCCGAAGGAGGCGCTGGAGTACGCGAAGCGGGCCACGGACGAGGGGCTGCGGAGCGCGCTGTTCACGTACCACCTGGGCGAGATCGAACGCGCCCTGGAACAGACGGGGCCGGCCCGGCGGCACCTGACGGAGGCGCTGCGGATCAACCCGCACTTCTCGCCGCTGCTCGCCGCGAAGGCGACGGAGTCGCTGACGGCGGTGGGGGAACCACCGGAGGAACTGCCGAGGGAACTACGACGGCCCCCGGAGACCGAGCCGAAGCCGCGGACCCCGGAGACGCCGACGCCTCCGGAGACGCCGCGGGCGCGACCCCTTCCCTGATGCGGCCGGTTGCGGGCAGGCGTTCCGCGGGGCGGAACGGGTGGGCACACTCCACGGGATCCTTCGCCGCACCCAACCGTTGCGGGCAGGCGTTCCGCGGGGCGGAACGGGTGGGCACAACCCACGACGGCGCCGCACCTGTGGTCGGGTCCAGGCCCAGAAGCCCGGGCCCGGCAGGGGGCGCCGTCCCGTTGTGCCCACCCGTCCCCGCCCAGCGGGACGACTGCCCACAGCGGGGGTGACGAAAGGGCGGGGCGCAGTCCGCAACGGGCGCGATCCGCGGCGGGCGCAATGGCCCGCCGCAGGTCGGCCGCAGGCGGCTACAGGTTGCCGCGCTTCTCCTGTTCGCGCTCGATCGCCTCGAAGAGGGCCTTGAAGTTGCCCTTGCCGAAGCCCATCGAGCCGTGGCGCTCGATCATCTCGAAGAAGACGGTCGGGCGGTCCTGGACCGGCTTGGTGAAGATCTGCAGCAGGTAGCCGTCCTCGTCGCGGTCGACGAGGATCTTCAGCTCGCGCAGGGTCTCGACGGGCACCCGGGTCTCGCCGGCCCACTCGCCGAGGGTGTCGTAGTACGAGTCGGGGGTGTCGAGGAAAGCGACGCCCGCGGCCCGCATCGCGCGCACGGTGGCGACGATGTCGTTGGTGGCGAGGGCGATGTGCTGGACGCCGGCGCCGCCGTAGAACTCCAGGTACTCGTCGATCTGCGACTTCTTCTTCGCGATCGCAGGCTCGTTGATCGGGAACTTCACCTTGAGGGTGCCGTCCGCGACGACCTTCGACATCAGGGCGGAGTACTCGGTCGCGATGTCGTCGCCCACGAACTCCTTCATGTTCGTGAAGCCCATGACGTTGTTGTAGAAGCCGACCCAGTCGTTCATCTTGCCGAGCTCGACGTTGCCGACGCAGTGGTCGATGGCCTGGAAGGTGCGCTTGGCCGGCGGCTCGACGATCGGGTTCGCGGCGACGAAGCCCGGGAGGTACGGGCCGTCGTAGCCGGAGCGCTCGACGAGGGTGTGGCGGGTCTTGCCGTACGTGGCGATGGCTGCGAGGACGACGGTGCCGTTCTCGTCCTTCACCTCGTGCGGCTCGGTGAGGCCGGTGGCGCCGTGCTCGACGGCGTACGCGTACGCGGCGCGCGCGTCCGGCACCTCGATCGCGAGGTCGACGACGCCGTCGCCGTGCTCGGCGACGTGGTCGGCGAGGAAGCGGCCGTGGTCGGTGGCGACCTTGATGACGGAGGTGAACACGAAGCGGGCGGCGCCGTTCGTCAGGACGTAGCTGGCGGTCTCGCGGCTGCCGTTCTCCGGTCCGGAGTAGGCGACGAGCTTCATGCCGAAGGCCGTGGAGTAGTAGTGCGCGGCCTGCTTGGCGTTGCCGACGGCGAAGACGACCGCGTCCATTCCCTTGACCGGGAAGGGATCGGCCTTACGCGCGGTGGAAGGGGTGTGATCGATGGTCTCAGTCATGGGAGCAGCGTCGCGCCGTCCGGCAAGGTGCGCAATAGTTTGCTGTGAGGCTGGTCAATGTGTACAGCGATCCGGCAGCATCGGCGGGCGACTTGTACATGGTGACCACCGGGAGGCCCTCGTGGCGATCGATCATTTGGACGGCCGGCTGATCGTGCTGCTGGCACGGGAGCCGCGCATCGGGGTGCTGGAGGCCTCGCGCCGGCTCGGGGTGGCGCGCGGGACCGTGCAGGCGCGGCTGGACCGGCTCCAGGCGAGCGGGGTGATCCGGGGCTTCGGTCCACAGGTGGATCCGGCGGCGTTGGGTTATCCGGTGACGGCGTTCGCGACGCTGGAGATCAAGCAGGGGCAGGGCGCGGACGTGCGGGAGCACCTGGCGACGGTGCCGGAGGTGCTGGAACTGCACACGACGACGGGCCACGGAGACATGCTGTGCCGGCTCGTGGCCCGCTCGAACGCGGACCTCCAGCGGGTGATCGACAAGGTGGTCGCCTTCGAGGGGATCGTGCGGGCGTCGACGGCGATCGTGATGGAGAACCCGGTGCCGCTGCGGATCATCCCGCTGGTGGAACAGGCGGCGAGCACGGAGCCGCTCTAGGGCCGTCGGACGCGAAGTACAGGTTGCAAAGAAGAGGTTGCAAAAAAACCCTTGCAACCCTTCCTTTGCAACTCTACGCTGTGAGCATGTCCGAGCCCGAGGAATACCTGAGCCGCCAGCTGGACCCGCGCTCCCTGCGCGGGCTCGCCCACCCGCTCCGCATCCGGCTGCTGCGCGCCCTCCGCCGGCACGGCCCGGCGACGGCCTCCCAACTGGCCGAACAGCTGGGCGAGTCCAGCGGAGCGACCAGCTACCACCTGCGCCAGCTCGCGGCTCACGGCTTCGTCGAGGACGACCCGACACGGGGCAAAGGACGCGAGCGGTGGTGGAAGGCCGGCCAGCAGGGCACGAGGGTCGACGCCTCGCTCTACGAGAACCCGGACCCGGAGGTCCGCGGCGCCCTCGACATCTACGTCCACGAGATCGCGACCATCCACACGCAGGAGCTGAGCACCTACCTCGGCACCCGGCACGACTGGGACCAGACCTGGCTCAGCGCCTCCGACATGAGCGACTTCACCCTGCGGCTGCCCCCCGAGAAGCTCCGCGAGCTCGACGAGAAGATGCACGCCCTCATCGAGTCGTACCGGGACATCGAGGAGGCCGACGCGCCGGACGCCGAGCGCGTACGGATCCATCTGCACGCGTTCCCGCAGCACGAGAACTGACGGAAGGAACCCCGCGGTCATGAACGCCGACATCCACCTCCAGCTCCACCGGCTGCACGCCGCCGACCTCCGCCGCGAGGCCGCCGCCACCGCCCCTCGCCCCTCCGGCACCACCCTCCGGGTCCAACTCGGCTGGCGGCTCGTCGAGTTGGGCCTGCGCATGGCCATGCCCGCGCACCGCCCGGTCACCCTGGCGGCATGACCGCATGACCGCACCGGGGGGACACCACTCGGATACGGCGAAGGGGGATCCGAGCCAGCGGGACCGCGTCCCGCTCGCGACCGTCCTGGCCGCCAACGCCGTATCGATCACCGGCAATTCGCTCACCCTCATCGGCGTCCCGTGGTTCGCGCTCGAGACCACGGGAAGCCCCGGCAAGGCCGGGATCGTCGCCTTCTGCGCGGCCCTGCCCGTCCTCGTCTCGGCCATCGCCGGCGGCCCGGTCATCGACCGGCTCGGGCGGCGGCGGGTCTCCGTCGTCTCGGACCTCGTCTGCGCCGTCGCTCTCGCCGCGATCCCGTTGCTCAACCGGGCCGGCCTGCTGCAGTTCTGGATGCTGTGCGCCCTGATGGCCGTCACCGGCCTCTTCCACGCACCCGGCGAGACCGCCCGCAGCGTCCTCCTCCCCGACCTGGCGGGGCGCGCCGGCACCCCGCTCTCCCGCGCCGCCAGTCTCTACGACGCCGTCTCGCGCGGCGCCCGGATGACCGGCGCCGCCCTCGCCGGCCTCCTCGTGGCGTTCATCGGCGCCGACACCGTCCTGTACGTCGACGCCGCCACGTTCGCCGTCTCCGCGCTGCTCGTGCTCGCCGGCCTGCGCGGCATACCCTCCGCCGAACCCCTGCGCGGGGCCCCGCCGCTCTCCCCCGCCGCCTACCGGGCCGATCTGCGCGAGGGCTACGCGTTCCTGCTGCGCACCCGGCTGCTCCTCGGCATCAACTTCGCCGTGATGATGACCAACGGCCTGGCCCTGAGCTGGAGCGCGGTCCTCCTCCCGCTCCACGCCCGCGAGGACCTGGGCGGTTCGGCCTCGCTCGGCCTGCTCGTCGCCGTCTCCGGGGGCTGCGCCCTCGTCGGGGCGCTGGTCTACGGGGCCGTCGGCCACCGCTTCCCGCGGCGTCCGGTCTTCGCGGCCGGATTCCTGCTCACCGGAGCCCCCGCGTACCTGACCGCGGCCTTCACCGACACCACCGCGCCGCTGCTCGTGGCGATGGCTGTCGGCGGGCTCGGGGCGGGGGTGCTCAACCCGATCCTCACCACGGTCTTCTACGAGACCGTCCCGGAGGAACTGCGCAGTCGCGTCGGCGGCGCCAGCACGGCCTCCGTGCTGCTCACCGCCCCGCTCGGCGGGCTCGCCGCCGGATTCCTGGTGGAACGCACGGGGCTCACCGCGACGCTCCTCACCATCGGCGGGGTGTATTTCCTGGCCAGCGTCTCACCGCTGGTGTTCCCCGCCTGGCGGGGGATGGACGCCCCTCGGGCCGCCCCGGGGGCCATTCCCTCGGCCGCCCGCGCGCACGGTCCGAAGGTCAGCAGGTCGGAACCTTTGCCTCCTGGCCCTGGGCGAGGGCCCGGAGGGACGTCACCGCGTCGCTGAGCGCGGTGACGGGGACGAGACGCAGGCCCTTCGGCAGTTCGGCCTCGGCGTCCGAGCATTCGTCCTTCGGCACGAGGAAGACGGTGGCCCCGTCACGGGCGGCGGCCTGGGTCTTGAGGGAGACCCCGCCGACGGCGCCGACCTCGCCGTCCGCCTCGATCGTGCCCGTACCGGCGACGGTCCGGCCGCCGGTGAGGTCACCGCCGTCGCCGTCGCCGGACAGCTTGTCGACGATGCCGAGGGAGAAGAGCAGCCCGGCGCTGGGCCCGCCGATGTCGGCGAGGTGCAGGGTCACCTTCACCTTCTCGGGGTCCATCTTCAGGTAGCCGAGGGCGGCGAGGGTGGCCGCGTCCTGCGACTCCTTCATCTGGCCGAGGTTGTGCTTCTCGATCTCGGCGTCCGACTTCCCCGACGGGTAGACGGAGTCGTGCGGCAGGACGGCCCGGTCGGCACGGAACCAGGCGTCCGTCACGTCCCCGAGGTCCACGTCCGTGGACGGCCCGGTCGCGACGATCGTCGTCATCAGCAGCCGGCCCTCGGTGTCGCGAACGGGCGCGCCGGTGATCGTGATGACCTCCCGCCCCTTGTCCTTGCCGAGCACGTCGGCGGTGGAGCCGGGCTGGGCGATCGCGTACGGCAGCGGCGCGAGGCCGACGACGGCGAAGAGCGCGGCGACGGGCAGGGCGCAGACAGCGAGGGCGCGGGGGCGGGAGAGACTGGAGAGCACGCCCCCAATCTACTGGGACGCTGCCCGCCACCGGCCCGGGGGCACGGCCGCCGGTACGGGCAGGTGGCGGGTGAAGAAGGACCGCAGGAGCCCGCGTACGGCCGGAACGGACACCCGCGGAGCGGCCGTGCCGACCATGTCGGCGCGGCCTTCGGCGGTCATCAGACCGGCCTCCTGGAGCTGCGGGACCAGCGCCGCGTAGTCGGTGAAGACCCAGTGGTCGCTGTCGTCGAGCTGCCGCCGGACGACGGGGCCGCCGTGCGCGAGCAGCGCCGACCAGGACCGGTCGAGGCGGTCGTCGCGGAAGCCGTCGGTGCCGGCGAGCAGCACGGGCCGGTCCACGCCGTCGCGGGCCACGGGCAGGAGCGTGCCGTCCATCCCGTCGAGGTATCCCTCGAGGACGGCCGCGGCGGCGATCCGCCGGTCCTCGTGGAGGGCTTGGGCGACGGCGGTGCCGCCCGCGGAGTGCCCGTACAGGCCGACCCGGTCGAGTCCGAGGGCGTCGAGGACGAAGCGGAGGTCGGTGACCCGGGTGTCGACCATGGTGCGGTAGATCGCCGCGTCGATGTCGGGGCGCAGCGCGGTCTCCCGCACCCGGTCGCGGCCGGGCCGCGCGGTGGGGAACTCCACCTCGCTCGCGTCGCCGGGGTGGTCGACGGTGACGACGGTCCAGCCGTACGAGGCGAGGTCGATCGCCAGTGAGCTGCCCATGGCGCGGGAGTCGCCGCCGCCGGGGCTGTACAGCAGTACGGGACGCCGGCCGGGCAGTGGCAGGGGCGGGGCGGCGACGCGGGCGTGCGTGAGGGTGGCCGCCCAGTCGACCCCGGCGCGCGGCAGGTGCGGGCGGATCAGCGGACCGAGCCGCGTGAACAGCGCTGCGGCCCCCGGCGTGAGCTGCGGCATCCGCGGGAAGCCCCGGCCGCCCCCGGGGACGGCGGGCGTGAGGACGGTGATCATCAGCTCGCGTACGCCGATCCCGGGCACCCAGGGGTCGTTGCGGGTGTGGTCGACGAGGTGACGGACGGTGGCACCGACCGGGTACGGGCCGGTGGGCGCGGGCAGCCGGAGGACCGGGGCTCCGGGGCGGGCGGTGGCCGGGGCGACGGCGGCGGCGCCGAGGAACAGGGCGGCGGCGCCCGCGAGAGCGCCCTGGGTGACGGCACGGCGGCCGGGGGTACGGGATGTCATGCACGGCATCCTGGAGGCGGGCGGGGGGCGCGGGCGAAGCTTGCGGCTCCAGCCGAAAGGCTTGCGACGAAAGGCCGGCGGCCAAGGGCCAGGCGACGAAGGCCGGCGGACAAAGCCGGGCGACGAAGGCCGGCGACGGGGAGGGAACCAGCCGATGACGAGGGTCCACTTCACGGCGGACGACTACCCGCGGGTGCGGTTCGCGGCCCGGCCGTCGCCGGTGCCCGAACTCCATGCGGCGCTGCTGATGTTGGGTGCCCCGCACGAGGAACTGCTCTTCGGGCGGTGGCGGGGCAGACTCCTGCGGGCCCTGCCGGCCGCGACGGAGCCGCTCGCGGAACTCGCGCCGGGCGGCGAGGCCCCGTCCTTCCTGGACGTGCTCGGCGACACGCGGGAGGAGGGCTTCGCGCTGATCCGGTCGGCCGGGCCGGCGCTCGTACGGGCCGAGCTCGGGCGGGTGTACGCGGGACGGCGGCGGGTTCCGGCCCGGGTGCGGGCTCTGCACGACGGGGACGGCGCGGCCTGGCGGACCCTTGAGCGGGCGCAGCGGGCGGCGTACGAGACGGTCCTCGCGCCGGTGTGGCCGCTGGTCCAGGACCTGCACAGGGCGGAGTTCACGCGGTACGCGCTCGCCGTCGCCGAGCACGGCCTGGACGCGGCCCTGACCGCGCTGGCGCCGGGCTCGGGGCTGCGGGACGGCGTGTGGGAGTGGCCGGCGAGCGGGCCGATAGGGCGGGAGATCCGGCTGGGCGGAAGGGGCCTCGTCCTCCTGCCGACGTTCCACTGGCGCGGCGGGCCCCTCGTCCAGGACCTGCCGGACCGGCCGGTGGTCCTCGCCTACCCGGCCGGCCGGGGCCTGCCGCTCGCCGCGGACGGCGCCGACACCCCGGAGGACGCCCTCGCGGGGGTCCTGGGCCACACCCGAACGGCGCTGCTGCGGGCCCTGGCAGAGCCCCGTACGACCACGGAGCTGGCCCGGCGCACGAACGTCTCCAACGCGACGGCCTCGGCCCACGCGTCCGCCCTCCGGGCGGCGGGCCTGATCACGACGGAACGCACGGGGCGCTCGGTCCACCACACCCGCACGCCCCTGGCCTCGCTCCTCCTGACCGCGACCCCGCCCGCGGGCGGCGACGCCCCCGCCTGGAAGAGCGGTGGCTTCGGCCTCTTGACCGGCGCGCCCTAGCGCAGCGCGTCGGCGACCTCCCGGGCCGCGTCGACCACCCGCGGTCCCACCCGCTCCGGCACCGCGTCGGCGAGCATCACGACGCCGACGCTGCCTTCGACCCCGGTCACGCCGACGAGCGGGGCCGCGGCGCCGCTCGCGCCGGCCTCCAGTTCGCCGTGGGTGAGGGTGTAGCCCGGTTCGGTCAGACCGCCCTGGCGGGCGGAGAGGATGGCGCGGCCGGCCGCGCCCCGGTCCAGCGGGTGCCGGAAGCCGGCCCGGTAGGCGACGTGGTAGTCGGTCCAGGTCGGTTCGACGACCGCGACCGCGAGCGCTTCCGCCCCGTCGACCAGCGTGAGGTGGGCCGTCGCCCCTATGTCCTCGGCGAGCGACCGCAGCGCGGGCAGCGCGGCCTCGCGCACCAGGGGGTGGACCTGGCGGCCGAGGCGCAGCACGCCGAGGCCGACGCGGGCACGGCCGCCGAGGTCGCGGCGGACGAGGGCGTGCTGTTCGAGGGTGGCGAGCAGTCGGTAGACCACGGTCCGGTTGACGCCGAGTTTGTTGGACAACTCGGTGACGGTCAGGCCGTGGTCGGTGTCGGCGAGCAGTTTGAGGACTCTGAGTCCCCGGTCGAGCGTCTGGGAGGTCTCCGCGGTCACGACGCCCTCTCCTTCGGAGTGAGTGGTGGGCGGGACTCTCACGGGGTCTGCGTCGCCGGTCCCGTCGGCGACGCACGTCAGAGGCCGCCGGCAGGAAGGGGTACACCGGCTGCGCTCCGCGGCGGCGCTGCCACGGGGCGAATGCTTTTGAGCCGGGACAGTAGCGACCCGCTCCGCTCAGCGGAAGACCTCGTCCAGAATCCGGGCGTCGGCGACCGGATAGAGACGGTTCGGGACCTTCGTCGGTCGGACACGGGACTTTGGCGGACAAGATCGGCTTTGTCGTGCCCGTAGCGTGGAAGCCGCCCGAGACCGACCGTGGGGGCCGGTCTCCGGCGCGGTCCCGCCGCCGGCCCTGCCGCCGCGGGACGGCTGAGGCCCGTACGACCGTGGTCGTACGGGCCTCAGCGGCTCACCGGGACGGCGTCATCGCATCCGGGTGGCCCACTCCTGCACCTTCTTGATCCGTTCCCGGATCTGGCCGGCGGTGGCCTCCGCGCTCGGCGGGCCGCCGCACACCCGGCGCAGCTCCGTGTGGATCACGCCGTGGGGCTTGCCGGTCTGGTGGACGTACGCGCCGACCATGGTGTTGAGCTGCTTGCGCAGTTCGAGCAGCTCCTTGTGGGAGACGACAGGGCGTCGCTCGGCGGGGAGTTCGAGCAGGTCCGCCTCGTCGTCCGGCTTCTTGCGGCTGTGCGCGATCTGCCGGGCCTGGCGCTTCTGCAGCAGGAGCTGGACCTGGTCGGGTTCGAGGAGGCCGGGGATGCCGAGGTAGTCCTGCTCCTCGGCGCTGCCGGGGTGGGCCTGCATGCCGAACTCGGCGCTGTTGTAGAGCACCCGGTCGAAGACGGCGTCGGACTCCAGGGCCTCGAACGGCAGCATGTCCTGCTCGCCGGTGTCCTCGTCCTGCTGCTTCTCCGCCTCCGCCATCTCCTTCTCGGATTCGGCGTACGGGTCCTCCTCGCCCTGCTTCTTGGGCTTGTCGAGGACGTGGTCGCGCTCGACCTCCATCTCGTTGGCGAAGCCGAGGAGGCTGGGGATGGTGGGAAGGAACACGGAGGCGGTCTCGCCGCGCCTGCGGGAACGCACGAAACGGCCGACGGCCTGCGCGAAGAAGAGCGGGGTCGAGATCGTCGTCGCGTACACGCCGACGGAGAGGCGGGGGACGTCGACGCCCTCGGACACCATGCGGACGGCGACCATCCAGCGGTCGGTGTTCTCGCTGAACTCGTCGATCCGCTTCGAGGCGCCGGTGTCGTCCGAGAGGACGACGGTGGGCCGGGTGCCGGTGATCTCGCGGATCAGCTTGGCGTACGAGCGGGCCGAGTCCTGGTCGGAGGCGATGACGAGGCCGCCCGCGTCGGGAATCGACTTCCGGACCTCGGTCAGGCGCTGGTCGGCGGCGCGCAGGACGTTCGGCATCCAGTCGCCCTTGGCGTCGAGCGCGGTGCGCCAGGCCTGCGAGACGGCGTCCTTGGTCATCGGTTCGCCGAGGCGGGCGGCGATCTCGTCGCCGGCCTTGGTGCGCCAGCGCATGTTGCCGCTGTAGGAGAGGAAGATGACCGGCCGGACGACGCCGTCGCCGAGGGCGTTGCCGTAGCCGTAGGTGTAGTCGGCGGAGGACCGCCGGATGCCGTCGTTCCCCTCCTCGTACGTGACGAAGGGGATCGGGTTCGTGTCCGACCGGAAGGGCGTACCGGTCAGCGCGAGGCGCCGGGTGGCGGGCTCGAACGCCTCCAGGCAGGCCTCGCCCCAGGACTTGGAGTCTCCGGCGTGGTGGATCTCGTCGAGGATGACGAGGGTCTTGCGCTGTTCACAGCGGTTGCGGTGGAGCATGGGCCGGACTCCGACACCGGCGTAGGTGATGGCGACGCCGTCGTACTCCTTGCTGAGAGGTCCGGCGCTGTAGTCCGGGTCCAGCTTGATCCCTATGCGCGCGGCGGCGGCGGCCCACTGCTTCTTCAGGTGCTCGGTGGGCGCGACGACGGTGATCTGCTGCACGACGTGGTGGTGCATCAGCCAGGACGCCAGGGTCAGGGCGAAGGTCGTCTTGCCGGCGCCGGGGGTGGCGACGGCGAGGAAGTCTCGGGGCTGCTCCTGGAGGTACCTGTCCATGGCGCCCTGCTGCCAGGCTCGCAGCTTGCCGGCGGTACCCCAGGGGGCCCGGCCGGGGAAGGCGGGAGAGAGGTGATGGGAGGAGGTGGTGGTAGTAGTCACGATCTCCGGGTTCGACGCTCGTCCAGATATGACAACCGGGCCACCTTACCGGTGCGGTCGCCTCGGGACGGGCCGGACGAGGCCGTGACCTCGCCCGGTGCGGCGCGTCTCACACCCGCCGGATCAGCGTGCGAACCTCGGCAGCGACGCTGCGATCTTAGGGACGTCAAGGGCTCCCTGGCAGACGTCCAGCACGAATGCCTCGGCTTCGTCGACGTCGAATCCGGGGTCGAGCGGATGCCCGTTCACGTGCAGGAAAACCCAGGTCGCGTACCAGGCGATGCGCTTGTTGCCGTCGACGAGGCCGTGGTTGCGGGCCAGCGACTCCATCAGTGCCGCGGCCTTCTCCCAGAGGCCGGGATAGGCGTCCTGGCCGAAGACACTGGACTGGGGGCGCAGCAGGGCGGAGTCGAGCAGACCGTAGTCCCGGACCTCACTCGCCCCGAGACGCTCCGCGAGGTTCAGGAGCTCCGGGAGCGCGAGGAAACGCGTCACGCAAGCCGCCGGTTGAGCTCCGCGCTGGCCTTCAGCACGTGCTCGGCCGCCTCGTCGAACAGGCGGGAGTGCTCGTCCACCGCGCTCATCACGGCGTCGTGTGCAAAGGACTGCATGCTGCGCCCCTCTGCCTCGGCGCGCTCGCGCAGCGCGTCCAGCTCTTTCTCGGTGAACCTGACATTCAGACCGGCCATGACGCCACGGTACCGCGCGGTACCACGCGGTGTCAGCGGCTTTCCGAGATGCCGGGCCGCCCCTCCGCGTGCAACCGCGTAGCGACCCACGCCCCCACCGCCGCCACCCCCGCCATCGGCAGGAAGACCGCCGCGAAGGCCGCCGGGTGGGAGCCCGTGGACGCGTGGGAGCCGACCGCGTGGCCGACCGCGCCGCCGCCGAGGGCCGCGAAGGCCGCGCCGCCCGCGGCGAGGAGGAGGACGTTGGAGAGGCCGTCGGAGATCTGCAGGGCGGCCGAGTTCGCGCCGACCTCCGCGGGCGCGGAGAGCTTCATGAGCAGGACGCTCGTCGAGGAGATGACGGCCCCCATGCCGAGGCAGCCGACGCCCCAGGCCGCCGCGACCACCCACACCGGCACCGCGGTGATCAGCACGCTCGGGGCCACGGCGATGGCGAGGGCCACGAGGACCATGCCGAGGACGACGAGCCGTTCCCGGTACGGCTCCGTCCACGGCCGGGCCTGGATCCAGGAGCCGAGGGCCCAGGTGAGGCCGCCCAGGGCGAGCGAGAGGCCGGCCAGGGTGGGGCTCAGGCCCCGCTGGGTGACCAGCATCAGCGGTACGAACGACTCGGCCGCGATGAAGGCGCCGGCGGCGATGCCCCGCAGCAGGATGACGGACGGCAGCCCGCGGGCCGCCCGCCAGGTGCCGCGCGGCAGCAGCCCGCGGGCGGTCGGCACGAGGAGCGCGACGCCCGCGACGGCCGGGAGCAGGGAGAGCCAGCGCAGCTCCTGACCGCCGTACTGGAGGAGTGCGGCACCGGCCGAGAGGCCGAGCGCCAGCCGGATCCGGCGCCGGTCCCACGGGGCGACGGGCACGGCCGGGTCGGCGGGGCCCGAGGCGGTGCGGCGGATCGCGGGGAGGGCGAGGGCCAGCGGGAAGACGACGAGGACGGGGATGCCGACGAAGACCCAGCGCCAGCCGAGGTGCTCGGTGACCGTGCCGGCGGCGAGCGGACCGACGACGGAGGGGACGACCCAGCTGGCGGCGAACGCCGCCATGATCGCGGGCCTGAGGTGCTCCGCGTAGGCGCGGCCGACGATCACGTACAGGGCGACGATGACGAGGCCGCCGCCGAGGCCCTGGACGGCCCGGCCGAGGATGAACAGCCACATGGCGCCGGCGGTCCCGGAGAGGAGCAGCCCGGCGGCGAAGGCGCTGATACCGGCGGTCAGGGGCGCGAGCGGCCCCCTCCGGTCGGACCACTGCCCGGCCAGGACCATGGCGAAGAGGCTGGTGGTGAAGTAGGCGGAGAAGGCGAAGGCGTAGAGGGAGACGCCGTTCAGCTCGCGGGCGGCGACGGGCATGGCGGTGCCGACTGCGGTCGCCTCGAAGGCGATGAGCAGGACGACGGAGACGATGCCGATGCTGAGCGCCCGGTGGGCCGGGTCGAGAACGGACCCCTTGGTGTCGTCGGCCACGGCACGGGGCCCGGGTCTTCCGGCGACGTCGCCGGCTGTGTCTGTGTCCGCTTCGGCGTCGCGGGGTTCGAGGGCGCTCATTCCCCCAGGGTAAGAGGTGAAGCTTTGAATGACCCCTGTCAGGAGTCCGGTCCTCCCTCAGCCCTTGGACGTACGACTGTGAACGGGATGTGTCAGTCGCATGGCACGGCCCCGGGAACCCTTGAGCCCCTCCGGCCCCGCCCCTACGGTCGTACTCGTTGCACCACACACGACCGTGTGCCCGAGTGGTTCAGGGGCTCGCCTGCAAAGCGAGTTACGTGGGTTCGAATCCCGCCACGGTCTCCAGGAATCTTGAAACGATCTCCCTCACGGGATCTTCACAGCTGCCCGCCGGCCGTGCCACAGTCCGCCCATGACCGAACAAGGCAGACGCAAGCTGGGGGTCCTCGTGGGCGTCGGCCTCGCCGGAGGCCTGCTGCCCGGCATCACCCTGGGCACCGAGACGGTCGAGGCGGCCCTGTCCGTCCTCGCCGCCACGCTGGTGCTCGTGGTCCTCACCCAACTGATCCACATCGGCCCCTCCGGCCGCGTCCCGCTCCCCATCCTGGCCGCCCTCGGCCTGGTCGGCTTCCTCCAGGACGCCCTCATCTGGTGGCTGCTGTCCTGGCTGGGCCCGAAGGTCTCGGAACTACGGGTCGAGGGCATCGGAACGATCCTCCTCGCGGCCCTGATCACACGCGGGACGTTCCTGCTGCTGTCGCAGCTGACGTCGACGGTGGAGATCGCGAAGGAGGGCTGAGCGGTATGCCGCGCGGCTACTGCTCGCCGCGCCACTTCTTCGCCTCGAAGACGGGCTTCTCGGGCAGCCCCGCGTTGTTCTCGCAGCCCAGCTCCTTCACGACCGCCAGCGTGACGGAGTGGAGGACGGTGAGGTAGGCCTCGCGGGTGGCGGGGGTGTTGGGGGGGTAGGCGCCCTTGACCGGCTTGTCGAACTCCAGCCAGCCGTGAATGGGGGCCGGCTGCTCCTCCGACCCCTCAAGCCGCGAGCTGGTGCAGCCCATGAAGAGATGCGCGTTCTCGTTGTCCGCGTTCGCCTCCCGGCCCATCCCGTAGAGATACCGGCCTTCGGCCGTCCACTTGTAGCCGTCGTCGTACAGGCTGGCGTCCTCGTACAGGTCGAAAAAGATCTGGATCCTGGAGCGCGGCGTAGTCTCGCTTCTGGCCGAGCACGCCTTGGTGTAGCCAAGCGCCCTGCCCGGCCCCTCGAAGGCCTGGTCTGCGATCAGCTTCTTCACCGTTGGCTCCAGCCCGTTGGTCCCGTCCGGGCTCAACTCCCTGGTGCCGAGCACCGACTCAAGCGCACGGGCCGCCGTCGGCGAGAGTGCGTCCTCGCACTGCCGCATGGCGCTGACTGGCTCCTCACCGCTCCCACACGCGGTGAGAAGCAGCCCCAGGGTCAGCACGGCGGAGACGAAGGCGGACGCTCTTCTCATCAGGATTCCTCGTGAATTCGGTGGCGGGGGTTCAGCCGGTCTCAGGGGCGTTGCCGGTCTGGTTCGCATGATCGTTGCCAAGTCCGTAGCCGTTGTTCACGGCCTCGATCATGTCCTGCCGGAAGCCGCTGCTCACCTGGTCCCGGTGCTCGAACATGAACCGCTCCATCGGGGAAGTGGCGCTGTACCTGCCGGCCTCGTAGATGGCCTTGTTGTCCTCGTGGATCTGCTCCTCGGTCTTGTCCTTGTGGTCCTCTACGGACTTGTCCGACCAGTCGCCGACGACCTGCCCGGCCAACTGCTCCATGACGCCCGACCCGGTGTCGACCGCGAGCGGTACGAGGACTGCGGCCGCGCCCACCGCCGCGGTGGCGGGCAGGAAGGCGACACCGGCCGCGATGCCGACCGTGGCGCCGAGCTGTACCCAGCCGGCCTTCTTCGCCTGCTCCTTCTCGTAGTCCTCGTGCGCCTTCATGCCTTCGGCCTCGACCTGGTTGGCCCGTGACTCGTCGAGGACGCCCTGGAAGGTGGCCCCCGTGTACACAGCAGCCTGTGCGTTCCCCTCGTCAATCTTGCCGTTCGGGCCGACCTGCGCTTCGAGGACGCTGGTGGTGTACAGGCGTTCGGCCGTGGACAGCGTCGCGTAGGCGTCCGGGTGCTGGCCGAGGGTGCTCAGGAAGCCGACGGCCGCGCTCCGCCCGAACTCCGGGTGCGCCTCCAGGCCCTTGGTCGGGGTGAAAGGCCGGTCCGAGCGGTTGTCGTCCAGCGCCCAGTTGAGGTCGTCGATGTAACCGGCGCCCATGGTGCCTAGGCTGTCCGCCATCGTGGGCTGCCACTTCTTGAGCAGCTCGGCGTCGCCACCGTACGTCGCGACGACCTCCTGCATGATCTTGCCAGTGGTCTCGTCGCGCTTCAGTTCCGGCGTCGGGTCGTCCCACGCGTGCCCGAGCGTCGCCGCCTCCAGGGCGTGGCCCAGGGCGTCCGGCATGTACCCCATGGTCTTGGTGAGGTCGTCCGGGTTGTGCCCTTCGATGTCGGCGAAGAACGTGTAGTCCTTGTTCGCGAAGTAGTCCAGGTAACTGGTCTGACTGTCGTCCTTCTTCGCGTCCAGGTCCACCGTCCCGCCGACACTGCCGTCCTCCTTGTACGAGGTCGGTTCCTTCGAGAAGAACTCCTTCGACGCCTCCGGGCTGTGCCCCAGCGCCTCCAGCATCGAGATCATCGGGTCGAAGCCGGCCCCGTTGACGCCCGACGGGTTGTACTGGTTCTGCAGGCCGCCCGCCATCATCGGCTTGCTGTTGGCGAAGAGGTACGGGTCCTTCGCGTGGAGCTGGGTGACGTGCTCGGCGATCGGGACCAGGAACTTCTTGTCGTAGTCGCCGTAGCGCATGATGCCGCCGAGCAACTGGTAGCCGAAGGCCGGGTTGTTGTCGTACTTGGCGAGCGGGATGCGTTCCGTGCCGAGCCTGCGCATGTCCGCGGACCACTTCTCGGTCCACGCGTCGCCGCCCTGCGTCGCCGTCGCCAGGTTGAGGCCCAGGTTCTTCTGGAGTTCCTGGACGTCGGCGAGGCGCTGCTTGTCGACCTTCGCGTAGTCGTACGTGTCCGTGGACAGCTGCCCGAAGAACTCCAGCGCGCCCTTCGCCTCCAGGCCGTTGTAGAACGTACGGGAGAACTCCTTCGAGCCGCTGTTGTCCTTCAGCAGTTCGTTGAGGCGCATCAGCTCCTCGTGGGAGATGTCCCGGCCCTTCTTCGCCAGGTCGACCGCGCGCTGCGCCTCCTCGGCGTCGAGGCTCTTGTACTTCGGCGCGCTGAAGTCGTGCCCGTCCTCGGTGATGTTGGCCTTGAGCGCGTTGGAGCAGGCCACGTCCGCGTCGTCGCAGCTCTCCACGATCGCGTCGATCCGCCGCTGCATCGCCTCGATCGCGGCGCGCTCCTGGCGGACCAGGCCCTGGAAGTCGGGGTCGTGCCGCATCCCCTGGTCCTTGGTCGAGGACAGCGGCTCGACGGCCTCGACCTTGCCACGGGAGGTCACCCGGAAGCGTTGCTTCGGCGCCTCCGTGTCCACGATCGCCGTGAGGTCGTCCTTCGCCTTCTTGAAGGCGTGGTAACCGTCCTCCAGGACCTTGTGGATGCCGTCGGCCGCCTTGGCCGCGTCGTCGAACTCCTTCGCGGTCTTGTCCACGAACGGCTTCGTGACCTCGGCGTTCACCCCGCGCCAGTAGTCGTCCTTCGCCTTCGCCGCCATCGTCGTACGGGCGTCGTCGGCGAGTTTCTCCAGTTTGCCCTTCATCGCGGACCAGTCGTCGGCCGCGGCCTTCATCTTGCCGAGGGGCGCCCGGTAGACGTTGTCGAAGGTCAGCACAGCAGGTCCCCCGCCTACTTGAAGTACTCGTTGATCCTGGAGGCCGCGAGGGCCGCCTGGATGTCCGCCTCTTCCTCGGCGTGCGAGGCCGCGCTGTAGTCGAGGTGGTTGGAGATGTTGGCGCAGGCGTCGAGCAGCGTCCTCAGTTGCGAGTCCCACCGCTCCTGCACGGTCGACATCGCGGACCCGGTGCGGAAGCCGTGGCCGGACATGTCCGTCGCCGCCTCCGTCGTGCTCGTACGCGCGTGGTCACCGTCCTTCAGCAGCCGTCCGTGCAGCGCGTACGCGGCGCTGCCGATGGCGCCGAGCTTGTCCTGGTCGACGCTGAGATCGGCGTTGCCGCCGCCACCGCCGCCGGGCTCGGGGGCGAGCTGGTTGAGCCTCGTGCTCACCGTGCTCGTCGACGTGGACCGTACGGACGCCCACTCCTGTTCGAACGACATGTTCTCCCCCGCGACGGTGTTCGTTCCGGCTTCGCCCCAGCAAGTTCCGTGCCCACGGAATCAGGGCGATCGTAGCCTCCCGCACACCTAGCCGAGCGCTGCCCGCTGGGAATCAGCGGCTTCCCCGGGATCTTCACGGCGTCCGCATGCGTGCTTCACCTTCGCAATCCGGACAGCCTGGACGTTCCTCCGCCACGCGCGGTGACAGCCGCTCCGGAACACCTCCCGGGGACGGCCCCCGGCCCCTCGCTCGATAGGCTCGACGCGCCCCCGTCGCCACGGGGTGCAGGGACGACGGGGGGCAGGAACGGTGGAACGGTCGCGCACAGAGCAGGAGTCCACGCAGAAGTCCGCGCAGGACTCCGCACGGCGGTTCGGCCCCCACCGGCTGATCACCCGCCTCGACCCGCCGCACGCCTCACCGCCCTGCCGCCGCTACGTGGCCCGCACCGAGGACGGCGAGCGGACCGTGCTGCTCAGCACCCCACTGCCCGGCACCGACCCCGCCCGGTTCGCCGCGGAGGCCGACGCCGCCCGCCACCTCATCGGCCCCTGGGTCGCTCCGGTGACGAGCGTGGCCGGCCCCGGCGAACCCCCCTGGTACGCGAGCCCGTACGTCCCGGCGCTCCCGCTCCCCGTCGCCCTGGCCGTCCACGGCGGCCCGCTGCCCGAGGCCACCGTCCGCGCCGTCGGCGCCGCCCTCGCCGAGGCGCTGGCCGCCGCGCACGCCCAGGGGCTCACCCACGCCGGGGTGTCCCCCGCCTCCGTCCTGCTCACCGCGGACGGCCCCCGGCTGACCTGCTTCGGTGCGGTACGGGCCGCCTCGGCCGACGGCGAGCCGCGCACCGGCCTGCCCGGCATCGACCCGGGGTCGCTCGCGCCCGAGCAGGCGTCGGGTGGCCGGCCGCGCCCGCCGGGTGACGTCTTCGCGCTCGGCGCCGTCCTCGCGTACGCCGCCACCGGGCACACCGTGCCCGAGCGGGACGAGATCCCGCCCGGCCTCCGCCCGTTGATCGCCTCCTGCCTGGCCCGCGACCCGGCCGACCGGCCCACGGCCGCCGCCCTGACGTTCGCGCCGGCCCCGCCGCCGACCGCGTCGTCCTCGCCGACGGGGCACGCGACGACGCTGAACCCGGCCGGCGGCCTCCTCGCCCCCGGCTGGCTGCCGGGCCGGGTGGTCGCCGCCCTCGCCCGCCAGTCCTCCGAACTCCTCGCCGCCGAACTCCCGGCCGTGGCAGCGACAAGGGCCTGAAGGCCGACACGCCACCCCACCTCCCTGCTCCTCCCCCTCCCCTCCCGGACTGACGGACCACACACATCCCATGCTGTCGCCCCTGACCCACGACGACCCGGCCACCGTCGCCACGTACCGTCTCCTCGCCCGCCTCGGCTCCGGCGGCATGGGCACGGTCTATCTGGCGCGTACCCCGGGCGGCCGTACCGTCGCCCTGAAGACCGTGCACGCGCGGCTCGCCACCGACCCCGCCTTCCGCAGCCGTTTCCGCCTGGAGACGGACGCGGCGCGGATCATCGGCGCCCGCCACGGCGCGGCCGTCGTCGACGCCGATCCGCTGGCCGAGACCCCGTGGCTGGCCACCGAGTACGTCCTCGGCCCGCCGCTGGACGACGCCGTCGCGCTCGGCGGCCCGCTGCCGGAGCCCACCGTCCGCGCCGTCGGCGCCGCGCTCGCCGGGGCCCTCGCGCAGCTGCACGCCTCGGACGTGGTCCACCGCGACCTCAAGCCGTCGAACGTCCTCGTCACCGCGTACGGCCCGAAGATCATCGACTTCGGCATCGCCCGCGCGGCCGGCGACGACCACCTCACGCGTACGGGAGCGGCGGCCGGCACTCCCGCCTTCATGTCGCCGGAGCAGGCGAGCGGCCAGGAACACCCGCCCGCGGGCGACGTGTTCGCGCTCGCCGGCGTCCTCGTCTTCGCCGCCACCGGCCACGGCCCCTTCGGTACGGGCTCCCCCGCCGACCTCCTCTACCGCGTCCGCTACGCCGAACCCGACCTCACCGGCGTACCGGAGGCACTGCTGCCGCTCCTGACGGCCTGCCTCGCCAAGGACCCCGCGGCCCGCCCCACCACGGGCTTCCTGGTGGACCATCTCCACGACGGCCACGGCGAGTTCGCCGACCACCTGCCCCCGCTGCTCCTCGCCGACATCGCCCGCCGCGCGACCGACGTCTGGCTGCACGCACCGCACCGCCTCCCGGCCCCCGCGGAGTCCGCGGTGGCGGCGACCGCCCCGAACACCCCCCTGTCGCGCCGCCGCGCCCTCACTCTGGGCGGAGGTTCCCTGCTCGGTCTCGCGGGAGCGGGCGCCGGAGGGTGGGCGTGGCTGAACTCCCGTGACCCCGGCCGGTCCACCGGCGGCACACCGGCCCCGACGGGCCCCACCGCCGTCCCCGCCACGACCGCCACCGACGGCGCGCCCGCGCCCCTGTGGCAGCACACCGTCCTCGACCGCGAGGAGAGGACCACCCAGCTGCTCGCCGGTGACGACGTCGTGGGCTTCGCCGAGACCGTCTCCTTCCGGGCCGTCGACACGAAGGACGGCAGCGAACTCTGGAACGAGTCGGCGGTCATGCACCCGCACCAGATCACCACCGACGGCACGAACTACTACCTCTCCGACGGGAACTTCGACGGACCGGGCGTCCTGAAGATCCGTACGCTCGCGCCGCGCACCGGCAAGGAGGCCGCCCGGACGATCCAGCTGAAGGGCATCGACGGAACGACCACGCAGCTCCTCACCGCGACCGGCGGACTCCTCTTCACCGCCTCGCGCCTGGGCAAGCGGGACCTCGACGCGGAGAACGTCGGCTGGCACCTGCTCACCGTCGACCTGCGGACGGGCAAGGAGGCGTGGCGGCAGCCCTACGAGTGGGACGGCGTGCGGCCCTGGCTCGCCCAGGTCGTCGGCGACCAGCTGATCCTCGGCAAGAACAGCGGTGACCTCGAGACCTTCCTCCTCCAGGCGCGGGACACGCGCACGGGCCGACAGCTGTGGAAGCGGCGGCTCCCGCTGGTGGATTCCGACTCGTTCATCCCCGGCCACCTCACCACCGACGACCGGCACGTCTACACGGGCGGCGACCGTCTCCGGGCGGTGCGCCTGTCGGACGGGGCGGTCGCCTGGGAGTACGGCACCGGCACCGCCCCGCTGCGTTACGGGATCCCCGTCGTCGCGGGGAGCCTCGTCTACACGAACGTGAGCGGACAGGGTCTCGTGGCCGTCGAGACCACCTTCGGCATCGAGCGCTGGAAGGAGGAGGTCGGAAGCCGCCCGCTGGCCCCCGACACCCTCAGCAAGCCGGTGATCGGCACGAAGTACGCCTACGCCCCTGTACGCGGCGGGCTGAGCGCGGTCGACCTGTCGACCCGCACCTCGGCCTGGGTCTTCCCCACGGACGCCTCGCGCTACGTCGTGGACCAGGAGCGGAGCCGCATCATCGGGGCCGGGGAGTCGTCCGCGGTGGCGATCCCGTTCGAGTGAGCCCCGCCCTCCTCCCCCTGGAAGAACGCCATCCCCGAACGCCATCCCCGAACGCCATCCCCGAACGCCGTCCCCGAACGCCGTCCCCACCTCACCGGAAAGCATCTCCTCGTGACCACGCAGCCCCTCGCCGTCGGCGATCCGCTCCGGCTCGGCCCGTACCGCCTGCTCGGCGTCCTCGGCGAGGGCGGCATGGGCAAGGTGTACGTCGGCCGTGACGGCTCCGGCGCCCCCGCCGCCGTCAAGGTCCTCCGCCCCGAGCTCGCCCACGACCAGCACCTCGCCCAGCGCTTCGTCCGCGAGGCGGACATGGCGCGGGCCGTGACGAGCCGTGGCGTGGCCCGGGTCCTCGACGCCCAGACGGAGGGCGGGCGGCCGTGGATCGCCGCCGAGTTCCTCGCGGGACCGACGCTGGACATCGCCGTCCGCGAGCACGGGCCGATGGACGTGGCGACGGTCCGCGCCCTCGCCGCCCACCTCGCCCGCACCCTGTACGACATCCACGCCGCCGGGCTCGTCCACCGCGACCTCAAGCCGGCGAACATCGTGCTCACCTCGACCGGCCCGCGGATCATCGACTTCGGCATCGCCCGCCCCGAGCACGGGCTCACCCTCACCACGACCGGCCAGATCCCGGTCACGCCGGGGTACGGGGCGCCGGAGCAGGTCCTCGGGCAGCGCGTCGGCCCGGCGTCGGACGTGTTCTCGCTCGGCGCGGTCCTCGCGTTCGCGGCGAGCGGCCGGCGCGCGTTCGACGCCGGCCACGTGGCGGCGGTGCAGTACGAGGTCGTCCACGGCGCCCCGGACCTGACCCTGGTACCGCCCGAGCTCCAGGAGCTCATCGGCCCGTGCCTGGCGAAGGACCCGGCGTTCCGCCCGTCGCCGCCGCAGGTGGCCGAGGCCTTCGCCCCGCCGAAGGGCGCCGACCGCGCCTGGCGCAAGGGGCCGCTCGCCGAGGACATCAAGCGGCGCGAGACGGCCACGAAGCGCCTCGCGGCCCCCGAGGAGACCGCCGTGCCCGGCGCGAGGCCGTCCCGGCGCCGCTTCCTCACGGGCGCGGCCGTGGGCGTGGCGGTCCTGGGCGCGGGCGGTGGGGCGGGGGCCTGGTGGCTGAACCGCGAGGAGGTGAAGGAGTCGCCGACCGCCCACGTGCCGCCCGCCGTGCCGACGCCGGAGGCGGCCTTCGTGTCGATCATCGACAACCCGTACGGCACGGCTCCGAAACCCCTGTGGGGGCCCCGGCAGGTCGCGGCACCGAACGGCCCCGTTCCGCTCCCCGTCAGGGACGTGGTGATCATGGAGGCGGCGGAGGGCGGGCTGCTCGCGCTGTCCGTGACGAACGGCAAGGAGCGGTGGCGGGCCAAGGGCATCGACCCCGCCGCCGGTTTCGTCTCCGTCGCCGACCGGCTCGTCGTGGGCGTGGACAAGAACGGCGTCGCACACGCCTTCGTCGCCTCCACCGGGAAGCCCGTCTGGCAGAGCCAGAACGATGTCGACCACCTCCTGGCGGCCGACGACACCCACGTCTTCCTGGTGACCGCGAAGAACGAAGTCCGCGCGCTCGACGCCTGGACCCTCGCCACGACGTGGACACGCCCGATGCCGTCCCCCCGCTTCCCGACCGGCCCGGCGAAGGCCGCGGTGGGCAGGAAACGGCTGGTGATCCACGGCAGGGACGGCCATGTGACCGCGCTCTTCACGGAGACGGGCGAGGAGGACTGGGACGTCAAGAACCAGGGCACCGACGGGGAGATCCCGGTCCTCGGCGACAACATCGCCTACCTCAGCGGCCACGTCTTGATGACCCGTCGGCTCGAACGCGGCGACTACCTGTGGGACGACGAGGCGTGGAGCGACAAGAGCTGGGCCACACCGGTGACGGACGGCGACTACGTCATCGCCACCGTCGGCCACAGCGTCTACCGCTACGGCACCATGCCGGAGATGCACCGCCCGGTTCTGGACTGGAACACGTCCCTGGACGGACTGGGTTCGGGTATCGGCACCCTCAACCCTCCTGTCGTGGCGGGCTCGACGGTGTGGCTGCACTCACCCGACAACAGCAAGGTCCACGTCCTCCACAAGACCACCAACGAGGAACTCTTCACCGCTACGGTCCCGCGCGAGGGCGCCTACCAGCTGGCGACCGCCGGCAACCGCGTCTTCATCGCCCGCGGCGGCCGGGTCTACGCCGTGCCGGTCTACGGCCGCTGAACCAGGCTCACCCGGCTCGCTTCTCCGCCTCGTGCCAGGACGGACCCCGGCACGAGGACTCAGCCTCGCCGGGACCGGAGTGCGGATACGGCGACGGCGGCACCGATCAGCACGGCCGCGCCGATTCCGAGGCCGATCCACAGCCCGGTGTTGCCGCCCTCGTCCGTCGACGCCTGCGGGGCCGGAGCCGGTGCGGGGGGTGCGGAAGACGGGGTCGACGAGGGAAGGTCACCGGACGGCGAGGCGGTCACCGCCTCCTTGAGGTCGTCGATGGGCCGCACATCGGCCGGGCCGGGGTCACCAGGGGTCTTCAGGGCACGGAGGGGCCGGATGGCTCCGTAGCCGATGTAGTCGTTGCGCTTCCCGCCGTCGTTGGGCGCGGCGATCGTGTTGAGCATGACCTTCAGGACCTGGTTGTTGGTCCAGTCGGGGTGCTTCGACCAGATGAGCGCGGCGGCGGCGGAGGCCAGGGCGGTGGCGTCGCTGGTACCGGTGGACGTGCAGATGTCAGTGCCGTCGCCGCATGCGGCGACCATGTCCTTACCCGGTGCCGCCATGTCGACCTGGGGGCCGTACTGGGACATCGGGACGCGCGTCAGCTTCTTGTCGACGGCACCGACGCCGACCGCACCAGGGTCGCTGCCGGGTACTCGAGACGGTTTCCCTTGTCACCACTGTTGCCGACGCCCGCGAAGACCAGGGCGCCCTTGTCCAGGGCGTACTTCACCGAGTCGGTGAGTGCCTGCGAACCCGCTGTCGAGCCGAGAGAGACGTTGATGACCTTGGCGCCGGCATCAGCCGCGTACCTGATCGCGGGGGGAACGTCGCGGTTGAAATCCTTCTCGCTCTGCGCCAGAGTGCCCTTCCCCGCGTCAAGCCTGGGAACGCGTACCGGAAGGATCTTGGCACCAGTGGCCAGGCCAAAGGCTCCGCTTCCGGCCCCTGTGCCCGCGATGAGAGCGGCCATGCCCGTGCCGTGTCCGGTGTACTCGGTGAACTGATCCCCCGACAGATTCGTGGCGAAGTCCTTGCCGGCCAGCACCTGACCACGGAGTTCCGGGTTGCTCTTGCTCACGCCGGAGTCGATCACCGCGACGGTGACGCCCTTGCCTGTGCTGATCTGCCAGATCTCCTCGGCGCCCATGGCGTCGAGGTGCCATTGGCGGTCCCGGACGCCCTCCGCGTGGGCGGGCACGGAAGCGATGCCCACCAGCAGCATCCCCAAGGCGGCCGAGGCGGTAGCTCGGGCACGACTCCGTCGAATACTGCCGGTACGCATCTGCTTCCGCTTCCTCGCGCTGATCAGTCGACGACGGGCGGAAGTCAGCCCCGCCGCGAACGCAGTACGAACACGGCGACAGCGGCACCGATCAGCACGGCCACTCCGATGCCCAGCCCGATCCAGAGGCCGGTGTTACCGCTGTCCTCGGCAGCGGCCTGCGGAGCCGGCGCCGGCGCGGCGGAAGACTCCGAAGGGGCGGGGGAGGACGACGAAGGGTCCGTGGCAGAAGTGCTCGCGGACGGGGTGCCGGCCGCGATCTCCTTGAGGTCGTCGATGGGCCGGACATCGGCCGGGCCGGGGTCACCGGGCGTCTTCAGCATACGGAGCGGGCGGATGGCACCGTAGCCGATGAAGTCACTGCGCTTGGGACCCTCGGTCGGCGAGGAGATGGTGTTGAGCATGACCTTCAGGACCTGGTTGTTGGTCCAGTCGGGGTGCTTCGACCACACGAGCGCGGCCGCGGCGGAAGCGAGAGCGGATGCGTCACTGGTGCCGGTGGACGTGCAGATTCCGGTGCCACATGCGGCGACCATGTCACTGCCAGGGGCCGCGATGTCGACCTGGGGACCGATCTGGGACATGGGAACATGCTTCACCTTCTGGTCGACGGCACCGACACCGACGACACCAGGAGTCGCCCCCGGGTATTCCAGCTTGTTGCTCTTGTCTCCGGTGTTGCCGACAGCGGCGAAGACCAACGCACCCTTGTCGAGGGCGTACTTCACGGCATCGGTGAGCTGCTGCGAGCCAGTGGTGACGCCCTGAGAGATGTTGATGACCTTCGCCCCGGCATCGGCGGCGAAGCGGATCGCCTCGGGCATGTACCTGTTGAACTCACGGTCGGCCTGGGCCTGGCTCTTGTTCCCACCGCCTGATCCCGGCACACGCACGGGGAGGATCTTGGCTCCCGGAGCCAGCCCGAAAGCACCGTTGCCACCGTCAGCCTCGCCAGTACCCGCGATGAGACCGGCCATGCCGGTGCCGTGACCCGTGTAGTCGGTGAACTCGTCGCCCTCTTCGTCCGGGGCGAGATCCTTGCCCTTGAGGATCTGTCCCCTCAAGTCCGGGTTCCTTTGATCCACACCACTGTCGATCACGGCGACGGTGACGCCCTTGCCTGTACTGAGCTGCCAGATCTTCTCGGCGCCCATCGCGGTCAGGTGCCACTGACGGTCGCGGACGCCCTCCGCATGGGCCGGAGCGGAAGCGATGCCCACCAGCAGCATCCCCAAGGCGGCCGAGGCGGTGACTCGGGCACGACTCCGTCGAATACTGCTGGTACGCATCTGCTTCCGCTTCCTCGCGCTGATCAGTCGATGACGGGCGGGGCCACGCGGCGGTTGCCCTGCTGCCAGGTCTCCTCGTCCTCGACAAGGTAGTCGGGACGCTCTCCGTTCTGCTCCTCACGGTCACCGGACCGCGGGGAGCCGCCGCGCACGAGGCCGGAGCCACCCGGCGTGAACGGTCGCGTGCCACCAGCGCCACCCGCGGCTCCGGCGCGCTGCGCCTTGCCGCCGACGACTCCGCCGGTCTCACCGGCGAGACGGCGTCCGCCGCTGATGCCGCTCTGGCCTGCACCCATGGCACCGCCCATCGGGCCTCCCATGCCGCCGCCCATGGGGGCGCGGCCGACGCCGGAGCCGTTACGCCCGCCAGGCTCGGTGCCGATGACGGTGCTGCGCGGGATGCCCGTCGTGGGACGGCCCGTCTGGGGAACCTGACGGCCGCCGCTGATTCCCTCACGGGGGCCGCCCAGCGGGCCGGGCATGCCCGGGAGGCCGCGCGGGCCGGTGGTCATCGGGTTGCGCGTGCCGCCGGTGACGGGGCCGGTGGGACGTACGGGGGCCTGACCTCCCTTCCCCGTGAAGGGCGGAACGCCGGTGGTCGTCACGAACGGAGGCGTACCGCCGTCCGGCTTGGTGATCGGCGGCGTCGTGCCTGGGGTCTGCGTCGTCGGACCGGGTGTGGTCGGCGGCGTCAGGGTCTCGACGCTGTCGATGCCGAGGTCCACGGGGACGTCGGGCCTGACTTCGGGGCGGATGACGTGCGTCGGACCGCTCTTGTCCTGCGAGGGCGGGACGGTGTGCGTGTCCGGCGTGGTGCGCGTATCCGGTTGCGAGATGGTGGTGCGCGCCCCCGCGCCCGTTTCCGCGCCTGTCCCTGTCGAATAGCTTCCGCTCTTCGACGAGGGGCCGACAGACCCTCCGCTTCGGCGCTCGTTCGCGCTCGCCGGGACGAAATCCCCCGGCGGCGGCGGGAACGTCGGCGGCTGGGCGCTCGTCATGTGGAAGCTGGACCAGTAGTACGCGGACGAGAGCTTCACCATCTCCGTCTCCGCCGCCTGCTTGGTCGCCGCCTCCTTGGCCAGAATCGCCTGGAGGTCCTCGCTGGCGGAGATCGACCGCTGGGCGTCACCGGCGACCTTCGCCGAATCGGGGTCGTTGCGGTACTTCTGCGCGGCCGCCAGGTTCGCCTTGGCCGACTCGTGGGAGGTGTAACGAGGCATGGCGCTCTTGGCGCTGGCAATGGCCGACGCCGTCTTGTGCATCTCCACGGCCCCGTTGCCGCTGTAGTCGCTGAGCGCCCTGGTGGAACTCACCACGCCGTCAGCCCACTTGTTGAAGGCCTGCTCCGCTTCGCCCTTCCAGTCCACTCGAAGTGACCGGCTCTTGAGCTTCTCCGCGATGGCATCCAGCTGTTCGGCCGCTGCCTGCAAGCGGTCGGCCGCGATCCTCACACCGGATTCGCTGGCTTCGTCCAGCCAATCCAGCATCTGCTGGTGCGACATGGAGCTGAAATCGGTGGTACCGCCGCCTCCGCCGCCCTCTGCTGGCCTCATCCTTCGCCTCTTCCCCGTGTCCCCGACATTCCGTCCATGCCCGCCCTACTGGTAGCCGCCGCCTTCGTCGCCCGTCCGATCCTTGCCGGTCTCCGGGATGCGGCCGGCCTCGCGGTCCGCCTTCGCCTTGGCGTCCTCGGTCCGCTGGTGAATGCCGATCATCTTCTGCTTGATGTCGTCGTCCATCTGCTGGAAGCCGTCCTTGGACGCGACGACCGCGATGCCAAGGCCCTCCAGGCAGTCCTGCAGCAGTCCGGAGAGCTCCGTCAACTGCCTGAGGACGGTCTCGTACGAGGTGTAGATGCCCGTCGCCTCGCCCCAGGCCGCACCACCGCCGCCGAACTTGGTGCGCGACAACGGGTCGCTCTTCATCTTGCCCGGGCCGGCCTCCGAGGAGGTGAGCATCTCGATCAGGCCGTCGATGCCCGCCTTGAACTCCGACATGGATTCCGTGTTGTAGAGCACGGCCTCCCTGCTCATGGCGCGCATCCCTGCCCCGTCCATATAGGCTTCCACGCTCGCGCTCCTCCCCCGTTGAACACCCGTGCGGCACTGCCAAGTCTAGAAGTTCACTGTAGTTGGGAACGACGACAGTGCGCACCCCGGGGTTGCACAAGCAACGGACATCACATGGTTACGAATTGGGCACGGCGACGGCCGCCTGGGGGCGGATCGGGAGGCGGTTGATCGGGCGTCCGGTCGCCGCGCGTACCGCTGAGGCCACCGCGGCGGGTGAGGTGACGACGGGGATCGCGCTCGCCGCCTTGGCGCCGAAGGGGGCCACCACGTCGCGTTCCTCGACGAGTTTCACGATGCGAATGTCCGGGGCATCCAGGGATGTCGGGAGTGCGTAGCCCGTGAAGTCGGGGTGCCGGACCAGACCGCGGGCGGTGCGGAGGTTCTCCGTGAGGGCCGCGCCGACGCCCTGGGTGACGCCCGCCTCGATGCGGGCGGTGAGCTGGGCCGGGTTGAGGATCCGGCCGACGTCCTGGGCGACGGCCATCTCCACGACGCGCACGGCGCCGAGTTCGATGTCCACGTCGACCACCGCGCGGATCGCGCAGAACGCGAGGCCGACGAACGCGTCGCCCTGGCCCGAATCGTCGAGCGGCTCTGTGGGGTGGGGGCGGCACTGGGCGGTTGCCCAGAGTTCCTTGCCGTCCATCGCCTCGGTGACCGTGGTCGAGAGGACACCGTCGTACGAGGTGATCTTGCCGTCGGTGATCTGGAGAAGTTCCGTCGACATGCCGAACTGGTGGGCCAGCGGCTGGAGAAGCTGCGTGCGCACCATCTTCGCGGCCCGCTCCACCGCCCCGCCCGAGACCCAGGTGTGGCGGCCGTGCGCGGCCGGTCCGGCCGGCGGCTGGTCGGTGTCGACGGGCGCGACGTGGACCTCGTCGATCCCGAGGGTGTCCTGCACGATCTGCCGGGCGAGCGTCGAGAAGCCCGAACCGGTGTCCACGGCCGAGCAGATGACCGTGGCCACGCCGTCCTGGACCCGTACGGTCGCCGTGGACACCTCGTCGGTGCCCTCCGCGCCCAGCATGTGCACCATGCCGAGCGCGTACCCCACGCCCCGCCGCACGGCGCCGGGTTCGCCCGCGCCCTCGGGGCCGCCTGGCAGCAGCCACTCGCCCTCCGGGGTGTCCTTGGGGAGGGCGGGGAGGGGGAAGTCACGTACGGCGGAGAGGAGTTCGGCCACCGGGGCCGGGCAGGTGACCGTCTGGCCCGTGGGCAGGATGTCGCCGGTCGCCATGACGTTCCGCATACGCAGCTCGGCCGGGTCCACGCCCAGTTTCGCCGCGAGTTTGTCCATCTGCGCCTCGTACGCCGCGCAGACCTGCATCGCGCCCTCGCCCCGCACATGGCCGGACGGCGGGTTGTTCGTACGGACCGCCCAGCCTTCGACGAAGGCGTGCGGGACGACGTACGGGCCGCAGGCGAAGGCCACGGCCGCCGCGAGGGACTCGGAGGAGGAGTCGGCGTAGGCGCCCGCGTCGAGCAGGATCTGCGCCTCCACCTTCACCAGGCGCCCTTCCGCGTCCGCGTGGTGGCGGTAGCGCAGCAGGGTGGGGTGGCGGTGGGCGTGGCCGAGGAAGGACTCCTCGCGGGTGGCGGTGAGCTTGACCGGGCAGCCGGTGCGCAGCGCGAGCAGGCCCAGCGGGATCTGGAACCCCGGGTCCTCACGGTCGCCGGTGGCGCCGGGGACGCCGGTGACGACCAGCTTGACCTGCTCGGACGGCAGGCCGAAGCAGGCGGCGGCCAGGTCCCGGTCGGTGTGCGGGTCGGTGGAGGCGGTGTAGATCTCGACGCCGCCGTCGGGGCGCGGTACGGCGAGGCCCGCCTCCGCGCCGATCGGCGCCGGGTCCTGGCGCCCGATCCGGTACAGGCCCTCGACGACGACCTCGCCGGTCGCCTCCGGGTCGCCGAAGCGCAGCGGGATGTGCCGGATCAGGTTTCCGTCGGGGTGCAGCGCCTCCGCCGCGAACGCCTTCTCCGGGTCGGTGACCGGGTCGAGGAGTTCGTACTCGACGCTGATCGCGGCGGCGGCGAGGCGGGCCGTGTCGGGGTGGTCGGCGGCGACGGCGGCGAGCGCCTCGCCGTGGTGCCTGACCAGCTCGGCGGCGAACACCGGCCGGTCGGCGACCTGCCGGCCGTACGTCGCGGCGCCGGGCACGTCGGCGGCCGTCACCACGGCCCGTACGCCCGGCATCGCGGTCGCGGCGCTGGTGTCGACGGACACGATGCGGGCGTGCGGGTGCGGGGAGCGCAGGATCGCGGCCCAGAGCAGTCCCTCGGCCCACAGGTCGGAGGCGTAAGGGAAGGTGCCCTCGGTCTTCGCCCGCGCCTCGGCCTGCGGGAGCGAGGTCCCGAGGCCGTGCGGCGCGGACGGCTCCTGGCCCGGGGAGCCGGGGAGGTCAGGGGCCGTGGGAACGGCGGTGGTCGCGTCGCTGCTCACGCCATGCCTCCGTCGTGCGGGTGCGGGATCTGGTGCGGGACACGGGGCCCGTCGGCGCCGTCGGCCGCGGTGGCCGCCGCGCTCGCCTCGCGCTCGGCGACGACGTCCCGTACTGCTTCGAGCACGCCCCGGTAGCCGGAGCAGCGGCACAGGTTGCCGGCGAGCGCCTGGCGGGTCTCGAGTTCGGTGGGCGCGTGGTTGCCCTCGAGAAGGTCGTGCACGGTCATGCACATGCCGGGGATGCAGAAGCCGCACTGGACGGTGCCGCACTTGGCCATGGCCCGCTGCACGTCCGAGGGCTCCCCGTCGGTCGCGAGGCCCTCGACCGTCCGTACCTCGCTCTCGGCGGCGGTCGCCGCGGGAACCAGGCAGGACGCCACGAGCCGGCCGTCGACCTGCACGTTGCACGCGCCGCACTCGCCCTGCGAGCAGCCGTCCTTGGCACCGGCGAGGCCGAGGCGCTCGCGCAGGACGTAGAGCAGGGACTCGCCGATCCAGGAACCGGTGACGGGACGGTCCACGCCGTTGACGCGGAGGGTGTACGAGGTGTGGGGGTGCTCGTCGCTGTCGGTGGAGGCGTGGACGTTCGCGCTGGGCGTGAGGTCGGGCGCGAGCTCGGGCGCGAGGTCGGCCGTGGGCTCGGGCGTGACCTCCGGGTCCGATGCGAGGTCGTCGGCCGTGGGGTCAGGCGTGAGGTCGGCGCCGGGTTCCGGGGTATGACCGGGTGCGGAGTCGGACCTCGGACCGGGTACGAAGTCGGGCGCGCGGTCCGGTACGAGGCCCGGCCCGTGTTCGGGGGCATGGCCGGGCGCCACGGCGGTCGCTCCGGCCGCGGCCGGCTCCGCCTCCGCGCCGTCGGCCGGCGTCCCGCCGGGGGCGGTTTCCACGGCGGTGGTGGCCGGCTCGTCGTCGGCCCCCGCCTCCCCGGCCCTCTCGTCCTCCGCGAGCACCCACGGAGCGGGTGCGCCGCCCGGCAGGGTGGCCGGGGCCTCGGCGTACGGCCTGACGGCCGACGCGGCGAACTCGTCCGTCGCCTCCGGCGCCTGCTCCGTGTCCGGCAGTGCCGGGATCTGCCACTGGCCCGTGGCGCCGGGTCCTGCGGGCGCCGCCGGCTCCGTGAATCGCCACTCGGCCGTCGCGTGCGGGTCCTGCTGGACGTACCCCAGGTGCTCGATCTGCTCGATCTGCTCGGAGTATCCGCTCTGACCGGCCTGACCCGGCCGTCCGAAGGACTCGGGCCGCTGCTCCGTGTACCCGGGGCACTCGGGGTACTCGGGGTACTCGGGTCCCGCGTACTCGGCGTACCCGGCCCCGGCTCCGGCTCCGGCGCCGGCTCCGTCGAAGTACTGCGTCTGCTCCGCCTGCGTCGGCACGTGCACCGTCCACGTGCCCGTCGCCGCCGGGTCCGTCCCCGGGTTGAGCGGCTGGAGCGGCGTGATCATGGGCGGTACGTAGCCGTGGCCGGGCGCCTCCAGGGGGACGCCGTCCAGCATGAAGTCGGGCGGCAGCTGGACGAACGCGGTCGCGTCCCCGTCGTACCCCTCGCTCTGCGGGATCGGCTCCCAGCCGCCGGAGTCCTGGTGCTGCTGGTCGTTGCTGCTCACGACAGTGCCCTCCCCAGTGCCCGTCGGGCGAGTGCGGCGACGGTGCGCCGCAGGTGCAGTACGGCGGGCGGCAACTGTTCGTCGCCCGGCGGGTCGGGGATGCAGGCGGCGGCGACGTACTCGCCGAACGCCGTGAGCGCCTCCGGCGCGAGCCCCCGGTCGTTGTCCCAGTCCACGAGCGAGGCGATCCATCGCTCGGCCTCCAGCGGGCGCAGCGGCATCGGGGCGACGGCGCCGACCGCGCAGCGCACGCCGCGCCTGGCCGGGTCGAGGACGACGGCGACGGAGGCGGTGGCGCGGGCCGGGCCGGTGCGGCCGGTGGCCTTGAGGAAGACCTGGGGGGCGTGAAGCAGCGGGACGCGGACGAAGGCGACGAGTTCGCCGGGGGCCAGCAGGTCGCGGCCGGCGAGCAGGTGGGAGACGGGGATCTCGCGGTTGCCGAGCGGCCCGAGGACGACCAGGTCGGCTTCGAGGGCGGCGAGGACGGGCAGCGAGTCGCCGCTGGGCGCGGCGGTGACGACGTTGCCGCCGAGGGTGCCCGCGTTGCGGATCTGGGGCGGTCCCGCGGCGCGGGAGGCGGCGGCGAGGGCCGGGATGAGGGCGGCGAAGTCGGGGCGGCCCATCCGGGCGTGGGTGAGGCCCGCGCCGAGGAGGGCGTGTCCGTCCTGGTACTGCCAGCCGCGGATCTCGTTGATGCGGCTCAGGCCGACGAGTCCGGCGGGGCGGAGCTGGCCTTTGTTGACGGCGGCCATCAGGTCGGTGCCACCGGCGACGGGGACGGCGGCCGGCATGGCCGTGAGCGCCGCCACGGCCTCGTCGAGCGAGGCGGGCAGCGTCACGGACTGCGCCGTCTGTGGTGCGTGCGTGGTCAACCCGCTGCCCCTTCCCGGTGTCCCGGTGGTCCCCGAATGTGCCCGGCGGTCGCGCCTGCGTGTGGGCGTACGGTACGTGCTCACAGGCCGGACGTGGCAACTCTGGCACATCTTCCGAGCGGTCCGGCGCGAGGGTCCGCGAAGGACTGTTCCGTCCGGGACGCCCCGCAGAACGACGGTAACTTCCGTTTCGCCGCTCTTGGGTGAAGGGGGACGTCGGGTCCCTCACACGATCGGGGGCGTGCCTTCCAGGGGGCGGCCCAGGACCCCTGGGCGCTGCTGCCGGGGGTGGGGTCCCGCGGGTGGCCGGTAGTCGACGCCGAGGGCGTCGAGCCGCCGGTAGTGGGTGTGCATGCGGCGCTCGAAGCCGGTGTAGTCGCGCGCCTCCGGCGCGGGCAGCGCGGACCAGGCGACCTCGGCGAAGGCGGCGAGGCGCGGGAAGACCTGGTAGTCGATCCGTGAGCGGTTCTCCATGACCTCGGTCCAGACGTTGGCCTGGGTGCCCAGGATGTGGGCGGCGGCCTCCGGCGAGAGCCCCGGTGGGACGGGCTCGAAGCGGTAGACGTCCTCCAGGGTGCGTACGTACCCGATGGGCATCGGCTCCTCCTCGCCGGGCGCCTGACGGTGGTCCAGGTAGACCTGCTGCTCGGGGCACATGACGACGTCGTGGCCGGCCTCGGCGGCGGCGACGCCGCCCGCGTACCCCCGCCAGGACGACACGGCCGCGCCCTCGGCGAGGCCGCCCTCCAGGATCTCGTCCCAGCCGATGAGGCGCCGGCCCCGGGCGGTGAGCCAGCGGTCGAAGTGGCGGATGAACCAGGACTGGAGGCCGTCCTCGTCCCCCACCCCCAGCTCCTCGATGCGGGCCTGTGCGGCCGGGGAGGCCTTCCACTGGTCCTTGGGGCACTCGTCGCCGCCTACGTGGACGAAGGGCGACGTGGCCGCGGGGAAGAGGTCGAGGACCTCCTCGAAGACGCCCTCGTAGAAGCGCAGGACGGCCTCGGTGGGGGCGAGGACGTTGGGGTTGACGCCCCAGGTGTCCCAGACGGTGAGGGCGGTCGTGTCGACGACGTCGGTGTTGCCGAGTTCGGGGTACGCGGCGATGGCGGCCTGCGAGTGGCCGGGGAGGTCGATCTCGGGGACGACGGTGATGTGCCGCTCGGCCGCGTAGGCGACGATCTCGCGGATGTCGTCCTGGGTGTAGAACCCGCCGTGCGGGGTCTCGTCCCAGAGCGGCGAGGCCCGGTGTCCCCACTTGCTGCGGGCCCGCCAGGAGCCGATCTCGGTGAGCCGGGGGTGGCGCCTGATCTCGATGCGCCAGCCCTGGTCGTCGGTGAGGTGGAGGTGGAGGACGTTGAGCTTGTGGGCGGCGAGGAGGTCCAGGTACCGCAGGACGTCGTCCTTGGGCAGGAAGTGCCGGGCCACGTCGAGGAGGAGGCCGCGCCAGCCGAAGCGGGGGGCGTCCTCGATCGTCTGCGTGGTCACCACCGCGACCGGCTCCTCCTTCGCCGTCGCCTTCGTCGGCGCCTTGCGGAAGGCGTCGGGGCCGAGGAGCTGGCGCAGGGTCTGGGCGCCCCAGAAGACCCCGGCCGGGCCTCCGCCGGTGATCTCGGCGACCTGGTCCGGCAGCACGTCGAGCCGGTACGCCTCGGGGGCGAGGGTGTCGTCGAGGCGCAGCCGGATGCTGTGGGTGGCGTTCTCGTCGGCCGTGTCCGGCAGCGGGAGCCCGAAGGCGGCTCCGAGGGTGGTGCGCAGCCAGCGGGCGGTGGTCTCGGTTCCGGGGGCGGCGTCCAGGGTCGTCCGCCGGTCGAGGAGGAAGGCGCGGCGGGAGGGCCCTTCGACCCGCGAGGGCGCCGGGATCAGGTCGTCGTCCTTGGTCTGGGTCTGGGGCATCGTGTCAGTCCTTCACCGCCCCGCCGAGCCCCGAGACCAGGCGGCGCTGTACGAGTACGAAGAAGACGAGCACCGGGACCGTCATCACGGTCGAGCCGGCCATGATGCCTCCCCAGTCGTTCTCGTCGGGCTTGAAGAAGACGAGCAGCGCCATCGGGAGGGTCGACTGCGAGGTGTCGCTGATGAGGAAGGACTTCGCGAAGAGGAAGTCGTTCCAGGTCGAGATGAACGAGAAGACGCTCGTCGCGACGAGGCCGGGGAAGACGAGCGGGAAGAGGATCTGCCACAGGAACCTGCTGCGGCTCGCGCCGTCGATCTGGGCCTGTTCCTCCAGGGCTTCCGGGACCGCCTTGACGAAGCCGCGCAGCATCCAGATCGCGAAGGGCAGCGAGAAGGCGATGTGCGGCAGGATCAGCGAGCCGAGGGTGTTGAGCTGGCCGGCGTCCCGCATGAGGAAGAACAGCGGGATGGTGAGGGCCTCGACGGGCACCATCTGGGCGACCAGGAACATGATCAGGAGCGTCGTCCGGAACCGGAAGCGGAACCGGGTGACCGCCGTCGCCGCGAGGAAGGCGATGAGGGCGGAGGCGAGGACGACGGTGACGGCGACGGTCAGCGAGTTGAGGAAGTAGCGGCCGAAGTCCTGCTGTTCGAAGACGCGCCGGAACGAGTCGAGGGACGGGGACAGCGTCCACGGCCGCGGGTTCGTGGACTGGATCTCGCCGGCCGGCTTGAAGGCCGAGAGGACCATCCAGTAGAGCGGGAAGGCGACGGCGGCGGCGACGAGGAGGGTGACGGCCTCGGCGGCGAGGCGCCCTGGACGGCGGGGGCGGAAGAGGCGGAGGGCGCTGAACAGGCTCACAGTTCTTCTCCCCGGCGTCGCAGCAGGCGCAGGTACACGAGGGTCACGGCCAGCAGGATGAGCAGCGTGACGACGCCGATGGCCGAGCCCAGGCTGTACTCGGAGGAGGCGAAGGCCTTCTGGTAGGCGTACACGTTGAGGACGAGGTTCTGGCCGGCGATGCCGCCGCCGTTCGTCATCACGTAGATCTGGGTGAAGATCTTGAAGTCCCAGATGACCGACTGGATCGTGACGACGACCAGGATCGGCCGGAGGGCAGGGGCCATGACCGAGCGCCAGATCCGCCACTGCGAGGCGCCGTCGAGGGCGGCGGCCTCCAGGACCTCGGACGGGATGGCCCTGATGCCCGCGTAGACGGTGACCATCACGAACGGGAACGAGCACCAGACGACTTCGAGGAGGACGAGGGCGAAGGCGCTGTACCGCCCGTACGTCCAGGAGAAGTCGCCGAGCCCGAGGAGTCGGTTGACGGGGCCGAAGTCGGGGTCGAAGAGGAAGACCCAGACGGTGGAGCCGGTGATCGCGGGGGTGGCCCAGGCGCCGAGCGCGGCCAGCATCAGGACGAGCCGGGGCAGGGCGCGCACGCGCGTGAGGAGTACGGCGAGGGCGCAGCCGACGGCGAGCGTGGTGACGACGCAGGCGGCGGCGAAGAGGACGGTGGCGAGGAGGACCTGCCGGAACTGGGGGTCGGCGAAGAGGGCCGTGTAGTTGCCGAAGCCCTTGAAGGAGGTGGGTTCGCCGCCGCTGACCTGGGCCTGGGTGTACTCCAGGAAGGAGATGAGCCCGAGCTGGTAGATCGGGTAGAGGAGCAGTGCGCCGAGGACGGCGAGGGCGGGCAGGAGGTAGAGCCAGGGCGTCCACCCGGAGCCGCGCCCACGCGCCAGGCCCGAACGGTTCGCCGCCCGGCCCTCACGGTGCGGCGCCCCGGCCTTGTCCGCACCGTTCGCCGCCCCGGCCTTGTCCGCACCGCTCGTCGTCCGGGCCGTGCCCGTACGGCTGGTCGTGGTCATGCTCGTCAGCCCGCGGCGGCGAACGCCGCGTCCATCTTCTTCGCGGCGTCGTCGGCCGCCGCCTTGACGTCCTTACGGCCGCTGACGACCTCCTGGAACATCGTGGGCAGGACGAGGGAGGCGTCGATGGCGCCCCAGCCGGGAGACGCGGGGACGAACCTGGTGCCCGCGCCGAGGGTGTCGATGAAGGGCTTCACGAAGGGCTGCCGCTGGGCGGCAGAGGCGCGGACGTCGGTGTACGTGGGCAGGAAGCCCATCGCGTCGAAGAGCCTTCCCTGGGTCTCCTTGCCGGTCAGGGACTTGAGGAGGTCGACGGCGAGGGTGCGGTGGGAGGTGCTCCTGAGCACGCCGATGTTGTTGCCGCCCGCGAAGGCGGGGGCGATGGAGCCGGGGGCGGTGCCGGGCAGCGGCACGACGGCGTACTTGCCCTTCACGGCGCCCGCCTCGACGGCGGCGTGGCTGAAGTCGCCGCCGATGGCCATGCCGGCCTTGCCCGCGGCGAAGGCGGTGACGGTGGCGTTGCCGCCCATCTGGGCGCACTTGGCGGCGGGGCAGTTGTCGTCGCCGAAGAGCGAGGTGTACGTGGTGATGCCCGTGCGGGCGGCCTCGCTGTTGACGGCGGCCTTGTACGTGTCGCCGTGCGCGGTGGCGAGTTCGCCGCCGGCCGCCCAGACGAAGGGCATGGCGCCGTAGGTGTAGGCGCCGCCGACGGCGATGCCGTAGAGCTCGGGCTTCGCCTTGCGGATCTTCTTGGCGGTGGTGACGAGTTCGGCCTGGGTCCTGGGGGCGGTGAGGCCCAGTTCCCGGAAGACGTCGGTGCGGTAGTAGAGGGCGCGGACGCCGACGAAGAGCGGGGCGCCGTAGACCTTCCCCGCGACGGTGACGGACTGCTTCGCGGTGGGGTCGGTGTCCTTGGCGTCGTCCCAGGCCGTGAACTCGGCGCTGATGTCGGCGAGTCCGCCGTCCTTGACGTATCCGGCGGTGTCGGTGTTGCCGTACTCGATGAGGTCGGGCGCGGAGGCGGGGTCGTTGAAGGCGGCCTTGACGCGCTGGGCGCGGGTCTCGACGGGGATGTACTCGACCTCGGCCTTCGCGCCCGGGTGGTTCTTCTCGAAGGCGGCGACGGCCTGCGCGACGACCTGTTCCTTGGGCTTGTTGTTCACCTCCTGGAAGAGCCAGACGCGCAGGGTTCCGCTCTTCTCGTCGGTCGTGGCCTGCCCGCCGGAGGTCTGGGGCGCGCAGGCGGTGGCGGTGAGCGCGGCGATCAGGAGTGCGGCAACGGTGGCGGTGATGGGGGTCCCCCCTGCTCGAGCGAAGCCGAGAGCTTGGGGGAGGGCGGAAAGCTTCATGAAACGGTTCCCCTCCGAGCATGCGTTGCAACATGCGCAACGAGCGTTTCGTTCTGCACAACACCCGTGAGGTTAGGCGCGCCTCCGGCGGCCGGACAAGAGGTCTCGACCACCTCAACCACTCCGTGACCACCGGAAGCACCCTCCGCAACGGCCGCGCCCGCTTCCGCGCCCCTCCTGCACGCCGCCCGCACCCCGCCGCGCCCCGGGAACGCGGAACGGCCCCCGCCGCACGCACCGAAGTACGTACGACGGGGGCCGTCCCCGACGTCAGGAGCCGCGCTTACTTGTCCTTGCCGCCCTTACCGCCCTTGTCCTTGTCGCCACCGCCGGCGCCCATGGATTCGTAGATCTCCTTGCACATCGGACAGACCGGGTACTTCTTGGGGTCGCGCCCCGGCACCCAGACCTTTCCGCACAGTGCCACGACGGGCGTGCCGTCGAGGGCGCTCGCCATGATCTTGTCCTTCTGGACGTAATGGGCGTAGCGCTCGTGGTCGCCGTCACCGTGGGACACCTGCGGCGTCGGCTCGACGAGGGTTCCCGTACCTGCCCCGCGCTCGGGCTCGAGAGTGCTCATAACCGCCAAGGGTACTGAAAGCCGGGGGCCTCAGTTGAGGGACGGGTCGTCGGGGTAGGTCGCGATCATCGCGAGGTCGCCGCGCTGCCGTCTGAGGACCTGTCGCCAGAGGTCCTCGGGCCGCGGCGACGACACGTCGCCGGGCTCCGATTCGACCACGTACCAGGCGCCGTCGCCGAGCTCGGTCTCCAGCTGGCCGGGGCCCCAGCCCGCGTACCCGGCGAAGATCCGCAGCGAGCCGAGGGCCGGGCCGAGCAGCTCGGGCGGGGCCTCCAGGTCGACCAGGCCGATCGCCCCGAACACCCGCCGCCAGCCGAGCGGGCCCTCGTCGCCGGGGATGACGGCGATGCCGAGGGCCGCGTCGAGCGAGACGGGGCCGCCCTGGAAGACGACGCCGGGTTCGCCGGCGAGTTCGGCCCAGGGCGCGAGGATGTCGCCGACGGTGACCGGGGTCGGCCGGTTGAGGACCACGCCGAGGGAGCCCTCGTCGTCGTGGTCGAGGAGGAGCACCACCGCGCGGTCGAAATTCGGGTCCGCGAGCGCGGGGGTGGCGACGAGCAGTCGTCCTGTGAGCGAGGACACCTCGGTCATGCGACACATGATCTCGCATCTTCGGCGTTCGCGGGGGTTGTCGGGCCGGATACGGGGAAGGCGGCGCCCGTCGCGTTCCGGAGCCGCAGTTCAGACGGGAAGGGACGGGGCCCGGGCGGCCCCTCGCCGAAGGAAGCGGACGGTGACGCTCCGCAAGATCACGGGAACAGAGGGTGTTGTGCCGAATTCATTACGTCTGACAGGCCCCGTGAGGCATCCAAGAGAGGTCTCATGGCCCCTTACCCTTTTCACTGGCCACCCGACCGACCCCACTCCGGAACGCGAGATTCATGACCGGCACAGACAGTCACGATGTACTGCTCGTCCATGGCGGCACCCCGCTGGAGGGCGAGATCCGCGTTCGCGGCGCGAAGAACCTCGTGCCCAAGGCGATGGTCGCCGCCCTGCTCGGCAGCGGCCCGAGCCGCCTGCGCAATGTGCCCGACATCCGTGACGTCCGCGTGGTGCGCGGACTGCTCCAGCTGCACGGGGTGACGGTCCGTCCGGGCGAGGAGCCCGGCGAACTCGTCCTCGACCCGACGCACGTGGAGTCCGCGAACGTCGCCGACATCGACGCCCATGCCGGCTCGTCGCGCATCCCGATCCTCTTCTGCGGCCCGCTGCTGCACCGCCTCGGCCACGCCTTCATCCCGGGCCTCGGCGGCTGCGACATCGGCGGCCGGCCCATCGACTTCCACTTCGACGTGCTGCGCCAGTTCGGCGCCACCATCGAGAAGCGGGACGACGGGCAGTACCTGGAGGCCCCGCAGCGCCTTCGCGGTTGCAAGATCCGGCTGCCGTACCCCTCGGTCGGATCGACCGAGCAGGTGCTGCTCACGGCCGTGCTCGCCGAGGGCGTCACCGAGCTGTCGAACGCCGCCGTGGAGCCCGAGATCGAGGACCTGATCTGCGTCCTGCAGAAAATGGGCGCGATCATCTCCATGGACACCGACCGGACCATCCGGATCACGGGTGTCGACCGTCTCGACGGCTACACCCACCGGGCGCTCCCGGACCGCCTGGAGGCGGCCTCCTGGGCGTCCGCGGCGCTCGCCACCGAGGGCAACATCTACGTGCGCGGCGCCCAGCAGCGCTCGATGATGACCTTCCTCAACACGTACCGGAAGGTGGGTGGCGCCTTCGAGATCGACGACGAGGGCATCCGCTTCTGGCACCCGGGCGGCTCGCTCAACGCGATCCACCTGGAGACGGACGTGCACCCCGGCTTCCAGACGGACTGGCAGCAGCCCCTGGTCGTGGCCCTGACGCAGGCCTCCGGCCTGTCGATCATCCACGAGACGGTCTACGAGTCGCGGCTCGGCTTCACCTCCGCGCTCAACCAGATGGGTGCGCACATCCAGCTGTACCGCGAGTGCCTCGGCGGCTCGGACTGCCGCTTCGGCCAGCGCAACTTCCTGCACTCCGCGGTCGTGTCGGGCCCCACCCGGCTCCAGGGCGCCGATCTGGTCATCCCCGACCTGCGCGGCGGCTTCTCGTACCTGATCGCGGCCCTCGCGGCCCAGGGCACCTCCCGGGTGCACGGCATCGAGCTGATCAACCGCGGCTACGAGAACTTCATGGAGAAGCTCATCGAGCTCGGCGCCAAGGTCGAACTGCCGGGCAGCGCGCTGGTGTGAGACCGCCCGGCACCTGGGGGCGACGCCGCCGCCCAGGTGCCGGTCGCTCTGAGCCGTCACGGGCCCCTGTGGGCCCGTACAGGCCCATACGAAAGGGCGGCCACCCCCTGACAGGGTGGCCGCCCTTTCTGCGCCTCTAGGCTGCCTTACGTGCCTCGGCGGGCCGCCTTACGTGCTCCGGCTGCCCTGCTCGCCTCGGCGGGTGTCACTACTTGCCCTTGGCGGCTTCCTTGAGCTTCGAGCCCGCGGAGACCTTCACGCTGTAGCCGGCCGGGATGTCGATCGGGTCGCCGGTCTGCGGGTTACGAGCGGTGCGAGCGGCACGGTGGGTGCGCTCGAAGGTCAGGAAGCCGGGGATGGTGACCTTCTCGTCGCCCTTGGCGACGACCTCACCGACGGTCTCGGCGAGAGCGGCCAGCACGGCGTCGGCGTCCTTGCGGGTCACCTCGGCGCGGTCGGCCAGGGCGGCCACCAGCTCACTGCGGTTCATGTTGTTACTCCCGTGTTCTTCTTGCCTGTGAGGCGTGCCACGCGGCGGAAGCCGCGTGATTGGGTACAGCGAAGCCGATGCTGCCAGGGCCTTCGGACAGTCCCCGGACCCGGGTCTAATGACAGACCCTCGCGCCCAAACACGCATCCTGCCCCCACCAGCGGCGGGAACGCCAATCCGGCACCCCCTCGGGTCACACGAAAAGCGCCGGAGCCCCGTGGTGGTGACGTTCTGTCGACTCCTGTCGACTCCACGAAAACCACGCGGAGCCGAAAAGCCACCCTAAAGGCGGGTTTACGGCTCCGCGAATCGCGACGCGCCGTCAGCGCCCGGTCGCCGCCGAGCCCGCGCCCGCCGCCTTCGCCGCGTTGCGCACCGCTCCGGCGACCGCGCCGGCGACCTTGTCGTTGAAGACCGACGGGATGATGTAGTTCGCGTTCAGCTCGTCGTCGGTGACCACGTCGGCGAGGGCGGTGGCCGCCGCGAGCATCATCTCGGTGTTGACCGTCCGGGACTGGGCGTCGAGCAGACCGCGGAAGACACCCGGGAAGACCAGCACGTTGTTGATCTGGTTCGGGAAGTCGGAACGACCGGTGGCGACGACCGCGGCGGTCTGCCGGGCGGCGGCCGGGTCGACCTCCGGGTCGGGGTTCGCGAGCGCGAAGACGATGGCGTCCTCCGCCATGGCGGCGACGTCCTCGGCGCCCAGCAGGTTCGGGGCCGAGACGCCGATGAAGACGTCCGCGCCGACGACGGCCTCCTTGAGGGTGCCGGTGACGCCCTCCGGGTTGGTGTTGTCGGCGATCCAGCGCAGCGGCGAGTCGGCCGGGGCCTCCACGAGGTCCGCGCGGCCCGCGTGGACGACGCCCTGGATGTCGGCGACGACGGCGTGCTTGACGCCCGCCGCGATCAGCAGCTTGAGGATGGCCGTACCGGCCGCGCCGGCCCCGGACATGACGACCCGCACGTCGCCGATGCCCTTGTTCACCACGCGCAGCGCGTTGGTGAGGGCGGCGAGGACGACGATCGCGGTGCCGTGCTGGTCGTCGTGGAAGACCGGGATGTCGAGGGCCTCGCGCAGCCGGGCCTCGATCTCGAAGCAGCGCGGCGCGGAGATGTCCTCCAGGTTGATGCCCGCGAAGCCGGGGGCGATGGCCTTGACGATCGCGACGATCTCGTCGGTGTCCTGGGTGTCGAGGCAGATCGGCCAGGCGTCGATGCCGGCGAAGCGCTTGAAGAGGGCGGCCTTGCCCTCCATGACGGGCAGGGCGGCCATCGGGCCGATGTTGCCGAGGCCGAGGACGGCGGAGCCGTCGGTGACGACCGCGACGGAGTTGCGCTTGATGGTGAGGCGGCGCGCGTCCTCGGGGTTCTCCGCGATGGCCATGCACACACGGGCGACGCCCGGGGTGTAGATCATCGAGAGGTCGTCACGGTTGCGGATGGGGTGCTTGGACGCCATCTCGATCTTGCCGCCGAGGTGCATCAGGAACGTACGGTCGGAGACCTTGCCGAGGGTGACGCCCTCGATGGTCCGCAGCTGCTCGACGATCTCGTCGGCGTGCGCCGTGGAGGTCGCGGCGATGGTGACGTCGATGCGGAGCTTCTCGTGGCCGGAGGCGGTCACGTCGAGGCCGGTGACGGATCCGCCGTGGGACTCCACCGCCGTGGTGAGCTGGGAGACCGCGGTTCCGCTCGCGGGAACCTCCAGCCGGACCGTCATCGAATACGAGACGCTGGGCGCCGTTGCCATGGCCGAGTTCCTCTGCTTTCCCTGAGCTTCGTTGCTACGCCGCCCCGGCTGGTTGCCCGGCGGCGCCCTCCGATGGTCGCACCTACCTGCCGGTAGCAGGTAATGCGGTCATTTTGTTTTCGGAAAGTAGTTTCCACCATACGAGAAGCTTCCGGGAAACAGAAGAGGCCCCCGCCACCAGGGGTGACAGGAGCCTCGACTTCGTAGCTACACACAACAGAACGTCTAAGTGGCACCGACCCGCCATGCTCGCCTCGCGGCAAGTGGTCCCTCAGAGGGACGAAGGTTGGGCCCGGGGGCTTGGATCGAGCCGGTGCCACGACAAGGCTAACAAACCACCCTGCTTGGTGATTCCAGCGCCACAGGTTGACCGGAAATCAGCCCCCGGGCGCCTTCTGTCGGCTCAGTCCCTCAGCAGGTCCGGCACCCCCGCCTCGTCCGGCATGTCGCCCGCCCCCGCCACCACGGTGAGCTGCTGCGTCGCCCGGGTGAGGGCCACGTAGAGCACCCGCAGACCGGCCGGGGACTCGTCCGCGATCTCCGCGGGCGAGACGACCACCGTGGCGTCGTACTCCAGGCCCTTGGCCTCCAGGGAGCCGAGCGCCACCACCCGGTCGCCCAGGTCGGCGAGCCAGCGGGCCGCCTCCGTCCGCCGGTTCATGGCGACGACGACACCGACCGTGCCCTCCACCCGCTCCAGGAGCAGCCGCGCCTCGGACCGTACGGTTTCGGCCAGACCGGTGTCAGCGGTCTTGTCGGGAACGGCCACGAAGCGGGGCTCGACGCCCGTCGAGCGGACCGCGCGCGGCGACTCCTTGCCCGGCATGGCGAGGGCGAGCACCTTGGCGGCGAGCTCGGCGATCTCCGCCGGGTTCCGGTAGTTCACGGTCAGCTCGAAGCGGCGCCGCGGCCGGGAGCCGAGGGCCTCGTCGCGGGCCTCGGCGGCCTCGTCCGGATCCGACCAGGAGGACTGCGCGGGGTCGCCCACCACCGTCCAGGTGGCGTGCCGGCCGCGTCGCCCGACCATCCGCCACTGCATGGGCGTCAGGTCCTGGGCCTCGTCGACGATCACGTGCGCGTACTCGGTGCGCTCGGCGGCGAGCCGCTCGGCCCGCTCGCGCTGGGTCTCCTCCCGTACGGGCATGAGCTCTTCCAGGCCCGTGAGCTGGTCCAGCGGGTCGTACTCCCGGCGCTTCCTCGGCCGCGCCGGGGCCCCGACGAGGGTGTTCAGCTCGTCGAGGAGGGCCACGTCGTGGACCGACAGCTCCTTGCGGCGCAAGGAGCGGGCGAGCCGCCGCACCTCGCCCGGGTTGAGGATGCGGCGGGCCCAGCGGCCGAGCCGCCGCTCGTCGGCCATCGCGTCGAGCACCCGGCGGGGGGTGAGCTCGGGCCACCAGGCGTCGAGGAAGGCGAGGAAGGAGTCCTCGGTGGAGACGTCCTCGTCGAAGGAGGAGCGCAGCTCGGCGGCAAGCTCCGGGTCGCTGTGCCGGCCGACCGCGCCCGACTTGGAGTACAGCGCGTCGAGGAGCAGCCGGCGGGCGCGCGGCCGGAGCAGGTTGACGGGTGCGGTGCCGCCGAGGACGTTGTGGCGGATGCGCCGCAGCTCGTCCGCCTCCAGCTCCAGGCGGCGCCCGAAGGCGACGACCCGCAGGCGCGTGGGCGTGCCCGCGCGCACCGGGGCCTCGTCGTCGTCTCCCAGCTCGGGCTGGCTGGTCCTGGGCGCCGGGGTCTCCAGGGCGCCGCGGGCGGCCTTGCGCAGCACGTGGAGCATCCGGGAGGAGCCCTTGATCCGGGCGACGGCCGGATCGTCGTAGGCGGTGGCCTCGACGCCGTCGACGAGGCTGCCGACGGCCCGGATGGCGACCTGGCCCTCCTCGCCGAGCGAGGGCAGCACGCCCTCGGTGTACGAGACGAGGAGCGGGGTCGGCGAGACGATCAGGATGCCGCCCGCGTACCGCCGCCGGTCCTGGTAGAGCAGGTACGCGGCCCGGTGCAGGGCCACGGCCGTCTTGCCGGTGCCGGGGCCGCCCTCCACGTACGTCACGGAGGCGGCGGGCGCGCGGATGACCATGTCCTGCTCCGCCTGGATGGAGGAGACGATGTCCCGCATGGTGTGGCTGCGGGCCTGGCCGAGGGCGGCCATCAGGGCGCCGTCGCCGATCACGGGCAGCTCGCGCCCGTCGAGGGTGGCCCGCAGCTCCGGACGCATCAGGTCGTCCTCGACGCCGAGGACCTGGCGGCCCTTGGAGCGGATGACGCGACGGCGCACGACCCGGCCGGGGTCGACCGGGGTGGACCGGTAGAAGGGCGCGGCGGCGGGCGCGCGCCAGTCGATGACCAGCGGCGCGTAGTCGGAGTCGAGGACTCCGATCCGGCCGATGTGGAGGGTCTCTCCGATGTCGGCCGTGTTGTCGGGGCGTACGGCGTCCTCGGCGGGCTCGATCGAGGTGTAGGCGCCGTCGGGCCCCTTCTTCCCGTCCTTCCCGTAAAGGAGATCGATCCGGCCGAAGAGGAAGTCCTCGAACTCGTTGTTGAGCCGGTTGAGGTGGATGCCGGCACGGAAGACCTGGGCGTCGCGCTCGGCGAGGGCGCCGGGCGTGCCGACCTGGCCCCGCTGGGCGGCGTCGTTCATCAGGAACTCCGCCTCGTGGATCTTCTCCTCCAGCCGGCGGTAGACGTGATCCAGATGTTCCTGCTCGACACCGATCTCACGGTCTCTGACCGTGTCCACGGCTTCCTGCGCGGCCACCTAAGGCCCCCTTCTGACGTGCACTGGGCAGCCGTCGAGCGTACGCCACCGGAAGGGGCCGTGTCAGGCGAGATCGCCGTTCGAGGGAGTACCGGCCGGAACGCCGGGCGGCGGGTCGTCGTGCAGGAGGCGCTGGAAGAGGTGGTGGTCGCGCCATTCCCCGTCGATGTGGAGGTAGCGGGGGGCGGTCCCGATGCGGCTGAACCCGCTCTTCTCCAGGACGCGTTGGGACACGTGGTGGTCCAGGACGGTGCCCGCCTCCAGGCGGTGCAGCCCCAGCTCCTCGCGGGCGCCCCGGCAGGCTTCCGCGGTGAGCGCGGTGGCGAGACCCCGGCCGGTGTGGTCCCGGTCGACCCAGTAGCCGAGGGAGGCGCTGCGGAAGGGTCCGAGGACGATCCCGGAGAGGATGACGGCCCCCACGATGGCGTCCCCCTCGACGGCGAACCACCGCACCCCGCCGTCGGCGAGACGCTCGGCCTGCGCCTCCGCGGTGTAGTACCGCTCGGGCCGGTAGGGCTCCCAGGGCTTCATGTGGGACCGGTTCTTCAGCAGGGCGACGGCGAGCGCGTGCGCGTCCTCGGGCAGGGCGGGGCGGATGCGGAGTCCTTCGCTGATCATCCGCGTACGGTACCGGCGCACTCCCACGCGCCGTCAGCCCCTGCCCGCGCCCCCCTTGGCACGTCCCGTCGCGCTCCCGTACTCGGTATCCGATATCCGATATCCGCTACCCGTCGTACTTCTCGTCCGCCGACGGGTCGAGCGCCAGCCGGTACCCCCGCTTCACCACCGTCTGGATCAGCTTCGGTGTGCCGAGGGCCGCCCGGAGGCGGGCCATCGCCGTCTCCACCGCGTGCTCGTCCCGGCCCGCGCCGGGCAGCGCCCGCAGCAGGTCGGCCCGGGACACCACCCAGCCCGGGCGGCGGGCCAGGAGCCCGAGGAGGGCCATCCCGGCGGGCGGGACGGGCCGCAGCACGCCGTCGACGAGGACGGCGTGGCCGCGGACCTCCACCCGGTGGCCGGCCACCGGCAGGACCTGGGTGCGGGCGGGCAGCTCCTTGCAGAGCACCTGGACGAGCGGGCCGAGCCGGAAGCGCTCCGGCTGGTACGTGTCGATGCCCTCCGCCTGCAGCGGCAGGGCCGTCACGGGCCCCACGCACACCGCGAGCACGTCGTGCCGCAGCGCGCTCACGAGGTCGGTCCGTACGCCCCTCTCCCCGGCCCGCGAGAACAGCGAGGCCGCGGCCGGGGCGCTGGTGAAGGTGACGGCGTCCAGGGCGCGGCCGATGACCGCGTCGAGGAGCCGGTCGAGGGGCCCGAGGTCCTCCGGGGGCATCCAGCGGTAGACGGGGACGCCGACGACCTGGGCGCCGCCGGCGGTGAGCGCCTCCACGAACCCGGGCAGCGGCTCCCCGTGCAGCTGGAGCGCGATCCGTCGGCCGTCGACGCCCTCGGCGAGGAGCCGGTCGAGGACCTCGGCCATGGACTCCGAGCTGGGCGACCAGGACTCGGTGAGTCCTGCGGCCCGTACGGCTCCCTTGACCTTGGGCCCGCGGGCGAGGAGTTCGACGTCCCGCAGGACGGCGAGGAGCTCCTCGCCGTACCCCCAGCCGTCGGCCGCCTCGACCCAGCCCCGGAAGCCGATCGCCGTGGTGGCGACGACGACGTCCGGGGCGTGGCCGATGAGTTCCTTGGTGGCGGCGAGGAGCTCGGTGTCGTCCGCGAGGGGCACGATCCGCAGGGCGGGGCCGTGGACGACGGCCGCGCCGCGCCGGCGCAGCAGCGCGATGAGTTCGTCCGCGCGCCGCGCCGCGGTGACGCCGACGGTGAAGCCGGCGAGGGGGCCGTGTTCTTGCTCGTCCATGGGGCCAGAGCCTGACGGGGACGCGTGACAGACTCGGTTCGCCCGTATTTCCTGGTCGTTACGGTCCGCGCCGGGCACCGGGGATCACACCTTCGCGTAGCCGGGCCGGGGCTCCGACGAGGTGACGGCCTCGGCGGTCGCGGGGACGGCGGTGGGGCGCCGAAGGTATACCGCCCAGGTGACGACGATGCAGGCCGCGTAGAAGGCGAGGAAGGCGACGAAGGCCGCCGTGCCGGTGCCCGCGGTCTGGAAGGACTGGCGGAAGGCGAGGTTGATGCCGAGTCCGCCGAGCGCGCCGACCGCTCCGATGAGGCCCATGGCGGCCCCCGAGAGGCGCCGGCCGTAGGCCTCCGCGGCGTCTCCCGCGAGCCCCTTGCGGTGCCCCTGGGCGAGGAAGATCGCCGGGATCATCTTGAACGTGGAGCCGTTGCCGAGGCCGCTGAGGGCGAACAGGGCGATGAATCCGACGAGGAAGACGGCGAGCGACTCGACGACGGAGGCGTAGATCACCACGCCCGTCGCCGCGGCCATCGCGACGAAGGTCCACAGGGTGATGCGGGCGCCGCCGTGCCGGTCGGCGAGGGAGCCGCCGATGGGCCGGATCAGCGAGCCGAGCAGCGGTCCGATGAAGGTGAGGGACGCGGCCTGGAGCGGGGTGCGTCCGAACTGGGTCTGGAGCACGAGGCCGAAGGCGAAGCTGTAGCCGATGAACGAGCCGAAGCAGCCGATGTACAGGAAGGCCATGATCCAGGTGTGGCGGGCCCGCACGGCCTCCTTCGCGGCCCCGGTGTCGTTCTTGACGGGGGCGAGGTTGTCCATGAAGAACAGGGAGCACACGGCGGCGACCACGATCAGGGGGAGGTAGACGCCGAGCACGATCCTCGGGTGCATGGCTCCGGCGGTGCCGATGACGAGAAGGCCGACGAGCTGGACGACGGGGACGCCGATGTTGCCGCCGCCCGCGTTCAGGCCGAGCGCCCAGCCCTTCTTCCGCAGCGGGAAGAAGGCGTTGATGTTGGTCATCGAGGAGGCGAAGTTGCCACCGCCGACACCGGTGAGCGCGGCCACCACCACGAAGGTCGTATAGGAAGTGCCGGGCTCCATGACCGCGAAGGCGAGGCCGGTGGGCAGCAGGAGCAGCAGGGCGCTGAAGACCGTCCAGTTACGGCCGCCGAAGCGGGCGACGGAGAAGGTGTACGGGATCCGGATCAGCGCGCCGACGAAGGTCGCGGTCGCGATCAGGAAGAACTTCCCGGCCGGGTCGACCCCGTACTGGGGCCCCATGAAGAGCACCATGACCGACCACAGGCTCCAGATCGAGAAGCCGATGTGCTCGGAGAGCACGGAGAAGAGCAGATTCCTCCGGGCGATCCGCTCTCCCTTCTCGCGCCAGAAGGTCTCGTCCTCCGGCTCCCACTGTTCGATCCACCGGCCGCCGCCCATGTCGTACCTCCGCGGGTGTCGGGTCCTGGGGCGTCCACAGCCCCGGTCCACCTGCCACAGACGCTAGGGAGGCCTCGTTTCAGCCCGGTGCCGCGAGGTGACGGGAACGGAACCTTGCTCTCACCCGGCGCGCGAGCCTGCTGTGAGCGCTCCCCCTTTTTTGGGCTCGGTTCGCCTCCCGGGCGCTCAAGCCGGGCTCACAGGGCCGACCGTGCTCGCCTCCCTCGTTCCTCGGGAGGCTCCGCGCGCTCGGCCCTGTTCCCCCGGCCGCGCCCCTTC
>NZ_JNZP01000012.1 GCF_000725545.1 Streptomyces exfoliatus | reverse complement strand
CCAGGGCATCGGCACCATCCTGGAGGCCCGCCACCTGGTGCTGCTCGCCACCGGCGAGGGCAAGGCCGAGGCCGTGGCGCAGACCGTCGAGGGCCCCGTGGCGGCGCTCGTGCCGGCCTCCGCGCTCCAGCTGCACCCGCACGCCACCGTGGTCGTGGACGAGGCCGCGGCCTCCAAGCTGAAGCTCGCGGACTACTTCCGCGCGACGTACGCGGCGAAGCCCGCGTGGCAGGGCCTGTAGCCGCGCCTGCGGCGGGCCTGGCCAGTGATTCCGTCGGGGAAGGACGGGAGGCCCGGACGGCCGGGTAGAGCCCCCGCGAGGGCGCCGATGACGACGGCGGCCCCGATGTCGTCGGCCATGGCTCAGGGCGTGACGACGGTCGGCCAGCCCTGGTAGAGGGCGTATCCGGAGGTGACGGCCGTGCCGAAGAGGGCCCCGCTGGTGCCGCCCAGGGGGGGCAGGAGCAGGGACTCGGCGAGGAACTGTGTCCGGATCCGGCCCCGGTCGCCCCGGGAGCGCGGGGCAGCCCGAACCCCGGGCGGCGTTCCAGGACGGAGACGACCATGGTGTTGGCCACGCCCACGCCTCCGACGAGCAGCGCGACGGGCGCCGAGGCCGAGGAGGAGTCCGGTGAACGCGCTCTGAAGCCCGGCCTCACGCACACTGAGTGGAACCGCGGCCCTGCCAACCCGGACTGGCCTTACGCACAGCCCGACCTCGGCAAACGCTTCAACTCCGTCCGCGACGGCGACCGGCTCAGCGTCGCCTACGCGCCCTTCAACGTCGGCGAGGGTGGCCATCACGCACGGATGTACCTCGGGACCGACGTGACCGGCACCACCACGGTGCGGCGGGACGGTGTCCTGCTCGGCAACACCCCCTCGCCAGTCGGTGTGACGGTGACCGTGCTCGAAGAGCTCGCCAACTACACGGTGACCTCCACGGCGACCCGCGAGGCGGGCTGGACCCCGGTGGGCACGAAGGACGAGACGACCTGGACCTTCCGCTCCGGCTTGGAGCGGCTCACGGGTCGTCTGCTGTCGCAACCACGCCATGTGGTCGATTTGTCGTTCGCGCTCGAGGCGCATCGAGTGATCTCCCGGCAGAGCGCCTGAGTGCCGTGACCCGCTCGGGTGCGCGATGGAACCCAGAAAGTCACCCTCTCCCTCTGTCCAAGTCCAGCCCGTGACCGTCGTGGACGCCGTTGGCGCGGGGGGCTCATTCACCGCGGGCCTGCTCCACTGCCTTGTCGCCCTCGGATACCTGGGCGGTCGACTCGATCGGATCGCCATCGAAGACGTCGCGGACGAATACTCTTCGCCTCCCTCTGTTCGACTCCGCGGGACACCGGTGCTCGATGAGGCCCATTGGAGCGAAGGGGCGTCACGCCAAGGAACCGGCTCGACCCGCAGCCGGGGCAGCGGCTGCTTCAGGACGGCGTCGCGGGTGGCGGTGGCTGACTCTCTCTTTGTGCCCGGGACCAGCAGGTGATTTGCGGGCAGATCGGCCTTCTCGAAGGCATGTCGATGCTGACTTTTGCTGACTTTGGCGGACTTTAACGCCTCTGACCTGCGGAAACGTCGACGGATCAAGTGGTGGTGGAACTTCGTGGGGCGCACGGACGACGAGATCCGCGAGGCGAGGGACGACTGGATGACGTCCGACCGGTTCGGCGAGGTGAAGGGCTACGACGGCGACCGGCTGGACGCGCCGGAGGTCCCGGCGGCCCACCTGAAGGCGCGAGGTCGAGTGCGCTGACCTGGGAATTTCCCTGTCGAGCCGATGGAGCATCGAAGATTTTCGGTCCCCTCTTGCAGCTGTCGCCGCGACTGGGGGAGGGGTCCTGTCGCATCTCTCCCGCAGTCGTGCAGTCGGCGGGTGTGTTTCCAGAGTGTGCTTGTGTGGGAGCAGGTCCGATCAGCTGCATGCTGACTTTTTGCTGACTTTCCTGACAGGGCGTCAGGAGTCTGTCGGTGCGGTGCTGGCGTGGTGGCGGCCCGGTCGCGGCGCCGTGGTCTGCGCCGCTCACCAGCTCCGTCACGGAACCGCTGGGGACGGTGGCCGGCGCGTGAGGACACCCCCCAGGCTGATCGTCCCTGTGGGGTGGGTGCGCTGTCGGCCGCACCAAAGGGCTGTCCCGTAAAGGATCTTCGTGTCACGTCGGGCGTGCAGGGCCGCGGTGTGCCCCTCTCCTTCATCCGGCAAGGGCGAGGTTGCCGGCGGTGGTCTTGGCGTCGTGTTCCTCCCGCGTCTTGCAGTCGGGTGCGGTTCTCGGGCGGCAGTCGGCCGACCGCTGCGGCGTGCCAGGAGTGGGCGTCGACCTGGAAACCCCGAACGGCGGGGCGAGTCGACGCGGCGCCAAGTCGGTGTGCCAGGAGGTGGGGCGGCTCGGCCCTCCAGTGGCAGGCTCCAGGGCCGGCCCCGGCGGGCCGCGTCCGTACTTTCGTGCCGCAGCGCGATCACTGGCTTCCCGAACTGCCGACGACTCGGTCTGACGCACGGGGGAATCCAGGACGGCTCCGACGGCGTGATCACGTAGACCGTGCCGGTGATCACCGCTTCGGCCCGGCGTGCCCGCCGGCAAGCCCTCGCGGGGCTCACCCGAGGCGATGGCTGGGGGCGAAATCCGGCGCCAGTGGGGAGGAGGGGCGAGTTTCCGGGCGGCGTGGCCGGCGCTGCTTGGCGATGTGTGTCGCATCGACACCTCGGCCCGATCCGCAGCTGAGCTTGCGCACGCATCGCGCCGACCAGCCTCGGATGTGCGTGGTGCGTGCTGCTGGCCGACGATGAGTGAGCTGGACGAAGGCGCTAAACTCAAACTCGATTCGGGTTTCCTATTTCCATCACTCGTTCTCCCGTCCCACGCGGGGAACGGGAGACGAGGGGCATCGTGGCGAAGAACGCGTCCACCGACGGCTTGACCTACTCGGCGTTCACCGGGTGGACTGATCGGCCCACCGATCTCGCGCCGGCGCTGAAAGGTGAGGTCCGGTGCGATGTCGCTGTCGTCGGCGGTGGTCTCGTCGGGATGGCGGCGGCGCTCCGGCTGGCGGAGCGCGGCGTCGATGTGGCTCTGCTCGAAGGCGGGTACTGCGGCTGGGGTGCGAGTTCACGCAACGCGGGCTATTTGTCGAACGCCCTGGCCGGGGACCCGCAGCTCTTGCGCCTGCTGTACCGGCGCCGGCTCCGCGACCTCGTGCGGTATGGCGGGAACGCGGCGGAGTTCACCGAGGGCCTGATCGGGCGCCTCGCCATCGACTGCGAGTACGACCCCACGGGTAACGTCATCGCCGCTGTCTCCACCGGACAGTTCCGGCGTTTGAGGAAGAACATGGGGATCCTCCGTGACGCGGGGGCGGACGTGGAATTCGTCGACGGCCGTGACTTCGGCCTGCCGGGAACTTTCCTGGGCGGCATCTTCGAGCGGGGTGGTGGCCTGCTGAACCCCGGGAAGCTCGCCCTCGGGCTGCGGGCCGTACTGCTGGCGTCGAGTGCGAAGGTGTTCGAGCGGACGGCCGTGGAGGCCGTCGAGCCGGACGGCGCGGGCGTCGTGCTCAGCGTGCCCGGTGGGCGCGTCCGCGCCGAGAGGGTCGTGCTCGCGACCAACGCCCACTCCCGCGACCTCGAGATCGCCCCGAGCGGTATCACGCCCGTCTGGACCAGCTTGGTGGAGACGGAGCCGGTCGATCCCGACCGTCTGGCGGCGATCGGCTGGACAAGCCGTACCGGCATCATCACCCCGCACACGATTCTCGAGAACTACCGGCGCACCGCTCGCGGCACGATCATGTTCGGTACCCGTCGGCTCCAGGCGGCGCCGTCGGCGCTGGGTGCCCACGAGCCGGATCGCGCGGTGGTGGCGGACCTGGTCCAAGGCTTCCACGAGCGGTTCCCGTCGCTCGGATATGTCGCGCCCCAGCGGGCGTGGGGCGGGTGGGTGGCGATGACGTCCTTCCTCCCGGTGGCCGGAGAGGCCGCGAAGAACGTCTTCTACGCCGTCAGCTGCAATGGTCACGGGCTGTCCCAGTCGCCCTATATCGGCACGCTGCTGGCCGACCGGCTCGCCGGTGACGAGATCCACGACGACCTGCGTGCGATCTGGCGGCCGCGGCCGCCCTACATGCCCTCATTCGCTCTCGGCGCGACGGCGCTGAAGGCCGGGTGGGTGCTCGACCGCATTTCGGACCGTCTGAGCCGGCGGCCCTGAGGAGCCAGGCCCAGGCGCAATAAAGGAGCTAACCGTCACCTCCGGCGCATCTCTCCGGACGTGACATCAAGGCCGCCGTCGACAGGCCTGTGCTGTCGCGTGCGGAGCGGGTCGCGCCTTCTTTCCGAGTGCGCCGGCGACCCCGCCGAGGAGGACGTCCCCGGCCTGGTCCTCATCCCCGCTGCCGTGCGACGCCTGGACCCCCGCGGTCATCGACAGCGGCGGCATCGTCACCGGCAGCGGCCTCGCCGTCGTCCTCGCGCTCGGCGCCTGTGCGGTCACCATGGGCACCTGCTTCGTCGCCAGCGCCGAGGCGCCGGTGCACCAGAACGTCAAGGGCCAGACCGTGGTGGACCGTTGGGCGCTGGGCCGCTCCCACCCGGCCAGCTCCGCCGTGCCGCCGTTCCACGGCGAGTGCATCGCCACCATCGAGAACGCCTGGCCGGGCGAGGGGTCGGCCCGTCACGCCGGCGCGCGCCTCGGTTTCCGTGCGGCGGGAGGGCACGACCATGCCTTTCGGGTGGTGCCCACCACCGCCGGGGCGTCCGGCAGCACTCCGAGGGCCCGCGTGCTCGGTGCGAGAGCCGGGTGCGGCGGCGGTGGCGAGCCGGCGGAGGCGAAGTCGCCGACGTGCGGGTCTCGTGCGCTCCCCACCGCAGCTGCTATAAACTCGAAGTCGATTCGAAATCAAATAGTCCGTTCGTCAGGACCGGACTGAAGCCGCGAGGTCTCGCGCCGTGCGCGTCGAGACCAGCCGGAAGCTTGTTGCGCACGACGAAGAGAGGAACAGGGATGACGAACGCGGAGCCCGAGTCGGACGCGGTCAACGCCGTGCCCCCCGTGCGCGAGGAGACCTGCGACGTCGTGGTCGTCGGGGCGGGAATGGCGGGCCTGATGGCTGCCACGACGCTTGCCCAGGAGACCGATGTCATCGTGCTGGAGGCGGCCGATCGCGCGGGCGGACGTGTCGAGACGGTTCGGAAGGGCGACTACTGGATCAACCTCGGTACGCAGTTCACCGAGGGGACCGGGCCGTTGATCGACGCTCTCCACCGCCACGGCATCGAGATGGGGTCGTTGGCAGGCAAGGGCGTGGCACTGGCCCTCAACGGCCGGTTGGTCGACACGGCCGATCTCTTCGCGCTCATGTTCCGCACGCGCATGCGCCTCGTGGACCAGGTCGGCATGGCTGTGGTCGGTGCCCGCATCCTTGCCGCGGTGCCGTTCCTCGCCTCGGCCAGCGGCCTGGCGAAGCGGGTGCGGGCCGGGCTCGACCGACGTCTCGCCTCCGACCTCCTGCGCGGTGTCCGCTCCGGACTGGCCCGGGACATGGTCCGGTCGTGGTCGGGCCAGTGGATGGGCTGCGAGCCCGGCGAAACGGCCGCGACCCAGCTGGTGACGTCCGTGGGAATCGCCATGACGGATCCGGCGAAGGTACCGAACTTCGCGCTGCCGGTCGGGGGGAACCAGACGCTGACCGACGTTCTCGCCGCCGATCTCGGCGAACGTCTCCGTCTCCGGGCAGCCGTCAGGTCGGTGAGGCCGAAGGGGGACGGGGTCGTCGTGGAGTACGTCGCAGCGGGCCACGAGGTACGGGTGCGCGCGAAGCGGGCCGTCGTCGCGGTGCCCAGCGACATCGCGATGCGGATCCTTCCGGCGCTTCCGCAGACGTACCGCAACGCGTTCCAGGACATCCGCTACGGCCGGTACGTGATCGTCGGCTTCTTCACCGAGGAGAAGGGGCCTCAGCCCTGGGACGAGCTCCTGGCCGTCTCCACGCCGCAGCTCTCGTTCCAGGCGGTGTTCAACCACGCCGCCGCCACCCGCAGGGGAGGCGAGCGGAAGCCCGGCGGCGCGCTGGCGTGTTTCGCCGGCGGGGCAATGGCCGACGAGCTCTTCGAGCTCTCCGATGAAGCGATCGTCACCCGGTTCGCCGCGGACCTCATCTCGCTCTACCCCCAGCTCGAAGGGAAGCTCGACGAGGGGGCCGTGCGGCGGCACCGCCGTGTGGTGCCCTTCTGGGCGCCCGGAAGGCGTGCGTCGCTGCCCGTGCTGAGGAACCCCCTCGGGCCGATCCACCTGGCCGGCGACTACCAGCTCGACATGCCCTCGCTCGCCGACGCGGCGAGCTCGGGCGAGAACGCGGGCAAGGCAGTGCTCGCGAGCATGGGGCGGTGACCTCGGCGGTGGCGATGAACGGGGGCCCGGCGTTGTCCGTGCCGAACGACGCCATGTCCGACGGCGTCGTACAACACACGATGCTGTTCGACCGGGCCCCTGGGGAGTCACCGGTGATCCTCTTCGTCACCCGTCCGAGGCGGTGACGCACGTGGCCGCCGTCCTCGCCCTGTTGTCCCTGCTCTTCGTGTGGTCGCTGGTGTCGAGCCGCATGTCCCGCTGGAGCGTCACCGCGCCGATCGCGTTCGCCGTGGCGGGCGCGGCGCTGGCGGGAGGCGACCGGCCCGTGCTCGGCTTCGACCTCGACGCCCACACCTTCCAGAGGTGTGTCGAGGTCGTTCTGGCCGTCATGCTGTTCACGGACGCCACCGAGGCCCGGGGATACGAACGGCTGGGCCGGTCGGTGGGGGAGGGGCGCCTGCTGGGCCTGGCGCTGCCTGCCTCGGTTCTGCTCGGCACCCTCGTCGGGGTCGCGCTCTTTCCCGGCACGAGCTGGTGGTTGTCGGCGGTGGCCGCCCTCGTCGTGATGCCCGCGGACCTCGCCCCCGTACTGAACCTGCTGCGTGACGAACGCGTGCCCCTGAGGGTGCGGGCCGCCCTGAACGTCGAGGGCGGTTTCAACGACGGCCTGGTCTCGCCGTTCTTCGTGTTCTGCGTGGCCAACCTCATTTCGACGGACGGGGACACGTTCACCGACCTGTTGCTGAACGCCGCCCGGGGCGCGGCGTACGCGGTGCTCGTCGGTGCGGTCCTAGGCTTGCTGGCGTCATGGCTGGTGCGCAGGTCCCGGGAAGCCGGCTGGACGGGGCCCACCGGCCTGCGCATGGCCGGCCTCGCTCTCCCCTTCCTCGCTTATACGGCCTCGTCGGAGGTCGGGGGCAACGGCTTCGTCGCGGCGTTCGTGACGGGCCTGTGCTACGCCCGCACCGCGCGTCCGGCGGGGGACGACCACCTCCGGCTCGTCCACGACGTCAGCCACCTGATGGCGCTGGCGGTGTGGTTCACCTTCGGGGTGCTGATCACGGACGAGTTCGCGGGCGGCGTCAGCCTCGCGGTCGTGGTCTACGCGGTGTTCGCCCTCACCGTCGCCCGCTTCGTTCCGGTGGTCACCGCGCTCACCGGCAGCGGGTTCAGCGGGGCCGAACGCGCCGCCGTCGGCTGGCTGGGCTCGCGCGGCGTCACCTCCATCGTCTTCGCCGTCCTCGCGTACACGCAGCTGCCCGACGAGGAAGCGGCGTTCGTGGCCAGGACGGCCTGCGCGACCGTCCTGCTGAGCGTCGTCGCGCACGGTGTCACCGCGGAGCCGATCGCCCGCTGGTTCGCCCGCCGCGCCCCGCGGGAAGAGGTCGGGAAAGGAGGCTTGCCGCCGGCGACGACCGTGCGTGACACCGTGTGATGCGGACCGCTACGTGGCGCGGAACCGCCCCGCCTCGACCTCGACGATCATTCCTCTGTCCACCAGCCGACTCAGGTGCCGTGCCGCGATCCGCCGCTCCACCGGCCGCACGTGGGGGCCTTCGACGTGCGGCCGGTAGACCAGCCGGCGCTCGGCGATCTCTTCGACGGTCCGCGGTGCGTCGAGGTACGTCAGAAGGGTCGCGTCCCGCCGCTCCACCACGCCGACGAAGGCGTCGAGCCGTCGGCCGAACTCCTCGGCACCCTCGATCACGCCCTTCTGGTGGGCCGTCCCGTACCAGCGGGCCCCGATCTCCCGGCATCGGCGCAGGGACGCCTCGAAATCCGTCAGGCTGCTGCCGACGTCTCCGTAGAACGGGCCGAACGAGGTCAGGTCGATGTCCGCCACGTACAGGAATCCGTCCGGCTCGATCAGGAAACCGCAATGACCGGCGGTGTGGCCCGGAAGGTGCACGACCGTCACGGTGCGCCCCCCGAGGTCGAACACGGCTCCGTCGGTGAACCCCGTCGCGTCGGGGCGGTCACGCACGTGGAACCGGTCGCGCAGCATCGCCTCCGCCTGCTCCGTGGCGTCCGGCGGGAGGCCGTAGCCGGCGGCCATGACCGCACGGGACCGCACGGCGGCGAGATCGTCCTCGTGGGCGTGGACGGGCGCGCCGTACCGTCCGAGACCCGCGACGTGGTCCTCGTGTGCGTGGCTCACGAGCACGAGGTCTGCGGGAGGCGCCGACTCGACGAGCGACAGCGACGGGTCGATGATCAGTGTCTCGGCGGTGCCGCGCACGAGGACGGAGTTGGCGTGCGGGTAGGCGCCTCGCTCGGCGCCGACCAGTACGGTGACTCCGCCGTATTCCGCTTCCGTGTATCCCGTCGTGTGCACGGTCGGCACTCCTTCATCCGCGAGTGGCGTGGTGGTCGGATCGCGTGGCGGCCGTCGCGGCCCTGCGTGGGGTCGTTCGCGCGGGTGATCCACAAGCCCACGACGCGAGGGTAACGGTCCACCGATTCGGCCGACACCCCACGGCGACGGCCGCGGCACACCGTCGACGGAGCGCCATGATGTCGTAGCGTCGGGCCTCGAACGGGTCGGTAGCCGCTGCTTCCTGAGGAGTTCTCCGTGCCGCAGTCACGTTCCCAGGGCCGCCGTCGGAACCAGTGGCTCTCCGAGCGTCGCCGGTCGGCGGTGAGCTTCATCATCGCTGTGTGCACGGCGGTGCTTCTCCTCGGCCTCGACCGCAGCTGGGCGGAGATCTCGGTGGCGGACGTGTGCGTGCTGATGCTGCTCGCCCATCTCTTTCCCTATCTCCTGATCACGACGATCGCCTTCTCGACCGCCTCTCCCGATCGTGTGCGCGACTGGGCGGACCGGGAGACACGGGGCACGACCCTCCAGCGGTACGTGTACGGAACGGCGCCAGGGCCAGGGGTCTCCATCTTCATCGCGGCCGCCGCGCTCGTGGTGGCGGTGGTGTGGCGCCCCGGCCACATCGGCTCAGCGTTCGAGCCGGTCGCCCGGGCGGCGGTGGCACTCACCCTGGTCGCCGTCGCCTGGGTCTGCGTGGCCGTGTCCTTCGCCGTCGCCTTCCAGGCCGACAACCTCGTGGAGGGCGAACGGGCACTGGACGTGCCTGGCGAGGAGGCCCCGATCTGGAGCGATTACCTCTATTTCGCCTTTTCGGTCATGACGACGTTCGGCACGACCGATGTCACCGTGGTGTCCCGGGAGATGCGCCGTACGGTGACGGTCAACGCCTGCATCGCCTTCGTCTTCAACACCGTCACGGTGGCCAGCCTCGTCTCCGCCCTGGACAGCCTGTGACGAAGCCACCATGGAACTGGGCGTCCCCTCAGATCCGCTCCCACCATCCCAGCGTCAGAACGATGCCCTTCTTGACCGCGCACCCGAGCGTACGACCCCTGAGGGAGAACACGAACGAGGAGAGCACCGCCGATGACGCGGTCGCCATCACGAGGGCGATGCCGATGTCCCACGACATGAAGAAGCCGAGGAGAAGGGTGGGTACGAGCATGATCAGGCATCCGACGGCCGTCTCACGGAGGACTCGGCTCCAGCTCGCCTTCTGCCACGTCCGCGCCCTGCCGGAGTACCCCTCAAGGGGAACGTGACGAGTGGAGCCGCAGACATCGGTGTTCATTTCGGTGTGCTCCCGAGAGGTGTGAGGGGTCGGGGCGGCTATTCCTGGGCCTGCGCGCCCAGGTGGCCCACCAGGGTGACGAACAGGTAGGTGCCGACGACGTAGAAGAACACCCGTAGACCGATGCCCTTCGCTTTCCATCTCTCGTTCGTCCGGTCCGCGTCGTGGTCCTCGTCGCGCACAGCAGTTCCCCTCTCAGGGTGTGGTGGTCGGAAGCGGTGAACCCGTTCCCCGCTACTGCTGCCGGCCGACGGCGGAGTCGCCCCCGGCGACCTGTGCCAGGGCGTAGAAGCTCGACCCGCCCAGCCCCGCGGCCTCGGCCGTCTTGAGATTGCGTACGGCGGCCTCCAGCACGTTCGCGGCGAAGCCGGCGCCCCTCATGCCGTCGAGGCACGTCTCGCCTCCGTGGGTGAACACCGACAACGTGGCCTGGTCCGTCGTGAAATCACCGCTGCCGATGGCCGCCACTGCCTCCTTGGCCCCGTCCTTCAGCGCCGCGAGGACCTTGTCCGTGGCCTCGTCGAGGACGTCGCCCGAAACCCCCTGGCTGTGGGCGTACGCCGCGGCGTCGATGTAGGCGGCCAGCGCGGCGACGTACACCCCGCCGACGATCGTGAGGTCGACCGCGCTCGCGGCCTGCGCCTGTTCGGAGACGAACCGCGTCGCCTGACCGAGGGCGGCGATCAGCTCCTCGTGCCGCGCCCAGGCTTCGGGGCTTCCCGAGAAGAGGACGTAGCCTCGCTCGGTGCCGATGTCCTGGGGGAAGCAGAGGATCGCGGCGTCCAGGTAGGGGACGCCCTTCCGGGCAGCCCACGCGGCGGCGTGCTCCGCCTCCGCCGTCGAGCTCGTCCCCGTATTGAGGAGCGTCTTGCCGTTCCAGTCGCCGACGCACTCCAGGCTTCGGAGCACGGCTTCGTAGGACGGGGCGCAGGTCAGGACAAGGGGGGCGGACGCGACCGCCGTTTCGAGGTCCGCCTCGGCCTTGATCCCCGGCAGCTCGGTCGCCAGCACCCGAGCCCGTGCCGTGTCCGGGTCGTATGCCGTGACCCTCCAGCCGGAACGCGCCAGGGCACGGGCGATCGACGCCCCCATGAGCCCGTTGCCGATCACCGCGACGTCGCGCTCGGTGTATGTGGCCATGCCAGTTCCTCTCGTCGTGGGGTTTTCGGCGCCAGGGATGAACTCTAAAGTCAAACTCGATTCGAGTTTAAGTTTTGGTGATGCGCGTAGTCAATCCGGGTTGTGGTGATCGGCGTCGGTTACGGCAGGGCCTGCCACCTCGCTTCACCCGGGGGAAGCCGATGTGTGGCTGATACGATCTCGAATTGTGTTCGAGAAGAAGTCCGCATCCCCGGCGTCGGCCCGTCCGGCCGTGCAGCGCCGTGGCATGGAGCGGAGACGCGCCATCCTGGACGCCGCCGAGGCCCTGCTCCGGGAGCAGGGCTACGAGGCGGCCACCCTGAAGGCCGTCGGTGAGCGGGCGGGCATCCCGGTCGCCTCGATGTACCACTACTTCCCCGACCGGCACCAGGTCGACGCCGAGCTCCTGCGCCGGCACCTGCGGGTGATCGAGGAGCTCGTCACCGCCGCGTTGGAAGGCTCCTCGCTGTCCACGCTGCGGGAGGCCGCGGACGCCGTCATCGACCCCCTGCGCGACTACTTCCGCGAGCATCCGAGCTGCGTCGAGCTGTGGTTCTCGGGCCGCAGCGAGGCGCTCGCCGTCCTGGTCCGGGAATTCGACGCCGCTCAGGCGGACCGGTTCTGGCGCCTTCTCGTCGAGCGCGGTCTGGTATCCGCCGACACCCCCCGGCTCGCGCTGCAGCTCGCCTTCGAGGTGGGCAACCGCCTCTTCGACGTCGCGTTCCGGCAGTCACCGGCCGGCGACGACGCCACGATCGACGAAGCGCGCCGCATGGTGATCGCGTACCTCAAGACGTACGCGGCCTGACCTGACCTGGCCTTCCCACGGCCACGCGGGCGGGGAGGTCAGGTCGCCGGGAGAGTGAGGAGACCGTCCGCGGGCAGGGCCTGTTCCGCCCAGATCACCTTTCCCTCGCGGTGGTGGCGGGTGCCCCAGCGTTCGGAGAGCTGGGCGACGAGGAGCAGTCCGCGGCCGCCCTCGTCGTAGGTGCGGGCGCGGCGCAGGTGCGGAGCGGTGCTGTTGGCGTCGGATACCTCGCAGGTCAGCGTGGACTGACGGATCATCCGCAGCCGGATCGGACTCCGGCCGTAGCGGATCGCGTTCGTCACCAGCTCGCTGACGATGAGTTCGGTGGTGAAGGAAAGCCCGTCGAGGCCCCAGGCGGTCAGCGTTTCGGAGGCGAAGCGGCGTGCCCCGGCGACGGCCGCCGGGTCGGAGGGAACGTCGAGGGTGGCCACGTGACCGGGATCGAGCGACAGGGTGCGGGCCACGAGGAGGGCGATGTCGTCGACGGCCCGCTCCGGCACCAGCGCGGCGATCAGACGGTCGCAGACCTCGTCCGGGGACGCGGACCCCTGGGCCAGGCCGTCGCGCAGCAGCTCGCGAGCGGTGTCGACGTCCCGTGCCCGGCTCTGGACGAGACCGTCCGTGAACAGGGCAAGCAGGCTCCCCTCGGCCAGTTCGAACTGCACGGTCTCGAAGGGGAGTCCGCCCAGGCCCAGCGGCGGGCCGATCGGCATCTCCGGGAACTCGACCGACCGGGAGCCCGGCGCGTCGCCCGCTCCGTCCGGGGGAGTGGCCACGGCGGGCAGGACGTGTCCGGCGCTGGCCAGCGAGCACACGCGGGAGACCGGGTCGTATACCGCGTACAGGCAGGTGGCGCTGGTCTCGCCCGCTTCCTCCCCCTCCTCGTGCTGGAGCCGGATGACCACGTCGTCCAGGTGGGTGAGCAGCTCGTCGGGCATGAGGTCGATGTCCGCGAAGGCGCGCACGGCCATCCTGAGGCGGCCCATGGTGGCGGCGGCACGCAGTCCGCGTCCGACGACGTCACCCACGACGAGGGCCACGCGGGCTCCGGACAGCGGGATCACGTCGTACCAGTCGCCCCCCACGCCCGCGCGGGAGCCACTGGGCAGGTAGCGGGAGGCCGTGACGACGGCGGACTGCTCCACGGCGTGCCGCGGCAGCAGGCTGCGCTGGAGGGCGAGCGCGGTGGAACGCTCGTGGGTGTACCGGCGGGCGTTGTCGATGGACACCGCCGCTCTGGCGGCGATCTCCTGGGCGAGGAGGAGATCGTCGTCGTCGAAGGGCGCGCCGCTCCCCGTACGGAGGAACTGGACGAGGCCCAGCGTCTCCCCGCGGGCCACCAGGGGGAGGAGGAGGGCTGAGTGGAACCCGTCACCACCTGCGAGGCCTCCGCTCGCTCCGCCACGGCGCAGAACGGGCGTGCCGGTCGCCAGCGCGCGGGCCGGCTCCGAATCGGCGGGGTAGCTGTGTGTCCGTCCGATCCGTACGGGAAGCTCCTTGGCGTCGCCGCCCGGTACGGATCGCCGGGCGACGCGACGGAGCGACGGCGGGGTCGACGGCGGCGAGACGTCCTCGTCGTCGAGGACGGAGGAGACGAGGTCGACGGCGACGAGGTCGGCGAAGCCGTCGGCGCCGACGTCCGCAAGCTCCTGCGCGGTGCGGTCGATGTCCAGTGTGGTCCCGATCCGGCGACCGGCCTCATTGGCCAGCAGGAGCCGCCGTTGCAGTCGGCGGTCGCGTTCCTCCTGGTAGGCCGCGACCACGTGTGCGGAACTGCGGTCCACGTACCCGAAACCCGCCGCCATCAGGCGCAGTGCCGCGGCGTTGACCAGCTCGGGATCGTCGGTGAGCGTGAGGACCTCGGTCTGGACCAGCTGGAGCAGGGCGACGTGTCCGAGCCGGTAGCCGCGCAGGAGCGTGCTGATCGGGACCCCGCTCCGGGCGAGCCTGCGGGCGAGCTCCAGGGACTGCGGCGGCGGCGCGGCCTCCGCGGCGTCGGCGCCGTGTTCCAGCAGGTCCAGGAACGCGACGACGTGCCCGGCCGTCTCCTCGGCCACGAGATCCGCGACCTCGTCGTACCCCCAGGGTTCAGACAGCTCGCCGCGGGTGTACCGCAGCAGGGTCTCGACCGATTCCTCCGTCCGCGGCCTGAGCTGCTGGGCCAGACGGTGGAGGAGGGTGTCGACATCGGTCCTCATAAGGGCATTGTCCGGAAGCGGAAGGACCTGTGCCACCGGGTGAGCGGGGAGCGGGGCGTCGGAGACGACGGACGGTTCGCGGTCACCCATGCCTCAGCTCGGAGCGGCGCCGCGCCGGGCGTTCCGTCGGCTCCCGTTGATCAGGTCGTTGAAGCGGTCGACCGTCCAGATGGTCCGCAGTCCCACGGCGCCCATCATCAGCGGGCGGGGGAAGTCGGGCTTCTTCGCCCAGAGCGTCTTCAGGTCCTCGTGCTGCCGGCCGTCCACGATCAGGTCCGCGATGAGGGAGCCGACGTAGGGGGCCTGGGCGAGGCCGTGGCCGTTGCAGGCGACCGAGTAGTAGACGCCGTCGCGGGTCGTGCCGGCGACCGGGAGCCAGGACGGGGTGATCGCGATCCATCCGCCCCAGGCCCGGGCGGCCGCGACGTCGGCGAGTGCGGGGAAGCGCCTTTCGAAGGCGCGCGCGAGTTCGGCGACGACGGCCTCGTCCGGCTTCCTCGGAGGGAGGGGACAGGTCCTGCCCCGCTGGAGCCGGCGGACCCCGAACACGATGGTGTCGCGCGAGGTCAGCCGGTAGTTCTCCATGATGTTGTGCTGGGTCACCACACCCGACCGGCTGGTCCATCCCAGTGCGGCCAGGCGGTCGGGGTCGATCGGCTCGGTCTCCACCTCGCTGACCCAGATCGGCACGGAGAGCCGCTTCGGGGTGATGGCCAGGTCGCCGCCGAAGGCGTTCGTCGCGAGCACGGCCCGCCGCGCTCGCACCTCGCCCCCAGGCGTGTTGATCACCACGTGATCGCCGGTCGGACGGACCTCGGAGACCCGCGTCCGCTCGAAGACCCGGGCGCCGGACGCGAGGACGGCACGGCGGATGCCGAGGCTGAACTTGCCCGGATTCATCATTCCGCCGACGGACTCGCGCATGCCGCCGAGGAATCCGCGCGGGATGCCGAGCTCTGCGCTCGTACCGAGCTCGACGTCCGCGCCGGCCTTGCGCAGGAGCTTCGTCACGCGGCGCACGCGGCCCATCTGTCCACGGGACACGGCGGCGCAGACGTTGCCCGTGGCCTCGTAGTCGCAGTCGATGGCCAGCCGCTCGATCAGCCGCTCCAGGAAGTGAGCGGAGTTCTCCGCGAACCGGACGATGCCGGGAAACGTCTTGCGGTGGAGCATGCTCAGGAGCTGGATGTCGCCCCCCGGGGCGCCCGCCACCTGCCCGGCGTTGCGCGAGGCGGAGCCGTGCCCGCAGAACTCGGCCTCCAGCAGCACCACGTCCCGGCCGCGTTCGGCCAGTCGCAGGGCGGTCGACATGCCCGCCAGGCCGCCGCCGATGACCGCGACCTCGCAGGTGACGTCGTCGGCCAGGGCGGGCCGGACGCCGCCAGGAGGGTCGATCCACCCGGTGAAGGTGGTGTATTCGACGTGGTCCGTCTTCATCTCGCTGCTCCTCCTGGGCGGTGACGGTTACGACGGCGGCTGAGGGGTGGGACCGCCTCGGGTGGTCCGGGGTTCGTGGGAGCTTCAGACGAGCCGGCGCTTGAGGATCTTGCCGGTGGAGGTCATCGGCAGGCTCGACACGAGTTCGACGACGCGGGGGTACTTGTAGGAGGCCATCTGCTCCCTGCTCCAGGCGACGAGCTCGTCGGCGGTGACGACAGCGTCCTTCGCCGGGATCACGAAAGCCTTGATCTCTTCGCCGTGGCTGTCGTGCGGGACACCGACCACCGCCGCCAGACTCACCGCGGGATGGGTGAGCAGCACCTCCTCGATCTCGCGGGGGTAGACGTTGTAACCCCCGCGGATGATGAGGTCCTTCGCGCGGTCGACGATGGAGTAGAAGCCGTCCTCGTCGCGCCGCGCGAGGTCTCCGGTGCGGAACCAGCCGTCGCGGATCACCTCGGCCGTCTCCTCCGGGCGGTTGTAGTAGCCCTTCATGACGTTGTGACCTCTGATCGCGATCTCGCCGACCTCCCCGGCCCGGGTGACCTCCGTCCAGTCCGGCCGGATCAGCTTCAGCTCCACGCCCCAGATCGGGACGCCGATCGAGCCCGGCCGGGGTGCGAGCCGGGGATCGCTGAACGTGGCCACGGGCGACGTCTCGGACAGCCCGTACCCTTCGAGCACGGTGATGCCGAGGCGCTGCTCGACCTGGTTGAGGATCTCGACCGGCAGGGCCGCGCCGCCGGAGATCCCGATCCGCAGGTTCCCGGCGATGCGGTGGACGTCGATGTCCTCGGTGAGGGCGTCGAGCAGCCCCCACCACATGGTCGGAACACCCGCGAAGAACGTGATGGTCTCGCGGCTCATCAGCTCGACCACCTCACGCGCGGCGAAGCGCGGCACGAGGTACAAGGTCGCGGCGACCGAGAACCCGGCGTGCATCTGCACCGTCGCGCCGAAGGTGTGGAAGAGGGGGAGGCACACCACGTGGCTGTCGGTGGCGGGCTCGTTGCGGAACAGCCGGTTGTCGGCCAGCACGTTCATCATGATGTTCGCGTGGGAGAGTTCGGCTCCCTTGGGCCGCCCCGTCGTCCCCGAGGTGTACAGGATCACCGCGGTGTCGTTCGGCTCGGTGACCACCGGAGCGAACGCGGTGCTCATGCCGGCGAGAGCCCGGCCGAGCGTCTCGGCGCCGGCGATCGGGCAGGGAGCCTCCGGGTCGGCGGTGATGACGAAGAAGTGCTCGACCGTTCCGGCCTCCTGGTATCCGGCATGGCCCTCCGCGGCCATGGCCAGCTCAGGGGCCCCCTCGAAGCAGAAGTACGCCGAGACGTCCGCGTCGGCCAGGTGGTAGGCGATCTCGCGGCCCTTGAGCAGGACGTTGAGCGGTACCACGACCGCCCCCGCCTTGAGCACGCCGTAGTAGACGATGGGGAAGGCGGGGAGGTTGGGGCAGCTGAGGGCGACCTTGTCGCCGGGCCGGATGCCCCGGGACACCAGCAGGTTGGCGACCTGGTTCGCCGCCTCGTCCACCTGTCGGTACGACAGCCGGTGCGGGCCGAGCACGAGCGCGTCCCGGTCCGGGAACGTGCGGGCGGAGTCTTCGAGGAGGATCGAGAGGTTGAGCATGAGGGTTCTCCAGCGGCTCTGGGTGTGCGTCGGGTGATCTCGACGGCTGGGTCCGGAGACGTCAGCCTTCAGCCGCTGCGTCCTTCACCCGTGTTCGGTCCATGGCAGCGGCTCGTTTCACGGGCGTTTCACAGCGGAAGGTCCGGTGCGTCCACACCGACGACCCGGTCTCCGCAGAACACACGCACCGACTCGGCCGGGCCGTGACCGCCGATGCCGGACGGCCCCCAGAAGCTCTGCGCGGAATCGTCGCCGAGATCGGCGATCTTCGCGCCGTTGATCCGCACCTCGCCGGCCAGGACCCGCGAGCCGACGTCGATGGCGCGTTCGGTGTCGCCGCCGAAGACGTAGGCGTCGAGTCCCGAGGGGTGGGCGTTCGCGACGCGCAGCGCCTCCTCGTCGGAGTCGACGGCGTGCACGGAGACGAGGGGGCCGAACAACTCCGCGGTGGCCTTCGCCGGGTCGGCCCCGGCGGCGACGGCCGGTGAGAGGAAGAAGCCGTCGAGCTCGGGCAGCCGGGCCGGCTGGTGGACGGTGGCCCCCAGGGCACGCAGTCCCTCGATCCGGCTCTGCAGGGTCGCGAAGTGCGGCGCGTTCGAGATCGGGCCGAGCTCGGCGCCCTCGTCGAGCGAATGACCGACCACGACCTTGGAGATGCGCTCGGCCAGCGCTTCGACCAGCGGCCCCACCAGGCGCCTGGGCGCGAGGACCTTGCCCGGTCCCTCGCACCACTGGCCGTTCAGCTTGGTCATGCCCTCGAAGATCCCGTCGGCGGCGACCTCGACGTCGGCGTCGTCGAGGACGAGCACGGGGTTGTTGCCGCCGAGCTCCAGCTGGAGGACCTTGAAGTCCTCCGCGCCGGCCCGGGCGATCGCGCGCCCGGCCGCCGGACCGCCGGTGAACGACACGACCTTGACGCGCGGGTCACCGGTCAGCGCGGCGCCCACGTCGCCCCGGCCGTGCACAAGCTGCAGGGCACCGGCGGGCAGCCCGGCCTCGACGAAGCACTCGACGACGATCTGCGCGCTGCCCGGAGCGTGCTCCGACGGCTTGAGGATCACCGGGCAGCCGGCCGCGACCGCGCTGACGACCTTCGCCGCCGGGATGAAGCTCGGTCCGTTCCACGGAGTGAGGATCGCGGCCGGTCCCCACGGAACCTTGTACAGGCGGACGTCACGGCCACCCGCCGCCAGGGCCCTCACCCGGGGAATGCTCCGCAGCTCCGCCGCCGTCGCCCGGATCCTGGCGGGCAGGAACGCCGCCACCTTCCGGGTGACGCCGATCGGCACGCCGCTGGTCAGGGAGTCGGTGCGCGCGATGTCCTCGACCCGGGCCTCGACGAGCGCGGCCACGCGTTCGAGGGTGTCCGCGCGCTCCTGGCGGGCCTCGTCGTCCCAGCGGCCGATGCTGTACACCCGCTCGGCGTGCTTCAGAGCCCGTTCGATGTCGCCGGGTCCCGTCGTGACCGTGCGGTGCACCGGTTCCCGGGTGTTCGGGTCGACGTTCCACTCGCCCGGGACCGTCTCGCAGTCGCTCCAGGCGTCCGCGATGTAGTTCACCGGCTGGGGGATCGTCGTCTCGCCACTCGTCATGTGATTCACCTCTGCATCCGTGGTCGGTCAGGCCTGGAGGTCGAGGACGATCCGCGTCACGTCACCGCTCCGCATCGCCTTGAAGCCCTCGTTGATCTTGCCGAACGGGATCACCTGCGTGACCATCTCGTCGAGCAGCAGCCGCCCCTGCTGGTACAGGCGCGCGAGCTGGGAGATGTCCTGGCGCACCTGACCCGAGCCCATGTACGAGCCGATGAGGCGCTTCTCGCCGAAGAAGAAGTCCGACGCGGGCAGCGTGAGCTCGGTGCCCTCCGGGGCGATGCCCACCAGGCACGCGGTGCCGGTCGGCCGCAGCACCGCGAGTGCCGTGGCCGCGGTGCGCGCCGAGCCGACGGCCTCGAAGGAGTAGTCGACACCGTCGCCCAGCAGGCTCCGCACCTCGGCGGCAACATCCTGGACGCCGCCGTTGACGACATGGGTCGCCCCATAGCCGCGCGCGGCCTCCAGTCGTGCCTCGTCCAGGTCGATCGCGACGACCGCCGATGCCCCCGCCAGCCTGGCTCCCTGGATGACGGCCGACCCGACACCACCGCAGCCGATCACCGCGACCGTGCTTCCCGGACGCACCCGGGCACCGCGGAAGACGGCGCCGACGCCGGTGATGACACAGCACGCCAGGAGGCACCCGACGTGAAGCGGCACGGCCTCGTCCAGCCGCACCAGCGCGTTCTCCCGCATGAGCGTGTGGCGCGAGAAGGCGCCGACGTCGCCGAGCCGCTCGACCGGTCCGCCGTCCGTCAGCCGGAACGCGGGGCGCGGGCGACGCCGGACCTCCGCCACACGCTGACACTGGGTCGACCGGCCGGCCTCGCAGTTGGCGCACAGGCCGCACGACGGCGTCAACGCCCCGACCACGCGGTCGCCGACGCGCAGTGCGGTCACGGCCGAGCCGATCGCCTCCACCACCCCCGCCACCTCGTGCCCCACCACCACGGGCAGGCCGGTCGGCACCGTGCCGGTCATGTAGTGCAGGTCGCTGTGGCACAGGCCCACATGCGTGACCGCGACGCGCACCTCGTCGGGCTCGGGGTCGTCCACCTGGATCGTGGTCAGCTCAAGCGGTTCGTTCACCGCAGTGAGTACCGCGGCCTCTGTCTCGATCACGTCGTCTCCTCTGTCGTTCTTCAGGGAAGGGCCGTTCCGGTCCCTGTGGCGCAGCTATTCCCGAGCGTTCTTGGCGGTCCAGAAGCCCTCGATGCCGGCGCTGAGCACCCCGCTCTCCCAGGTCTTCCGGGCGGCGTCGTCCTCCCGGGCGAAGGCCTGCTCGATCTCGTCGAGACGCGGCCGCAGGAGCGCGAGGTGGAGCGCCGTCGTGTTGTTCTCCGGTGTCCACTCGACGACCAGGTCGACGGCGCGGTCGAGCAGTTCGTCGGGCGCGACGATCTCGTCCAGGAGGCCGATCCGCAGGGCCTCCTGGGCTCCGATCCGCGGCGAGCCGAGGACCGTGCGCATCGCGTGGTTCCGGACGATCCGGGGCAGCAACAGGCTCGACGCGTTCGAGATCGTGATGCCGCGGCCGTTCTCCGGCTGGTAGTACTCCGTCGCCGGGGTTCCGATCCGCGCGTCGCAGCAGAGGGTGATCTCCGAGGCGCCGCCCACCGCCAGGCCGTTCACCGCCGCGATGACGGGTACCCGCGTCTGGACGATGGCCCGGGTGATGTCGTGGAAGCTCTCGAAGGCCGTACGGAGCTCCGCGTACGAGGTGGGCACGGATCTGAGGTCCTCGCCCGCGGAGAAGGCCCGGCCCTCGCCGGTCAGGACGATCCCGCGCACGTTCTCGTCGGTGCCCGCCTCCCGGACGGCGCTCGCCAGCCGCAGCCGCGTGGCGACGTCCAGGGCGTTCAGCTTCTCCGGACGGCGCAGGGTCAGGACCGCCACGCCTCGGACGACGTCGATGCCGAGGAAGTCCGTGGGCGCGGTGGGCACGCCGCCGGTCCCGCGCCGGCCGCCCAGGTCGAAGGTGATGCCGGGCTCCGCCGCAGCGCGGGCCTTGAGCGCGGGTTTGGACACGCGCGCGGACGGCGTCCGCGGGAAGTCGGCGACGAACTCGACGTAGCGCGGCACCTTGAAGCGGGCGAGCTGACGGCCGGCCCGGTCGACGATCCGCGCGGCGGTCGTACGGTCCGCCGGCACCCCGGCGGACAACTGGACGAATGCCTTGACCTCTTCCCCGAGGATCTCGTCGGGTTCGGCGACGACGGCGGCGGCCGTGACCTCCCCGTCACGTTCGAGGGCGGCCTCGACCTCGGCGCTCGCGATGTTCTCGCCGCCCCGGCGCACCATGTCCTTGATCCGGCCGACCAGCCGGATGCCGCCGTCCGGCGGGCGGACGACGACGTCGCCGGTGTGCAGCCAGCCGTCCCGCAGCACCCGGGCGGTGTCCTCCGGCCGGTTCCAGTAGCCGCGCATCATCGGCTCGCCCGAGACGATCAGCTCTCCGGGCTCGCCGTCGGGGAGATCGCCCCCCTGCGGATCGACCACACGGACCCGCTTCGTCGGCACCGGAATCCCGAGGTTCCCGCTCCCGACGCAGCTCGTGTCCCCGACGGGACCGAACAGGTCGACGCCGGACTCGGTCATGCCGTAGATCTCCCGCCAGGGCGCGCCCCAGCGTTCCTCCAGCTGGGCGTGGATCCCGGTCGGGATGCCCGAACAGAGCACCAGACGCAGCTGGTTGTCCAGGTCCTCGGGGCTCGGCGGTTGCTTGAAGAGCAGCGTCGGCATGGATCCGAGGACGTAGAAGAACGTCGCTCGATGGCGACGGACATCGGCGAAGAAGCCCGATGCGGAAAAACGGGGCAGGACGACCAGCGGGGCCCCGACCGTCAGGGCGAGCGCGGTGTTCCACTGCGGATCCATGTAGGAGAACGGCTGCGCGGTGAGCAGGACGTCGTCGGACCCGAGGCCGGTCCCCGCGGCGCAGGTCCAGCCCAGCCGCACCCAGTAGTCGTGGGTGAGCATGCACGCCTTGGGGAAACCGGTGGTGCCGGACGTGTACTGCAGGTTCGCCAGGGTCTCGGCGGTGGGGCGCAGCGCCGGAGCGGTCGCCGGGAAGGCCGCGGACCCGTCGTCGGCGACGTCGACGACGCGGAGGTCCGTCAAGTCGGCCTCGACGTCGACGACCTCCTTCAGGAGGCCCACCCGCTCGTGGTCGGTGAACACGACCCGGGCTCCCGAGTCCCGCAGGAGAAAGGTGAGATCCGCCCGCTTGTACGAGGAGTTGACCGGTACCGCCACGGCGCCGGCCTTCAGCGCGGAGAGCCACACGACCGGCCACTGCACGACGTTCGGGAGCATGATCGCGACACGATCACCCGGCTGGACGCCGTCGACCTCGATCAGCCGATGCGCCAGCCTGGAGGTCCAGGCGTCGATCTCCGCGAAGGTCCACGACGCGTCTTCGAAACGGAGGAACTCACGGTCAGGTGATTGCCGCGTCCGCTCCGCCAGCAATTCGGTCAGCGTCGCGGTGGGCGGGGCCTCTCCCATCCGCTCGGGCCTGACGGCCGGCTGAGGACGGCGAGAAGTCACGTCTTCCTCCCGCTGAGGTGTTTCTTTCACGACCACGGTTGCTTTCTCTGCATGGGACGTTGTCCGTCGTTTCGCCGCCTTGAACGCGGATGGTCAGGCGTCGGCTCGGCTCGGCTCGCGCAGGTCCGGTTCGGCACCGACCGACTCGTTGTGGCGGTGCAGGGCGCGGTAGGCGAAGTAGTACGTGAACATCTGGAAGCCCCAGGTGCTCAGCGCGCCGATGTAGAAGAGGGTGTGCGCCTCGTCGTCGCCCGGAATGTGGACGAAGTCGTACGTCCACGCGATGACGCAGCCGGCGGCGGTCGCCAGCCCCGCGCCGACGGCCCACCCCTTCGCGCCGATAGCCCAGAGGCGCTTCGAGAAATAGATCAGGAACAGGGTGGTCAGGACGTTGACGGCGATCAGGAAGATCGCGACCCCCGTGCCGAGCCGCTCGCCGAAGAGCAGCAGAGCGAGGCCGACCGCGGTGGCGAACGCGAACACCCCGACGTCCGTCCCCACGGACGGCTTGTACCGGTGCGTCACGCGCATCAGGCCCAGGACGAGAATCAGCGTGATGCCGACCGACCGTGAGAACTGATCGAAGAAGAAGGCCAGGGTGTACATCGGGCTTTCCTCGGTCGCCCCCACGGCCGCGTAGACGAAGAAGTTCGACCCGGAGGTGGCGACGATGATCCATTCGAGGCCGAGAAGATAGTTCCCGTAGTTCCGGATGAACTTCCACCCGAAGGTGAATCCGACGGCGATCATCCAGACGTCGGCGAGCAGGAAAAGCAGTTCTCTGAGTGCCATTTTCCTCGGTTCCTTGAGGTCTCTTCGGTATCCGGATCTCCGCCGAAGGCTGCGAGTCGGGGTGTCGCCCCACGGGGCCCGAGCCGGGCGATTCGAACGAGTCAGAACGTGGCGAGCGGTCCGCCGCCGCTGGCCGGGCGCAGATGGCTGCCGGCGAGCCCTCGTCGTGGGGGTGATGGCCGCACGGGGTCTTCGCGAGGGGTGGGAGCCATGCTTCTTCATTACGGTCGTACGATCAAGTCATATGACCAACTATTTTGCGGAGGGGTCGGCGCGCGGGTCGATATGGACATACCGCCTGGTAACCTGGACGCTGACTTGATCAATCGGCCAACTTCACCAGGGGGTAGATGTGGCACGCGTACCGGCGGCCGAGCGGCGGGATGAGCTGGTGAACGCCGCCATCCGGGTGATCGCGAGCCGCGGCGTCGACGGTGCCACGACCCGCCGGATCGCCGAACAGGCGAACGCTCCGCTTGCGACCCTGCACTACTGCTTCCAGACCAAGGAGCTGCTGTTCACGGCCGTCTTCGAGAGGCTGACGGAGCGGTACCGCGAGGTTCTGATCGAGAGCGACGTGCACGGCGACCTGGTCGTGACCGCGCGTGCGATGCTCCGGGGCGTCCTTGACTGGTATCTCGAGTCCGACCCGGAATTCGCGTCCGCGAGCTTCGAGCTGATCAGCTGGGCGCAGCGCCAGGAAGAGCATCCGGCGGTGGCCGTCTACAACGAGGCGTTCAACGTGGTGCGATCGATCCTCGCGAGAGCGGCCGCCGGACAGAACGTCCCGCCCGAGACGATCGACGAGATCGGCTATGTCATCGGTACCCTTTCCGATGGGTTCGTCGTGAACTGGTTGACGTACGGCGACCGTTCCCGGGCCGCGCAGCAGGCGCAGACCGTCGTCGACGTGTTCGACGCGTGGCTGGCCGTGAAGCTCGCCTGAGCGCTGACCGCGCCGTGCCCCAGCCCGGACCCGAGTGCGTCATCCGTCGGCGCGCACTCGGGCCGGCCCCTCACAGGCGTTTGAGAGCTTCCTCGACGATCCACGTCATCGTCGGATCGTCGCTCTCCATCCATTCGGGGTGCCACTGGACTCCCAGCACCGGCGCGTCCGCAAGCTCCACCGCCTCGACCACTCCGTCGGCCGTCCGGCCCGTGACGAGGAGCCCCGTGCCGCAGCGGTCGACGGCCTGGTGGTGCCACGAGTTGGTGACGGCCCGCGCTCCGAACAGCCCCGCCACGATCGAGCCGGCCTCGAAGGTCACGAGGTGATCGTCCGTGCCGTCGGTGAGAGCGGCCTCCTGCGACAGGTGCCGCACCTCACCGGGAGGAAGGTCGGCGACGAGCGTGCCGCCGAGCGCGACGTTGAGGACCTGCATGCCCCGGCACACGGCGAGCACCGGAATCCCGCGGTCGAGCGCGGCGCGTACGAGCGCCAGCTCGTACGCGTCCCGCTCGGCGTCGTGGACCATCGGGTCCGTGCGGGGGTCGACGTCGCGCACCACGGAGGTGTCTCCTCCCCAGCACGCCGGGTGCAGGTCCTGCCCTCCGGTGATGACCACGCCGGCCAGCCAGTGGCAGACCGCCTCCGCGTCCGTCTCGTACGAGAGGTGCACGGGGAGGCCGCCGGCCCGCGCGATCCGGATCGCGTAGTCGGCCATGTAGCTGTCGGCGCAGCGATCGCCGTATCGCCGGTCCGCTCCCTTGATGAGGTCCAGCAGGATCCGCCGGCCGGTGATGCCGATCAGCGGCCGTACCGCGGCCGATCCCTCGCCCGCGGCGCTCACGGCAGCTCGAAGTAGCGGGCGGACTCCCACGCGGAGAGGTCGGCGGACGGATCGCCGCCCGCGGTGTGGAACTGCATCCACTCCCACCGGCGCGAACCGATCCAGTAGTCGACGAACTCGGAGCCGAGGAGGTCGCGCAGGATCGGGTCCGCTTCGAGGGCGGCGGCGGCCTTCGTGATGGTGTTCGGCAGCCGGGTGATCTCCCCGGGCGGCATGCACCAGGCCATCTCCGCGACCGGCTCCGGCGGTTCGATCTCTCGCTCCAGACCCGCGATCACACCGGCCAGCACACCGGCGAGCGCGAGGTACAGGTTGGCGTCGGCGCCGGGGACCCGGTACTCCAGACGGGAGTACGACGGGTGTCCGCACACCGCCCGGATCGCGGTGGTCTTGTTGCTGATGCCCCAGCTGACGGTGACCGGCGGGCCGCTGAGGTCCACCAGGCGTCGGTACGAGGTGATCTGCGGGAGCACGATCGAGGTGTTGCCCTCGATCGTCGCGAGCAGACCGCCGACGGCATGGCGCATCGTCTCCGACGGCCCCTCCTCCGCGTAGAACGCGTTGACGCCGTTGCGCTGGAGGGACAGGTTGATGTGCGAGGCCTGCCCGTAGCCCGCGGTGGGCTTGGCCATGAAGGTGACCGTGCGGCCGAGGTCGAACGCGACCTCGCGCATGATCTGGCGAGTCCGTGCCCAGGCGTCACAGACCGCGAGCGGGTCGCCGGGCGCCAGGTTGATCTCGATCTGGCCGGCGGCGTCCTCGTCGCTCCAGGCCTCCCACTCGATGCCCACCGCGGAGAGCCGATCGGCGACGGCGTTCATGTAACCGGTCCAGTCCTTGGACTTCGCCAGGTGATAGGCCGTGCCCGCGCTCCCGCCGAGCGGTGTCAGGTCGCGGTATCCGCGGGCACGCGCCTCGTGGATGGACTCCTCGAAGACGGTCGCCTCGATCTCGACGGCGACCGTCGCGGTGAAGCCGAGCGAGGCGAGTCGCGAGGTCATCTTCTTCGTCAGGTTGCGCGGACAGATCGGAACCGGCCTGCCGTCCTTCAGCCAGTAGTCGCCGATCACGGCCTGGCGCCCGGGCTCCCACTCGACCAGCGTCGACATGTCGGGACGGAAGTAGACGTCGTTCAGGTGTCCGCGCCAGTCGGGGAAGGCGAACCCGAGGACCGGCGCGTTGCCGAGGTCGAGCCCGAAGAGGAGATCGGCGAAGGCGAAACCCGAGTCCATGCCGGAGGCGAACTTCTTCGGGGTCAGCGTCTTGCCGAGGAACGATCCCTCGTGGTTCGTCGCCTCCAGCCGAACGGCTCGAACGGCCTCCTCGCCGCGGTCGACGCCGTTGGCGGGCATGGTGAGTTCAGACATCGAAACGAACCTTCCAGGAAGCGCCGACCATGACCGACAGCTGGGACATGGTGCCTTGGATGCCGAGCGCACCCGTGGAGAGCACGGCGAGCAGGTCGTCGGCTCCGGAGAACACTCCGGCGAGCGCCTCGGGGGCTCCGGCGATCAGGTAGTGCGTCGCGCCCTCGCCGAGTACGAGCTGTTCCAGGCCGTCGGGGCCCTCGGTGACCGCGATGAGCACGTCCGGAATGCCCGGCACGGAGCGCGCGGCACTCCAGAAGTGCGCGGCCGCCGTCTGCCAGTCCGGCACCGGGGGCGACAGCGCGAGCAGCGCGTCCGCGGCGAGCTCGGCGTCACCCGACGGGGCGGCGACGGGGGCGAACCGGGCGTTCAGATCGACGGTGATCGTGGCATCGGGTTCGACGAGGACTCCGCTGGAGACCGAGACGCCGTCGCCGAAGGTGATCGTCGCAGCCTGAGGCGTGTCATGGGACCGGATCGCCACGGTGCCGGCCGGCCTCCGCAGCACCAGGTGGGCGTGCCCCGCACGAGCGGAATCGCGCAGGGTGCGGCCGATCAGCCGGACGAGGGGAGTCGCGTCGTCCTCGATCCTTACGTCGACCTCGGTTGCCGCTGGTGCGCCGGGCGCCGCGGGAGCCGTCGTGGTTTCGGTCATCCGTCGGTCCTTTCGACTTCGGGAGATCACGTGCGCCGTGCATCGGCTGCTTCGGATCTCGGATGGACCGTGATCGTCATGGTCAATTGACTAGATCAGGTGACTAGGATGGTGGGGTACAGGTCGCGACCTGTCAATGACTTCGGAGAGGCCACACAGTGAATGAAGCGAAGCCCCCGTACTGGGAGCGGCTGGACCCCGATGCGCGGTCGGTGGCGCGATTCATCGCCGAGACCCTCAGGAAACCCGTACGTGAACTGGGCGCCGAAGTGGCGCGGAAAACCCTGGCGACACCCCCGCCCGAACGGCCGCTCACCCCTCTCGACCAGGTCGAATCCCTGATCGTTGCCACCCGTTCCGGCGGGATCGGTGCACGTCTGTACCACCCGGACGGTCCGCCGCCGGGCGCCGGCCCACGGCCGACGCTGGTCTATCTGCATGGTGGCGGCTTCGTCCTGGGAACCCTCGACGGGGTGGACGAGGTCTGCCGCGCGATCGCCGCCCGATCGGGCTGGGCGGTGTTCTCACTGGAGTACCGACTCGCACCGGAGAATCCCTATCCCGCGGCGCTGGACGACTGCTTCGACGCGTTCGCCTGGCTGCGGCGGTCGGCCCCGGGCCTCGGCCTCGATCCGGACACGATTGCCGTGGGGGGTGATTCGGCGGGCGGCGGTCTCGCCGCCGCGCTGTGCCTCAAGCTCCGCGATCTCGGACTCGCCCGGCCCGTGTCGCAGGTGCTGGTCTACCCCGCCGTCGACGACACGTTCGCCAGCCCGTCCTGGATGGAGTTCGCCGAAGCACCCTTGCTGACCAGTAAGGATGCCCGCTGGTGTTGGGAGCAGTACATCGGCCCGGATTGCACCGGGGAGGTCGACCACTACGCGGCCCCGATGCGCGCCGCGTCGTTGCGGGACCTCCCCCCGGCGCTCGTCCTCACTGCCGAGGTCGATCCGCTGCGCGATGACGCCGAGGCGTACGCCGAAAGGCTGCGGCGCGACGGCGTCGAGGTGACCCTGACCCGCTATGCGGGCGTGTTCCACGGCTTCTTCACCGAAGTGGGCGTGTTCACCAAGACGGACGAGGCAGTTGCGCAGGTGGCGCGCCACCTGCGAGGCGTCGCCGACGCCTGACGCGTGCAGCGGGCAGGAACTCGATCGCCATTCGACTATTGACGGCGAGCGTGCTCATGTCTAGATTCGCATGGTCATACGACTAAGTCGGATGACCGACACATGCATGTCGACGCATCGAGGGGTTGTGGACCCCCGCCCGGGGCGAAGCCCTGACGGCCGGATGCCAGCCGCATTTCGACTAACCGAAGGCACACGCATGACCGAGACTCCCTCCACCGCCCCCGTCGTCGACCTCCTCTGCGTCGGCGCGGGGTTCTCCGGCCTGTACGCGGCGTACAAGGCCGCCGAGAAGGGCTGGACCTTCGCCGGATTCGAAGCCGCGCCCGATGTCGGCGGCACCTGGTACTGGAACACGTACCCCGGCGCACGCTGCGACGTCGAGAGCGTCTACTACTCCTACTCGTTCAGCCAGGAGCTCCTGCAAGAGTGGACGTGGAGCGAGCGCTTCGCTCCCCAGGCCGAGATCCTGAGCTACATCCAGCACGTCGCGGACCGCTTCGACCTGCGCCGGCACTTCACCTTCGGCACCCGGGTGACGTCCGCGACCTGGCTCCCGGATGAACGACTCTGGGAGGTGACCCTCGACTCCGGCGAGACCCGGCGGGGCCGCCACCTGCTCGCCGCCTCGGGCGGCCTTTCGGCGCCCAAGGACTTCGACGTGCCGGGCCTGGAGAACTTCACCGGGACCACGGTCTCGACGAGCCGGTGGAACATTCCGCTGAGCGATCTGGCGGGCAAGCGCGTCGCCGTGATCGGCACCGGGTCGTCCGCCGTCCAGTGCATTCCGCTCATCGCCGAGGTGGCCGAGCACCTCACCGTGTTCCAGCGCACCCCCAACTACGTTTTCCCCGCCCGGAACACCCCGCTGTCGGCGGAGTACGTCGACGAGATCAAGAGCCACTACGCGGCGATCCGCGAGGAGTGCCGCCACTCGCTCGGCGGCATCCCCGACCGCATCCCGGACGCCGCCGCGTTCGACGTCTCCGACGAGGAACGGCGCGAGCGCTACGAACGGGCCTACCAGCGCAGCGGGTTCAACGGCGTCGGCGGCGAGTTCTCCGACCTCCTGACCGACGCGAGGGCCAACGAGACCGCGGCCGAGTTCGTACGCGAGAAGATCCGCCGGATCGTTCACGACCCGAAGACCGCCGCGGTCCTCGAACCCCGCTTCCACCCCCTCGGCGCCAAGCGCAGCTGCTTCGGCACCGACTACTACGAGACCTTCAACCGCCCCAACGTCTCGGTGGTCTCCCTTCGTGACGAACCCATCGAAACCATGACGAGCGACAGCATCGTCACGCGCGCCGGCTCCCACGAGGTCGACGCCATCGTCCTGGCGATCGGATTCGACGCCTTCACCGGCCCGCTGTACGCGCTCGGCGTCTCCACCCCGGAGACCGGCGGACTGCAGGACGCGTGGAGCGACGGAGTCCGGACCTACCTGGGCATCATGACCGCCGGATTCCCCAACTTCTTCATGATCGCGGGACCGCAGAGCCCCGCGCTCGCGAGCAACGTCGTCGTCACGATCGAGCAGGCCGTGGACTGGATCACCGATCTGATCGGCCACGCGAAGGCCGGCGGCGCCGAGGTCATCGAGCCGACGGCCGAAGCCCAGACCGACTGGGTGAAGATCACCGAGGAGACGGTCGCCCAGACCCTCTACGCCACCACCGACTCCTGGTACCGGGGCTCGAACGTGACCGGCAAGCCGACGACCTTCCTCGGCTACGTGGGCGGGGTCGGCAAGTACCGCCGCATGTGTACCGAACTCGCCAAGCGCGGCTACCCGGGCATCGCGCTGGACGGCGAGACCGTAGCCCGCCGCCTCGGCCGTATCCACGAGGAGATCGCGTGAAGGTCGTGCACCAGCGCTACGTCGCGTACTCCGAGGCGCACTACGCGGGGAACCTGGTCGACGGGGCCTTCGGCCTGAAGCTGTTCGGAGACGCCGGAACGCACCTGGCGATCACCCTCGACGGCCACGAGAGCCTGTTCGCCGGATACGCGTCGGTCGAGTTCCTCGCACCGGTTCGCGGCGGCGACGTCGTCGAGGCGGAAGCACGCCTGGCGGCGAAGGGGAGGCGGAGCCGGACCGTCGACTTCGAGCTGCGGATCATCTGCCGAGCCGTTGACGACAGTGGCCGAGCCGAGGTGCTCCCCGAACCCATCGTGGCCACCCGGGCGCGCGGCACGGCGGTCGTTCCGGCCGCCGAGGCGACGACGGCACCGTGACCGCCCGGGTGGGAGACGCCGGTCGGCGCTGAGCAGCCCGAGCCGCGTGCCCCTACGAGCGACCGGCCCGCTGTCGGCGGCGGGCCGGTCTCGGATCTCGCGGTTGCGTACGATGGCCGACGCGGCACCAGAATGTGCGGTGCGCTGGCGCAACAGTCCTGGGGCGGCGCTCACCAGTTGCACGGGCTGCCGGAACCGGCCGGGCCTCGTGGCTCGCGCACCTGCCCCCAGCAACTGAGTTCTCCACATCATTGTCAAATGAAGGCGATCAGCATGGGCCGACTCCTGCCGCTCATGCTGACTTTTGCTGACCTTCGAGGTCATCATCCCGTCTGACCTGCGATTATGAGTTTTGATCGTCATGTGGTGGAACTTCGTGGGCCGCACGGACGAGGAGATCCGCGAGGCGAGAGAGGCCTGGATGACAGGCGACCGCTTCGGCGAGGTGAAGGGGTACGACGGGGGCCGACTGGACGCGCCGGAGGTCCCCGTCGCCCACCTCAAGGCCCGGGGAAGGGTACGCTGAGCTGGGGCTTTGTCTGTAGCGGCGGTGCGGACGGCGGGGGCGGGGTGCGCTCGTCCGGGGAGGTCACCTTCCGTCCGTCACCTTCCGTCCGTCAGGGTCCGGTCGTAGACGCCGATGAGCCGTGCTCCCGCGCGGTCCGTCCCGCCGCGCTCCCGCTTCGCACCCGCCGAGGCCCTCTCCAGCCGCAGCCGCGCCGTACGTCCGTGCAGTGTGAGCGTCATCAGCTGGTTGCCGAACCACGGTCCGCCGGTGCGCTCCCACCGGACCGCCGGTCTCGTGACCCGTCCGTGGCGGGCGAGGAGATGCCCGATCCCCTTGGCGAACCGGCTCCAGCCGAAACGGAATCCGACTTGCATGATCATGGGCACCGAGTTGTGCAGCGGCGAGCAGGTGAGCTGGAAGATGCGGGAGCGCGGCTGCTGCCCGGTGGTCCAGTCGGGCTCCGCCACATATCCGTGGTGCACGTCCCCGGAGAGCACGCACACCGTCGCCGGGTGGGCGGCGGCCCTCCCCACTTCGGCGACCGTCTCCGTCAGCCTCGCGAACGACGAGGGGAACGCCGCCCAGTGCTCCATGTCCGCCCGTCGGCGCAGCCACTCACCGAAACGCGCCCACCGCGGCCCGCGTTCGCCCCGGCAGAGCGCCGCGTGCCAGCCCTCCGCGAAGTGGACCATCGGGGGCAGCAGCCACGGGAGCGAGGTCCCGATCAACAGGTGGTCGATGCCGCCGGAGTCGTCGACCACCTGCGCCCGCAGCCAGGCCGCCTCCTGGGCGTCCAGCATCGCCCGGTGGTGCTCCTCCAGCACCCGGGCGGCCCGGGTGTCGACCATCAGCAGCCGGGTGCGGCCGAAGTCCCTGCGGTAGCTCCAGCGCACCGTCACAGGGTCGGCCTCGGCGCGTTCGGCGAACGCGCGCAGCACCTCCGTGCCGTCGTCGGCCGCCTGCACCGCCGCGTACAGCTCGTCCTCGGCGAGTTCGGCGGGGGAGAGGTTCCCAAGGTGCTGGTAGACCCAGTACGACATCAGGCCGCCGGTGATCCGCTCGTGCCACCAGGGCGTTGCCCGCATGTCGGCCGCCCAGGCGGCGCTGGTGTTCCAGTCGTCGACGACGTCGTGGTCGTCGAAGATCATGCAGCTGGGCACGGTCGAGAGCAGCCAGCGCAGCTCGGGGTCGCCCCAGGACTCGTCGTAGAGGTGGGTGTACTCCTCGTAGTCGGCGACCTGGTCCGGCGGGGCGGCCGAGCCGGTGCCCGCCGACCGCCGGTGCCGGGCGATCCAGGCGCGGGTGTCGTCGGACGTCTCGTCCGCGTACACCTGGTCGCCGAGGAGGAGAAGCACGTCCGGACGATCGGCGTCCGGGTCGGCGGCGAGCCGGGCGGAGAGGGTGTCGAGGACGTCGGGGCCCACCGGATCGGGCTCGCCCACGGGAGGCGCCGCCCACCGGCACGAGCCGAAGGCGACCACCGCGCCCGTCGCCGGGACCGACGGCGTGTGGATGGTGCTGGGCGGCTGGGGCGAGTCCGCGAGCGGCCACACACGCTCGCCGTCGAGCAGCACCTCGTACGCCGTGGCGGACCCTGGGGCGAGTCCGGTCACGACCACCAGTGCGTAGTGGTGGCCGGCGACGCGGAACGTCGGAGCCGAACCCCCTGCGCCGCCCGTGCACCGGACCTCCGCGGTACACGCCCGGTCGGCCTCGACCCACACCGTCGCGCTCGTGCCCGACGTCCAGTCCACGTGCCGCAGGAGCGGTCCCAGCCTCAGACGGGCCATCGCGAGTCCCCTTCTGGCGCTTCGTACGGCACAGGCGGCCGCTGCTTACAGTATTGAACGACGGCGGGAACCGCGCCGGTGCGCCGCCCGGCCGACCCGCGCCCGCGTGAGCCACGGCGGGGCCGGGCGCATGTGTCCGGCATCGGCTGCTGTCACGTTTCTGCGGTGAAACGCTGCCTCCGGGCGGGTGAGCGTCGCGTGCGGGCCCCGCCGTTCCGCTGGTCGGCGCGCTACAAACCGAGCGTGATCAAGAACCTGTCGCGGAGCTTGTCCACGCTCCTCCTCGCGCTCATGCCCCTTCTTCCCACCGCCGGCCCGGCGTTCGCAGCCGACGTCCGGCCCAGGGCTGTCCAGCCTGACCCCGTCGTCTTCGTCCACGGCTGGAACTCCGACGGCTCCACCTGGCGGACCATGGCCGACCGCTTCCGGGCGGACGGCTGGCCGGCCGGCCACCTCGACCAGTGGACCTACGACGCCACCCGGTCCAACGCCACCACCGCCGAACAGCTCGCCGAGGAGATCGAGCGCGTGCTGGACGCCACCGGCGCCGCGAAGGTGGACGTCGTCACCCACTCGATGGGCGCGTTGTCCTCCCGCTACTACCTCAAGAACCTCGGCGGCACGTCCAAGGTCGACGCGTGGGTCTCCCTGGCGGGCCCCAACCACGGCACCGACGTCGCCCGTCTGTGCGGAGGTGCTCCGTGCGTCGAGATGCGGCCGGGATCCGACTTCCTGAACGTGCTCAACGCCGGTGACGAGACTCCCGGCCCCCTCCGTTACGCCACCTGGCGCTCGCCGTGCGACATGGTCATCAGCCCCAAAGACAGCGTGGCTCTCTCCGGCGCGGCCAACAGCACGACCGCCTGCCTGGGCCACAGCGAGCTGCACACGGACCAGGCGGTCTACGAAGAGGTCAAGAAGCACATCCGCTAGCCAGGCGCATTCGTGCGACGGCCCTGCCTCCTCGCCCGGGGGCAGGGCCGTCGTCCCGTCTACCGCGATGCCTCACGGGCCACCGAGGCCGGCTCCGCGGCACGGCGCCGTCCTCCGGACCTCACACCGAGCCGCGCCAGGCGCCCGTCTCCTGGCCGCCGCGCTCTTCGATGAACGACTTGAACCGCTTGAGGTCGCCCGTGACCTTCCGCTTGACGAACCCGAGCGTGTCACCGACCTGCTCCGTCAGCCCTTCGGGGGCGAAGTCCATCTGGAGCATGACCTTCGTCCGGGTCTCGTCGAGACGGTGGAACGTGACGACGCCGGCCTGCCGCGCCTCACCCTCGACGGTCGTCCAGGCGACGCGCTCGTCCGGGATCTGTTCGGTGACGACGGCGTCGAACTCGCGGCGCACTCCGCCGATCTCCGTGACCCAGTGGGTGAGTGTGTCCGTACGCTGTTCGATCCTCTCCACGCCGTCCATGAAACGCGGGAACGTCTCGAACTGGGTCCACTGGTCGTACGCGGCGCGGACCGGGACCTCGACCTCGACGGACTCCTCGACCTTCGACATGGGAAAACCCTTCTCGTTCGGGTGCGGGTTACGGGGATCCGCGTAACCCGCACCCGAGAACTCACACCTCCTCGAGGGAAACAGGACGAACAACCGCAGCGCACGGCTGACGCCGGCATACGGGCAGCGGGACGGGGCACCCGAAGGCCAGAGATCGACACGAAGGAAGAAGCGGTCGATCCGCAGAGCCCGAGGCGGGACGAGGAGACGGCCGGGGCGACACGCCCCGGCCCGATCGGACCGCCGTCGATTCCGAACAGGAGTTGTTCGCACGTGACTGAGAACGCCTGGAACTACCGGCCGTCCTTCAACTTCGCCGTCGGCACGGACCTCACCGGCTACAAGGTGGAGGCGCTCGACGGGAGCATCGGCAAGGTCGACAAGCACTCCGAAGAGGTCGACGACGCCTACGTCGTCGTCGACACCGGTGTGTGGATCTTCGGCAAGGAGGTCCTCCTGCCCGCGAACACGATCTCGCGCATCGACGCGGAGGCCCGGAGGATCCATCTGGACCTCACCAAGGAACAGATCCAGAACGCCCCCGAGTTCCACCGCGAGAAGCATCTCGACGAGATCGCGTACCGCGATCAGGTGGCTTCGTACTACGGACACACGGGTGGCGCCGGCCCGCTGTAGACCACCGGCGTCACGGACACCTTGCGCCGCCCGGCTACCGTTCGCCCCCCTCGTGATGCTTCCCGCCGCGGGAATCCTCGTCACGGTCCTGGGATCCGGTCGAACGGGCCGGGCGGAAGCAGGCCGTCACCGTCTTGCCGTGCCGTTGGCACCGCATGCTCCACGTGTCGGCGAGGGCCTGCACGATGCTCACGCCCCGGCCGGAGACCGCGTCGTCGTCGGCGTCACGGGGCCGGGGCAGCGTCGGATCCTCGTCGTGGACGTTGATGTGGAGGCAGTCGCCGTCCCAGGTGAGCACGAGCTGTGCGTCGCTGTGCGCGTGGACGTGGGCGTTGGTGAGCAGCTCGGAGACGGTCAGGACGATGGCGTCCACCGTCTCGGGCTCCTGCGCGGCCCACGGCAGGGACGCCAGATGCTCCTGCGTCCACCGTCGCCCGGCCCGTACACCCCCTGACATGGGGAACGAGTGCGCCCAACCCATCGCCTTGACTGTCATGTTCTTCTCTCCCCGAGAGCGGTCGTGAACGCGGTCCGCGTCGCTGGTCCGTACGGAGTCGGGTACCCGGCGTTCGCGTCGGCAGGCGTCCCGAAATCGCCGGGTCTGTTTCGGGCCGGCCAGACAGGATGGCGGGGGCTCGTCCGGATCTCCTGCCCCAGCGCCCGTAAGCTCGCAGCCGACGACGACAGGAGACCGGCATGTGGAAGCGGACCCTCGACCGGGCCGGGGTCGGAGAGCCGCGGCTGCGGCAGGACTACACAAGGCAGCGGCGGGCCGTGCGGAGGTACAGGACCGCCGAATACGCGGCCGCGCGGCTGCTGCTCCCCGCCGCACTGCTGCCGCACGTCGTGGCCGCCGTCGCGTTCATGCACGACACCGACGACCGGATCGACCGGGGAACGCCGGACGAACGGGTGACGGCGCTCGCGGAGTGGGACGGGCTCGTGCGGAAGGCCTTCGCCGAGGGCCGCTCCGGACTTCCCGTGCTGCGTTGCCTGGTGCGCACCGCCGAGTGCCACCCGGACGTGCGCGTCCATGTGGACGAGTTCCTGCGGGGATGCGCGCGCGAGGTCGCGTGGCGGACCATCACGGACGACGAGGAACTGGAGCAGTACGTACGGGAGTACTCCCTGCCCGCACTGATGCTCACGGCCTGTCTCCTCGCGCCCACGGACGCGCCGGCGCGGGCGGTGTTCACGAACGGCTGCCACCTGCTCATCCGCGCCATGCAGCGCATCGACTTCCTGGAAGACCTGTCCGAGGACGTGCGCGCGGGCCGGCCTGGCGTTCCCGCCGACGCGGTGGCACGCCACGGCGCGGACCTCACCCGGCCCGGCGCGGCGCTGGGCCGGCTCGTCGGGGAACAGGCGGACCGGGCCGCCACCGACCTGGCGGCGGCCGCCCCCCTCGCGGGCGTGGTGGACCCTTCGTACCGGCCCTTCCTGCGGGCCCTCGTCGGCGTCCAGCGCCTCCGCCTCGACGCGGTACGCCGCGCGGGCGCGTCCCTGGCGACACGGAGCTCGGGCCCCTCGGCGTCGGCGGCGGCCGTACTGATCCTGCGGGAGACGGCGACCCGGACCCGGCGGGCCTCATGGGCCGGACCCTCGGGCCGTGCCTGACGCCTCGACCCCGAAACGGACGCGGTACCGGTGCTCGCCGGCTGACGCGAGCTCTGCGTGCCGCGGACCGGGGGCGGGTGAGCAGAGCCGTTTTCCGGCGTCCGCGTCGTCAGGAGTGGGCGCGTGAATCCTGCCGGAGACGCTTTCCTGGGAATGTCGGACTGCTATGCGGCTGACATGAACGCACATTCCCTAAGACCGTGTCTCACGTGGTGATCTCGCCCCCTGCGGGGGATAGGGGCTGAGGGCGGGCGGAGCCGTCAGGACGGCCAGCTGAGCCGGCCGTGCATGACGGTCGGGAGAGACGTGGGCATCTCGTCGGTGACCCAGGCGAACTCCAGGGCCGCGAGCGTGGCTCCCCGGTCCGTCCAGACGAGGATCTCGCCGACGTAGGCGCCGGACGGGTCATGGACGTGCGCGTCCACGGGAACGAGCTCGGTCGACAGCGCCGCATGCTCGCACGGTTCCCGGACCTGCAGATCGACGCTCACGGAGTCGGGTCCCCAGGCAGCGGTCACCTCGGTGCGGTCCAGCTGATTCCGCAGTTGCGACGCGCCATCGAACTCCGCCGACAGGATGTGTTCAAGCACTGCGCGCTCGTCGGCGTTCAGCGAGCGCGGGTCGATGGAGAGAGGAGCCATGCGCCCATTCTGAGGTGGCGAGGGCAACCAGCCCAACGCTCCACCGGCCGTCGCCGGGTGGCTGGCAGCGGCATCATGATCGTCCATGGGTGGGGATCTGTCGCAGCGGCTCGTGCCGGATGACCTATGGGCATTGGTCGAGCCGGTGCTGCCGTCCTTCCGCTCGCGCCCGCAGGGCGGTGGCACCGCGCCGGTCGACCAGCGTGCCGTGTTCACTGCCGTCGTGTACGTGTTGACCAGCGGGTGCGCCTGGCGGTATCTGCCACCGACGTTCGGAGTGTCGCCGGCGACGGCTCACCGGAGGTTCTCCGTCTGGACCGCATCCGGAGTATGGCGGAGCCTGCACCGCGTGATTCTGGACGAGATCGGAGCCCGCAGCGGACTCGACTGGAGTTCTGTGATCGTCGACGCGGCCTCGGTGCGCGCGAAAAGGGGGGTTCGCTGGCGGGGCCAAATCCAGTCGACCGAGGCAAAGCGGGCAGCAAACTGCACGTTCTGACCGACGCGCAGGGGCTGCCCATGGTCGTCGGGGTGTCCGCTGCGAACGTCAACGACGTCCAAGCGCTTGGCCCGCTCGTCCTTGGGATCCCGGCCGTCCGCTCGCGCCGCGGTCCTCGCCGGCGACGCCCCGAAAAGGTTCGGGCCGACAAGGCTTACCACTCGGCCGGCAACCTGGCGTGGCTGCGTGAACGCAACATCACTCCGCGGATCGCTCGGCCGGGCGTGGAGTCCTCCGAACGTCTTGGGAGACACCGATGGAAGATCGAAAGATCGATCTCGTGGCTCTTCGGATACCGCCGCCTGACCGTCCGCTATGAACGAAAGGGCAGTCACTTCCTCGCCTTCCTCGGCCTTGCTGCAGCCATGACCTGCTACAAGAAGCTCGCCAAGATCACCACGTGAGACACGGTCTAAGGTTCGCCTGAAACATGAACTAGGGGACAATTGATGAACAGAGAAAAATGTCCGGGTCATCGTCCCCCGATTCGGCGTCTCAGAACTTCGTGCTGCACTTCATCGGGTACTCGTCGCCGACAAAGGCGATGCAGACGCGGTAGTAGTAGCTGGCGCCGCCCAGCATGTTCGACCAGTCCGAGCCGCCCGTGGTGTCCGGGACCCGGACGCTGAGCGAGCGGATCAGCTTGCCGGCCGAGTCGAACTTCTCGATGTAGCCGTACGAGTTGAAGACCGAGTTCGAGGAGTTGTTCGTCACGCGGACCCAGGCCGCGCTGCATCCCGCAGACCAGCGCAGCTCGGCCTTGCGGCTGTTGTTGTCGATGGTCCGCACCGTGGTGACGCTCGCCGTCTCGCAGCCCGTGGCCCTCGGGCCGAGGTTGTCGCAGCCCGCACCGCTGCAGGTCGCCGCGAACGAGGTGCCGGCGAGCGGCACCATGCTCATCGTGACGACGGCCGCGGAGACGGTCGCGGCACGGGTCAATATTCTTTTCACGAGGACTCCGGTGTGAAATCAAGCGATGCGCGCACTTATGTGCAGCGCCGGATGATCATAGGGGCGGAGCCCCGGGATGACAATCATCATCTTTGCGCAAATCGAATTTTTTCGGTTGAAGTACGAGTAGAGGCCGCTGAGGTGAACAGTAAATTCAGCCATCCTTTACGCCGTTCTTCGGGGGCGAGTGGGATTCGGTCTTCGTAGGGGCTCAGTGGCGGAGGAACAGGGGTGCCAGGGTCCCGGCTGCCGCCGCCACGCCCTGAAGGGGGACGGTGTCCATGCCGGGCACGCTGGAGAGCAGCGTGCTGGACAGGCACGTGTTCTGCGGTCGGGAGGCGTAGCGGCCGGCGGCCCTCGGGACCGGGTTCACCAGGGCCGTCGGCGCGTCCAGGGCGCGGGCGATCTCGCGGGCCCAGGCCGCACGGGAGACGCGCTCGGGGCCGCCCAGGTGCAGCACGGGAGACGCGCTCGGGGCCGCCCAGGTGCAGCACGGGCGGCAGGTCGCCCTCGTGCGCGAGGAGACGGGCGACCACCGTGGCGACGTCGTCCACGAGGACCGGAGTGGTCCACTGGTCGGCCGGGGCCTCCACCGGTTCGCCCCGGGACAGGCGGTGGGCGCAGGACGCGAAGAAGTTCAGCCACTTCTCGCCGCCCGCGGGCTCGTGGCCGTAGACGAGGCTGACGCGCAGGGCCGTCGCCGGGGAGGCCGCCCGGGACAGCAGCACCTCCTCGGCGGCGCGTTTCGCCACCCCGTACGCGTTGGCGGGTGCGGTCGGGGTGGACTCGACGCTCTCGGCCCCCCTGCCGTCGAACACGTTGTCCGTCGAGATCATCACGATGCGGTCCAGGCCCGGTACCGCGGCGAAGTGGGCCGTCGCCGCCCGGTGCGCCGCGGCCGCCTCCTCGGGATGCGCCTCGCACCACGTGACGTCGGACGGCCCGTGGACCAGGACGACCGTGCGGGGCGCGACCGTCGCCACCGCCCGGTCGCAGGCGCTCGCGTCCGTGGCGTCCAGGGCCTGCCACCGCGCCCCGTGGTCCTCGGGTGCGACCGTGGGGCGTCCTCGTGAGCCGAGCGTCACCTCATGGCCCTCGGCGACGAGCCGGCGGGCGATTTCGGAGCCGGCCACTCCTCCGCCCAAAACGACGACGTGTTAGGAGCCGGCGGTCACTCGGCGTCCTTCGCGGCGGACCGGGAGCCGGTGAGCGCGGCGACCTCGTCGATCAGGGCGGCGCGGTCGATGGCGTCGCTCCCGGTGGCGGGCACGGTGCAGGCGTAGGCCCCGGCGACGGCCCCGTGGAGGGCGCACCGTCGCGGGTCCTCGCCCGCGAGGTGGGCGAAGAGGAAGCCGGAGGCGTAGGCGTCGCCCGCGCCGTTGGAGTCCACGACGGGTGCGCGCGGGGCGACGGCGGGGATGTGGACGAGGCCGTCGTCGGCGGTGAGCAGATAGGAGCCCTCGGCCCCCGCGGTGGCGACGACGACCTCGGCCCGACCCCGCTCCAGGATCCGGCGCATGGTCCGCTCCGGGTCCGGCAGGGCGGTGGTGGAGACGAAGACGATGTCGGCGCCGTAGGCGAAGGCCTCGTGGTACGGGTTCTCGCCGTCCCAGTTGTGCAGGTCCGTGGAGACGGTGAGGCCGGCCTCGCGCAGGAGGGGCAGGGTGAAGGCACAGGGATAGGTGATGGAGACGTGCGCGTGGCGGCTGGCCTCGGCCAGCTTCCGGATCAGGTCCTCGGGGAGGCGGTCGGACTCCTGCGAGCGGCTGTCGTCGTACAGCGACAGCCTGCGGCCGTCCGGGCTGACGAGGTTGACGGCCCGCTTGGTACCGCCGGGGAGCGGGACCTCGGTGAAGTCGATGCCCCGGTCGCGGTGGAACGCGCGGAGGAGATCACCCGACGGGTCGTCACCGATCATGTCGACGTGGTGGGTGCGCAGGCCCAGCGTGCTGAGGCCGAGCGCCACGAAGTCCCCGGTCTGGCCCGCCCGGGTCTCGATGCCCGGTCGGATCATGTAGCTGTCGGCGTAGGGGAGGGGGAGTTCGGGTACGTAGACGATCGTGTCGACGCCCGACCCTCCCAGGACGAGGACGTCGTAGTCGCTGCTCATGGCTGTTCCTCTCGCGTGCAGGTGCTTCAACTACCGCGGATCGCAGGTGAGTCAAGCAGTCGGCGATCTCGGTCGGCAAGATCTTGCGACAAGTTTCAGGAAGAACTTGCACGTTGGGGCTGGAGCGGGTGCGGCTTCCGTCTCCACTCAGGGGCGCGGGTTCCACGGCTGGAACCACGGGTCCGGCCACCGCTCGGCCGTGGCGAGCAGCGGGAAGAGGGTCGCGCCGTCGATGCTCTCGCGGATGACGTCGGCGTGCCCGCCGTGCCGCGCCGTCTCCTCGATCAGGTGCAACAGCACCCAGCGCACCGACCACTCCCGCACCTCGGCGGGGAACCAGGGAAGTCCCTGCGGCACCGGAACCGCCCGGCCGAGGTCCGGAATGCCGGCGATCACCGCGTCCGTGCGCTCGGCTGCCGCCGCGTGCGCGGCCAGGGCGCCGGCCAGGGTCTCGTCCGGGGCGAGCGTGAACTCGTCGGCGTCCGACTCGTCGGCCGACCGTTGCACCCCGCGCGGCCGCTGAAGGATGAGGTCGGTCCAGAAGGCCTCGCACCGTGCGGCGTGCTTGATCAGTCCTCCGATGCTCAACTCGCTCGCGGACGGCGTCAGGCGGGCCTGTTCCTCGGTCAGGCCGTAGGCGGTGACGCGCAGCGCGCGCCGCTGGTGGGCGAGGTAGGCGGTCAGTGCCGTGCGCTCATCGGCGACGGGCGGGGCGAAGCCTGGCATGGTGGGGCCCTCTCGGCTGTGCAAATTCTTGCAGCAAGTTTCGGCGGGACTCTACTGCTCCCCTCGACCGCCGTACACCGAATTGACCGACCCCCGGTCCCCACCGTGTCTCGTGGTCGGCGCCGGGCCGCGACGCCAGGTCGTCATGTCGCGCTGCCCGCGGTCCCGTCGTCGCACCCTTCCTGGCCTCACGACTTGGCCCGGTGCATCCTGGACACATGGACAACGTCCCGATAGTCGTCCACCGGCCCTCTCCCACGGGCGGCCGGCGCGTCACCGCACGCGGGGCCATCCTGGGCCTCGCGCACAGTGACGAGGACGTGATCGAGTTCCTCCGGCGCGCCGGTCTCCCGGAGGCCGAAGCCCTCCTCGACGACCCGGGCTGGGTGGCGTGGCGGGGCGGCCGGGCGCACGAGTACGAGGCAGCCTGACCGGCCAGAGGACCACGGCCGTGACCGGCCGCCCTCACAGGCGCTTGGCGCTGCGCAGGGTCTTGGCGTAGTAGCCGTTGCCGTCGAGCCGGGAGACCCCGCCGACGTCCCCGATGGTCGGGCCGTTGACCTCCTCGCGGCTCGACACGAAGATCAGATGGCCCTCGGTGTCGTGCCCGAGCACCATGCCGACGTGGTCGAGCCGCTGCCCGGTGCGCGCGTCGAGCTTGAAGAAGACCAGGTCACCGGGCTGCAGCTGGTCGATGGCGGTCGGACGGTTCCCCGCCGCGACGCCGGCCAGCGGCAGCACGTCCACGCCCTCCCGCGAGCGGGCCATGCCGTTGGCCGTGCGGGGCAGACCGTCACCGGTCTTGTCCGAGGACATCAGCGGGTAGCGCGCGCGGTAGCCCAGGACCATGCGGATGTAGCCGGAGCAGTCCAGGGACCGGGCGCGGAGAGCTTCCGGCGTCCCGACGGAGCCGTCCCTGAACGGGTAGGGCGTGCCGAGGTAGTCGTAGAAGTCGGACTGTTCGAGGCGGAGGTCGCCGCCCTCGGCTCCGGCGGTGTTCAGCGGCCCGAAGTTCGCGTCGCCCGCGTAGGAGACGCCCTGCCCGTCCTTCCGCTGCGGCGCCCCCGCCACGTACTGGAAGGCGAACGCGAAGAGGTCGTCCTCCTCGCTCCCCGCGTACCGCGCGTACCAGTCCTTGAACCACTTCTGCTTCTCCGCGCCCTTGGTCCAGGGCTCGGGCATGAGCCGGACCCAGTCCGTGGTGGAGACCTTGGACGCGGTGGAGGCCGGCTCGGCGAAGGTACGGGCCGGGCCCGTCAGCTTCGCTGTGCGCGCGCCGTCGGTCAGAACCGCCCTGACCTGGCCGTCGCCGCCGCGGAGCACGCTGCGCGCCGGGCTCTCGAGCCGGGACCACCGGTCACCGGACGCGTCCGCGGGCTTGCCGGACTGCTTCCCCGCCCCGTTGAGCACGCCGACGTTGCGCACCTCGGTGACGCCCTGTTCCTCCTGCTTGCGCAGTTCCAGGGTGAGGTAACCCGAGGTCGCGACGAGTCCGAGGACCACGAGGCCCGCGAGCAGCGGGCGCGACTTCTTCTTCCCTGCCATGGTTGTTCCCCGATTCTCAGACGGCGGGCATGACGCCGAGCAGCAGGCCGGCGGCGACGACGATGTAGGCAAGGAGCGACACCGAGGCCGTGGCCAGCAGGGTGGGCCCCTTGGGCTGGCGGACCAGCTGGTAGGCGATCAGGCCGGGGACGATGAAGCCGAGGGTCTGGTTGCCGTACAGCAGCGGGAACTCCAGTGAGAGCACGATCATCACCGTGGCCTGGAGCAGGACCCCGAGGAGGACGACCGCGGCGAAGAGCCGCTTGCCGTAGAGGATCACGAGCCGCTGCATCACCTTGGTGCCCGCGTAGGTGAGGGCGGTGACACCCACGACCATGGCCGCCCGCTGCAGGTCCTCGATGAGGGTGAGGGCGAGCCAGCCCGGTGTGATCATCCCGCCTGGCGAGAGGTTGGTGGTGAGGTAGCACAGCAGCGAGAAGAACAGGCCGATGGCGATGCCCAGGGCGGCCATCTCGGGAGTCAGGGCGGCGGTGGTCAACGGGGGCTCCGGGCGCGTGTACGGGTGGTGAGGGAGGGACGGTCGGCAGGGGCGGGGTCAGGCGGGCGGAGTCCGCCGGTCGCCCTCCTGTACCGGCTGCCGGAACCAGCCGAAGGACTCCTGGCCGCCGGGCGGCGGAGGTGTGCCGGCCGACTGGGCGGGGATCCGTACGAGGGGGATCTCCTGGGTCTGGGCGACCTGGTACCGCTCCTCGTAGGCCGCGGGGTACGAGGCGTACGGGTCCAGATGCATCGGCTGCGCCGTGACGGCGGAGGCGGCGACAGGGCCGTGCCCCGTCCCGTGTCCAGGGTCGGCGTCGGAGGCCTCCTCCGCTCCGGCCCCCGCCTCGGCTCCGCTCTCGTCCGCCGGGAGTTCCGCGAGGTACTCGAGCAGTTCCTCGCCCTGGCCGTGGATGTTGCCGATGGCGACGAGCGAGGAGCCGTCGGGCATCCGATCGAGCATGGCCGGCATGAACTCCTCGGCCGCGCGCCGCTCGCCTCCCAGGTCGACCGCCCGGTCCCGCCAGGGCGCCGGAATGGCGTCGATGGCGCTCTTCGCGGGGTGCCCGATGACGAAGACGTTGTCGGGCCGCAGGTCGGGGATGATCTCGCCCATCTGCCCGTTGCGTTCGACGCGGTCGGGCCGGCAGTTGATCACGACGTTCAGCGGACGGCTGACGGCGCCGAGGTCGAGCAGCTGGTTCACGTTCATCAGCGTCGACTCGGGGTCGTTCGCGGCGAAGACGTTCGCGAAGGCGAGGCGCCTGTTCCCGGGCGCCACATAGCGTTCCACGGAGAGGACACCGGGGTCCGGCGGCGCGTCGTACATGCCCTGGAGGGCGACCTGCCGCTCGACGCCGACCAGCTCCGCGACGGTCAGGGCGATCGCGACGTTCTCCTTGAAGGTGAACCAGCTGAAGCCGCGCAGCTCGTCGTCGGTGACCGTCTCGGGGTCCGCGTACACGAGCCGGCAGTTCCGCGCGTCCGCCTCCTCCTGAAGGATGTGGAACCGCTCCTTCTCCGCCGTGACACAGATGCCGTTCTCCGGCATCGAGCGGCACAGCGACCGGGCCACGTCGTCCAGGGTCGGGCCCATCTCGGCGAGGTGGTCCTCGCGGACGTTGCACAGGACGCCGATGGTGGAGCGGATCAGCTTGCTCTGGTTGACCTCCTGCAGCGCGGGCATGACGGCCATGCACTCGATGACGAGCGCGTGGGGCCGGTACGAAGCGGCCCGCCGCACGATGGCGATCTGCTCCACCACGTTGGCGATGCCGAACTTCCGGTAGACCGGTTCCTCGGTCGCGTCGGGATGGATGAAGCGCGCTGCCGTGCCCGTCGTCTTGGCGACGGTGACGAGACCACCGCCGCGTAGGGCTCCCGCGCACAGCCGGGTGATGGAGGACTTGCCCCGGATGCCGTTGACGAGCACCCGGGTGGGGACGGTGTGGAGGGCGGCGTAGTGCCTGCGCTGTTCCACGATGCCCGCGACCAGCAGGAACACCCCGCCGATCAGCAGCACGAAGTAGAGGTAGAGCACGGCCTTGTCACCTTCCGCCGGCGTGCGGCCGCGGCTCAGCGGACCGGCGCGCCTGGTTGTGTCTGTGGGCCTGCGCCTGCTGGCGCAGCAGTTCGAGGCTGCGGACGACGGCGCCCACCTCGTCCTGGTATCGGGGGTACAGCACGGTCTTGAGGTCGCCGTCGGCGAGCTTCTCCGCGCTGGTGGCGAGGGCCCGCAGCGGTCGTACGACCACCAGGTAGACCCAGCCGAGGCAGAAGATGATGGCGGCGAGCCCGAGCATCCCGGCGAGTACGCTGCGGTCCTCGCGCTCGTACGGGGCGATCTGGAAACGCGCGGCGTCCTGCCAGCTGACGACGGTCCAGCCGATGTCGGCGGTGACGCCGCCGCCGGAGAACGGGGCCGCCGCGGCGACGGTGACACCGCTGCCCTCCCGGATGAGCAGGCCGTTCTCGACGGGGCCGGCACCGACCCGTACGCCGGCGGCCCGGACGAGGCCGGTGAGGCTGTCGCGGGGCAGTTTCTCGAACGCCAGGAACCCGTCGCTGGCGGCGATGGTCAGGCCTGCGGAGTCCACCACGCGGACCTCTCCGAGGCCGGGCCGGGCAAGCAGCGAGTTGAGGAACTCCACCCGGATCTCGCCGACCAGGGTGCCGCCCTCGCCCTCCGGTACGGGAGCGCCGGCCTGGACGACCGGCTCCTTGCCGCCGTGCCCGGACACCCGGACCAGCGGCAGGTCCTCGCCGCGGGCCCAGGCGTGGGGGTCACCGCCCGCGCGGGCGGTGACCCGGCCGTCCGCGTCGACGACGTAGAGGGCCTGGTAGCGGGGGTGCTTGGCCAGGGTGTCCTCAAGGAGGCGGCCGGCCGCGTCGCCGTCCTCCGCACCGATCAGGCGGGACGTGGAGACGAGGTCGGCCTGCGCCTCGTTGAGCGCCCTGCGCAGGCGGTCGGTGATGAGGTCCGTGCGGTCCCGCTGGTCGTTGACCATGGTGGTCGGCACGCTCACCGACCCGTCCGTACGGTTGAGGAGAAGTCCGACGGGCACGCACCACACGAGCAGCAGACCGGCCGTCAGCACGAGCGGACCGCGGCCGCCGATCCGGATCCCGCGGCGCGGAGCGTCACCGGAGGCCGTGGGCTCGCCGCCGAGCTGCCCGCGCAGGCGTTCGAGGGCGGCGCCGATCCGGGCGGCCTCGCCCCAGCGGGGCACGGTGACGGGCCGGGTGAGATCGCCTCGGGCGAGGCGGCGCGATTCCAGGAAGAGCCGCAGCAGCGGCCGCTGGACGGTGGCCCACAGGACGGTCGCCGCGAGCAGCCCGAGCAGGACGAGGACACCGGCCGCCGCGAGACCGAAGAGCTCGCGCCCCTGGTCGGTGGCCTGCTGCTGCACCACGGGCATCAGGGCGACGACCGTCAGCCCGAGCCCGGCGGCCGGGCTCCGCTTCTCCTCGGGGTCGGCGGAGGAGAGCGAGGCGTATCCGGCGGTGGCCACGCGGCCGTTGTACTCGCCGCCGACGAGGCTGCCGCTGACGCCGGGGTAGCCCCGTGAGCCGGGTTCCTTGGCGCGTACGGGATGCTGCTCGGTCCGCACGGCGGCCTGGTCGGCCAGCCGGCCCATCTGCTTGCGGAGGAACGCCAGCTCCTGGCGCTCCTGGTCGGAGTTGAGCGCTTCGGCCTGCTCGAAGCCGGCCGTGGCGAGGACTTCGCCGTTCTCGGCGACGACCGCCATGCTGCGGAACGGGCCGAGGTTGATGGCGGGGACGGACAGGCTGCTCGACGCGATCAGGAGCTGCTGCGGCCGGTCCTTCCAGTCCAGGACCGCCATCGTCATCAGACGTACGTCGCCGGCCTCGAGCCGCACCATGCGGGGCGTGAGAGCGTGCTCACCGGTGAGGACGTCCTCGTCCAGCCAGGCGAGAGGAATCGTTTCTCCCCGAGCGGCGAGCACCTCCCCGCTCTCCAGGTCCAGGACGGTGGTGCCGGTCCACTTCTGGTACGTCCGGCCCAGGTCCGACAGGATCCGCTCGGCCTTCACCGGACGGCCCGCGCTCAGCGCCGCCGTGGTGCGTTCCAGGTCAGTGACCCGCTCGTCGATCGAGGCGCGCAGGGCGATGGCGCCGTCCTCGGCGAAGTACTGCTGCGAGGAGAGCACCGCCTTCGGCGCGACCGCCTCCTTGCCGGGTCCGAGCACCTTGGCCGTCAGCCCGGCCAGGGCGAGGATCAGCACGCACAGGGCCGCGATGGGCGGACGGATGCCGCCGAGGAGCGGCATGTCCGCGCGCCGGCGGCTGCGTCGCCGCCCTCCGCGCACGGAGTACGCGGCGTTGGCGGCCTTACTCGATGTCACTGCTGCTCTTTCCTGATTCCTACGGCGCCGCATTCCTGCGGCGCCGCGCACGGAGGGACCGCCACGGGGGCGGGCGCCGGGCGCCCGGGGCCGCGAACGCATGAAACGGGCTCGGTACCGGCTCAGTCCTTCAGGGAGAGCTCGGCCAGACCGTCGCCCCCCGGCGCTCCCCGGTTGAAAAGGAACCCGCGAGTCCGCTCCTCGGCGAGGCGGTAGCGGTCGAGCCGCTCCTCGGGCAGGTCGCCCGGTTCGTCGAGCACCCGCCTCACATCGACGAGCCGGTGGTCCTCGACGGCGCCCGTGGGCGGCTTCTCACCGGGTTCGACCTCCGGAGGGATGTCGACCAGCGTGGTGCGGTAGCGGGCGTCGACCGCCCACCCGGACTCCGTCTCCCGGAACTCGAACCAGCCGAGCGCCCCCTCCTCGGTGAGCCCCGAGGGCGAGGAGTGCCGGGCCACCTGGTTGCCGAGGCCGAAGGCGACCCAGGTGCCGTTCAGCTTCTGGATCGGCTGCACCACGTGCGCGTGGTGACCGATGACGAGATCGATCCCGGTCTCCCCGGTGATCCGCTCGGCCAGCTGCAGCTGCGGCAGGCTCGGCTCGTTGTAGTGCTCCAGGCCCCAGTGGACCGAGAGGATCACCACCTCGGCGCCCTGCTCGCGGGCCCGGGCCTCGGCCTTCTTGATCTCGTCCGTGCCGATCCGGTTGAAAGCCCAGCGCTCCTTCTGGGGCGTGGGATTCAGGAAGGACTCCCACGAGTAGGAGAGGTGCGCGACCTTGACGCCCCTGACGTCACGGATGTTGATCTTCTCCGCTTCCTCGGGGGTGCGCGCGGAGCCGGCGTGACCGAGCCCCACCCGGTCCATGGTGTCCAGGGTGCGCCGGACGGCCTTCAGTCCGTGGTCGTAGGTGTGGTTCGAGGCGGTCGAGCAGGTGTCGTAGCCCACGTCCTTCAACGTGGTGAGGATCTGCGGCGGCACCAGGAACTCCGGATATCCCTGGAAGGGCCCGCGGGGCGTCCCCACGGGCGTCTCCATGTGGCAGATGGCCAGATCGGCCCGGCTGATCACGGGCTGCACGCCGGCCATCAGCGGGCCGAAGTCCAGTCCGGCGCTACCCTTGCCCGACCGCTCCGCGTCCTCGGCGGCCTGCTCGACCAGCTCGGGATGGATGAGAACATCTCCGGCGGCGGCGACGGTGAACGCCCGTCCGCCCGGCTTGGTCCGCGACTCCGTCGGGGTCGACGCACAGCCGGTGACGAGCACGGCAAGAGCCGCCGTCACTGCCAGTGCACGGCCGATGGGGAGAGAATCGCAGAATGTCACCGGCCGATCTTCACACGCGTCCCAAGATCGACTATCCGCTGGGCGTCACGAGATCATCACTTTTTCTTTACCTTCTGACCCTTGTCATGATCGCTCCGATTCTGATCTCGTGTCAGGCCACGCCGAGCGACGGGACGGGAGCGGAGCGTCCGCACACCCGTGAGCTCGTGGATCTCGACGACCGGATCCTCGGGTACGCCGAGCAGGCCGAGGCCCGCGACCCGTACACGCCCCCCGGCGAAGAGCGGCGGGACCGGCTCGCCCGTGGCGTGGGACACCTCCTCGACGGCGACCTCGAACAGGCGCACGAACACCTCACCGTCGCCGGCTTCCGGCTGACCACGCTCACGGACACCGCGTCCGGCCGGCGCTACCGCGAGGTCGCCGCCCGCGGATCGGGCCCCGAGGAGCGATGGGGCCGGCTGTACGTCCACGCCGACGCCGCCGTCCGGTGGAACGTGCAGGTCCCGCACCCGGTCGCCGACCGCGCCACCGAATCCCTCGGAGTCCGGCTCCTGGAGAACACACCGGGCGGCGCGCTCGTGCTCGCCGGCGCGCATCGCACCGCGGGCCGAGGGGACGCGGCGGACGTCGCCCACCGCACCGACAGCGCGTTCCACGTGATGGTCACGGAACTGCAGAAGCGCGGCGTGCCGGGAGTACAGCTGCACGGCTTCGCGAAGACCCCCGACCGTCCCTACGACGCCATCCTCTCCACCGGCTCGGCGCAGACGGCGCCCGCGGAGGCCGCGACACTGGCCGACCTGATGGCAGGACGTGACCTGCGCGTCTGCAGGGGATGGGCCGACCGGTGCCCCCTGGAGGGAACCACCAACGTCCAGGGCCAGGCCGCGCAGCGCGCCGGAACGACGTTCCTCCACGTCGAACTCGCCCCGGCCGCGAGAGGCGACGGCGACGAGGCCGCCCGGGCGCGCAAGGCCCTCGCCGGGCTGCTCGACACCTGGTCGTCCGCCGGGAGGTGAGGGCGTGCCGTCGCCGCCGACAGGGGGAGAGCGGGCGGCGGGGTCAGCGTCCGGGAAGGAGACGGAGCCGGTGGACCGCGGGGTCGTGAGCGATCGGGTCCCCCGGCTCCTGGAAGTGCAGCGCGACGCGGGCGCCGGCCCGGTAGGCGTCGAGCCCGGCGCGGCAGTAGGCCACCATCGGCTCCGGCAGGGCGTCGAGCGCAAACCACTCCATGCCGTCGCACACCGCCGGCTCCATGACCCTCGGCGTCCCGGCCCAGCGGCGTACCTCGAAGAAGAACCCGACGCGGGCGCCACCGGCCGGCGACCGGTGATGCACCGTGACGGCGGCGCGCACGTCGTCCGGATCCACGACCAGGCCCGTCTCCTCCCGGGCCTCCCGCACCAGTGCGGTGACGACGTCCTCGAAGGGGCCGTCGACGTGACCGGACGGAAAATGCCAGTGCCCGGCGGCGTACACGGCACCGGCCCGCCGGGACAGCAGCACGTCCGGTCCGCGCTCCCCGTCGCGTACGGCTATCAGATGCACGTCCATCGGTACGGCGTGCCGCCCGCCGCCGCTCAAGCCGGTGCGGCCGGCGGGCCCGGCCGGATCGCGGCGCGCCAGGGTGTGGACCTGCCGTCCCATGTCCCGGTAGGGACCGATCCAGGACGCGGTCCACTCGGTCCGCAGCGCGGCCTCGTACTCCTCCTCGCCAGGAGCCCAGGCGTCGGTGAGGTGCTCGTGGAAGATGCGAATGCCCTGCCACGACAACGGAACGAGGCCGTGGTCGCGGGCGAGACCGTCGAGGAGCTCGGCGGTGTCGCCACGGGTCGGGAGCCCGAGATGACCGAGGCTCGTGTCGGCGGCGTGTGCGATGAGGTCACGCGCCGCCGCGTAGTCACCGCGCAGCGCCTCGCGAACGCCGATCGCGGCACGGTTCTTCGTCAGAAGACTCAACAGGCCACCCGGCGCGAGGAGTCGGGACAGCCGGGCCACCGCGTCCGCGGAGTCGTCGAGGTACATCAGCACGCCGTGGCAGCAGACCGCGTCGTACTGCTCTCCGCCGGGGAGCGTCGCGATGCCGGCCTCGCGGAACCGGACCAGCGGTCTGAGTTCGGGGTGGGCGTCGAGGCGGCGGGCCGCCGCCTCGAGCATGTCGGCCGACGGGTCCACCGCGGTCACGTGATGACCGGCCGCGGCGAGCCGCAGGGTCATCTCGCCGTTGCCGCAGCCGACGTCCAGGATCCGTGCGGGACGATCCGGGAGTTCGGCGAGGAGACGACGGGCGACGAGATCGTGGCGGAGCCGACCCCGCGCGCTCCGCGAATGCGCGGCGTACGCGTCGCCGACGGAGGCGAAGTCGGTCACGACGACCCTCCGTGTTCGACGTCCGCTGCCGCTGTCGCCGTCTTGGCGTCGAGATGACGTGTCATTCTCCAGGCCCCTCAGAATCGTCAGTCCAGGATGACGCGAAAGACCACGTGAGGGCACGGGAACGCCACTTCTCGACCTCATCGGTCGGACGACCTCGTAGCGCGGCCGGCGCCGCGGTACCGCCTGACCTGCGGATCTGCGAGGAGGACGACTCGATCGGCCGTGACGTCGAAGCCGAGCACGGGATGGTCGTGGTCGCCTTCCGGGCACATCAGCACCGGCTTGCCCAACCGGTGCCCGATCTCCCGGAGGAAGCCGCAGAACACGTCAAGTCGGTTCTGGCCCTGCAACTCCCTCAGGTCGACATCGAAGTCGACTTCGTCAGCGGCATGGAAACGGAAGATCACCAACACCTCGTCAGCCGGCCACACCCGAAGGGTCGGGCACTCGCCAGGTCGGCCACCCCGTCATGATGTCCGGCTCTTCAAGCCGGTACGGGACCGCCGGCAGAGCCGTCCCCGTACGTGGTTCCCGCGGTCAGGCCCTCGACGAACGAGCGGAAGTCACGCGCCAGGACGAGTTCCCTGGCGAGGTCGGTCTCGAACCACGTGACCGAGGGCTCGCCATCCCGCCCACAGGTGCGGTAGTCCAGCGCGATCCAGCAGTGTCCGTCGCCGGAGAGCAGCACAAGTGGTGCCGGCATGCCCCACTCCCTGACCAGGTAGGGGGTGTCGAGCAACGAGGTCGTCCCGTGGCGTCGCCCGATGCCCATCAGCGTGTCGAAGGGAACGTGGTCTTCGCTCCACGAGGTCGGTCCGCTGGTGGGGAACGCATCGTGATCACCAGCCACGATGCCGCCGTTCCGGATCCGTAGAAGGGCGAGCAGGCCCGAGGGCAGTGTCACGCCGAGCGCGCGCTCGGCCTCCCGGACCATCTCGTCCGTGAGGGGTTGTTGGACGCCGTAGTCCCCGTCATCCCAGAACGTCGCCATGACCTCATCGAATCGCGCCATGGCACGCAGCCTAAGGACTCGGAGTCACGCGCCGAGCGGCGCACCGTCGGGCCCCGGGGCCTCGCCGATCGCCCGACGCTCGACACTCGACGCGCCACACGTCACGCGTACGTACTTCTGCCGGACGTGCCCGTACGCGACTCGATCCGGTGGCGGACGACGGCCGTCAGGGCCGTCAGGCGGGTGGAGGCCGTGGGTGCGGGGGCCACGGGGTGCTCGATACGCCGGGCCTCGTCCGGCAGGGCGGCGAGATCCGTCTCGAAGCGGGCGCGGGCGGCCGCAGGGGTGTCGGGCGGCTCCGTGCGCAGGCCGCCGCGCATCACCGTCCGCAGCAGCGGCTCCGTACCGTCCGGCGGTTCCTCGTTCGCCAGGCCGATCACGTCCCGCAGACCGGGACCGCGGAACACCTGCTTCGGGCCCGGAGCCGTCACCTTCCCCGACGAGAGCTTCATGACGGGCCGCCGCGCGTACTCGACCAGTTTGTACGCCGCGTCCAGATACGGGGCGTCGGCGGCCGTACCGACCTTGCTGCCCACGGCGTACGCGTCGATCGGCGCCCCCTCGCGTACGAGCCGGTCGACGGCGTACTCGTCCAGACCCCCGCTCGCGATGATCCGGACGTCCGCGAGCCCGGCCGCGTCGAGCGCGGTACGGGCCCGGCGTGCCTGTTCGCCGAGGTCGCCGCTGTCGAGGCGGATCCCGCACCCGGGACCGAGGCCCAGGTCCTTGAGGACGCGCGCGGCCGTCGCCACGCCCCGCTCCGTGTCGTACGTGTCGACGAGCAGGGTCACGGGCCCGGGGTGGGTACGGGCGAAGGCGCGGAAGGCCTGTTCCTCCGAGGCGAAGGCCTCGACGTACGAGTGGGCCATCGTGCCGGCGGCCGGGATGCCGTACCGGCGTGCGGCGGCGACGTTGCTGGTGCCGGCGAATCCGACCAGGGCGCACAGGCGCGCAGCCTGCATGCCCGCCTCGGGCCCGTGCGCGCGCCGCAGCGAGAAGTCCACCAGGGGCCGCCCGGCGGCGGCGAGGACACACCGGGCCGCCTTGGAGGCGACCGCTGTCTGGTGGGAGAGCAGGGCCAGCAGGTACGTCTCCACGAGCTGCGCCTGCGGCAGCGGCGCGGTGACCTCCAGGAGCGGCTCACCGGCGAGGACGAGGCGCCCTTCGGGCACGGCGCGGACCTGCCCGTCGAAGGAGAGGCCGTGCAGCGGTGCGAGGTCCTCCACGGGGCGGCGCAGCACCTCGGCGAACTCCTCGACGTCGGTGCGGCCCACCCGGAAACGGGACAGGTGGTCGAGGGCCGGTTCGAGCCCGGCGGCGACGAGGAACCCGCGGCCCGGCGGCAGGTCGCGCACGGACAGGCTGAAGGTGGCCGGCGCCCGCATGTCCTCGCGCAGGTACGAGAGCGCCATCGTGACCTCGTACAGATCGGTGGTGGTCACCTCGGACATGCTTCGAGCATGCGCCGCCGTCGAGCGGCCCGCACGGGGACCGGGTGACGTGCCTGGTTCTGTGCGGCGGTTGGTTCGCACCGCACGACCACCACGCCCTCGACGTCGCGGGCAAGCCTTGGCCAGGGCCGCGCGCGGCACACCAGGGACCCAAGGGCCCTGGGGCCGTCGCATGACGGGTGGGCCGCTCCCGGTTGCGTCGCCGCAGGTTCACGAAACCCTGGAAGAGACCGCGCGCGACGGCCTCGGCACATGCCTGGCCGTGGCGCGACGGCCCAGCCTGGACGAGGAGGACATCCGCGGCAGGAGGAGGACATCCGCGGCGTCGACAGGAAGTGGGTGGGAGCCATGAAGGCAGCCCCCTTCCAGGGGCCGGGAGAGATCGCCTGGCGCGACGTACCCGATCCGGCCGTCGAGGACCCCGGGGACGCGATCGTGCGAGTCGACGTCGTCACCGTGTGTGGCACGGACCCGCACATCCTGAGGGGGACGTGCCGGAGGTGACACCCGGTCGCGTGCTCGGCCACGAGGCCGTGGGCACGGTCGTGGAGACCGGCCGGGACGTGCGCACGATACGGCCCGGCGACCGCGTCCTCATCTCCTGCATCACCGCCTGCGGCCGCTGCGGCTTCTGCCGCGAGGCCCGCAATGGCCAGTGCCGCGGCGGGGGCGGCTGGATCCTCGGGCACCTCGTCGACTGCACACAGGCGGAGTACGTCCGGGTGCCGTTCGCGGACCTGTCCGCGCACCCGCTGCCGAACGCGGTCGACAGCTTCGACGCCGTGCTTCTCACGGACATCTTCCCCACGGCCTACGAGGTGGGCGTCCTGAACGGCGGGGTCAGGCCGGGCGACGCCGTCGTCGTGGTCGGCGCGGGTCCCGTCGGCCTCGCCGCCGTCGCCACCGCGCGGCTCTACAGTCCCGGCAGGATCATCGCCGTCGACCTCGTCGCGTCCCGGCTCGCCACGGCACGGAAGCTCGGCGCCGACGCCACCGTGACGGCCGACGAAGGTCCCGAACAGCTCGTCGAGGATCTGACCGCCGGTCTCGGAGCCTGGAAAGCCGGTTCCCTTGGGAGCGGGCGACCGGTTCGAGGTCGCGCCCGCAGGTCTCGCGACGGATCTGCGGCGGGAGGTCTTCGACCTCCTGACTGCGGCTGAGCGCATCTACCACCTGAGCGAGTTCGGCGATGAGGCGATCCACGACTGGGGCGGTGTGCACGGAGACTTCCTCGAGTTCGTGCTCATCGACCGCTCCGCAGGGCAGATCACACTCCTCGTTGCGGCGGACGACTGAGACAACCGCCGGAGCAGCTGCGCGGGGCGCCGGGAGCGACCGTGATCGACAGCGGGGCGGACTGCACACAGGCAGCTTCCCGCCGAAGCCGTTGCCGCCACCGTGCTCATCGAGGTCGTGAGGATCTCCCCCTCCCGGCTGAGCGGGGCCTCCCCTGTCCCGGCAGGACGGTCGCCCTGTCCCGGGAGGTTGTGGACGGGTGAGCCAGGTCTCGGCTGAGGGATCTTGAAGGAGCGGGACCCAGATACGCCAGAAACCCGCCAGAACTTGATCTTGGCCTGCTGAGTGCCTGACGCTGTCGGGGTCTTGGCGATGACGGTCGGTCATGCCCTCGACATCTCAGTCTCCAAGATCCCCGACCTCGTCACCCGCGATCAGCTCTGCGTCTCCTCGCGGTGCCCAATAGCGGCCGCATCGGGTACGACGAGCAGCTTGCCGGTGGTACGCCGAGCCTCCAGATCGCTGTGGGCCCGGGCGGCGTCGGACAATGCGTAGCGGCCCGTTACGGTGACCTCAAGCGCCTTGGAGCGCACCCACTCGAACACATCGGCGGCCCGTCGGAGCAGTTCGGACCGATCGGCGATGAAGTCCCCGAGGCTGGGCCGGATCAGGGTCAGCGAACCGCCATGGGCGAGCCGAATCGGATCAAACGGCGGCACGGCACCGCTTGCCGCGCCGAAGAGCACGAGATGGCCGCGGGCTCGCAGGCTGGCGAGGCTCGCGTCGAAGGTGTGCGCGCCGACGCCGTCGAAGACAACCGGCAGTCCCTGACCGCCGTTGAGCCGCCTCACCTCGGCTGCGAGATCGTCGACTGCGGAGGAAAGGATCACCTCAGCGGCCCCGGCACGCTTCGCCAGCTCGGCCTTCGCCGTGGTGGACGTCGTGCCGATCACCCTGCCGCCGAGATGGGCGATGAGCTGGGTCAAAAGCAGCCCCATGCCACCGGCAGCCGCATGCACGAGCACCGTGTCGCCCCCCTGAACCGGGTAGGCGTCCTTGACGAGATAGTGCGCGGTCATGCCTTGGAGGAGCACGGCGGCGGCTGTCTCGAAGCCGATGTCGTCGGGCAGCGGCACCAGCCGGGAGGAGTCCACGACGGCCCGCTCGGCGTACGTGCCGGGAATCTCCACCCAACCGACCCGGTCCCCGACTGCGACGTCAGCGACGCCGGGTCCGACTTCGACGACCGTGCCGGCGCCCTCAGCGCCCGGGGTGAAGGGCAGCGGGAGGCTGTACCGGCCTTCGCGGTGGTAGACGTCGAGGAAGTTGACCCCGGATGCGGCGACCTCCACGATCGCCTCGCCCGGACCCGGCCGCGGCTGATCCACCTCGGCCTCCTGCAGCACCTCGGGACCGCCCACTTCGTACACCTGTATCGCTCTCATGGCCCTCCAATAACGGCTCACCCCCCACCAACCCCGTTGATGGCGATCCGATTCCCGGCAAGCGGACCAGCCCGCCGCCCCCGCCGAGAGCTGAGACGCCTGCTTCGCACCCGGGTCTGGGATACGACGTCCACACCTGACCGAAAGGCCCTCGTGCGCCACCGTGATGCACCCCTGACCGAGACCGGCCGACTGCGTCCGGCCCGCTGTGTGGTCGAGGACGGCCGGCCCCTGCGCGGGCCGCCGAACGCTTCCAGGTCTCACCGACCACCGTCCAGTGATGGGCCGACCGCTACCGCGCCCCGGGCGAAGCGGGCATGGGTGACCGCTCCAGCCGTCCCCATCACGCGCCGCGCCGGACACCGACCCGGACCGAACGCCGGATCATCAAGGTCCGCCTCCTGCGCCGCTGGGGACCGGCCCGTATCGCCCACCTGCTCGGCCTGGTCCCCTCGGCCGTCCACCGCGTCCTGACCCGCTACCGGCCGGCCCGCCTGACCCACCTCGACCGCGCGACCGGGCACGTCATACGCCGCTACGAACGCGAGAGACCCGGCGAGCTCGTGCACGTCGACATCAAGAAGCTCGGCAACATCCCCGACGGCGGCGGACACAAGGTCCTGGGCCGGCAAGCGGGCCGCAAGACCCGCAGGAACGCCGGCTACAGCTACCTGCACACCGCCGTCGACGACCACTCCGGCCTCGCCTACAGCTAGATCCACGCGGACGAGAAGAAGCAGACCGCCACCGCCTTCTGGCAACGGGCCCACGCCTTCTTCACGGCGCTGGGATCACCGTCGAACGGGTTCTGACCGACAACGGCTCCTGCTACCGCTCACGCGACTGGCGCGACAGCCTGGCGGCGGCTGGGATGACCCACAAACGAACCCGGCCCTACCGTCCCCAGACCAACGGCAAGGTCGAACGCTTCGACCGCACCCTGCTCGACGAATGGGCCTACGCCCGCCCCTACCGGTCAGACATCGAACGCCGCGAAGCATTCCCCGGCCGGCTCCACTCCTGCAATCACCACCGCGGACACACCGCACGCGCAGGCAAACCACCCGCAAGCCGCGTCCCCAACCTGACGAGGCAATACACCTAGGGCGTGTCCGGAGTCGCGTCGCCCGACGTGCCCACCGGTACGGCCGGCGCGGGAAGGCGGACGACGCGGGCGAGGGCGGCTGTGACGGCAGCGCAGTGGCCAGGCAGGTACCGGGAGGCCCAACCGGCCGCCAGAACCTGGAAGTCGGCCAGGTCGCGCTCGGCATCGGTGAGCAGGCCGCGGAGTTCGGCGACGGACAGTTCGATCACCGGACTGTCGCTCCGCTCGGCGTTGACAGTGAGCCGGACGGTGTCGCCGAAGCGCTCCGCAACCGGCGACACGGGGGCGTGGCCGAAACCGAGCGGGCTGCCGTCGTCGATGAACCGGTGCCAGTCACGCCAGTCCTCAAGACCGTCACAGCAGCCGGGCTGGAACGTGACGCCGGTGGAGTGGTCGGTGACCCGCAGGCCGCCGGCGGCGAAGAGAGTGTCGAACGTGAGCAGTCCGTGCAGGAACGAGCCGAGTGCGTCGGTCGGCCGAGGCGGGCGGTCGCCGTCGGGGTCGATGTCGTTGCAGTCGGCGATGCGCATCACCGCGGCCCCGACCTCAGCCGGTGAGAGCTCGCCGCTGAGGGGCAGAAAGCCGAACGGCTCGACCTCGGCGACGGGCCAGAGGTCGAAGCCGGCAGGTGCGTACATCTCCAGGACGGGCTGCATCACGATCACCCGGTGAAGTGTTCCGCAATTCCCGCCCGTATCGCCTCCCGATGACGCCGATCACTCTCATCTCGGCCAAGGGGGCCGGGTTCTTCCGGACCCTGTCCCTCACACGTACTGCCGGACCCGACGACCCGCTGCGCCCGGTGGTCGCCGTCGGCGAGCGCCGCATGGATCCGCTCCGGGCTCCTGCCCAGCGCGTGGACGATCCCGGCGCCGCCGGCCAACTCGTCGAGCCGCCTGACGCCGTGCGGCGTCGCCGTGGACATGCTGCCGACCTCACCGGCCCTTCCCCGCGAGCCGCGCAGGACCCTGCCCCGCACGTCGTCGAGCGGGCCGGGCCGGACCGGGGCCCGCTGCGCGGGCCGCCACGAGGAGGAAGAGTCCGCAGGCCGATACGAGCAGCCAGCCCGGGCGGGTCTCGGCGGCGAGGTCGACTCGGCCGGCGCCCGCGACCAGGCCGCCGGCGACCGCGATGCCGACCGCCGCACCGAACTGGCGCGCCGTGGAGGTGATCGCCCCCGCCACTCCGGCCCGGGACGGCGGCAGACCGCTGACCGCCGTGTTGGTCAGCGGCGCGTTGGCGAAGCCGAACCCGATGCCGATCAGCAGGAGGGCGAGGAGGATCAGCGACACGCTCGTGTCCCGGTCGAGGCTCACCAGGCACAGACCGCCGGCCGCGGTGAATCCGCCCGCGAGGAGCAACGGACGGCGCGGTCCGAGACGACCCACCAGGGTCCCGGACCAGGGCGCGCACAGTGTGGCCCCGAGCGCCATGGGCAGGGTCGCGGCGCCCGCCGCGAGCGGGGTCCAGCCGCGGGTGTGCTGGAGATGGAAGGTGTTGAGCAGAAGGGTCACGTTCAGCGCGACGAACACCGCCGTCGCGCCGAGCACCGCCGTGACGAACGGCGGTCGACGGAAGAGGCCGAGGTCCATCAGGGGCTCGCCGCGACGCAGTTCGACGAGGACGAAGGCGGCCGTGGCCGCGGCGGTCAGGGCGTAACCGGCAAAGGCCGAGGGCGACGTCCAGCCGATGCGGGGCCCCTCGATGAGAAGCCCCACGGAGAGGCAGAGGACCGCGGTGAGGAGCACCTGGCCGGGCAGGTCGAGGCGCCGGACGCGCTCCCCGCGGGACTCCGGCACGAACACGGCGACCAGGACGAGAGCGACGACGACCACCGGAACGTTGATCCAGAACACCGATCGCCAACCGAACGCGGCGATCAGCGCCCCGCCGGTGACCGGGCCCGCCGCCATGCTGAGCCCGAAGACCGAGGCCCACACCCCGATCGCGCGGGCTCGTTCCCGCGGGTCGGGCATCGCGTTCACCACGATCGCCAGGGCCACAGGACTCAGCATCGAGGCGCCGATCCCCTGGGCGGCCCGCGCGGCGACGAGTACGCCGAGGGAGGGGGCCAGGGCGCAGGCGAGGGACGCCAGGCCGAAGACGACCAGCCCGTACCGGAAGATCCGACGGCGCCCGAATCGGTCCGAGAGGGCGCCGGAGGCGATGAGCAGGCCGGCCATGACCACGGTGTAGGCGTCGACGATCCACTCCAGACCGCGCGTGCCCACGTCGAGGCCGCGCCCGATCTCGGGCAGCCCCACGTTGACGATGGTGGTGTCCACACCGACCAGGAACATGCTGAGCGCGCAGACAGCGAGGATCGTCCAGCGCCGGCGGGCGCTCAGGGGTGGGGCGGGTGGAGCGGCAAGGGATGACGTGAGCACGGGAGTTCCCCCTTCGACGGAATCGGACGCCGTCCAGGCTCCGGCCGGGGGAGGGGCCAGGACCAGGAATTTTGCGGAGACCGCAAAATGGTCGTATGGACGCCGAACTCGCGGAAATCCTCGACAGCATCGGGCCACGGCTGCGCGCCCTGCGGCGCGACCGCGGCCTCACCCTCGAAGCCCTCGCGGAGGACACCGGGATCTCGGTGAGCACCCTGTCGCGCGTGGAGTCCGGCCTGCGGCGTCCGACGCTCGACCTCCTCATCCCGCTCGCCCGTGCCCACCGCGTCGCGCTGGACCAGCTGGTGGCGGCCCCGGCCACGGGCGATCCGCGGGTCCATCTGACACCGCGGAGCCGGGAGCGCGGAAACGTCCTCGTCCCGCTGACGCAGTACCCCGGCCGGGTCCAGGTCTTCAAACAGGTCCTCGCGCACCGCGAACCGAGACTGGTGACCCACGCGGGCTACGAATGGCTCTACGTGCTCGCCGGTGAACTCCGCCTCATCCTCGGGGAACGCGAGGTCACCCTCCGGCCGGGCGAGGTGGCCGAGTTCGACACCGGCGAACCCCACTGGTTCGGCCCCGCCGGCCGCGAAGCGGTGGAGATCCTGCACCTGTTCGGCCCCCACGGGGACCAGGCCATCGTTCGTACGGGCCGGACGACGAGCGGCGAGCCCCCGGGGGCGGGGCAGTGATGAAGCCCTGGCGCCGGCCACGGCCCCGGGCGGCGGCGCGAGGAGGATGGGTCACCGTGGGGCGGTCTCCGCCGGTTTCCATCCCCAGGCGGTGAGCATGCCGGCCGACAGGGCGGCACAGTCGTCGGAGCCCAGGTACCGGACCGCCACGTCGACGGCTTCGTCGTCGACGAGACCGGTGGCGAGCAGCGCAGCCCTGCTCCGCTCCCACGTGTCCGCCCAGAAGCGGCTGAGAGGACTTCCGGGCAGCAGCGGGGGCACATGGATCTCGGCGGCGACGCGTGCGAGCCCCGCGCCGCGCAGCAGTCGGGGGTACGACGGCACCCAGGAGACGTCGGTGCCGATGGTGGCCCGCAGCCCTTGCCACATCGCACGCATCACCGTGGTGTACGGCGTGGGAGGCGTCCGGTCGCTCGTGAGGTCGACTGCATCGCTGAGCACCAACACGCCGCCCGGAGCGACGAGTTCGGCCAGGTGGGCGATCAGGCGCTCGTGCTCGGGCAGGTGCATCAGGACGAAGCGCGCGTGGACGAGCCGGAACCGGCCCGGTTCGAAGTCCAGGGCGGTGACGTCGGCCTCCCGCACGTCGAGCCCGGGCACGGGCCGCTCCGTGAGGAAACGTACGTCGCGGTCCACGGCGAGAACGCTCGCCACCCCGACTTCGTCGAGCAGCCGACGGGAGACCGTTCCCGTGCCGGCGCCCACGTCGAGACAGCGCCACCCCGGACCCACCCCCAGTGCCCGCAGCCGCGCCATGGTGATCTGGTCGTAGGCGAGGGCGCCGAAGTCGATGCGCTCGCCCTCGCCCTCCTGCTCGGGACGGAAGACGGCCTCACCGTAGCGGCCACCGTACGAGGCGTCCCCGTCCGGCGCGGCGGTCACACCGCCACCGCCGGCGCGGCGCGATGGGCGTCGTCGTCGAACGGATTCATGGTCGGGACCTCTCGCACGATGGGGCGGGGCGCGCGGCGGTCGCGGGACCCCCGGCCTGCCGATCCTCCACCGCCCACCGCCCGCACGACCGAGACGCGCCCGCACCCTGAGCCGATCGGCCGAAGGCAGCGCCGGGTGGATGACGGCCGAGCGGCGGTTACCTTGGGGCGGTCACGCGGTGGGGTCCACGTTCCACGTCTCCGGCAGATCGCTGCCGCAGAAGACACAGACGAAGTCGCTCTCGCGAACGATGTTGTGCTCCTGGCATCCGGGACACCGCCGGAACACGACCTCGTGGGTGAAGCCGGAGGGCCGCACGAGCTCTACGGCGTCCAGGGCGTGGGCGACCGCCGTCCAGGAGGAGATGTCCGGACAGTACCCGGTGGAGTGGTTGCTGACGTCACTCACGGTCCAGCGGTCCGCCTCACGTACGAAGCTGATCTCGCCGGCGCCCAGAACCCTTGCTCCACCGGCGCAGGCCACATGCTCGCTTCGTCGCGGCGCCAGCCGAAGGACACCGTCCGTGCCGACCACGAAGGTGAACGGTTCGGCCGCCTCCACCGCCGAACGCTCAGCGACCCAGCAGGCGAAGTCGGCCGCCGACCCGACCCGGAACCCGCCACTGCCGGGCCGAACCGCAGCCTTCAGCTCGGCCGGTCCGACGTATCCGTAACTCTGCCCCTGCCCCCGCGCCTTCACGCGAGCCAACCTAGATCACCAGCAGCTCCGGCACGCCTTTGGACGGCGGATGTGCGGGGGGTGCCGCCGAGGCTCAGACGGCTGGCTGTGGTAGGGCCGGTCCTCCGGTGGAAGTGGCTGGCTGAGGGGGCAATTCCGCAGGCCCCCGGCGCTACGCTGGTCACGAACGCGATGCAGGGGGACAAAGGTGGGACAGAAGGTACAACGGGCGGCGGGGACGCACTCCTTCACTGATCTGCTCCGGCATCCAAGTCGCCTCATCGAGCAGCTCACAGGAAACGTTGGGCATCGCGCCGAGGCGGACCTCGTAGCGTGAACACTGGAGATGCTCGTGAAGTCTCCGCGCTCGTCCGTGACGGCCACCGTTCCCGGCAGGGGTCGCTGATCCTGGATCCTGCCGCAGCCCCGTCAGTGGTGTGGCGGCCGTTTCGAGTCCTCGGCAGATCTGGTGAAGACATCGCCTTGATCGCTCCCTTCCACATTCACGGGGCGGGCCCGGTCGCCGGTCCGGGAAGTGGGGCGGTCGACAAGGGAGCGTTCCGCCTGCTGTCCCTGCAAGCCGCCGACCGCTACTGGGAACTCGCCGTCCCCGCTGCGGACGTTGCTCTGGTCCGTGCTGCGCTGCGTGCGGATGGCACCGGCGGCTAGCCGGAGAGCCGCGGCTCATGGGCGTCAGTCCGCGGTACGTCGTCACACCCTCGCGTCCGCCTTTGCCCGCCGCCACCGGGGCGGGCGGTCTCACTCGTGTGCGGCACCCGTGCCCACCACGCCAACAGCTCCTGACTCAACCGGATCGAGGTCCGGTTCACCGCCCTGCGCTCCTTCGCCCTCGACGCCACCGACCACACCAGCGCCAAGGATCAGGCATGATCCGCCGCTTCATCATCGGGCGGAACAGCACGCCGACGACGAACGCCTCCGCAGGGTCGTGGTCAAAGGCAACGTCGCCTGAACGGCCGCTACCCGAATGAGCCGTCGGCTCGACCGGCGAAGCTTTCGCAGCCGTCATGCTCGAACCGCACTCGCCCATCGAATGATGAGCTGGGGTTGCTGCACGCCCCGTAGTCCCGGCCGAGCTGCCCGCTCAACGCGATCCGGAAGCGGCATCCTCCGCACGGGGCGTCCCGCCATTCGTCCCGGTAGCCGGACTGGGCTGTCGAGCGGTACAACGACGCTCGCCAACGCGCATGACACCGATCATTGTGATCTTGATCGTCACGCGTCCAAGGCTCATCCTCGGCCACTCTCGATGTCTCCCCGCCCCATTCGATCCGAGACCGTCAGCCCCCGGCTCTTGCCGGTGATCCTGGCACCGAGAGACACGGCGAAAGTTCTCTGATGCGGCACTAGCTGACGGAGACGATCCGGTCGGGTCGTCCATCTGGGGCGATGGTCACGTAGTGGTCTACGCCTCCCTCGGTGGTCATACGAATCCGGTCGGGAGCCGTCCACGCGGTGTCGCTCAGTGCGTTGGCTGCGGAGTCGCCGTTGAAGCAGCCGACGGTCCAACGGCGTTCCATTGGCGGGTTTCCCTGGTGGACGTAGACGCACCAAACCGGGTCAAGGATGCCGCTGCGTGCCATCACCACCAGTTGGCGGTCCCCGCGGCGGGGGGCCGACTCGGTCTTCACCGTCTCGTCCGAGCCACCGAAAGCCGAGGCCCAGCCTCCGATGAGCAGTGTCGGGACGCCGATGACGAGCAGCATGGCGGCCAGGGGCACGCGCAGCGAGGCCTTTGCCAGCCCCAGGAGGACCGCCCCGGTCAGTGCGCCCAGAGTGAGCCATCCGAGAAGAAGGACGTGCTCGCGGAGTCGGAGAAGCAGGATCAGCGCGCCCTCGTCTCCCGACTCGAGTCCGGCTACTGCCGCGACGCCGAGGACGACTGCCACCGTCAACAGCAGGAAGGCCGAGGGCCTGCGATATCGCGTGAAGTTCATGATCCCCCGATCGATGTGGATCACGCAGCCTAAGGGGAAGGCGGGGCTGAGGCCAGGGAGCGTCTTTCCGATCATCCGATCGTTGGTCCGATCGTGAGGGTGGGGGAGGCTTCTGACGCTGCGTGGGCGGCAACCGCCTGTGGAGACGGAGAGGTAAGTCCGTGGGGTGATGCGGGGGAATCTGCCACGATCACCGGATGGGTGCATTGGACGCGGCGGCGGGCAGGGTTGCCGGAGGCGCCACCGTGGCGTTCCGGCCCAGCGGCTCCTCGATGGTCCCGCTGACGCAGTCGGACGCACATGGTCGTCGCTCCCGTCGACCCGTCGAAGTTGGAGGTCGGGGGCATCGTCCTCGCCCGTGTCGCCGAGACGGTCTACTTGCACTTGGTGTCGTCCGTGGACCCCGCCAGGAAGCGGGTGTAGATCAGGAATAACCGTGGCCGGGTCAATGGCTGGACCAGCCACGATCGTGTCTTGGAACATGTGTGGCCGTCGACGGCGTCGCCCGGTCGGGGAGCGAGGGCAAGAGGCTCGCGGCCGACTCCGACAACTCCCCCTGAACTGATGCTCCAGCGGCATCGGGTCCGCCAGGCCACGACCGCGTCGATCTCCTCTGCGCGTCGCCGACGGTGAGGTCACCGCCGAGGACGGCGAGCCCGGAGCCGTGCGGCTCGCCGCTACGCGCCGCCGTGGGCAGGGCGAACGTTGCCTGTCGCGGCCATGGAGGCCGGCCGGTCACGACGAGCCCGGTCGCGACGGCCGCGGCCACGGGATCGGGTGGTCGGAGGGCGCAGGGGTCATCATGGGCGCGGGCCAGTCGGGGGAAGACACAGGACAGGGGAATCATGGTCGCGTCGCACGCATCCGCGCTCGACGGCGTCGCCGGCAATCGGGCGTTGCCGGCGGAGCTGTTGCTTCGCCTGCTCGCCTCCGACGGTGGTGGTTTCGGGCCGCCCCGCCGCGCCCTCCAGCGGACCGGGCTTCCCGAGACGGCCATCGCGGTGATCCTGGCCCATCCGATCCCGGGCGCTCGGGCGGAGTTCGCGATGAGCGCCGGGGCCGAGCCCGCGCAGCGGGGCCGTCTCGTGGACGACTCTTCCCCCAGGGTGCGGACGGCTCTCGCGTACGGACCCGAGGTGTACGACCCGCGTACGGAGGTCGCTCCGCTGCCCGACGCCGTATGCGCCCGTCTGCTCGACGACACCGAGCCTTCGGTACGGGCGGCTCTGCTGGACTCGCCCCATCTGGCACCGTCGTTCGTGGTCTCACTCGCCACGCACCATGATCCGGCGGCGCGCCGGAGAGCGGTACGCGCGTGGGAGACCCTGCCGCCGGGTGACCGATCGGCGCTTCTCGCCGATCCCGACCCGGAGGTGCGGAGGGCCGCCGCCCTGAGGGAGTGCCGGCGGGACGCACGTCTCACCGCCGAACTCCTCCGGGATCCGCGGTCCGCCGCCGAGGCCCAGCGCCGCGGGCTCCTCCACCGCGCCGACGCCGAGCGGTGTGTCGCCGAGCGGACGCACCTGGCGGCCCTTGCCGAGAACCCGTCGCTGCCCGCCGACCTCGTGGAGCGACTCGCCGTCGACGCCGACGAGGCCGTACGGCTCACGGTCTCTCTCAGGCCTGAACTGGACGAGACGTGGCGCATGGCGATCGACTTCACGACGGAGGCCAACTCCAGGGGAGACGTGGAGTGGGTTCGGGACGGTCTCGCCGACACGCAGGTGTTGCGCCGGGCCGTGACCTCCGCACACCCGCTGCTCCGGCGGGCCGCCGCCCAGAGCCCTCACCTGCCGCCCGACCTCCTGAGCCTGCTCGCGCGCACCGAGGACCCCCTGGTGGACGAGTTCTTGGGCAGGCGCCACCCCGACACCCCGGAGGAGGTCCTGCTGCGCGTGTTCGCCCGGTTCGGCGCGACGTTCTCCGCCTGGATCGCGGAGACGCACCCCAGGTTTCCCCGTGAGGGGCTCGCCGCGCGCTACGCGGACCATCCGGACGGTCACTACCGTCGGCTGGCCGTCCGGGACCCGGCCGCCACACCTGTGCTGATCGAACGGCTCAGCCATGACCCCGCCGTGTGGACACGCCAGGCGGCTGCCCGTGATCCGCGCCTCCCGCTCGCCCGCCTCCGCGAGGCGCTGTACATCCCTGAACTGGCCTCCAGCGCAGGCGCCAACCCCGCGCTTCCCGAAGACGAGATGGCCGCCGTCCTGGACAGGGCCGGCGTTCCCGCCTGACCTGTAGCGGGCGGGCGCGTCCCGTCGTTCTATGGCCAATCTGCGTTGTTCCTAGAATGGCCAGGTGAAGGACATCGACGTGATCGCGGTACTGCAGGATCCGGTACGCCGCCGCCTGTACGAGTACGTGGCGGCGCAGGGGCGTGAAGTCGGCCGCAACGAGGCCGCCGAGGCGGCCGGAGTGGCGCGCACGCTCGCCGCGCACCACCTGGACCGGCTGACCGAGGCGGGGCTGCTGGAGAGCGGGAGTCGCCGGCTGACCGGGCGTTCGGGGCCGGGGGCCGGCCGCCCCGCCAAGGTGTACACGCGAGCGCGGGTCGAGCGGTCGGTGTCGCTGCCCGCCCGCGACTACCGCACCGCCGCCGAGTTGTTGGCCGAGGTCGCCGAGCAGGCCGGTCTCGATGCCGGGCTCTGCGCGGCCGCGCGCCGCCGCGGTGAGGCCCTGCGTGGTTCCGGGGCGCCCTGCGGCGGGCTCGAAGAGGCCATGGAAGTGCTGGCCGCCCGAGGGTACGAACCGCACCTGGAGGGCGGCCTCGGTGGCTCGGGTGGCCCCGGTGGCCCGGGTGGCTCTGGGGTTGCCGAAGGGGCGGCCGGCGCGGTCGGGGCGTCCGGGCCGGGAGGGGAAGCCGCCGCCACGGCACAGGAGGGCGTGCCCGTCGTCCGTATGCGCAACTGTCCCTTCCATGCCGTCGCCGAACGCTTCCCGCCCCTCGTCTGCGGCATGAACCTCGCCCTCCTCGAAGGGCTGCTCGGTGTGGACGGTCCCGTCCGCGCCCGCATGGACGCCCGGCCGGGGGAGTGCTGCGTCGTGGTCGAAGCTTCTAAAAGCAATGCTGATTGACATAGAAAAGCGGCTCGTGCTGGGATGAGGTCATGACCCCACCCGCGCACGCCGCCCATCTGGCCCAGCTCAATGTCGCCAGGCTCCGCCATCCCCTCGACGACCCGCGTATCGCGCCCTTCGTCGAGCTGCTCGATCCGGTCAACGCGGCGGCGGACGGCTCGCCCGGTTTCGTGTGGCGGCTCGTGGAGGACGGGGCGGCCGACGCCACCGCACTCCGCCCCGCCGGCGAGGACGTCATCGTCAACCTGTCGGTGTGGGAGAACCAGGAGGCGCTGTGGGACTTCGCCTACCGCAGCGGCCACTTGGAGGCCATGAGGCGGCGCCGCGAGTGGTTCGAACGGCACGTCGAGGCCCACCTCGTGCTCTGGTGGATCCCCGCGGGCCACGTGCCGACCGTCGCTGAGGCCATGGACCGGCTGGCCGACCTGCGCGCCCACGGTCCGTCCCCCCGCGCCTTCACCTTCGCCTCCTCCTACACCGTGGCCGAGGCGGCCGGACATCCCGAGGCCATGGCGCCGAACGCGGGATGAGAGGCCGGACCTCACCCGGAGGGTGTCACGCTCCGTGAGTGATCGATGTGCGCATCGTGTGCACAGGTGCCACCGTTGGTGATGTCCAACCCCCTCCGTACTCACGAGGAGTGAGCTGCTGTGGCCAAGAAGACTTCGCCGAAGGACAGGGCCGGCCGTCAGGCCGCCAGGACGGCGCCGAAGGGCAAGAAGCGTACGGGCGCCGAGGAAACCCGTCCGGGTCACGTGTCCGAGCACCAGGCGGAACAGCGCGAAGCCAGGACGACCTTCAGCGAAGGCTGATCGACGCCCGCACTTCACCTCGGAGGCGCACCCGGCACTGTCGGCGGGTGCGCCTCTCGCCGTGCGCCCGCCGGGCCGGACCGGACCGGGCCCCGAGCCGGGTCGAGCCGAGCCGGACCGGGCGTACCCCAGCCGGACCGGGCGTACCCCAGCTGGGCCGGCCCGCGCCGTACAGCCCGCCGAGCTGAGCCGCCCCCCGCCGAGCCGTCCCCGCATGCGTCATCCCCACCGAGCCGCGCTCGCTCGGGTGCGCCCCGCGGACGGGGTCACGAGGAGCCGGGGTCGCCGTTCGGGGTGGAGATCCCCGACGCGCCGCCGCCGGGTTCCCTGTCCGCCCGGCCGGGCGGTGTGCCTCGTGCGCGGTTGAGGGCGGTACGCAGGGTGGCCGCCGTCCCGTCGGGGATACGGTCCGACACGGCGACCCTGGCGAACGCCGCGGACATCGGCCTCAAGCCGACGCTGACCACCCCGCCCTGCCGGGGCCGGAGCGCGACGAAGTCTTTCGCTCCCGCCACCTTCCGCACACCGAGGCAGAGCACGTCCGGGATCCACACGCCCCGGCCCGGTGAGCCGCGCAGCGCGCGCCACCAGGACGGGTCGGCCTCCACCGACTCAACGGCTTCCAGGGGAAGGTGTACGTTGCGCCGGCGCGCGACGATCTTCTCCCACCACGACAGCCGGACGACCAGCTCCTCAGCCCTGACCGTCAGACGCGCCATGGCCCCTGCACCTCCTCGCATCTCATGCCGCCCCGTTCGGCGCGGCTGACGGCCGCGCCGAACGGCACGCTGCCACCGGCGAATACCCCTTGTCCTGATCGTCACGCCCCGGCCGGAAGCCCCCGTCCTTCCACAGGGCCACGCGCCGGGCGGGATCGACCGCAGGCGACCGGATCCGGCGGCGGAGGTGCGGGTCCACGCGCGCGTACGAGTGAGAGATGGTCAGGGCCTCCTGCAGGCACTGGCGGACACCGCACCGCCGCCGTCGTCTGGCGGGCCGACCCGGGCCGCCCTCCGACATCGTCACCCGCACTCAGGCGGCCCTCTCCGGCAAGGTCCTTCTGGACACCGCCGCGGGAATGATCGCCGCCACCGCCGGCCTTGCCCCCGGGGAGGCGGTCGGGCACCTGATCGGCTACGCCGCGACCCGGGGCGAGCGCCCCACGGACGTGGCCGCGCAGATCGTACGGAAATACCCTCGCGCCCCGGGCGGTCCTGCCACCGGAGAGCTGACACCCTCATGCGGCCGGCCGGCCGGCCGGCGCGGCGCGGCGTGGCACGGCACCGCGCCGGTGCCGCCGCGGCCCGGCCCGCGGGTCGGCCGGTCGGTCCGTCGGCCCGTCGGTCCGTCGGCCCGTCGGTCGGCCCGCAGGCCGGGTGGCCGGGTCGGTCGTGCGGTCGCAGAGCGTGGCGCTCTCGGCACAGCGCGTCGGGTAGCAGGGCCGGTATCGTGGGAATACCTTCCCTACGCAAGCCGCCGCCGTCTGTGGGCCTGGCATGAAGGGACTTCGATGCCGACACCCGGAAACCTGCCTCAGCACCCCTCCGTGGCCGTCGAACGCCCGCGCAGTCCGCTGCTCGCGCCGTCGGCCTCCGCACTCGCGGTGGGGATGCTGATGGCCGCCACTCCGTGCTCGGCCCGCGACGCGAAACGGATCCTCGCCACCGCGGCGGACCTCGCCGACGTCACCGTCCAGGACCTGGCGGCGGCCGTGGTCGCGGCGGCCGAGGGGACGCCTCCGCCTGTACTCGTCGAACGCGCCCTGCGCCGCGCGATCGAGGTCGCCCGCACCTCCCACGCTCCCGCGTCACGCTCGATCGGGCTCGCACCGAGCCGTGAGCGGACCGAGGAGGTCCTGACCCGCCTGCGCGGCTCCCAGGCCCGCCTGGCAGCCGCGCCCGGCGACCCCGCGGCCATGCGGGCCATGGACGACGCGGCCTACACCTTGTGCGTCCTGATGGGCTTCCCCACCGTCCACGAGGCCGTTCTCGCGGCCGAGCGCCGCCTGGCCGCCCCGGTGGGGTGACCGCGGAACCTCTGACGCCGCACCTCCCTCGATCGACCGGCTCGGAGAGGCTCTCCCCGCTCCGGAGTGTGGGAGCGTGGAGGTGACGGACTAGCCTCGCATTGAGGCTTCGGTGACCCGCCGCCCCGCTCGGGGCGGGCCCGGGTGCGAGTTCGTGTACGAGGATTGTGCCCTCGCGGCTTTGAACGCCGGATTCACACACGGCAGCCCGGTCATGTCCGGACGGCTCGGCCCCCGGCCGGTGCCGTCCAGGGCTGCCGCCCCGGCGTGGGGACGCCCGATGAAGCCGCACATGGTCCACGTCGAGCCGTGCGACACCGTTGCGCTGATGGCCCCGTGCGTGGAAAGCCGCCGGCACGACGGCGGCCAGGTCCGCGCCGCGCTCGCGGGGACGCTCGCGGGCCTTCCGCCGAGCGTCGACGCCCTCGTCCTGGATCTCGACCACGCGCCCGGCTGCCCGGCGGGGCACGAGCTGCCGCCGTGCTCCACGACTGGGGAGCCACACGTGCGGTTCTGGGTCGTGGCCGTGGCCGTGGCCGGCGGCAGGGCGCGGATCGTCTCGATCCCGCCGGAGCCCGTTTCCCCCGAGCCTGCTGCTCAGGGGCTTCCTCCCCCCGAGCCTGCTACTCCGGGGCCCGTTCCTCCCCGCTCTGTTCCTCCAGGGCCCGTTGCCTCCGTCTCCCCGCGGTCCGCCACGACATACGGGGGAGGGTGGCGGCGCAGCGGGCCGTCGGCATCAACCGCGCCCGTCAGGGAACGCCGCCACGATGCCCAGGACATGAGCTCCGGCCGGTCACTCTGTCGCTGCCGTCACAGCCGCCCCATGCCTCGCATGGCCCCGGGAAGCGGGGGCACCCGCGCGGAGAGGCCGCGGCGGTGCCGCCGGCCGGAGAGGATCGGAGGAGTCCAGTGGTTCTGGTGGCAGCGGATGTGATCGGCGCTCCGTGCTGGCTGAGCCTGGCGGCGCGCTCGCGTGAGTCGGCGGAACGCTTCTACGGCGCGGTGCTCGGCTGGACGTTCCGGCAGGGCCGGTTCGGTCGGGCGTACTCGGTCGCGGAGATCGGGGGCGTACCGGTGGCGGGTATCGGGGCGGTGGCCGGCGAGTTCGCCGTGCCGGTGGCGTGGACGCCGTACTTCGCCGTCGACGAGGCCGACTCGGCGGTCGCGCGGGTGCGGGAGCGCGGAGGCACCGTCGGCGTGGGCCCGGTGGCGTTCCCGGCAGGTGGCAGGGCGGCGCTGTTGTCCGACCGGGAGGGTGCCGTCTTCGGGGTCTGGGACGGGGACGTCCTGGCCGAGTGGAGCGTCGGTGCGGAGCGGTCGCCGGCGTGGCTGGAACTCCATACGGCCAACGCGTTCGACGCGGCGCTCTTCTACGGCGAGGTGCTGGGGTGGGGCCAGGGCGAGAGCGACGGCTGCTGCGACATCTCGTACGAGGAGGACCAGGTCGTGCTGCGGCGGCGCGGGCGTCCGGTCGCCCGGCTGAACAGCGGCCCGATCGAGGAGGCCGCGCCGAAGCCGCAGCTCAGGCCGCGCTGGCTGGTCCACTTCAAGGTTCCCGACCTCGAGGCGGCGGTCGCACGCGCCCTGGAGAACGGCGGAAGCACCGTCACCGGCCCGGACTGGGGCGGCGGCGGCCGTCAGGTGACGCTCCGGGACCCCGACGGGGGCCTCTTCACCCTCGACCCCGCCTCGGACGCGAGCTGAGGGGCGGGCGGCGGGCGGTTCCCGGGCCGCCCTTTACTGAACGATGACTCAACTGAACCCGTTTACTAGACAACGTTGTCAGAGCCGAGGCAGAGTGCCTGTCAGCCACCGGTCCCCGCAGGCCCGAGTCCTGCGAGCCGGTGGTTCTCGTCGCTGTGGAGGAAAGGCTGAGCAGGATGGTGTACGGAGCACTCGACATCGGCGGTACGAAGATCGCCGGTGCCCTCGTCGACGCCGAGGGGCGCCTGCTGGTCAGACACCAGCGGCCCACCCCCTCCCACGGCTCCGCCGAGGAGCTCATGGGGGCCGTCACCGGGGTCCTCGACGACCTGGCCGTCCATCCCGCGTGGGCGTCCCTCGCCTGTCTGGGCATCGGCAGCGCCGGTCCCGTCGACACCGTCGCCGGGACGGTCAGCCCGGTGAACATCCCGGCCTGGCGCTCCTTCCCCCTGGTCGACCGGGTACGCCGGCATCCGGCGGTTCCCCGGGGGACGCGGCCGGTCCTCGTCGGCGACGCGGTGGCGATGACCGCCGCCGAACACTGGCTGGGCGCCGCCCGTGGCGCCACCAACGCGTTGTGCATGGTGGTCTCCACGGGCGTCGGCGGCGGGCTCGTCCTGGGCGGCGCCACACACCCCGGCACCTCGGGCAACGCCGGCCACATCGGTCACATCACCGTCGACCAGAACGGCCCCCTCTGCCCCTGTGGGGGCCGCGGCTGCGTGGAACGCTTCGCCAGCGGCACGGCGATCGCCGCCCACGCCCTGGAGTCCGGATGGACGCCGTCCGCCGACGGCGCCGCCACCGCCGCGGAGGTCGCGGCCTCGGCCCGGGCGGGCGACCCCCGGGCCCTCGCCGCCTTCGACCGGGCAGGGCGGGCCCTCGCCGCCGCCATCGCGGCGACGGCCGCGCTCGTCGAACTCGACCTGGTGGTCGTCGGCGGCGGCGTCGCGCAGTCCGGTGAGGTCCTCTTCGGTCCCCTCCGGCACCACCTGGCCTCGTACGCGGTCCTCGACTTCACCCGTGACGTGCCGGTGGTACCCGCGGGTCTCGCGCTCGACGCGGGACTGATCGGTGCCGCCGCGGCGGGGGCGGCGGCGCTGTCGGGAGCGGGCCGGTCCGTGAGCTGAACGCCCCTTTCCCCGCCCTCCGCTCCCTCCCCTCCGCCCCACCCGACTCCTCGTTGGCCGTCCTCAGGAAGTACTCGTACTCGTGGATCTCCTCCTCAACACCGTCCAGCCCTACGACTGGGGCTCCACCACCGCACTGCCCCGCCTCATGGGAACCGAGCCCACCGGCGAACCACAGGCCGAACTGTGGATGGGAGCCCACCCCTCCGCGCCCTCCCGCATCGACCGGGGGTCCGCGGACAAGGGCGGGGACGGGGGCGGGGACGGCGGCGGCCCGGTGCCGCTCGACCAGGTCATCGCCGGTGACCCGCCGGCGGAGCTCGGCGCGGCGACCCTGCGCCGGTTCGGGCCACGGCTGCCCTTCCTGCTCAAGATCCTCGCCGCCGCCGCACCCCTCTCCGTCCAGGTCCACCCCGACCTCGCCCAGGCCCGAGCCGGATTCGCGCGCGAGGAGGCGCTCGGCGTTCCGCTGGACGCCCCGCACCGCACCTACCGGGACGACCAGCACAAGCCGGAGATGATCGTCGCCCTCACTGCCTTCCGGGGGCTGTGCGGATTCCGGGTCCCCCTGGCCTGCGCCGACCTGTTGGACGCCCTCGGCGTCCCCGCGCTGCGGTCGTACGCCGACACCCTCCGTGGTCTCCCCGAGGCCCAGGCCCTCGCCGAGGTCTTCACCGCCTTCCTCAGTCCCCCCGCCGGTCTCGTCGACGACGTCACGGGTGCCGTCGTGGCCGCGGCCGACCGGGCGGGCCCGTACCGCGCCGACTTCGCGGCCTACGCGGGGGTCGCCCGGGCCCATCCCGGAGACTCGGGCCTGCTCGCCGCACTGATGCTGCGCCATGTCGAACTGGCGCCGGGCGAGGCGCTGTTCCTGGGGGCCGGGATCCCGCACGCGTACCTCTCGGGACTCGGGGTGGAGATCATGGCGAGTTCCGACAACGTCCTGCGGTGCGGGCTGACGTCCAAGCACGTCGACACGGCCGAGCTGGTGAAGGTGGTCCGCTTCACGGCGATGCCCACCCGCGTCCTCCACCCTCGGGCGGAGGACGCCGAGGAGACGTATCCGGCGCCCGTCGACGACTTCCGGCTGTCGCGGTTCCGGCCGCGCGCGGGCGATCCGTCGTTCCGGCTCGCCGCCGGCGCCCCGCAGATCCTTCTGTGCACAGAGGGGGAGGCGCGCCTGAGTTCGGCGGGCGCCACGGTGGGCATCGGCCCGGGGGAGTCCGTGTACGTGCCCGCCGTGGCCGAGGTGTCCGTCGCCGGGTCCGGAACGCTCTTCCGGGCCACCGTGGGCCTGGACGCCGTCGCCCGCTGAGACCCGCTGAGACCCGGCGAGAACCAGCGAGAACCGGTGAAGGCCGGTGACACGCGCGAGGCCGTACCTCTCCGTGGAGGTACGGCCTCGCGGCGCTGTGCGCCTCGGTCATGCCCGGCCCGGTCATGCCCGGCCCGGTCATGCCAACCCCGGCCACAGCCGGCCCCGTCATGCCCGGCGCGGCGGTCCCGTGGAGCCCCGTGGTGTCAGGGCCGGTGTCGGCACCTGGAGGGCTCCCTTGTGCGTGCCCGCGATCACCTCGAACAGCGCCCGCGCGACCTCCTCGCCGAAGTGGTGCACGTCGTGGCTCATGGCCGACAGCGGGGGGTGGGTGATCCGGCAGAGCTGGGAGTCGTCCCAGGCCAACAGCGACACGTCGTCCGGCACCGCGAGCCCCATCTCGGCCGCCACGGCCGCCCCCGCCACGGCCATGATGTCGTTGTCGTACACGATCGCCGTCGGCCGCTCCGGGCCGAGGAGCAGGCTCCGGGTCGCGCGCGCGCCCTCCTCGCCGACGAAGCCCGTCGACACCTGGCGGCGCCCGTCGAGGCCGAGTTCGGCCATCGTGGCCTCGAACGCGGCGGCGCGGATGCCGCTGTGGCCGAGACCGGCCGGCCCGCCCACCCGCGCGATGCGCCGGTGACCGAGCGCCGCCAGGTACCGGACCGCGTCCGAGGCCGCCGTGGCGTCGTCCGTCCAGACCGAGGGGAACCCGCCGGTGAGCGACGGGTGTCCCACGGCGACGGCGGGCAGCCCGAGGGCCCGCAGCGGCGCGATCCGGGGGTCCTCGCGGTGGAAGTCCACCAGGATCGCCCCGCCGATCGTCCGGCTCCGCCACCACTCCTCGTACAGAGCGATCTCCTCGTCGAGGTCCCGCACGAGGCGCAGCAGCAGCGAGCAGGAACGGCCCGCCAGGACGTCCTCGATCCCCGAGATGAACTCCATGTAGAAGGGTTCGAGGCCGAGGAGGCGTGCGGGCCGGCAGATCGCCAGGCCCACGATGCCGACGCGCCGGCCGGCCAGGCTCCGCGCGGTCTGGTGCGGGGTCCAGCCCAGCTGCCTGGCCACCTCGAAGATCCGTTCCCGGGTCGCGGCGGACACTCCCGGACGGTTGTTGAACGCCATGGAGACGGCGCCCTTGGAGACGCCGGCCCGGGCGGCGACGTCGTTGATGGTGACGCGGGGAGCGGGGACGTTCACTCCGCTCCCACGCTGAACAGGGCTTCGCGTACGACGGCCACGTCGACGTCCCTCCAGCCCGTGACGGCGATGCGCGCCTCCTCGCCGGGGAGCAGGGTCAACAGACCCCGGTCCGCGCTCGCCGCCGGGTCGAGCCGGTCCGGCTGGAGGAGGAGGTCCCGTACCAGCGTCCGGGCGGTGACCACGACGTCGACGGAGTCGCCGTCGGCGCCGGTCTCGATCCGGACGTCGTACCGCGCCGCCGGATGCGCGAACTCCTTGTCGGGGAAGGGGAAATGCACGGCGCGCAGCCCGTCGGCGTCGGCGACGAGGAACTCGTCCGACGTGCCGGGCGCGGGCAGCACGGCGGCCGGGAGCACCAGCCGTACGACCGTCCGCGCGGCGGCCTCCAACGCGAAGGCCTCCTCACGGAGGACCGTGCCGTCGGCGCGGAACCGGCGGAGCGTGACCGTCGTGCGCCAGGGCGAGCCGGACTGGTTGTCGAGGGCGAGGACGGGGCCCTCACCGTCGGGTACGAGGCTGAGCAGCCGGTCCGCGTACACCCTTCGCAGCTCGTGGTGGAGCGGCTTGAGGCGCCCGTCGCCGTCGATCGCGGCCCAGGAGCTGACCGGCCAGCAGTCGTTGAGCTGCCACACCACGGTGCCCGCGCACACCGGCCAGTTGGCCCGCCAGTGCTCGATGCCCGCGGCGACGGCGCGTGCCTGGACGACCTGGGCCAGGTAGTGCCAGCGGTCGAAGTCCTTCTCGGGCAGGCCGAAGTGGCGCTCGATGCCCCGGTTCAGCTTGCCGTTGCCGTCCTCGGCCTTCTGGTGGTGCAGCATGCCGGGGGAATCGGAGGCGAGTTCCTCGCCGGGCAGCGCGCGGCGCAGCGTCGCGAGCGCAGGCGGGGCCTGCCAGCCGAACTCGGCGCAGAACCGGGGCACGTCCGCCCTGTACTCGGAGTAGTCCTGCCTGTTCCACACCTCCCACGAGTGATGGGTGCCGTGCCGGGGGTCGTTGGGGTGGTGGTCCCAGGAGCCCGACCACGGGCTGCCCGCGGTGTACGGGCGGGTCGGGTCCAGCTCGGCGACGATCCGCGGCAGCACGCCGAGGTAGTACCCCTCGCCCCAGGAGTCGCCGGCCAGCGGCTGCTCCCAGTCCCAGTCGCGGAAGCCCCAGAGGTTCTCGTTGTTGCCGTTCCACAGGACGAGGCTGGCGTGCGGCATCAGGCGGACAACGTTGTCACGAGCCTCTGCCTCGACCTCGCCGCGCAGCGGCTGTTCCTCCGGGTAGGCGGCGCAGGCGAAGAGGAAGTCCTGCCAGACCATGAGGCCGAGTTCGTCGCAGACGTCGTAGAAGGCGTCGTCCTCGTAGATGCCGCCGCCCCAGATCCGCACCAGGTCGACGTTGGCGGCGGCGGCCTGGGTGAGGCGGGCGCGGTAGCGCTCGGGCGTGACCCGGGAGGGCAGGACGTCGTCCGGGATCCAGTTGACCCCGCGGGCGAACACGCGCACGCCGTTGACGACGAAGGTGAACCCGGTGCCGTACTCGTCGGCGGAGCGGTCGATCTCGACGGTGCGGAAGCCGATCCGGCGCTGCCAGGTGTCGAGCGGGCTGCCGTCCTCGTCGAGGAGGGTCACGTCGAGCCCGTACAGCGGCTGTTCGCCGTAGCCGCGCGGCCACCACAACTCCGGCTCCGGCACGGCGAGTCGGAGCACGGCCTCGTCGCCTTCGAAGGAGACGTCGGCGGTGGCGAGGACCTCTCGGCTCGTGCCCTCTCCGCTCGTCTCGTCTTCGCGGACAGGGCCTCCTGTGGCGCTTCCGACGGTGGCCCGAAGGGTCAGCGGGCGGCCGGCGCCGTTCCCGGTGCGCTCGACCCGGACCGCGAGCTCGACCAGGCCGGTCGTCCCGTCCACGGTGACGAGGGGACGGACCCGGTCGAGCCGGGCGGTCGACCAGTGCTCCAGGCGGACCGGGCGCCACATGCCCGCCGTCACGACGGTGGGGCCCCAGTCCCAGCCGAACGAGCAGGCCATCTTGCGGATGTACTGGAAGGGCTCCGGGTAGACGTTCGGCCGCTCGCCGGTGAGGGCGCGGACCCGGTCCGCCTCCTCGTACGCGGAGGCGAACCGGACCTCCAGGGCGCCGGTGCGCCCCGTGACGTCGAAGCGGTACCCGCGGTGCATGTTGCGCGTACGGCCGACGGACTCCCCGGCGAGGACGATCTCGGCGGCGGTGTCGAGGCCGTCGAAGACCAGGTCGGTGCGCTCGTGCGCGCTCCCGTGGCCGAGTTCCGTGACGTACGACCACGCCCGCCGGCCCACCCAGGCGACCTCGGTCTCGTTCCGGCCGATGAACGGATCGGCTATGACCCCGGCGGCCAGCAGATCGGTGTGGACACAGCCGGGGACGGTGGCCGGAAGCAGTGCGTCCTCGTGGCGCAGGTTCCAGCCCTCGGTCAGCTGGGTGACGTCCTTCATGGTGTGCGGCTCCATTCGCCTGGCGGCAGGGCGGGTGCGGTGCGTGTACGAGGCCACAAACTAGCCGCACCGTCACGCCCTGTCCATGAACCGGTGAAGTAGCGCGCTTCCTCACGCAGAGTGGTTACGTCTGTGCGTTTGTGGGCTCGATCGTGACTTTCGCGGGCTCGCGGTAACGATTGAGTATCACGCAGGAAATCGGCACTTTACCGGTTCACGTACGGCTGACATAGTGCCGACATCCCACCGAAGACCTGAGCCGTAACCCTGAAGGAGTTGGGCAATGGGGAAGAAGTCGATGGCGCTCACGGGCGCGCTTCTGACTGCCGCGATGCTGACCGTGGCGGGATGTGGAGGGGGAGGCGGCGCCGACGGAGAGACGGCCGCCTCCCCCGCCGACCCGAACGAGGTCTCGGGCGAGATCAAGGTGCTCACACAGCGCACCGACCTCGTTCAGAAGGGCGTGATGGCGAAGTACGCCGCCGAGTTCAACAAGGTCTACCCCAAGGTGAAGGTGTCCTTCGACGGCATCACCGACTACGAGGGCGAGGTGAAGATCCGGATGAACGCCAAGTCGTACGGCGACGTCCTCTTCATCCCCGGAGCGGTGGCCAAGAACGACTACCCGAAGTTCTTCGCCCCCCTGGGCACGACCGCCGAACTGTCGTCGAAGTACCGCTTCAGCGACAAGACCGAGGTGGACGGCAAGGTCTACGGCGTCGCCCAGTTCGGCACGGCGAACGGATTCGTCTACAACAAGGCGCTGTGGCGGAAGGCCGGCGTCACCGCGTGGCCGAAGACCCCGCAGGAGTTCCTCGCCGGACTGAAGGCGATCAAGGAGAAGACCTCCGCGACGCCGTACTACACGAACTTCAAGGACGGCTGGCCGCTGGTCCAGTGGACCGCCAACAACGGCTCCGTGGGGTGCGACGCGCAGGCGGGCAACGCGCTCGCCGGTCCGGTCTCGCCGTGGAAGGCCGGCGGTGAACTCCACACCATCGACTCGCTGCTCCACGACATCGTGAAGCAGGGGCTTTCGGAGAAGGACCCCACGACCACCAACTGGGAGACCTCCAAGGCGCTGCTCGCCGAGGGCCGGATCGCCACGATGATGCTGGGCTCCTGGTCGATCACCCAGATGCAGGGCGCGGCGAAGGAGGCGGGCGTCTCTCCGGACGACATCGGCTTCATGCCGTTCCCCGTGCAGAAGGACGGGAAGTTCTGCGCGGCCGTGGTCTCCGACTACCAGCAGGCGGTCAGCGCCTACTCGGAGAACAAGTCCGCGGCGCGTGCCTGGATCGACTGGTTCACCGAGAAGTCCGGCTACTCGGCGACGGAGGGCGTGGTGTCCGCGGTGAAGGCCGCTCCGATGCCCGCTACCCTCAAGGACTTCGTTGACAACGATGTCACGTTCTTCGACCGCTCCGAGGCGAAGACGGCGGCCGTCAACGACATCGACGACGCGGCCGAGATCGGTCTGAACAAGCCGGACTACCGCCAGAAGCTGATCGACACCGCGCGGGGCGCCGAGAAGGGCAGCCTCGAGGACTTCTTCGCCGGCCTGAACAAGAGGTGGGACGAGGCGGCGAAGACCGCCGGTTCCTGACGGACCGGCGGAACGGGCCCCGGCCGTACGACACCGGCCGGGGCCCGACCCTCCCCACAGTCGCGGGCGGGAGCGCAGAGCCCGGGGGCCGCGAGGGCGGACACCCGCCGGGGGCCGCTACGGATGCGGCCCCCACGGTGCCGGGCACGCGCTGGGGCCTCCGGGCCCCCGCAGTCACGAGCACGAGAGCCGGGCGCCGGGCCCCTGGACCCCGCAGTCGCGGACACGAAAGGCCGACATGACCGAGACAACCGACACCGCTCCCCGGGGTGCCGCCGCGACACGGCGGTCCTCCGCGGACGCGACACACAAGGGACGCGGGCGACGAGGCCCGCGCCGTGGCCCCGGAGGTGGACAGCCACGTTCCTGGCGGCAGTCGCCGCTCAGCCGGATCACGCCCTGGCTCTTCCTGGTGGCGCCGCTCGCGCTGCTGATCACGTTCACCTACATCCCCGTGGCGAGCATGATCTCGTACAGCTTCACGGACTGGGACGGGGTGAGCCCCGACCGGGAGGTCGTCGGTCTCGACAACTACGTACAGATCTTCACCCGCCCCGAGCTCTTCAGGGTCTTCTTCGTCAGCGGCTACTACCTGGCCGCGTCCGTGGTGCAGATCGCCGTCGCCCTCTACTTCGCGGTGATCCTGAGCTTCGACCTCAGGTTCCGCAACTTCTTCAAGGGCGTCCTCTTCTTCCCGTACCTCATCAACGGGGTCGCGATCGGTTTCGTCTTCCTCTACTTCTTCCAGGACGGCGGCACCCTCGACTCGGTGCTGGCCTGGCTCGGCGTGACCACCGACCACCCGTGGCTCGGGGACCCGACCTCCGCCAACGTCTCCCTGGCGGGCGTGTCGGTCTGGCGCTTCACGGGACTCAACTTCGTCCTCTTCCTCGGGGCCATCCAGTCCATCCCCGGTGAGCTCTACGAGGCGGCCCAACTCGACGGCGCCGGCCGGTGGAAGCAGTTCCGCCACATCATCGCCCCGAGCATCAAGCCCGTCATCAGCCTCAGCGTCATCCTGGCGATCTCCGGCTCCCTGTCCGTCTTCGAGATCCCCTACATCATGACCGGCGGCGCGACCGGCACGCAGACCTTCGTCATCCAGACGGTCAAGCTCGCCTTCCAGTTCAACAAGACCGGCCTGGCCTCGGCCGCGGCCGTGGTGCTGCTCCTGATCATCCTGCTGATCACCTGGATCCAGCGCCGGCTCGTGCCCGACGACAAGGTGGACCTCGTATGACCCCCGACCGCCCCGCGACCCCGAACTCCGCGCGGACACCGGCCTCCTCGCGGACCCCGAACTCCGCGCGGACCCCGAGCTCCTTCCGGTGGCGCCTGCCCGTCGGGACCTCGCTGACGTACCTCTCGCTGCTTCTCGCCACCGCCGTGGTCCTGCTGCCGCTGACCGTCGTCTTCCTGACGTCCCTCAAGACGTCGCAGGAGGTCAAGGACGGCGGTGCGCTCTCCCTGCCGGGGAACTGGCTGAACTTCGACAACTACGTCACGGCGTTCACCGACGGCAACATGCTCATGGCCTTCGGGAACACCGCCTTCATCCTGTTCTTCTCCATCGGTGGCACCGTGATCATCGGCTCGATGACGGCCTACGCGGTCGACCGTTTCGACTTCCGGGCGAAGAAGCCCGTCATGGCGCTGTTCCTGATCGCCACCCTCGTCCCCGCCGTCACCACCCAGGTCGCCACCTTCCAGGTAATCAGCGGCTTCGGCCTGGTGGACACCCGATGGGCGCCGATCCTGCTCTACATGGGCACGGACATCGTCTCCGTCTACATCTTCCTGCAGTTCATCCGCGGCATTCCCGTCTCCCTGGACGAGGCGGCCCGCCTCGACGGGGCCAACGCCTTCACGATCTACCGGAAGATCATCTTCCCGCTGCTCAAGCCCGCCATCGCCACCGTCGTCATCATCAAGGGGATCACCACCTACAACGACTTCTACATCCCCTTCCTCTACATGCACTCCGAGGACCTCGGCACGATCTCCACCGCGCTGTTCCGCTTCAAGGGGCCCTTCGGCGCGCACTGGGAGGCCATCTCGGCCGGCGCGATCCTCGTCATCCTGCCGACGCTGGTCATCTTCCTGCTGCTCCAGCGCTGGATCTACAACGGCTTCTCCCAAGGAGCCACCAAGTAGCGGCCCGCCGGCCGTCGTCCGCCGCCGGCCGGGGACTCAGACGGGTCGCCGGTCCGGCGGCGGACACGTGCTGCCCCGCGGCACGAAGCGCGCGTACCCCTCGCGGATGTCCGTGACCTCCTCGCCCTCGATGAGGGCGAGGAGGGCTTCGGCGGAACTGGCCCCGTAGGCCGCGATGTCCCGGGTGACGGCCGACAACATGGGCCGGACGACCTGGGTGAGCGGAGACTCGTCCCAGGCCACGATCGACAGGTCCGCCGGGATGGTGAGGTTCAGTTCCTGGGCCACGGACAGCGCGGCCACGGCCATGATGTCGTTGTCGAACACGATGGCCGTCGGCCGGTCCTGCGCGATGAGCAGCGCGCGGGTCGCGCGGGCGCCGGCGTCCCCCGTGTAGTCGGTGTGCACGACCGTCGCGGGCGCGATGCCCGCCTCCTGGCAGGCCTCGCGCAGCGCGGCGTCGCGGATCCGGGTGTGCGCCAGTTCCGGGGGGCCCGCCACGCGTGCGATACGCCGGTGGCCGAGCACGGCGAGGTAGCGCACGATCTCGTGGACGCTCTCACCGTCGTCGGACCAGATCGCGGGCAGCGGCCCCGACACCTCGGGCGGACCCACGGCGACGGCGGGCAGACCGAGCGCCTCGATCTCCGACGGGCGGACGTCGTCGGCCTGGAGGTCGATCAGGAAGACCCCGTCCACCCTCCGCTCGCCCCACCAGCGCCGGCAGACCTCGATCTCGCTGTCCAGGGTGGCGGCCATCTGCAGCATCAGCGCGTAGGAACGCTCGGAGAGGACGCTCTCCACCCCGCTGATGAACTCCATGAAGAACGGCTCCACACCGAGCGTCCGCGCGGGGCGGCGCACGATGAGGCCCACCGCCTGTGCCCGCCCTCCGTTGAGAGCGCGGGCCGCGCTGTTGGGGCGCCACCCCAGCTCGTCCGCGATGCTCTTGATCGACGCCCGCGTCGTCTCGGAGACCCCCGGCTGGTCGTTGAGCGCGTACGAGACCGCCACCTTGGACACGCCGGCGCGGCGTGCGATGTCCGCCATGGTCGGCCGCTTCACGCGCCACCTCTGTCTTTCCGTGGTCCGATGCCGGTGTGTCGACCCTACCGCTGCGGGACACGCCGAAGGGGGGACGGTTCCGGCGGCGCCCCGGGCCCATCGCACGAGGGGCGCCCTTCCGCCCGGTGTGGACGGAAGGGCGCCTCGTTCCCGCAGGGAGAGTTGTCAGCAGTGGTCAGTGGTCAGTGTTCTAGCCGGTGGCCGGTGGCCGGGGGTGAGCGGTCAGCGGTCCGCCGCGCTGCCGCGGACGACGCAGGAGCGGCTGTTCTCCCAGCCCCAGCCGTCGCCATCGGGGTCGGAGGCGCTGCCGCCGGCGCAGTACGGGTACCCGTTGGGCGCCGTGCCGCCGCCGGCTCCGGTGTCCGCCGCGCTGCCGCGGACGACGCAGGAGCGGCTGTTCTCCCACCCCCAGCCGTCGCCGTCCGGGTCCGAGGCGCTGCCGGCGGTGCAGTACGGGTACCCGTTGGGCGCCGTGCCGCCCGTGCCGCCACCACCGCCGGTGCCGCCGTAGACCGTGGCGGGCTTCGACGTGGCCGCGATGCCGTTCGCGCCGTGGACGAGGCGGTTGCCCCAGGTGGTCAGGGAGTCCGCGTCGAAGCCGTTGACCATGTCGAGGTACTCGACACCGCTTCCGTTGCCGCTCCACGACCAGCCCAGATAGCCGACCTTGAGGGACTGGGCGGTCGCCATGATGGCGTTCTCGTCGGGGTTGCCGTCGCTGTGCTGGTCGCCGAACTCGCCGACGACGAGGGGGAGACCGCTGTTCACGAAGTGGCCGAGGTAGCTCTGCACCTCGGCGGCGGTGTCGTACACGCCGTACATGTGGATGGAGAAGACGGTGTTGCGGTGGGGGTCGGCGGCGAAGACCGAGGCGGCGTTGTCCCGCATGGTGTGGGACCAGTCCTGGCCCCAGTTGGGAGCGTCCAGCATCAGCGCGTGGTCGAAGCCCGCGCCGCGGAGCCTGCCGATGGCGCTCTTGGTGGCATTCGTCCAGGCGGCGTAATTGCTGTTCCCGAAGGGCTCGTTGCCGATATTGACAACGACGTAGTCCTCCTGGCCCTGCAGCGCGCTCTTCACGCCGATCCAGTAGTCGACGGCCTTGTCGAGAGAGGCGGCGGCGCCGTCCTCGCCGTAGCCGGTGGTGTCGTGCACCTCCAGGACGCAGACGACCTTGCTCGCCTTGCACTGGGCGATCAGCGAGGACACCTCGGACGCGCTCGTTTTCGTCCAGCGGTCGCCGCTGGAGAGGACGACGCGCACGGTGTTGGCGCCCGTGGCGGCGATGTCGGCGATCGCGCCGGTCTGTTCCGGGTACCAGGTGTGCGCGTGGTTGACGCCGCGCATCACGAACTCGTTCCCGTTGGCCTCGTACACGCGGCCCTGGGCGACGTGGATGCCCGTGGCGGCGGCCTCGGCCTCACCGGCGGGGCCGAGGACGGGCAGCAGCAGGCCGGCCAGGCCGGCCAGAGCTGCTCCGGCGGCGGTCAGCCAGGTGCTTCGTGGCTTGTTCATGCCTCTCCTCAAAAGGGGCGTCTCCATGGGGGTACCGGCCACCGGCCGGTGGTTCATGGCGGGGATCGTGGGGATGAAGGACTTCTATGGCAACGTTGTCATCCGACTGCGTGGACCCGGGAGCCGAAGGGTGGGGTCGTCGTCCGCGCAGGTCGCCCCGTGCGGGGCGGAAAGCTCTGCCGTTGTACGGCGGGGAGACCTCGCGAGCCGTATGACGAGGGCCGGAGGTCTTCACTATGAGGCACTCGCTGTTCTGCCCCTGTCAATACTCCGGTCCATGGATATCCCTTCTCGGGGCCATATGAATGGCCCCGAGAAGGTAAACCCCCACTGAACCGAGGGAATTCGGCGGAGACGCTTGCCTCGCCTTCCTCTCCACCCCTACGGTCGCTCTTCGACCCGCCGTGAGCGGGCACCCTTTCGGAATGCGTCGACCCTGCCCTTAGCAGCGGAAATTGACCCACCGTCATGCGAGGAGGAAATGCGGAGCGGCGCTCCTCAGGTCGCCAGGGGTTCTCCTGCCGTTCCGGAGAGGGGTTGCGCGGGTCCGGGTGCCATCGGCGGGGCGGCCCATTGTTTGTGCGCGGCCGGCTGATGGACCACGCGGAGGCGGCGGTGCACCACCTGGAGTTCCCGGCCGTCACCATCGGTGAACCGGCCGGTCAGTTCGTAGACCCCGCGGTACGCCCGTCCCACCGGGAGGCGTTCCGGGGGCAGCCGGACCTCGTACGGGCCACCGGTCCGGAAGCCGCCGAGGACGGTGCGCGTGGTCGCGAGCACGGTGCCCTCGCGGACGCGGCTGTCCTCGAAGGCCACCCCGGCGATCTCCCGGCCGAGACGGAAGGTGAGACCGATGCTCAGGACCGCCCCCTCCGGGAGTTCGGGTGTGGCGGGGATGTCCGGCGAACCCGGCCCATCCCGCGTGTCAGGTGTATCTCGGGTATCCGGCGTGTCCGGGCCTCGCAAGGGCACGACGCGTCGGTCCGGCTCCTCCGTGTACAGCGAGATGTCGAGCAGCTCGAAGTCCTTCACGACGGGTCACCGTCCTTCGGCACGGGGCCGGCGCGCCGCGCCGGGCCGGCCCAGGAGGACGCGCGCCACGAGCGCCGCCGTCCCCACGGCCGCTCCGACGGCGGCCGGGTGGCGGTCGAGCGCGGTGTACGGCGAGTGCGCGGCGGCCTCGTCGTCGAACGGTCCGTGGGCGCCGTGGTCCCGGCCGCCGGCACCGTCGAGGGGGAGGCCAGAGGGTGTGCGGTGCGGTGGCCGAGGCCACGTCGGTCTGCCGGGCGTCGTAGCCCGTTCGGGCGAGGTGCCGGTCGAGGAGTCCGGGCGCGGCCCGGTGCGCCAGGACGGCCGCCGCGGTGGCGGCCCGGTACTCCCTGCGCCGCGGGTGGCGCGCGGCGCGCAGGACGGCCCGGGTCGCGACCTCCGACTGGTGGACGGGCGGTACGGGGCGAACGGCTTCGCGTGGCGGCGGACGGTCCGCATCGCGATGAGTCCCTCCGGGAGCGGGACCACCTCGGGCGACCGGATGGACCGGGTCATGGCCACGCCCCTTCGCCTCGGTTCCGCCGTATGCCTGCCGCCGCGCTTCGTCGCCGTGCGAATGCCCAGGCGGCCCCGGAACATGCCCGGCGGGACATGCCCCGGCGGTCGCGAAGGGGTGGAACCCACGCGGCCGGGTAGTCGCAGGCCCCCGGGCCGGGCGAGAGGAGACGGCCATGAAGCTCCTGACCATGGGAGTCGAAGAGGAATTCGTCCTCGTCGACCGGGCCAGCCGAGCCCCCGTGGACCGCGCCCCCACGGTCATCGCCTCGGCCGCCCGAACCCTCGGAGACCAGGTCCAGCACGAGTTCTTCAACGCCCAGGTCGAGACCATCTCCCGTCCCACGGCCTCGTGCCGCGACCTCCGCGACGAACTGGTCCGGCTGCGCGCGGCCATCGGCGACGCCGCCGGCGCGGAGCGCTGTCTGCCGGTCGCCACCGGAACGCCCGTGGTGCCGCCCGAGCAGCCGATGACCATCACCGACACCGAGCGCTACCGCCGCATGGCGTTCCGCTTCGCCTCCCGCTTCAGCACGGTCGACGGCCTGCTCTGCGGCTGCCACGTCCACGTCGGGACGCTCGACCGCGAACGCGCGCTGGCCCTGTCCCGGCGCATGGGGCCCTGGCTGCCCGTCCTGCAGGCGGTCACGGCCAACTCGCCCTTCGTGAGGCGCTGCGACACGGGTTTCGACAGCTGGCGCTCGGTCGAGTACGCCAAGTGGCCGACCGTCGGACCGGCCCCCGACCTGGACGAGGCCCGGTACCTCGCCCACGTGGCCGAGCTCGTGCGGACCGGCGCCCTGCTGGACCGGCGCATGATCTACTGGCACGCCCGGCCGTCCGAGCACGTGCCCACCCTGGAGATCCGCGTCGCCGACGCCAACGCCGACGTGGACACCGTCGTGATGCTGGCGGCCCTCGTCCGCGGCCTCGCCACGACCCTCCTGGACGACGTGTGCGAGAACCGCCCGGGCCGGTGCGTCCCCCTCCGCCGGCTGCTGCTCGCGCACGAGCTCGCCGCGCGGCAGGGTCTCTCGGGATACGGCATCGACCCGTTCACCGCCCGTGAACGGCCCGCCGTCGAACTGGTCGACCGGCTCGTCGAGCGGGCGCGACCCGGCCTGGACCTCGCCGGGGACACCGGGCAGGTCCTGCGGCAGTGGCGCCGCATCAGGGCCCAGGGCGCCGGGGCCACCCGGCAGCGGGCCGCCTACCGCAGGCACGGGCGGTGCACGGAGGTCGTGGACTCCCTGGCCGCGCTGACGGCGGCGGCCTGACGGGGACGTCGGGCGGCCCCACGGAGGCGTCGAGCAGCCGGGCGGGCTGACGGGCACATCGGGCGGCCGGATGGGGGCAGCCTGCTGTGCTCCCCGACGATGGCGGCCGGTACGTGCCCCCGTCGGCGAGCCGCGAGGGCACCTCCCTCGGCGAGCCGCGAGGGCACCGGTCGGCCGAATACCGCGCGCGTGTCGGGCGAATGTCGGGGCCGGGGCGTGGACCGGCCGGCCTCCGGTGGTACGTCGTTCGCCATGCAACCAGGCGCACCACCGACGGTGACCCCCTTCCTTCGTACGGCCGCCGCCTACGCGTGGCGGCTGCTGATCGTCGGCGTGCTCGTCTACAGCCTGTTCGCGGTGCTCGGGCGCTTCCACGAGATCGGCGTCGCCGTCTTCCTGGGGCTCGTGGTCACCGCGCTGCTGCGTCCCGTGGCCGACGTGGTGACCCGCGGGCTGCCCCGGCCGGTGGCGGTCGCCCTCACCCTGCTCGGCAGCGTCGCGCTCGTCCTCGGCGTGCTCGCGCTCGTCGGCGAGGCGGTGGCGGGCGAGCGGACGACCCTGGTGCGTGAGTTCCGGGTCGGGATCGGCCGGATCGAGGACTGGCTGGAACGGCCACCGTTCCGGCTGGACCCCGGGGCGCTCGCCGGTCTCCAGGGGAAGGTGGGGGAGTTCCTTTCCAGCCACCGTTCGATGCTGATCAGTACGGCGCTGAGCGGAGCGGGCCATGTGGTGGCCGTCCTGACGACGCTGGCCCTGGCGCTGTTCTGCGCGGTGTTCTTCATCCACTCGGGGGACCGGCAGTGGGCCTGGTTCCAGGAACAGCTGCCCCGCTCCGTCCGTGACAGGGTGGGCGTCGGCGGGCGCGCCGCCTGGCGTACGTTCACCGGCTACACGCACGGGATCGTGATGGTGGCGGCGGTGAACGCGGTGCTCGTCGGGGTCGCGCTGTGGCTCCTCGGCGTCCCGCTCGCGGTGCCGCTGGCCCTGCTGGAGTTCCTGGCCGCCTTCGTCCCGCTGATCGGCTCGCCGATCGCCCTCGCGGTCGCCGCCGTCGTGGCACTGGCGTCCCAAGGACCGCTGGTGGCGGCGCTCGTGATCGCCCTGATCGTGGTGATGGGGCAGATCGAGGGGCACGTCCTGCACCCGCTCGTCATGAGCTGGGCCGTACGGCTGCACCCGCTCGTCGTGGCGATCTCGGTCATCGCCGGCTCGATCGCCGCAGGCATCGTGGGAGCGGTGGTGGCGGTGCCGCTGGTCTCGGTGATCTGGTCGGTCCGCACGGCGCTGCGGGAGTCATGACGGACCGTCACGTCCCGCGCCCGCGCCGCCGGGCCGTGGCCCGGATCTCGTGCGGGGTCTTGCGCGGGACTTCCGGTCTCTCTACTCTCCCGGCCAATGGTTAGGAATATTTCCTAACCATTGGCCATGGAGGGAAAGGGAGTTGTCATGCGACGACGAAGCGCCTCGCTTCTCGGGCTCGCTGGTCTGCTGGCGTTGCCCCTGACGGTGATGCCGCAGGCACAGGCGGCCGACGGCCTGGTCTCCACCGGGAAGGCGGCGACCGCCTCGTCCACCGAGACCTCGGCCTTCGGGCCCGGCCTCGCCGTGGACGGGAGCGCGGCCACCCGCTGGGCGAGCCTCGAAGGGGTCGATCCCCAGTGGATACGGATCGACCTCGGGGCCAACCACACGATCTCCCGCGTCAAACTCGACTGGGAGACCGCGTACGGCAAGACGTACCGCATCCAGACCTCGGCCGACGGTTCCACCTGGACCGACGTCTACTCCACCACCGCCGGTGACGGGGCGACCGACGACCTGACGGTCTCCGGCAGCGGCCGCTACGTGCGGATGTACGGCACCGGCCGCGGCACTCCCTACGGCTACTCCCTCTGGGAGTTCCAGGTGTACGGCGCCCCCACCGGAGGCGGCGGAGGCGGGGGGACGGCCGTCCCCTTCGGCAGCCACCTCAAGCCCTACGCCGCCGGCATCCTGAAGCCCACCGGCTCCCAGGCCGCCATCGACCAGAAGGTCGTCGACTACTACAACAAGTGGAAGACCGCCTTCGTCCGGCAGAACTGCGGCAACGGCTGGTACCAGATCATCTCGCCCGACGCCGACCACCCCTACGTCGCCGAGGCGCAGGGCTACGGCATGGTCGTCACCGCGACCATGGCGGGCGCCGACCCCGACGCGAAGAGGATCTTCGACGGCCTGGTCAAGTGGAAGATCGACCACCCGTCCGCCATCAACCCCGACCTGCTCGCCGCAGAACAGGACACCGCCTGCAGGAGCGTCAACGGCGGCGACGGAGCCACCGACGGCGACATGGACGTGGCGTACGGCCTGCTCCTCGCCGACAAGCAGTGGGGCAGCACCGGCACCTACAACTACAAGGACCTCGCGCTCAAGCACATCGCCGCCATCAAGAAGGACGAGCTCAACCCCACGACCAAGCTCCTGAAGCTGGGCGACTGGAGCAGCTCCGGCGACCAGTACTACTACATCTCCCGCACCTCGGACTGGATGGTCGACCACTTCCGCGCCTTCCGCAGGGCCTCCGGGGACACGACCTGGGACGCCGTGCGCACCGCGCACCAGACCCAGATCTCCCGGCTCCAGTCGACCTACGCCCCGGGCACCGGGCTCCTTCCCGACTTCGTCGTCGACACGAACACCACCCCCAAGCCCGCCCCGGGCCAGGTCCTGGAGGACCCCAACGACGGCGCCTACTGGTGGAACGCCTGCCGCACCCCGTGGCGGATCGCCGACGACGCGGTGACCAGCGGCGACGCCACCTCGCTCGCGGCGGCGCGGAAGCTCAACAGCTGGATCAAGACGAAGACCGGCGGTGACCCGAACAAGATCGCCATCGGCTACAAGCTCAACGGCACCCAGATCTCCTCGGGCAGCGAGGCGGCCTTCTTCGCCCCGTTCGCGGTGGCCGCGATGACCGATCCGGGCAGCCAGGCCTGGCTCGACGCGCTCTGGAACAAGATGCTGGCCACCCCCGTCGACACCAGCAGCTACTTCTCCGCGAGCATCCAGCTCCAGGTCATGATCACGGCCTCGGGCAACCACTGGGTCCCGTAGCCGCACGGACGGCGCCCTAAGCCGGTGGTCCCGTCGCCGTCGCTTTCATCAGGAATTCATCGGTGCACGGAATTCTTGTCCTCCGAGCCGTACGAACGGGGGGAGCGTCATGTCGTCGAGGGGGACGCCGGAGGGCGGCACGGAACTGGGCGGGGCCGAGCGGGACGTCGCACGCCTCCGGCGCGCGGTCGCCGCCGACCCCGCCCGCCACCTTCCCGAACTCGGTTACGCCCTGCTGCGGTTCGGGTCGCTGCTCGCCGCCGACACGGACCGGAACGAGGAGTCGGTCCGTGTCTTCGGCGAGGCGGCCGGGCTGTACAGGCGGCTGGCGGAGACCGAAAGGGCCCCCCATCTGGCGGGCCTGGCCGTCGCGTTGCAGCGGCAGGCCCTCGGCCTGGGCCTGCTCGGGCGGCGGGAGGAGGCGCGCGCGGCGGCGCGGGAGGCGGTCGGCATCTGGCGTTGCCTCGCGGAGCGCGGCGTCGAGGGCAGCCGAGCCGAACTCGCCGGTGCGCTGATCAACCTGGGGAACCAGCTCGCCGAGACGGGCCGCCATCACGAGGCCCTCGACCGCGTCACCGAGGCCGTGGAGATCCGCCGCTCCCTCGTCGACCCGGTCGAGGGGACGGGGCGCGGAGAACTCGCCTCGGCCCTCGGCGACCTGGGCGTCAAACTGGGAGAGATGGGCCGCCAGGACGAGGCCCTCGACGTACTGCGGGCTGCGGTCACGACGTACCGCGCCATGGCGGACCGGGGCCGCCGTACGACGAGGAGCGGGGCGGGGGAGACCGGTACGCCCCAGGGGCCCGAGGAGCGGTCCGTCGGGGACCTGCTGGAGCACGCGGCCGTGGCCTTCGCGGCGGCCCGTGCGCTCACCGGCCTGGGACGCACCGCCGAGGCGGACCCGTACTTCGCCGAAGCGGCGGAGCTCCGCGCCGAGGCGGGCGCGCGCGAGCCGGCCGCCGTCGCCCGCCTCGACGCCCTCCTCGCCGATCACGGCTACCGGGCCACCGGGGACGGCCGGATCCGACGCGACGACGCAAGCCGGGAAGGCGGGAGCCACGGAGGCGGGAGCCACGGAGGCGGGAGCCACGGAGGCGGGAGCCACGGAGGTGGAAGCCACGAAAGCGGAAGCCACGCAGGCGGGAGCCGCCACCGAGAAGGGACCCACCATGACCGCGACCGGCTCCACCGGTTCTTCGGCCGGATCGACCGGCTGAACACCCAGGCGCTGGCCCTCGCGGACGCCGGGCGCCCGGACCTCGCCCTCGCACCCCTGGACGAGGCCCTCACCCTGAGCCGCGAAGCCGCCGCCGGCCGAGCGACGCCCGCGCTCGTCGCCCTTGCCCGTACGCTCCACAACCTCGGTCTCGTACGGGCGTGGGCGGGCCGGCGCGCGGAGGCGCTCGAAGCCGCCGACGAGGCCGTGCACCTCTACCGGCGGCTGCTCAGTACCGTGCCCGAGACCGTACGCCCGCTGCTCGCCGACGCCGCCGACAGCCTGGGCAGCCGGCTCGCCCTGCTCGGACGCCACCGGGACGCCGTCGCACCGGCCACCGAGGCGGTGGCGCTCCACCGGCAACTCGCCGAAGCCGACCCGGCCGCGTACCGGGGGGAGCTCGCCCGGGTCCTGAACAACCTCAGCATCCGGCTCTGCGACAGCGACCGGCACGCCGAGGCGCTCGCCGCCACCCAGCAGTCGCTGGAGATCCACCGGAGCCTGCACCGCGACGACCCGGGCCCGCACCTGCCCGGCCTCGTCCACGCGCTGTCCAACCTCGCCCTGCGGCTCGCCCGCGTCGAACGCCACGACGAGGTGGCGCGCCCCACGGCCGAGGCGGTCCGCCACCTCGGGGAGCTCGGACGCCTGCATCCGCGCAACGACATCGCCGCTCTCGTCGAGTCCCTGGACTGGCTGGCCTGGTATCTGCGGAAGCACGGTCACGCCGAGGTCGCCCGCGACACGGCGCGAGCGGCGGCGGACCTGCGACGCCGCGCGCCGAAGCCGGGGCGGTGACGCGGGGAACCGGGCGTCGGCGGCAGGCGTCACTTCCGGGCATGAGCGAGAACGCCCACCCTTCCCGCGATCCGGACGACGACGTCGACGCGGCCACCGACAGGGGCACCGGCGGAGGTCTGCTGGAGAGCGCCGTCGGCTGCGGCCTCGCCGTCCTCGGCGTGGCCGTCGCGGGGGCCTACGCGCTGCCCCGGGCCGCGTTCAGCATCGACGGCGGATTCGAGGCGCACGCCAGGGACTGGAGCGTCATCCTCGTCGACGTACCGCTGATCCTCCTCGCCGGTCTGCTCGTTCCGCCCATGACCTGGGCGGCGGCGTCGCGACGGCTGCCCCCGTGGGCGGCGCTCCTCGTCTGCGTCGCCGTCGCCGCGCTGGTCTACGGGGGAATCGAGGCCGTATGGCATCCGCGGCAGGATCCCGACCCGGGGTATCAGGGCCCGCTGTGAGGGAAGTTCGGGGGCTGTAGCGTTCCCGGCCGGAGCCCCTTCGGGGGAACGGGCGATCAGGGGGCGGATGTCCCTCTGGAGAGGACGAGGAACACATGGCACAGGAGCACACCCCGCTGACGGTCGTCTCGCATCCGGTGGGTCATGTGATCGGCGGGCGCGACGAGGTACGGGACGACGAGTGGGGGGACGTCGAGTCGGTCATCCGGCTGGACGCGGCCGCCTTCGGCCCCGAGGCGCTGGCCGGCCTCGACGCCTTCTCGCACCTCGAGGTGGTCTACCACTTCGACCGGGTACGGCCCGACGCGGTCCAGACCGGCGCCCGCCATCCGCGGGGCAACGAGGAGTGGCCGCTGGTCGGCATCTTCGCCCAACGCGGCAAGAACCGCCCCAACCGTATCGGTGTCTCCCGCTGCCGCCTGCTGCGCACGGACGGGCTCGACGTCCACGTGCGGGGCCTGGACGCGGTCGACGGCACGCCGGTACTCGACATCAAGCCGTACATGGCCGAGTTCGGCCCCCAGGGCCCGACCACCCAGCCCGCCTGGGCGGACGAGATCATGCGCCGCTACTACTGAGCAGCAAGCAGCAAGCAGCAAGCAGCAAGCAGCAAGCAGCAAGCAGCAAGCAGCAAGCAGCAAGCCGCAAGCCGCAAGTCGGCTGCCGAAGGGCGTCAGCCGACGGCTCAGACCACGCCCCGCACGACACCGAGGTCCAGGAGGTCCCGTGGGCGCAGGCGCAGCTGGTCGGCCGTCGTGCCCGACTCCTCCGGCGGGCGCTTGAGGATGGACGCGGCGGCCTCCGGGGCGATCACCGAGAAGTAACTGTCGGACGTGGCCCAGAGGTTGCCGGGGGCGGCGAGGGCGAGCGCGCCGCCCGAGCCGCCCTCTCCGATGAGGAGGGACGTGACGGGGACCCGCGCGGAGGCGACGGCGGCGAACAGGTCGGCGATCGAAGGGCCCGCGCCGGCGCGTTCCGCCGCCGGGTCGTTGGCCGCCCCCGGCGTGTCGATCAGCGTGAGGACCGGGATGGCGAGGCGGTCGGCGAGCCGTACGAGCCGGGCGGCCGTACGGAAGCCGGCCGGGAGGGTCGCGGTCCCGCACTGCGCGGCGTAGGCGACGGTACGCCCGTCGGGCAGCCGCCCGAAGCCGCACCGCATCCCCGGGTCGACGCCACCGCAGCGGTCACCGGAGATCTCCTCGCGGACGGTGAAGAGCGCGTCGAGGTACGCGGCCGCCCGGGGCCGCTCGGGGTGCCGGGCGCGTGCCACGGCCTCCCGGCCGCTCTCGGCGGGCGGCGTCCCGGGGGCGCCGAGCCCGCGCGGCGGTGACACGGGGCCCTCGGCGGGCTGGGTGAGCAGGGAGAGCCAGCGCCCGAGGGTCTCGCGCAGCTCGGCGGGGGGCACGACCGCGTCGACGTGTCCGTGCGCGAGCTGGGCCTCCGCGGTGTACGCGGCGGGGTCGGCGTCCGGCGGGCGGACCCGGGAGCCGGCGAAGCCGACCTGGGCGCCGGGCAGGGCGAGGACCACGTCGGACCCGGCGCCGAGCGTGGCCCAGCCGCCGCCCGTCGTCGGATCGCGCAGGACGGCGAGCTGCGGCAGACCGGCCGCCCGGGTGTGGGCCGACTCACCGGCCAGCCGCTGGAGTTGGAGGAGGGCCCGCATGCCCTCGTGCATCCGGCTGCCGCCGGTGGCCGGCAGGACGACCACGGGCAGCCGGCGTGCGCGGGCCACCGCGTGCGCGGCGGCTGCCCGCGCCCCTGTCCGCTCCCCGAGGGACCCTCCGAGGAACCGGAACTCGAACGAGATCAGGACCACCGGGACCCCGCCCACCACGCCGGTACCGCAGACCACGGACTCGGTCTCGCCGGTACGGGCGGACGCCCGTGCGTGGCTCTCGGAGTAACCGGGCCAGCCGATCGGCCCGTCGTCCTTCAACGGCCCTTCGGCGGTGGGCAGTTCGGTGAAGTCGCCGCCGGTCACGAGGGCGATCGCCTCGCGTGCGGTCGTCGGATCGCTCATACGGGCCTCGCAGCTCGGCGGCGGGTCGGGGGAGGGGCGCTGATGATCCCCTACCGTACCGCCCTGCCTGTGCGCGGCCCCGGGCGGGCGCCGCGGTCCGGGGTGTCAGGCCAGGATCCCGCTCCCGTGCGGGGCGTACAGGTCGAGGAGTCTCACCCGGGTCACATGGAGGCGATGGGCGAGGATGGCGCCCACCCAGAACGTGACGGAGACGCCGAACTCCGCGTCGGAGCGGCACATCGAGCGTACGGCCGGGGCGTCGAACTCGTACGCCCGTACCGGCGTCATCGCCTCGGCCCCCGACTGGCACAGATAGGGCGGGAACAGCCACGAGAGGCCGACCAGCTCGCCGTGGCGCAGCGTCTCGATCACCGGCGACCCGCGGCCCGGCACCTTCGCGTCGAGCGTCACCGCGCCCGTCTTCACGATCCAGAACCGGTCGGCGTGCTGCTGCTCCTCGAACAGCCGGTGACCGGACTCGAAGTGCACGTCCTCGGCGAAGGCCATCAGGCGCTCGCGGTGCTCCGGCGGCAACGTGCTGACCTTGGGTGCGGCACTGCTCATGGCGGACCCTCCTCGCGCACTCGGCTCCACCCCCAGTGTCCGCCAGGCGGCTCCCGCGCGCGCCTGCTCCCGGCCGACCGCCCCCGCCCGCCCGCCGCGTGTGACCCGGTCACCTCACGGTACGGATGGTCACCCTCCGCACACCCCCTCCGGCGTGCGTCGTGCGGGTGGAGGGCGGAGCATGAACGTGAGGAGGGAGCGGCTACGGGGGCGTGAGCCAGGAGGCTGCCATGCCCGTCCCGGAAGGCGGAGACGCGCTCGTCGTGCTGCGCGGGGTCGACAAGCACTTCGGAACCCTGCACGTCCTCCAGTCCATCGACCTGACCGTCCACCGAGGCGAGGTCGTCGTCGTCATCGGGCCGTCCGGCGGTGGCAAGTCGACGCTCTGCCGCGCGATCAACCGCCTGGAGACCATCGACAAGGGCGAGATCGTCGTCGACGGGCGCCCCCTGCCCGCCGAGGGACGCGACCTCGCCGCGCTGCGGGCCGACGTCGGCATGGTCTTCCAGTCCTTCAACCTCTTCGCGCACAAGACGGTGCTCGGCAACGTCACGCTGGGCCAGATCAAGGTCCGCAAGAAGGACCGGAAGGCGGCCGAGCAGCGCGCCCGCGCGCTCCTCGACCGGGTCGGCGTCGCCTCGCAGGCGGACAAGTACCCGGCGCAGCTCTCCGGCGGCCAGCAGCAGCGCGTGGCCATCGCGCGCGCCCTCGCCATGGATCCGAAGGTGATGCTCTGCGACGAGCCGACCTCCGCGCTCGACCCCGAGATGATCAACGAGGTCCTGGAGGTGATGCAGCAACTCGCCAGGGACGGGATGACGATGGTGGTCGTCACCCACGAGATGGGCTTCGCCCGTTCCGCGGCCAACCGCGTCGTCTTCATGGCCGACGGCAGGATCGTCGAGGAGACGACCCCGGACGAGTTCTTCAACAATCCCCGCAGCGACCGTGCCAAGGACTTCCTGTCCAAGATCCTCCACCACTGAGCCACCGGGCCACGGCCGCACATCGAGCCGCCGCCGGCGCCCGACCAGCAGCCCCCAGGGGTGATCCTCATGATCATGAACCCGACCAGGACCGGCAGGGCCGTCGTGGCCGTCGCCGCGGCCGTCGTCCTCTCCGTCACCTCCGCAGGTTTCGCGAACGGAGCGTCCGGCGCGGCCCCACGCGACCACGGCGGCGACGAGATCACCGTCGGCATCAAGTACGACCAGCCCGGCATCGGCCTGAAGACCCCCGACGGCACCTACACCGGCTTCGACGTGGACGTGGCGACCTACGTCGCCAAGGAACTCGGCCACGACCCGTCCGACATCGTCTGGAAGGAGGCCAAGAGCGCGGACCGGGAGACGCTGCTGCAGCGCGGTGACGTGGACTTCATCGCGGCCTCGTACTCGATCAACGACGAGCGCGCGGAGAAGGTCGACTTCGCCGGTCCCTACCTCCTCGCCCACCAGGACGTGCTGATCCGAGCCGACGACGACTCCATCAAGCAGCCGTCCGACCTCAACAACAAGAAGCTCTGCTCGGTCACCGGCTCGACCTCCGCGCAGAACGTGAAGGACGACATCGCCCCCGACGCCCAGCTCCAGGAGTACGGCGGCTACTCCGAGTGCCTGACCGGACTCGAGAACGGTGTCATCGACGCCGTCACCACCGACGACTCGATCCTCGCCGGATACGCCTCCCAGAGCCAGTTCAAGGACAAGTTCAAGCTGGGCGGCTTCAAGATGAGCAACGAGAACTACGGCATCGGCGTCCAGAAGGGCAGCGAGCTCAAGGACAAGATCAACACCGCCCTGGAGAAGATGGTCGCCGACGGCTCCTGGGAGAAGGCCGTGGAGAAGAACTTCGGCCCCGCCGGCTACCAGAACGAACCCGCCCCGAAGATCGGCGTCATCGTCGAGTGAGTGGGTCGTCGTGTTCGACTTCCTGCAGGGGTACGACCTGGTCGGAGCCTTCTGGGTGACGGTGCAGCTCACCGTCTACTCCGCGATCGGCTCCCTGATCTGGGGGACGCTGTTGGCCGCCATGCGCGTCAGCCCCGTCCCCCTCATGCGGGGCTTCGGCACCGTCTACGTCAACATCGTCCGCAACATCCCCCTCACCGTCATCATCGTCTTCACTTCGCTCGGCCTCTTCCAGACCCTCGGCGTCAGCCTCGGCGCCGACCGCTTCACCGTCATCAACTTCCGGCTCGCCGTGCTCGGCCTCACCGCCTACACCAGCGCCTTCGTCTGCGAGGCGGTGCGCTCCGGCATCAACACCGTCCCCCTCGGGCAGGTCGAGGCCGCCCGGGCCATCGGGCTCAGCTTCCCCCAGGTCCTGCGGATCATCGTCCTCCCGCAGGCCTTCCGCTCCGTCGTCGGCCCGCTGGCCAACGTCCTCATCGCCCTCACCAAGAACACCACCGTGGCCGCCGCCATCGGCGTCGCCGAAGCGGCCCTGCTGATGCGCGAGATGATCGAGAACGAGGCCCAACTCATCCTCATCTCCGCGATCTTCGCCTTCGGATTCATCTGTCTGACCCTGCCCACCGGGCTGTTCCTCGGCTGGGTGGCCAAGAAGGTGGCGGTGAAACGGTGAAGACCCGACCCACCGTCCTCTACGACGTCCCCGGGCCGCGCGCCCGGCGGCGCAACGTCCTGTGGACCCTGCTGTTCCTGGTCGTGCTGGCCGCGGTGGTGTGGTGGGTCGTGGCGAGCCTCGCCGACCAGAACCAGCTCGAATGGGCCAAGTGGGAACCCTTCTTCACCGACGCCCGCGTGTGGGAGACGTACATCCTGCCCGCCCTGAAGAACACCGTGATCGCCGCCGCGCTGGCCATGGTGATCGCCCTTCCCCTCGGCGCCCTCCTCGGCATCTCCCGCCTCTCCGACCACCGCTTCGTGCGCGGCGCGGCCGGCACCGTCGTCGAGTTCTTCCGGGCCATCCCGGTCCTGATCCTCATGCTGTTCGCCAACGCCGCGTACTCCGAGTTCACCGACATCAGTCCGGACACCCGCCCGCTGTACGCCGTCGTCACCGGCCTCGTCCTCTACAACGCCTCCGTGCTCGCCGAGGTCGTCCGCGCCGGCATCCTCGCCCTCCCCAGCGGGCAGACCGACGCGGCGAAGGCCATCGGCATGCGCAAGGGCCAGACCATGACGTACGTCCTGCTGCCGCAGTCGGTCACCGCCATGCTGCCCGCCCTGGTCAGCCAGCTCGTCGTCATCGTCAAGGACACCGCCCTCGGCGGCGCGATGCTCGGCTTCTCCGAACTCCTCGCCTCCGTCCGCCCGATGAGCGCCAACTACGGGGCCAACACCATCGCCTGCTTCACCGTCGTCGCCGTGATCTTCGTCCTGCTCAACTTCGCCCTCACCACCTTCGCCTCCTGGCTCGAAGGCCGGCTGCGGCGCGGCAAGAAGTCCACGGGCGCGGTCGTCGGCGCCGACGCCGTCGAGGAACTCGCGACCCCCGGCGAGCACCTGGACACCCCCGGCACCCCGCCCGACACCCGCTGAGGCCCCGACACCCCCTAAACTGCGCCGCCCGGGTGAAGCCACCCATCCGGACGGCGGTGCGTGCCGAAGTACCCACCATGAACCCCACCAGGACCGCACCGGACGGGGGCCGCGAGCCCACCCGTACCGACCGTCTCCTCGCCGCGCTCGGCGGACTCGTCGCCGCGTACGTCTCGCTCGCCGTCGCGGACCTCGTCGCCTCCCGCGTACGCCCCGAGGCCGGACCGGTCCTCGCCATCGGCGACGCCGTCGTCGACCGCACCCCGGCGGCCCTCAAGGACTGGGCGATCCGCACCTTCGGCGAGAGCGACAAAGCCGTCCTCCTGCTCGGCATCCTGTCCCTCCTCGCGCTCCTCGCCCTCGGCATCGGGCTGCTCGCGCTCCGCCACCGGCTGCTCGGCGCCGCGGCCGTCGCCGTCTTCGGCGGCCTCGGGGCCCTCGCCGCCGTCTCCCGACCCGACTCGGACTCCGCCCTGGACGCCGTGCCCTCGCTCGTCGGGGCCGCCGCCGGAGCGCTGCTGCTCTACGTGCTGACCGGCGTCCTGCGCACACCCCGGCCGGGCGCCGCCCGTCAGGACCGGCGGCGCTTCCTGATCGTCGCCGCCTCCACCGGATTCGCCGCGACCGGCGCGGCCGCCCTCGGCCGGACGGTCGCCTCACCCGCGGAGGAGAACGCCGTCGCCTCCCGCGCGGCCGTACGACTGCCCCGCCCCGCGTCCCCCGCGCCGCCCGTCCCCTCCGGAGCGCAACTGAACGTCCCGGGGATCAGCCCCTTCGTCACCCCCAACCGCGACTTCTACCGCGTCGACACCGCGCTCGTCGTCCCCAAGGTCGACGCGGACCGCTGGCGGCTGCGCCTCCACGGCAGCGGCGTACGCGAGGAGATCACCCTCACCCTGAGGGAACTCATGGCCCGCAGGACCGTGGAGCGGGACATCACCCTCGCCTGCGTCTCCAACGAGGTCGGCGGCCCCTACGTCGGCAACGCCCGCTGGCTCGGCGTCCCCCTCGCCGACCTGCTCCGCGACGCCGGAGTCCGACCGCCCTCCGAAGGGGGCCCCGCCGACCAGCTCGTGGCCCGCTCCGTCGACGGCATGACGATCGGCACCCCCGTCGAGGACGTCATGGACGGCCGTGACGCGCTCCTCGCCTTCGGGATGAACGGCGAACCCCTGCCCTTCACCCACGGCTTCCCCGTCCGGATGATCGTCCCCGGCCTCTACGGGTACGTCTCCGCCTGCAAGTGGATCGAGTCCGTCGAACTCACCACCTTCGACGCCTACGACGCCTACTGGGTCCCGCGCGGCTGGGCCGCCGAGGCGCCCGTGAAGACCCAGTCCCGCATCGACACGCCCCGCCCCTTCGGCCGCCCCGCCGCCGGTACCGTCATGGTCGCCGGGGTCGCCTGGGCCCAGCACCGGGGCATCCGCCGCGTCGAGGTACGCGTCGACGACAGCCCCTGGCAGGACGCCCGGCTCGCCGCCGAGGACAGCCGCGACACCTGGCGCCAGTGGACGTACCCCTGGGCCGCCACCCCCGGCCGGCACACCCTCACCGTCCGCGCCACCGACGGCACCGGCACCACCCAGCCGGAACGGCGCACCGACACCATGCCCGACGGGGCGCAGGGATGGCACTCGGTGGTGGTCACGGTCGAGGGTGCGTAACGAACCGGTGCCGTACGCCCGTTCGCTCCGCTCATGAGGGAGACTGCTCCCGTGCGTGGACATCTGCCGGACGAGAACCCCGGTTTCGTGGGACGCCGCACGGAACTGGAGCGCGTCTCCGCCGCCTTGGCGGAGCACCGCCTCGTCACCGTGACCGGCGTCGGGGGAGTGGGGAAGACCCGGCTCGCGCTGCGCGCCGCGCACCGCGCCGCCGAACGGTACCCGGACGGCGCCTGGTGGACCGACCTCACCCCGCTCGACGGCGACCGGCTCCTCGTCGCCCTCGTCGCCGACTCCGTCGACCTCTCCGACCACACCCCCGGCATGGCCACCACAGGCCTCTGCCGCCGGCTCGCCGACGACCGGCTGCTGCTCGTCCTCGACTCCTGCGAGCACCTCGCCGCGCCCTGCGCCCGGCTCGTCGCCGAACTCCTCGCCGCCGCCCCCGGGCTCACCGTCCTCGCCACGAGCCGGTCCCCCCTGGGCGTCGAAGGGGAGCGGGTGATCGCCCTCGACCCGCTGCCGCCCACCGGACGGGACGCCGTGGAGCTGCTCCGGCGGGCCGCCGGGGAGGACCTCCCCGCCGCGGGGCCCGCCGGCGAGATCTGCGTACGCCTGGAGGGCATCCCGCTCGCCCTGGAACTGGCCGCGGCCCAGATCCGTCTCCAGGGCGTGGAAGCCGTCAGGGACCAGCTCGGCACCCGCTTCGACGCCCCGCCGGAAGCCCGCTTCGACCTGCTCGCCCACCCCGAGCGGGTATGGCCGAGCCGCCACCAGACCCTGCGCGCCGCCATCGGCTGGAGCCACGAGCTGAGCGCCCCGCTCGAACGCCTCCTCTGGGCCCGCCTCTCCGTCTTCCGCGGCCCCTTCGACCTCGCGTCGGCGACCGCCGTGTGCATCGGCGGCCCGCTGAACCGGGCCACCCTGCCGGACGCGCTCGCCGGCCTCGTCCGCGCCTCCGTCGTCCGCCCGCTGGACGGCGCGGGCAGACACCGGATGCTCGACACGATCCGCGCGTACGGGGCGACCTGGCTGGAGCGGACCGGGGAGACCGGCACCGTCGCCGACCGGCACGCCGCCCACTTCCGGGGTATCGCGCGCCGGGCGGAGACCGAATGGCACGGCGCCCGCCAGCTGCGCTGGTACCGGACCGTCGACGCCCACCACACCGATCTGCGCACCGCCCTGGACCGGCTCCTTCGCACCGACCCCGACGGGGCCCTCGACCTCGTCGGCTCCGTCGCCTTCGCCTGGTCGTGCCGGGGCCGCCTGCGCGAGGCCCGCGACGGCCTCGAACAGGCCCTGGTCCTCAGTGAGGCCCGCGGCCGGCCCAGGGCCCGCGCCCTGTGGGCGCTGGGCGTCACCCTGGTCCTCCAGGGCGAGTTCGGCCCGGCCCAGGAGATCAGCGAACGCTGCGCCCGCGAGGCCCGGTACGCGGAGCACACCGAGGGCACGGAGCACGAGGACCGGTACGCGGTCCCCGCACAGCGCGAGCCGGGCGACCCGCCCCGGCCCCGTCCCGGCCCCGGTGACCTCACCCTCGACGCCGCCGCGCTCGCCGGGCTCCTCGCCCTGACCACCGGCCGCCCCATGGCCGCGTACGTCGTCGTCGGCCACGTCCTCGACGCCGTCCATGGCGGCCCCGCCGGCTCGGCGGACTCCGCCGCCCGGCTCCGCTGCCACCTCGTCCGGGTCTTCGCCCTCACCGGCCTCGGACGGCTCGCAGAGGCCAGGGACCGGGCGCTCGCCCTGCGCGCCCGGTGCGAGGACCTCGACGAGCACTGGATCCGCACCGCCCTGGAGTACCAGCTCGCCCTCACCGGCCTCCTGGAAGGCGACCCGGCCGCCGCCGCAGGCCACGCCCGCGCCATGCTCGAAGGCACCAGGGCCCTCGGCGCGAGCCTCGGCGTCGCCCTCGGCCTCGACGTCCTCGCCACCGCCCTCGCGGCGGCCGGTGACGGGGAACGCGCGGCCGACGTCTCCGGCACCGGGGAGGCGTACTGGCGCTCCACCGGCCAACCCCGGCGCGGCCTGCCCGGCCTGCGGGCCCTGCACGAGAAGTACACGGACACCGTGCGCGCGACGATCGGCGAGCCGGCGTACGAGGAGATCTTCGTCCGCGCCCTCACCGGCCTCCCCCAGGACGGCCTCGACCGCGCCCTGCGCGGCCCCCGGCAGACCTGAGGCCCCGGCCGGGCACCGACGTGCCCGGCGCCGGGGCGCGGCGCACCATGAAGGCATGGACGAAACCCCGGGCGGTCTGAGCGGCATCAGCGCGCCAGGGCGCGTGGCGGCTCCGGACGAGGGCGTCACCGAGCAGGAGCTCGCCCTCGCCGCCCGCAACCACGGACTGCCCCTGGAAGCGCTGCGGTACGACGTCACCCCGCCCGGCCTCCACTACGTACTGACGCACTACGACATCCCCGCGACCGACGCGGACGGCTGGCGGCTCACCGTCGGCGGTCGGGTGCGCCGGACGCTCGACCTGGACCTCGACGCCCTGCGCGCCCGCCCCGCCACGACCCGTCGCGTCACCCTGGAGTGCGCGGGCAACGGCCGCGCCCGGCTCACGCCCCGCCCGGTCAGCCAGCCCTGGCTCGTCGAGGCCGTGGGGACCGCCGAGTGGACCGGCGTCCCCCTGGCGGCGCTGCTCGCCGAGGCCGGGATCGCCGACGACGCCGTCGAGGCGGTGTGCACGGGCGCCGACCACGGAGTGGAGCGGGGCGTCGAGCAGGACTACCGGCGCGCCCTGCCCCTGTCGACGGCCGCCGACCCGGCCCGGGACGTCCTCGTCGCGTACGAGATGAACGGCGCGCCCCTGCCCCCGCAGCACGGCAGCCCGCTCCGGCTCGTCGTCCCCGGCTGGTACGGCATGGCCCAGGTGAAGTGGCTCCACGACATCACGCTCACCGCCACCCCGTACACCGGCTTCCAGCAGAGCGTCGCCTACCGGCTGCGGCAGGCGGCGGAGGACCCGGGTGAGCCGGTGACCCTCATCGCGCCCCGGGCCCTCATGGTGCCGCCGGGATTCCCCGACTTCATGTCCAGGACCCGCGTCGTCCGGCCCGGACCCGTGCCGCTCGCCGGGCGCGCCTGGTCGGGCCACGGGCCGGTCACGCGGGTCGAGGTGAGCGAGGACGACGGGACCACCTGGGCGGAGGCCGAGCTGGTCCCGGACCCCGCGCATCCGTGGGCCTGGACCGCCTGGCGCACCACCTGGACGGCGACACCCGGGCCGCACCGCCTCACCGTGCGGGCCACCGACGCGGCGGGCAACGCCCAGCCGCTGGTCGCGGAGGAGACGTGGAACCTCGGCGGCTTCGCCAGCAACCTCGTCCAGCGCGTCGAGGTCCTCTGCACCCCGGACGTGTCCGCTGCCTGAGGCCGGGACGGACGGGGCAGGGCGACGGCCCGGTGCCCCGGTGCGTAAAGTCGACCTTCGTACCCTTGTCGGCGCGCTGTTCCGATGCCCCCGTGCCCGGCCGCCGCCGACCGACCCTGACGAGGAGACCTCCGTGACCGACCCGGCGTCCACCGCCCTCCAGCAGCAGATCGCCCGGGACCTCCAGGTGGCCGAGCTCTTCGACCCGCGGGCCGAGATCGAGCGCCGCGTGGCCTTCCTCACCGAGCGCCTCACCTCCACGGGGCTGCGCTCCCTCGTCCTCGGCATCAGCGGCGGCGTCGACTCCACCACGGCGGGCCGGCTCTGCCAGCTCGCCGTGGAACGGGCCCGGGCCGCCGGTCACGGCGCCGTCTTCTACGCGATGCGCCTGCCGTACGGCGTCCAGGCCGACGAGAGCGACGCGCAGACGGCCCTCGGCTTCATCCGCGCCGACCAGGTCCTCACGGTGGACGTCAAGGCCGCGAGCGACGCCGCCCTGGACGCCTGCCTGGCCGGGGGCGTGACCTTCCGCGACGCCCACCACCAGGACTTCGTGCAGGGCAACATCAAGGCCCGCCAGCGGATGATCGCCCAGTACGCCGTCGCCGGCGCCCACGACGGGCTCGTCGTCGGCACCGACCACGCCGCCGAGGCCGTCTCCGGCTTCTTCACCAAGTTCGGCGACGGCGCCGCCGACGTCGTCCCGCTCACCGGCCTCACCAAGCGGCGCGTCCGCGCGGTCGCCGCCGAGCTGGGCGCCCCTGCCGAGCTGGTGTGGAAGACCCCCACCGCCGACCTGGAGACGCTCGACCCGGGCAAGCCCGACGAGGACGCGCTCGGTGTCACGTACGACGACATCGACGACTTCCTGGAGGGGAAGCCGGTCGCCGAGGCCGCCTTCGCCTCGATCGTCCGCCGGTACCGGCTCACCGAGCACAAGCGACAGCTGCCGATCGCGCCCTGAGCGCCCCGTGAGGCGGTGGGCGGCGGCCTCCCGGGCGGCGGGGTCCGGACGGGCGGCGGATCCTGGAAGGGGTGCCTCGCGACAGGACCCCGGAAGGGAGCACGTCATGTTCGGCGAAACCCCGGCGTTCAGCGGCTTCTCGGTCGACGACCTCGACGCCGCCCGACGCTTCTACGGTGAGACCCTCGGCCTGAAGGCGGAGCTGGAGGGCGAGGGCGAGATGCGGATGCTCTTCCTCACCCTGGCAGGAGGGGCGCGGATCTTCGTCTACCCCAAGGACGATCACGCCCCCGCCACCTTCACGATCCTCAACTTCGAGGTCGACGACATCGACCGGGCCGTCGACGAGCTGACGGGGCGCGGCGTGACCCTGGAGCGGTACGCGGACTTCGAGGCCGACGAGAAGGGCGTCATGCGGGTCGAGGGCGGACCGGCCATCGCCTGGTTCAAGGACCCGGCCGGCAACGTCCTGTCGGTCCTCCAGGAGGGCTGACCCGCAGCCCGCAGCCCGCAGCCCGCCGTGGGGCACCGGACCCGGCGCCGCGCCCGTCCCCGAACGGACCGGCCCGCGTGCGCGGCGGCCCCGTACCCCCTCGAATGGGAGGGTGATCGCGCCGCCCGACGACTGCCTCGCCCGCAACGAGTGGATCTGCGGCGCCTACCTCTCCACCCGGCGCGAGATCCTCGGCGACGCGGTCGTCCAGCACCTCCAGCTGACCGCCGTCTCCGTCGCCCTCGCCCTGCTGCTCGCCCTGCCGCTCGCGGTCGCGGCCCGCCGCTGGCGCCTGGCGGCGGGCCCGGTCCTCGGGGTGACCACGCTCCTGTACACGATCCCGGCGCTCGCGATGTTCTCGCTGCTCCTGCCCGTGTACGGGCTGTCCGCCGCCCTGGTCGTGGCCGGGCTCGTCCTGTACTCCCTCACCCTCCTCGTCCGCAACCTCCTCGCCGGACTCCGCGCCGTCCCCGAGGAGACCCGGCAGGCCGCGCGCGGCCTCGGATACGGGCCGGTCAGACTGCTCCTCGCCGTCGAACTGCCGCTCGCCCTGCCCGCCGCCATGGCCGGGCTGCGGATCGCCACCGTCTCCGCCGTCTCCCTCGTCACCATCGGCGCGATCGTGGGCCACGGCGGGTTGGGCAACCTCATCTACTCCGGCATGAACACCTACTTCAAGGCCCAGGTCCTCACCGCCTCCGTGCTCTGCGTCCTCATCGCCGTCGCAGCCGACCTGCTCCTCCTCGGCGTACAGCGCCTGCTCACTCCCTGGACCCGCGGGCGGGCCGCGTGACCACCCTCGCCGACGCCTGGTCCTGGCTGACCACCTCCGCGCACTGGTCCGGCGAGAACGGCGTCTGGCACCGGCTCGGCGAGCACGTCTTCCTCACCGTCGTCTGCCTCGCCCTCAGCTGTCTCGTCGCCCTGCCGACCGCCTTCGTCCTCGGCCACCTCGGCAAGGGCGGCGCGCTCGCCGTGAACCTCGCCAACGCGGGCCGGGCCGTCCCCACCTTCGCCGTCCTCGTGGTGCTCCTGCTCAGCCCGATCGGCGCGTACGGCGACTGGCCGACGATCATCGCCCTCGTCCTGTTCGCCGTGCCGCCGCTCCTGACCAACGCGTACGTGGGGATGCGGGGCGTCGACGCCGACGTCGTACGGGCCGCCAGAGGCATGGGCATGACGGGCGGCCAGACCCTGGCCCGGGTCGAACTGCCCCTCGCGCTGCCGATGGTCCTCACCGGCGTACGGATCGCCGCCGTCCAGCTCGTCGCCACCGCCACCGTGGCCGCCCTCGCCGGCGGCGGCGGACTCGGCCGGATCATCACCGCCGGGTTCAACCTCGCCTCCACACCGCAGGTCGTCGCCGGCGCCTGTCTGGTCGCGGCGCTCGCACTCCTCGTGGAGGGCGTCTTCGAGGGCCTCCAGCGCCTCGCGCCCACCGGGGCGCGGGGGAGCGGCGCATGAGACCGCCGGGCGTCCCCGTCACGGTCCTCTGCCTCCTCCTCTGCGCCACCGGCTGCGCCGCGGGACCGTCCCTGGAGGACCGGGACACGGTCACGGCCCCGCCGGGCGACAGCCGCCGGCTGACCGTCGGCTCGGCCGGCTTCACCGAGAGCGACCTGCTGGCCCAGATGTACGCCCTGCTGCTCCAGGAGGCCGGATTCCGTACGAAGATCCTCTCCGTCAGCAACCGGGAGCTGTACGAACCCGCCCTGGAACGCGGCCAGATCGACGTCGTAGCGGAGTACGCGGCGACCTTCGCCGACTGGCTGAACGCCAAGGCCAACGGGGCGGACGCGCCGACCGTCGGCTCTCCCGACCCGGCCAGGACCATGACGGCGCTCCGCGCGCTCGCCGGCCCGCGCGGCCTCACCGTTCTCGACGCGGGCCGCGCCGTCGACCAGAACGCCTTCGCCGTGACCGCCGCCTTCGCCGCCGAACACCGTCTGAAGACCCTCAGCGACCTCGGCGCCACCGGTCTCCCCATCCGCCTCGCGGCCGGTGACGAATGCGTCAGTCGGCCGTACTGCGCCCCGGGTCTGAAGGAGATCTACGGCATCGACGTGACCGCCGTCGACCCCAAGGGCGTCGGCACCACCCCGGCCAAACAGGCCGTCCAGAACGGGCAGGACCAGCTGGTGCTCACCACGACCACCGACGCCACGCTCGACGACTTCGGGCTCGTCCTGCTCGCCGACGACAAGCACCTGCAGAACGCCGACCACATCGTGCCCGTCGTGAACCGCGCCCGCGCCGGGAGCGAGCGCGTCACCCGCGCGCTCGACCGGCTCAACACGGTCCTGACCACGGCCGACCTGGCCCACCTCAACGAGCAGGTCGACAGCTGGCGCCGCCTGCCCGAGGACGTCGCACGGAACTACCTCGTGGACAAGGGCCTTGTCCGGGGGTGACAGGCCCCGGCACGATCCGTACGGCACCCCACGTATGATCCACTGTCCTCGCGGGGGCGTACCGAACAGGAGCAGCGACAGCGTGACCACCTACCGGCAGCCGGGACTCGTCCTCACCGACCACCGCTTTCCCGTCCCCCTCGACCACTCCCGCCCCGACGGCGAGCGCATCGAGGTCTTCGGCCGCGAGGTCGTCGCGACCGGCAACGCCGGACCCGACCGGGAGCGGCTGCCCTGGCTGGTCTACCTGGAGGGCGGCCCCGGTTTCGGCGCCCGCCGCTTCATCGGCCCGCAGGCCTGGCTCGGCCGGGCCGTCAGGGAGTTCCGCGTGCTCCTCCTCGACCAGCGGGGCACGGGCCGCTCCACCCCCGCCAACCGCCAGACCCTGCCCCTGCGCGGCAAGCCGGCCGAACAGGCCGACTACCTCACCCACTTCCGCGCCGACTCCATCGTCAAGGACTGCGAGCTGATCAGGCGCCGGCTGACCGGCGGCGCCCCGTGGACGGTCCTCGGCCAGAGCTTCGGCGGCTTCTGCGCCGTCCACTACCTCTCCACCGCACCCGAGGGCCTGGAGCGGGTCCTGATCACCGGCGGACTGCCGTCCCTGTACGCCGGCGCCGACGAGGTCTACCGCGCCGCCTACCCCCGCATCCGGCGCAAGAACGAGGCCCACTTCGCCCGCTACCCGCAGGACGCCGAACGGGCCCGCGCCATCGCCGCCCACCTCCTCGACCACGAGGTCACCCTCCCCGGCGGCGGCCCGCTCACCGTCGAGGCCTTCCAGTCCCTCGGCATCCTCCTCGGCTCCGGCGACGGCACCCACCAGCTCCACCTGCTCCTGGAAGGCGCCTTCGTCCCCACCCCCGGCGGGCCCGCGCTCGCCGACGCCTTCCTCGAACAGGTCCAGGCACACCTGTCGTACGCCGGACACCCGCTGTACGCCGTGCTCCACGAGGCCATCTACGCCCAGGGGCGGGGCGCCACCGACTGGGCCGCCGAACGCGTCCGCGCCGAGCACCCCGAGTTCGACGCCCGCGCCGCGCTCGCCGAGGGCAGGCCGCTCCTCTTCACCGGCGAGACCGTCCACCCCTGGCACTTCACCACCGACCCCGCCCTGCGCCCGCTCCGCGAGACCGCGGAACTGCTCGCCGCCCGCACCGACTGGGCCCCGCTCTACGACCCCGAACGCCTCGCCGCCAACCAGGTGCCGGTCGCCGCCGCCGTCTACCACGACGACATGTACGTCGACACCGCCCACTCCCTCGACACCGCGCGCACCGTACGCGGACTGCGGACCTGGGTGACCGACGAGTTCGAGCACGACGGCGTCCGCGCAGGCGGACCGCGCGTCCTCGACCGACTGCTCGCGCTCTCCCGGAACGAGATCTGACCACTTCCGCATAGGATGCGGCGCGCCCCGGAGGACCGGGGAGCGCCGCGAGCGAGAAGGGGGCCCGGATGACGGGACGCGAGACACCGGCGTCCGGCCGGGAGCTGAAGTTCCGGGCCCTGATGGCCGAGCTGCGGCGCGGCATCCTCGACGGCACCTGGCCACCCGGCAGCAAACTGCCCACCGAGCGCGCCCTCGCCACCGAGACGGGCCTGTCGGTGACGACCGTCCGCCGCGCCTACGAGGACCTCGTCGCCCTCCGGCTCGTCGAGCGCAGACAGGGCGCGGGCACCTTCGCCGCCCACCGCCCCGAACGCGACGCCACCGGACAGCGGATCGTCGGCGTCCTCGTCCCCGACACCACCTTCTACTACCCGCGCGTCCTCCAGGGCATCGAGAAGGAACTCGCGGCGGCCGGCGCCCGGCTGGTCCTCGCCTGCTCCCACTACGACCCCGACGAGGAGGACGCCGCCGTGGCGCGCCTCCTCTCCGCAGGTGTCCACGGGCTCCTCCTCGTCCCCAGCCTGCACACCGCCACCGACCCCGGACGGCGCGCCGAGGAACTCCTCGCCCTGCCCGTCCCCGCCGTCCTCGTCGAGCGCAGGCTCGCCGCCCACGGTCCCGGCGACCCCACCGAGCACGTCTGCACCGACCACGAGGGAGGCGCCTACGACGCCGTACGCCATCTGCGCGCCCTCGGCCACGAGCGCCTCGGGCTCGTGGCCCGTACCGACGCGCCCACCACCGCGCCCATCGAGTCCGGCTTCGCCCGCGCCCTCACCGACCTCGGGCTGCCCGACGCCCCGCCGTGCGAGCGGGACGTGATGGCCCGCTGGGACCCGGAGCGTGCCGACCGGGCCCTCGCCGCGCTGCGGGACGCCGGAGTCACCGCCGCGCTCTGCTTCGGCGACCGTGAGGCCGCGCTGATGCTCGGCGCGGCCCGCCGGGCAGGCGTACGGGTCCCGGACGACCTCGCCCTGATCAGCTACGACAACGAGTTCGCCGACGTCGCCGAGACCCCTCTGACGGCCGTCTCGCCGCCCAAGTACCAGCTCGGCAGACTCGCCGCGCAGATCCTGCTCCGGCGTCTCGCCGAGGGCGACGCCGCCCCGCTGCACCAGGTGCAGCTGCGCCCCCGGCTCGTGATCCGCGCCTCGTGCGGCGGCGGAGGCGTGACCGGGGGCATGACCGGAGGCGTGCAAAAGTCCAAGGGGTGAGTTCCCATTGCTCATGGAGTGCTCTTGGCCGATGCCGGTAGAACTCGGTGCGGACCCCGCGAGGGGACCCTGCGAGGAGAGGACCCGGACATGAGCAGCACCCACGTCGGCGCGGAGATCGCCGGCCAGCCGGACTGCTGGCGCCGTGCCGCCGAGACCGCCGACCGCCAGGCGGGCCTGCTGCCCGCGGACGGCGAGCGCGTGGCGGTGGTGGGCTGCGGCACCTCGTACTTCATGGCCCGCGCCTACGCCGCCCTGCGGGAGTCCCTCGGCGCGGGCGAGACCGACGCCTTCCCCGCCTCCGACGCCACCCCGCTCGGCCGCGGTTACGACCGGATCGTGGCCCTGACCCGCTCCGGCACCACGACGGAGGTGGTGAACCTGCTCGGCCGCGCGGCGGGGAGCGTGCCCACGCTCGTCCTCACCGGCACACCCGGCAGCCCGGCCGGGCAGCTCGCCGACCAGGTCGTCGACCTCGGATTCGCCGACGAACGCTCCGTCGTGCAGACCAGGTTCGCCACCACGGCCCTCCAACTCCTGCGCGCCGGACTCGGGGTGGACCTCGGGCCGTCGGTCTCCGACGCCGAACTCGTCCTGTACGAGCGGCTGCCCGCCGCCTGGGAGCGGCAGGGCCAGTTCACCTTCCTCGGCACCGGCTGGACCGTGGGCCTCGCCGACGACGCGGCGCTCAAGCTGCGGGAAGTGGCCCGCGCCTGGACGGAGTCGTACGCGGCCATGGAGTACCGCCACGGTCCGATCAGCATCAGCGACCGGTCCAGTCTCGTCTGGTGCCTCGGCCCGGCGCCGTCGGGGCTGCGGGAGGAAGTGGAGTCCACCGGCGCCCTGTTCGCCGCCGACGCGATCGATCCGGTGGCCGCGCTCGTCCGCGCCCAGCGGCTCGCGGTCGCCCTCGCGGCCCGGCGCGGCCTCAACCCCGACCGCCCCCGGAACGTCTCGCGTTCGGTGATCCTTTCCGGAGCGTTCCGCCCGACGGCCTCCGAGGCGGCCCGTATTCTGCGGGCATGACGGAAACCGACATCACGGCCCTCGCGGAGATGCCCGGCGACTGGCGGCGCGCCCTCGCCGTCGTCGCCCACCCCGACGATCTGGAGTACGGCTGCGCGGCAGCCGTCGCCGCCTGGACGGACGCGGGGAAGGAGGTCGTCTACGTCCTCGCCACCCGGGGCGAGGCCGGTATCGACACGCTGGCGCCGGACGTCTGCGGTCCGCTGCGCGAGCGCGAGCAGCGGGACAGCGCCGCCGTCGTCGGTGTGGACACGGTCGAGTTCCTCGACCACCGCGACGGGGTGATCGAGTACGGGCTCGGGCTGCGCCGCGACATCGCGGCGGCGATCCGCCGCCACCGCCCCGAACTCGTCGTCACCCTCAACCACCGCGACACCTGGGGCGGGGGTCCAGGGGCTCCCTGGAACACCCCCGACCACCTGGCCGTCGGCCGTGCCACGCTCGACGCGGCGGCCGACGCGGGGAACCGCTGGATCTTCCCCGAGCTGATCGAGCGGGGCCTGGAGCCCTGGAGCGGCGTCCGTTGGGTGGCGGTCGCGGCCTCCAGCACCCCGACCCACGCGATCGACGCGGCCCCGGGCCTGGACCGCGCGATCCGCTCGCTGCTCTGCCACCGCGCCTACATCGAGGCCCTGACGGACGAGGACCCGGAGACGTACGTCCGTGACTTCCTCACCATGACGACCGGCGGTGCGGCCGCCCGCTTCGGCGGCCGCCCGGCGGTGACCTTCGAGCTCTTCGCGCGCTGACACGGACGCGCGCGGGCGGTGTCAGCCCATCGGTGCGGGCTTGAGTACCGCGAAGGGCGCGCCGAAGGGGTCCTTGAGCCAGGCGATGCGGCCGACGTCCGGGATGTCGGCCGCGGGCATCACGACGGAGCCGCCGTTGCCCTGGGCGGAGGCGGCGATCGCGTCGGCGTCCTCGACGGCGAAGTACGGGATCCAGCGCGGACCCTCGGTGAAGTCCTGGAGTTCGGCGGCGCCGCCGAAGGAGGCGTCCTCCTGGTCGCCCTCGGCGGTGGAGACGACCCGGTACGTCATGCCGGGCGCTTCCATCTCCGCCCAGCGCCAGTCGAACAGGGTCCGGTAGAAGCCGAGGACGGTCTCCGGGTCGGCGACGTGCAGCTCCACCCAGACCAGGGTGTTGGTGGACGAGGTCCGCTGGAGGCCCTGGACCGCACCGGGCTGCCAGATCGCGAACCGGGCGCCGCCCGGGTCGGTGAGGGCGGCCATCCGGCCCGCGTCCATGACGTCGAAGGCCCCGAGGCGGACGGCGCCGCCCGCGGCCTCGGCCGCCTTCTGGGTGGCGTCCGCGTCCGGGGTCTGGAAGTACACGGTCCAGGCGCTGTCCGCGCCCTCCTCGGTGAGCGGGCCGAGTGCGGCGACCGTGCGGCCGTCCTGCTGGAAGAAGCCGTAGCCGCCGCCCTCGGGTCCCGCGGAGAGGAGCTCCCAGCCGAAGACGGCGCTGTAGAACTCCTTCGCCGCATCGGTGTCGGGGCTGCCGAGATCGAGCCAGTTGGGAGAGCCCTTGGTGAACTGCGTACCGAGCATGGGAGGTGTCCTCTTCTTCCGTCGTCCGTGGCTGCGGCTTCCGGCCACCATGGCCGATCCTCGTCTGCCCGGTCCCGTGGCGCAGCCCCGGACGCCCGGGTTCATCCGACCGGCCGACCGGCCACCTTCGCCTCCAGGTCGGCGAAGTGCAGTTCGGCGTTGAGCGCGGCACCGGCCCGGTAGCCCCGGCTCACCGCGTTGACCACCTGTTCCTGCGGCCCCGTGACGTTCCCGGCCGCCCACACGCCCGGCACGCTCGTGCGGCCCGTCTCGTCGACCGCCACGAACTCCCCGAAGGGGGTCTCGCGCAGCTCCGCGCCGAGCTGCCGCAGCACCCCGTCGCGGGCCGCGAACCGCGAGGCGGCGGCGAAGACGACCGAACGGGCCACGGTCCGCCCGTCGGCGAGCCGCACCCCGGTCAGCCGGTCGTCCTCCACCGCGAGCCCCGTCACCTCGCCCCGCTCGACGCGGACGCCCGCCGCGTCGAGCAGGGCCGCGTCGTGCTCCGAGAGTTCCCCGGCGGTGTGGAGGAACAGGGTCACGTCCTTCGACCAGTGCGCCACCATGAGCGCCTGGTGCGCGGGCATCGTCGGGTGGGCGATCACACCGAAGGCCTCGTCGCGGACCTCCCAGCCGTGGCAGTACGGACAGTGCAGCACGTCCCGCCCCCACCGCTCGGCGAGTCCCTCGATCGCGGGGAGCTCGTCGACGAGGCCGGTGGTGACGACGAGCCGCCGCGCGCCGACCGTGCCCCCGTCCGCGAGGGTGACGACGAAGCCGCCCTTCCCGTCCGGCTCGGCGCCCGTCACCTCACCGGCGCGCAGGTCGACCCCGTATCCGGCGATCTCGGCCCGTCCCGCCGCCAGGAAGTCCGCCGGGCCCATCCCGTCCCGGGACAGGACGCCCTGCGTGTGCGCGGCGGGGGCGTTGCGCGGCTCGCCGGCGTCGACGACGAGGGTCCGGCGCAGGGACCGGCCCAGGATCAGGGCGGCGCTGAGCCCGGCGGAGCCCCCGCCGACCACCACCGCGTCGTAGGCGTACGTGTCGTTCTCCAGAGGTGCGTGCTGCTGTGCGTTCATGGGACGAGCGTCGCCGGGCCCGATGGATCCGGCAAGTGAACTTGCCGTTTCTGCAACAATGGACGCATGACCGAAGACGACCGCATCGACGCCGTGCTCAACGAGGTCGGTCCCCGGCTCCGCCGGGTCCGCCGCGACCGCGGGGTGACCCTGGCCGAGCTGTCCGCCGACACCGGCATCTCCGTGAGCACCCTCTCCCGGCTCGAGTCGGGGCAGCGCAAGCCCAGCCTCGAACTGCTCCTGCCGCTCGCCCGCGCCCATCAGGTACCGCTCGACGAACTGGTCGGCGCCCCGGCGACGGGAGACCCCCGCATCCGGGCCAAGCCCATCGTGCGCCACGGCCGCACGATGTTCCCGCTGACCCGGCAACCCGGCGGCCTCCAGGCGTACAAGGTGATCCAGGAGACGTCGACGGAGCACCCGGAGCCGCGGGTCCACGAGGGGTACGAGTGGCTGTACGTGCTCTCCGGGAGGCTCCGGCTCGTCCTCGGCGAGCACGACGTGGTCCTCGGGGCGGGCGAGGCGGCCGAGTTCGACACCCGCGTCCCGCACTGGTTCGGGCCGGCGGGCGAGGGGCCGGTGGAGTTCCTGAGCCTCTTCGGTCCGCAGGGGGAGCGGATACACGTCAGGGCGCGCCCGAAGAAGCCGGAGTAGCGCGGGCCGGGCGGCGGGGCGCGCCCAGCCGGGAGACGGGGGGCGCCCGGCCCGGAGACAGGGGCCCGGCCCGGAGGCAGGGGCCCGGCCCGGAGACGGGGCGCGCCCGCCCGCTCCCGCCTTCCGGAACCCAAGAAGTCCCGCCGAGCCGTTCCCTCAAGGGCAAGCGACCGCTTAGTATGCTACCGACCGCTCGGTACGGAGGAGGCATTCCGGATGCAGGCATGGCGTGTGTACGAGAACGGGGAACCGGGCGCGGTGATGCGCCGCGAGGAGGTGACACCGCCCACGCCCGGCGAGGGCCAGGTCCTCCTGAAGGTCCGCGCCGCGAACGTCAACTTCCCCGACGCGCTGCTCTGCCGCGGCCACTACCAGGTGCGCCCCCCGCTGCCCTTCACCCCCGGCGTCGAGGTGTGCGCCGAGACCGAGGACGGCCGCAGGGTCATCACCACCGCGGCCCTCCCGCACGGCGGCTTCGCCGAGTACACCCTCGCCGACGCGGCAGGACTGCTCCCGGCCCCCGAGTCGCTCGACGACGCCGAGGCCGCCGCCCTGCACATCGGCTACCAGACCGGCTGGTTCGGCCTGCACCGCAGGGCGGCTCTCCAGGAGGGCGAGACCCTCCTCGTCCACGCGGCGGCCGGCGGAGTCGGCAGCGCGGCCGTCCAGCTCGGCAAGGCGGCCGGCGCCACCGTCATCGGGGTCGTCGGGGGACCGGAGAAGGCCGCCGTCGCCCGCGCGCTCGGCTGCGACGTGGTCGTCGACCGCCGTTCCGAGGACGTCGTCGCCGCCGTCAAGGCCGCGACCGGCGGACGCGGCGCCGACGTGATCTACGACCCGGTCGGCGGCGAGGCCTACCAGCAGTCCGCCAAGTGCGTCGCCTTCGAGGGGCGGATCGTCGTCGTCGGCTTCGCGAGCGGCACCGTCCCCGCCCCCGCCCTCAACCACGCCCTGGTGAAGAACTACTCCGTCCTCGGCCTCCACTGGGGTCTCTACGCGGCGAAGGACCCGGCCTCGATCGGACGCTGCCACGAGACGCTCACGGACTACGCGGCCAAGGGCCTGATCAAGCCGCTCATCGGCGAACGCGTCCCCTTCGCCGGAGCGGCGGACGCCGTCCAGCGGGTCGCCGACGGCACCACCACCGGCCGTCTCGTCGTCCTCCCGGAAGGGGCCCGCGCATGATCGGCGCCGAGGAACTCCGCGCACTCACAGGCAAGTTGCTGGACGCGTACCCGCCCGCCACCACCGACCGCACCGACTTCCTGCGCGCCCGCTTCGACGCCGGACTCGCCTGGGTGCACTACCCGGTCGGCCTCGGCGGACTCGACGCCCCCCGCGCCCTGCAGGCCGTCGTCGACGCCGAACTCGCCGCCGCGGGCGCCCCCGACAACGACCCGCGCAAGATCGGCATCGGCCTCGGCATGGCCGCCCCCACCGTCCTCGCCCACGGCTCCGACGAGGTCAAGCGGCGCTTCCTCCGGCCGCTCTGGGTCGGCGAGGAGGTCTGGTGCCAGCTCTTCAGCGAGCCCGGTGCGGGCTCCGACCTCGCCGCGCTCGCCACCCGGGCCGTCAGGGACGACGCCGGGGACTGGATCGTGGACGGCCAGAAGGTGTGGACGTCCAGCGCCCACACCGCCCGCTGGGCCATCCTCATCGCCCGCACCGACCCGGACGCCCCCAAGCACCGGGGCATCACCTACTTCGTCTGCGACATGACGGACCCGGGCGTCGAGGTCAGGCCGCTGCGCCAGATCACCGGCGAGGCCGAGTTCAACGAGGTCTTCCTCACCGGCGTCCGCATCCCCGACGCCCACCGCCTCGGCGACGTCGGCGACGGCTGGCGCGTCGCGCAGACCACCCTCATGAACGAGCGGGTCTCCATCGGCGGATCCCGCATCCCCCGCGAGGGCGGCATGATCGGGAAGGCCGCCGCGACCTGGCGCGAGCGCCCCGAACTGCGCACCCACGACCTGCACCGGCGCCTCCTCGACCACTGGGTCGACGCCGAGGTGGCCCGGCTCGCCGGGGAACGGCTCCGCCAGCAGCTCGTCGCCGGACGGCCGGGCCCCGAGGGCAGTGCCATGAAGCTGGCCTTCGCCCGCCTCAACCAGGCCATCAGCGGTCTGGAGGTCGAACTCCTCGGGGAGGAGGGCCTGCTGTACGGGGAGTGGGAGATGCGCCGCCCCGAACTCGTCGACTTCACCGGCCGGGACGCCGGCTACCGCTATCTGCGGTCCAAGGGCAACTCGATCGAGGGCGGCACCAGCGAGGTGCTGCTCAACATCGTCGCCGAGCGGGTCCTCGGCCTGCCGCCCGAGCCCCGCAACGACAAGGACGTCGCCTGGAAGGACCTCGCCCGATGACAGACGTGACGGAGTCGGCGGAGCCGACCGAACCGCCGCTCGACCTCCTCTACTCCGAGACCGAGGAGGATCTGCGGGCGGCGGTCCGCGGCCTGCTCGCCGACCGGGCGGGCCATCAGGTCGTCCTCGGCCTGATCGAGTCGGACAGCCCGTACGTCCCCGGCCTCTGGAAGCCCCTCGCGGCCGACATCGGCGCCGCCGGACTGCTCGTCCCCGAGAAGCTCGGCGGTCAGGGCGCGAGCCACCGAGAGGCGGCCGTCGTCCTGGAGGAGCTGGGCCGCGCGGTGACCCCGCTGCCGTACCTCAGCAGCTCCGTGGTGGCCACGGAGACCCTGCTCGCCCTGGCCGGGGAGAGCGAGGCGGCCGCCGGGCTGCTCGCGGAGCTCGCGGGCGGACGTACGGTCGCGGTGCTCGCCGTACCGCTGTCGACGGCGCCCGGCGCGGAGCTTCCGCTCACCGGCCCGGTGGCCGGGGTCGCCGACGCCGCCATCGCCGACGTTCTCCTCGTACCGCGCGCCGACGGGCTGTACGCCGTACCGGCCGCGGAGGCCACCGTCGAGCCGCAGACTCCGCTGGACCTGACCCGCCCGCTGGCCCGGGTCGCCACGGGGGAGGGAAGCGGCACCCGGCTCGCAGGGCCGGAGGCGACCGGCCCGGCGGTCCGCCGCGGCCTCCTCGCGGGGGCCGGGCTCCTCGCCTCCGAGCAGCTCGGCCTCGCCGAGTGGTGCCTGGAGGAGACGGTCCGGTACACCCGTGAGCGCCATCAGTTCAACCGGCCGGTCGGTTCCTTCCAGGCCCTCAAGCACCGCATGGCCCAGCTCTGGCTCGACCTCGTCGGGGCCAGGGCGGCGGCCCGCGCGGCCGCCGACTCCCTGGCCACCGGCAGCGCGGACGCGCCGCTGATCGTGGCGGTCGCCCAGGCCTACTGCTCCAAGGTGGCCGTCCGGGCCGCCGAGGAGTGCGTCCAGCTGCACGGCGGGATCGGAATGACCTGGGAGCACCCCGCCCACCTGGCGCTCAAGCGGGCCAAGTCCGACCAGATCGCCCTGGGGTCGGCGGGCCGGCACCAGGACGTGATCGCCGCCCTGGTCGGCCTGGAGCCGCCTGTGTAAGGGGCCCCTGTGTCCACACCCCTTTACATACTGTTTAATTGCGAGCTGTTCGCAATAACAGTTGATCTCCAAGAGGGGTGTGGACACGATGACCGCCCGATTCCTCCGCGGCACGGCCGCCGCGACGCTCGCGGGGGCCCTCGCCCTCACCGCGGCGGCCTGCACGAACCCCGGCTCCACCGCCGGGGGCACCGGCGGACCCAAGGACTCCGCGGTCGTCGGCATCGCCTACGAGCCGGAGACCCTCAGCCCCCTCCTCGGCTACGGCAAGGACGGCAACTCCAAGATCTTCGACGGGCTGCTCGCCTTCGGCGCCGACATGAAGCTGAAGCCCGCCCTCGCGAGCGGGCTGCCCCGCATCAGCGACAACGGCCTCACCTACACGTACACCCTCCGGAACGGAGTCACCTTCAGCGACGGCGCCCCCTTCACCGCGAAGGACGTCGTCTTCACGTACCGGACGATCCTCGACCCGAAGACGAACAACGCCTCCCGCACCGAACTCGACGCCCTCGAGAGCGTCGAGGCGATCGGCGACGACACCGTAGTCTTCCGCCTCAAGTACCCCTACGCGCCCTTCGCCGAGCGCACCGTCCACGCCATCGCCCCGGAACACATAGCGGCGAAGCAGGACGTCAACACCGGCGCCTTCACCACCAGGCCGATCGGCACCGGCCCGTACGTCCTCACCGGCTGGTCCAAGGGCGAGAAGCTCACCTTCAAGGCCAACCCGTCGTACTGGAACGGCGCGCCCCGGGTGAAGAAGTTCACCATGGCGATCATCAAGGACGACGACGTCCGCGCCACCCGGCTCCGCGCCGGAGACCTCGACGGCGCCATCCTGCCGCCCAACCTCGCCGCCGGCTTCAAGGACGACAAGGCGAAGAAGACCTGGACGGCCACGACCTACGACTACCGCACGGTCACCCTCCCCACCCACCACCCGGTCAGCGGGGACACCGCCGTCCGCCGCGCCCTCGACCTCGCCGTCGATCGCCAGGCCATGGTCGACAAGATCCTCGAAGGCGCCGGAAAGCCCGCCTACGGCCCCGTCCCCACCGACAGCCCCTGGTTCGCGAAGGGCACCGAGCGCCGCCACGACCTCGCCGGCGCGCGGAAGATCCTCGACGAGGCCGGCTGGAAGCCCGGCCCCGACGGCATCCGCGTCAGGAACGGCGTCCGCGCCGCCTTCCCGCTCTGGTACCTCTCCGGCGACAAGCTCCGCCAGGACCACGCCCTCGCCTACGTCTCCGACGCCAAGAAGGCCGGCATCGACATCACCGCCCAGGCCGGCACCTGGGAGGTCATCGAACCCCGGATGAAGACCGACGCCGTCCTCGCCGGCGGCGGCTCGCCCGGCGACCCCGACTTCGACCAATACCTCCTCCTGAAGTCCGACCTCGCGGGCGACGGCTTCAACAACATGGCCTGGTACGACAACGCGACCGTCGACCGCGCCCTGGATGCCGGCCGCCGCACGAACGACCCCGCCGAGCGCCGCGCCGCGTACGACACCGTCCAGCGCGAACTGGCGAAGAACCCCGGCTACACCTTCCTCACCCACATCGACCACCTCTACGTCGTGAACGACGCCTGGGACGGGCCGAGCACCCAGATCGAGCCACACGACCACGGCCTCGCGTCAGGACCCTGGTGGAACGTCGAGAGCTGGAAGCCGAAGAAGGCCGGAGCGACCGGAGCGACGCAGAAGTGAAGCGCCGCCTCCCCTGGGGGGCCATGGCGCGGATGACGGGACGGCGCGCCCTGGCCGCCGTCCCCGTCCTCCTGACCGTCACCTTCGCGGTGTTCGCCGTCGCCGAAGCCTCCCCCTTCGACCCCGTCAAGGCCTACGCGGGCACCGCGGGGCTCACCGCCTCGCAGGAGAACCTCGACCAGCTCCGCGCCAACCTCGGCGTCGACCGGCCCCTCCTCACCCGCTGGTGGGAGTGGCTGACCTCCGCCCTCACCGGCGACCTCGGCGACTCCTCCGTGATGCGCCGCCCCGTCGCCGACGTCATCGGCGAACGCCTCGGCTGGTCCGTGCTCCTCGCCGTCACCGCCTTCCTCGTCGCCATCGCCCTCGGCACCCTCCTCGGCGTCCTCGCGGGACGCCGCCGCGGCGGCCTCCTCGACCGGGCCGTCAGCTCGATCGCGTACACCCTGGAAGCCGCCCCCGCCTTCTGGCTCGGCCTCCTCGCCATCTGGTTCTTCGCCCTGAGACTGGGCGTCCTGCCGGCCGGCGGACTCACCGACACCGCCAGCGACACCGTCACCTTCGACCAGGTCGCCCGGCACCTCGTGCTGCCCGCGCTCGTCCTCGGCATCTCCCAGCTGCCCTGGTTCTTCCTCTACGTCCGCCAGGGCGTCGGCGACGCCCTCGACGAGGACCCGGTGCGCGGCGCCCGCGCCCGCGGCCTCGGCGAACGCACCGTCCTCACCGGCCACGCCCTCCGCTCCGGAATGCTGCCCATGCTCACCCTCATCGGCTCCCGCGTCCCCGAACTCATCACCGGCGCGCTGCTCGTGGAGACCGTCTTCAGCTGGCCCGGCATCGCCGCCGCCACCGTCCAGGCCGCCACCTCCGTCGACTTCCCGCTGCTCGCCGCCCTCACCGTCCTCGCCACCGCCGCCGTCCTCCTCGGCAACCTCCTCTCGGACCTGCTGTACGGACTCGCCGACCCGAGGGTGGGCTTCGATGGCTGACCCGCGCACCCACCGCCTGCGGCTCTGGAGCTCCGCCGCCGTCGTCGGCGCCGTCCTCCTCGCCGTGCTGCTCGTACCCCCGCTCGTCCAGCTCGACGAACAGGCCGTCGACCTCTCCCGCAAGCTCCTCCCGCCGTCCTGGGCACATCCCTTCGGCACCGACGACCTCGGCCGCGACCTCCTCCTGCGCTGCGTCTACGGACTGCGGATCTCCCTCCTCGTGGGACTCGTCGCCGCGCTCGTCGCCACCGTCGTCGGCACCGCCGTCGGAGCGGCCGCCGGCGCGCTCGGCGGCTGGACCGACCGCACCCTCATGCGGCTCGTCGACGCCTTCTCCTCCGTGCCGCACCTGCTGCTCGGCATCTTCGTCGTCGCCCTCTTCCGGCCCGGCGTCTGGCCCGTGATCGCCTCCGTCGCCGTCACCCACTGGCTGTCCACGGCCCGCATCGTGCGCTCCGAGGTCCTCTCCCTGCGCACCCGGCCGTTCGTCGACGCCGCCGTCTCAGGCGGCGCCTCGCGGTGGCGGGTCGCCGTCCGGCACCTGCTGCCCGCCGTCCTGCCGCAGGCCGGACTCGCCGCCGTCCTCATGGTCCCGCACGCCATGTGGCACGAGTCCGCGCTGTCCTTCCTCGGCCTGGGCCTCCCCAGCCACCAGGCCAGCCTCGGCAACCTCGTCCAGACCGCCCGCTCCTCGCTGCTCGCGGGCGACTGGTGGCCCACCCTCTTCCCCGGCCTCCTCCTCATCGTCCCGACGCTCGCCATCGCGGGCCTCGCGGGCGTATGGCGGGACCGTCTCAACCCGCGCCGCCGATCGGAGCTGATGCTGTGAACGCCCCGAACGCCCCGCACGTCTCAGGACAGCGGCTCCTTCGCGCACTCGACGCCGTCAGCGCCGAGCGGGCCGAGGACGCCGTCCTCAGCGTCCGCGACCTCACCGTCCGCTTCCGGCTGCGGGGCGGGCGGACCGTCGCCGCCGTCACCGGCGCCGACTTCGACCTCGCGGCGGGGGAGTGCCTCGCCCTCGTCGGCGAGAGCGGCTGCGGCAAGTCCGTCCTCGCCTCCGCCCTCCTGGGACTCCTCCCCGGCAACGCGGAGACCTCCGGCACCGCGACGACCGACGGCATCGACCTGCTCGCCGCCGACGAGAAGACCCTCGCCCGCACCGTACGGGGCCGCCGCGTCGGCCTCGTACCGCAGAGCCCCGCCGCCCACCTCACCCCCGTCCGCACCGTACGGTCCCAGCTGGAGGAGACCGTCCGCGCCCTCACCGCGACGGGCCGCCGCGCCCGCCGGAAGGCGGCGGAGGACGCCGCCGAACGAGCCGCGTTCCCCGCCGGCCACCTCGACCGCTACCCGCACGAGCTCTCCGGCGGCCTCGCCCAGCGCGCCGCCACCGCGCTCGCCCTCATCGGCGGCGCCCGGCTGCTGCTCGCCGACGAACCCACCACCGGACTCGACCGCGACCTCGTCGACCGCACCGCCGACGAACTGCGCCGCCACACCGACGACGGGCGCGCCCTGCTCCTCATCACCCACGACCTGGCCGCCGCCGAACGCATCGCCGACCGCGTGGCCGTCATGTACGCGGGCCGCATCGTGGAAATCGCCCCCGCCCACCGCTTCTTCGGTCCCACCGGCCCCCGCCACCCCTACGCCCGTGGCCTCCTGAACGCCCTCCCCGAGCGGGAGTTCACCCCGATCCCCGGCATGCCCCCGGAGCTCTCCGCGCTGCCCGAGGGCTGCGCCTTCGCCCCGCGCTGCCCGCTCGCCACCGAACTCTGCGCCACCGTCCCCGCGTTCACCGCCGGCCTGGCCTGCCACCACCCGGAGCGCCCCCGTGCTTGAACTCGACACCGTCACCGCCGGATACGACCGCCGCGCCCCCGTCTTCCGGGGCGCCTCGCTCACCGTCGCCCCCGGGCAGTCCGTCGGACTCCTCGGCCCCAGCGGCTGCGGCAAGTCCACCCTCGCCCGGGTCGCCGCCCTCCTCCACCGCCCCGACGCGGGCCGCCTCGTCCTCGACGGCACCGAGGTCAGGACCTGGCGCCACCGCGCCCCGCGCGAACTCCGCACCGCCGTCGGCGTCGTCTTCCAACAGCCCCGCACCGCCGCCGACCCCCGCCTCGCCCTCGCCGACCTGATCGCCGAACCCCTGCGCGCCACCGGACGCCGCGCCGAGGCCGAGGGCCGGGTCGCCGAACTCGCCCCGGCCGTCGGCCTCACCGCCGACCTGCTCACCCGCCGCCCCCACGAGGTCAGCGACGGCCAGCTCCAACGCGCCTGCCTCGCACGGGCGTTGACCCTGCGCCCCCGCTGGCTGATCTGCGACGAGATGACCGCCATGCTGGACGCCTCCACCACGGCAGCCCTGGTCGCCGCCGTCGAGACCTACCGCGAGACCACGGGCGCGGGCCTCCTCGCCGTCGGACACGACCGCGTCCTGCTCGACCGCTGGTGCGACCGTACGGTGGAGTGGAAGGACTGCCTGCCCGCCGAGGAGAACCCGTGACGAGCCCGTGGGCCCGCGCCGCCGAGGACGACCCCCTGGACGGTCTGCGCGCCGCGCTCACCGACGCCGACTGCGGCTACGAACCCCAGGACGGCTACGAGGACCGCTGCTGGATCCTCCACTCCGTCCACGACGGCCCTGTACGGCTCCGCTGGGACGAGGTCCTGGCCCGGGCGGGCCGACGGCTCGCGGACTGGCCGGGCACCCTCTCGTACCTGGTCCTCGAAGACGTGCCGGGCGCGGACGACCTCGAAGGGCCCGACCCGGCGGAGCTGGACCGCGCCTGCCTGGCCCGGCTCGTCGAGCACCTGGTCCTGAGCGGTCCGCAGGGGGCGGACACGCCGTGCGGAGCCGCCCAGGCCCCCGTGTCGACGCCTCCCGGTGAACCGCTGATCGCCCGGCGCGGCCGGCTCGGCGATGCGCTCGCCCACCACGACGCGATGCCGGACCTCCGGTTCCCCGCCACGTGGTGGGCCTCGGACGGCGGATGGCTCGTCCTGACCGACCACGACCTCAGCGCCACCGAGGTGTTCGGGAGCCGCGCGCTGATCGAGGGACTGCTCGCCGACCCGTGGCTCGACGCGGTGCGCCGGCCGGGCATCGCCGAGACGCTCGGAGCCTGAGGCGGCGCGATCTCACCCGTATGGCCGCCCCGCCATACGCCCGGACGGACCGCCCATTCCGCCACACTGTCCGCCGAACGCCGCAATTCCCGTGCGGCGCAAGGAGGACGTGAGAGCGATGGCCGTTTCCATTTCTGTCGTGGTGCTGCTGCTGATCCTGGCCGTGATCTTCCTGCGGAGCGGCGGGCTCAAGGTCAGCCACGCGCTCGTCTGCGCACTGCTCGGCTTCTTCCTCGCCGGCACCAGCATGGCGCCCACCATCCACGACGGCGTCGCCGCCACCGCCGATGTGGTCTCCAGCCTCAGACCGTGATCGTTGCACCGCCGTGAACTGCCCGTGAAACCAGGGGCGGGTCCATGTACATCTCACGCACTCGGGCCTAGCGTCGGCCGCCGGCGCGACCGACGTCCGGACCCGAGGAGCCCCCTTGACCACCCATCCGCCCAGAAGACGAGCCCGCGCGCTCACGCTGATCGCGCTCGCCGCCACCTTCCTGGCCGGCGCCGCACCCGTCGCCCAGGCCGAGGAGATCCCCCTCGCCCCCGGCCACCGCCTCGTCGAGCACTACGAGGGCGCCCCCGCCACCGCCCGGCCCGTCCACGGCGAGGGCCCCGCCCAGCACCCGTACCTCGCCCCCAACGGACGCAGCGGGATGCACGCCGACGGGGCGGGCAGCGGCACCCACCCGTACCCGGGCCCCCTCGGCCGCTCCCCGGAGGTCGACAGCGAGAAGATCGCCGCCGTCGGCGGCGAGTGCGCCACCGTCACCTTCGACTCCGGCGGCCGGCTCCTCACCGTCTGCGGCACCTTCAGCGGCTTCCTCCTGAAGCTGCTCGACCCGCGCACGCTCGACACCCTCGCCGAGTACAAGCTGCCGCAGCGCTCCTCCACCGTCGAGGCCATCACCCGCCTGGACTTCGAGAAGATCTTCAAGGACACCTCGGGCGGCGCCTACTTCTACCTCGACCACCGCGACCGGGTCGTCCTCGCCGACTCCCGGCAGCACATCCAGCGCCTCGCCCACCGCCAGAAGGGCGACGGCACCTGGGAGTTCGTCGTCGAGAACGACTGGGACCTCACCCCCCTGGTCCCGCACGACTGCGTCACCTGGACCAACCTCCTCCCCAGCGGCGTCTGCGACCCCGTCACCTCCGTCATGCCCGACTGGGACGGCCGCATCTGGTGGGTGACCCGCCTCGGCCGCGTGGGCACCGTCGACCCCGCGACGGGTGCCCTGCGCGCCATCCGCCTCGAAGGGGAGGAGATCCAGAACTCCTTCTCCGTCGCCGAGGACGGCGTCTCCCTCGTCACCGACCACGCCCTCTACAGCCTCGACGCCGACGCGGACGGCGTCCCCCGCGTACGGTGGCGCGAGGCGTACGACCGGGGGACCGGCACCAAGCCCGGCTCCGTGAACCAGGGGTCGGGCACCACCCCCGACCTCTTCGGCGCCCGGGACGCGTACGTCGCCATCACCGACAACGCCGACGACCGCATGAACGTCCTCGTCTACCGCAGGGGCGCCGACGTCCCCGCCGCCGAGCGCCTCGTCTGCAAGGTGCCGGTCTTCGGATCCGGTGCCTCCACCACCGACAACTCCCTGATCAGCTGGGGCGACAGCCTCGTCGTCGAGAACAACTACGGCTACGAGAACCCCAGTACGCTCACCTTCGGCCGCAGCGTCGTCGGCGGCGCGACCCGGATCGACGTCCGCGCCGACGGCAGCGGCTGCGACACCGTCTGGGAGAGCGACGTCCGCTCGCCCTCGACCGTCCCCAAGCTGTCCACCGCCAACGGACTCCTCTACTTCTACGAGAAGCGCCCCCACGCCTGGGGCATCGACGCCTGGTACCTCACGGCCGTCGACTTCCGCACCGGGGAGCGGGCCTTCAGCCGCTTCACCGGCACCGGCCTGGCGTACGACAACAACTGGGCCCCGATCACCCTCGGCCCCGACGGCACCGCGTACGTCGGCGTCTTCAACGGCATCGTCGCCGTCCGCGACAGCGCCTGACACACGCGGAACCGCCCCGGGACAGGGTCCAGGGGCGGTTCCGGGGCGGTCCTCCGTGACGGTCAGCTCATCTCGGGCATCTCGCCGACGGTGGTCTTGACGTCGATCACGGCGAAGGCGGCACCCTGCGGGTCCATGATCGCCGCGAAGCGCCCGAAGGGGCTGTCCATCGGCCCGAACACCTTCTGCCCACGCAGCCGCTCGGCCGCCTCGACGGCCTTGTCGCAGTTGTCCACGGCGAAGTAGACCTGGATGTACGAGGGGATCTCCGGCGGGAACTGGTCCGCCGTCATCACCATCCGTCCGAGCAGGGGATCCCCACCGAGGTCGAAGACCCGGTAGTCCATCTCCCCGTCCTGCATCGTCTTGGAGCGGTAGCCGAAGACGGCGGTGAAGAAGTCGTCGGACTTCGCCGGCTCCCGGGTGAACACCTCGGCCCACACGAACGAGCCGCTCTCGCCCTCCAGCTCGAAGCCCTCGTGGACGCCGGCCTGCCAGACGCCGAACGTCACACCCGCCGGATCCTGCGCGATGCACATCGAGCCGAAGTCACCGACCTGCATCGGCTCCATCAGCACGGTGCCGCCCGCGCTGCGGATCTTCTCCGCCGTCGCGGCGACGTCCGGGGAGGCGAAGTACAGACACCAGGCCGACTGCTCCTCCCCGTCCTGCCCCGGCATCGGCGGGACGACGGCCGCGACGGCCTTCCCGTTCTTGTACGCCTGCGTGTAGTTGCCGAATTCCGAGGAGGACTCTCCGAAGGTCCAGCCGAGCACGTCGCCGTAGAACGTCTTGGCGCCCTCGACGTCGGTGAACATCGCGTCGGTCCAGACCGGCGTGCCTTCAGGTCGTACGGCCATGACGGTGACTCTCGCTTCCGATTCGATGACGTGTTCCTGTGAGCCACGCTAGCCACGCTCGCCCCGCCCCGCTCGGTGACGCGGCGTGACCGCCCCGGCGCCGGACACGGCCTACGGGGCCGCCGGGGGAACCACCGCGACCGGGCAGTGCGCGTGGTGCAGGACCGCGTGGGCGACCGAGCCGACGAGCAGCGTTCCGAAGCGATGCCGGTGGTGGCGGCCCACCACCAGCAGACCCGCGTCCCGCGAACCCTCCACCAGCAGGCCCGCCGCGTCCCCCGGCGTCACCACGGGAACGAGCTCGACCCCTGGCCTGCGCTCGGCGAAGGGCCGCAGCCGCTCCTCCTGCTCCCGCTTCCCCTCCCGTACGAGCTGCTCCTCCATGTCGTCCGCGAGGGGCAGCGGCGGCGGAACCTGGAGCGCGGGGGACGGCGCGACGACGAGCGAGCCGGGCTGAGGAGGCAGCCGGAACGCCGTCACGACCTCCAGCGGTACGCCCCGGTGCAGCGCCGCCTCGAAGGCGAAGTCCAGCACCTCGTCCGGAGTCTCCTCCGGGTGCAGGCCGAGCAAGACCCGGCCCGCCCCGGCACCGCCCTCCAGGGCAGCCGTACGCGCCTCGTGCGGGACGACGACGAGCGGGCAGGGCGCCGTCGCGGCGAGCGTGCGGCTGGTCGATCCGAGGAGGAGGCTCGCGAAGCCGCCGTGCCCGCGGGAGCCGGTCACCAGGAGCCGCGCGCCCCGCGCGGCGGCCGGGAGGGCGTCGGTCACGGACCCGTCGAGGGAGGCGTACCGCACGGGAAGGGTGTGGCCGCGCGCCTCGACGACGTTCCGCACGGCCGTCACCACCGTGTCGGGCAGCTCGGGCGACGGGCCGAGGGAGGCGATACGGGCGGCGCCGAGCTGCAGCGCGTCGGAGCGCACATGGGCCACGACCAGCGGTGATCCCAGGTGCTCCGCGGCGCCCAGCGCCCATTCGAGGGCCCGGAGACTGTGCTCCGAGCCGTCCACGCCGACGACGACCGGTGGCTCCGACGCGATGCTGAGGTCACTGGTGGGGGAAGCGCTCATGGGGGAATGACTCCCGCGCACGGCGCCGCGCCACACCCGTCGGGGTGCGGCGCGGTCGGGTGGAGACGATCAGGCGTTGCGGAGACGATCAGACGTCGTCGTCGCGGCGCGCACGCTCCGCGTCGCGCTCCTTGATGCGGACGGTCTCCTTGCGGACCTCCGCCTGGGTGGCCCGCTCCTTCTGGAGCCACTCGGGCAGCTCCTGCTTGAGCGCCTCGATCTGCTCGGTGGTGAGCGGCTCGGTGATGCCGCCGCGCGCGAGACCGGCGATGGAGACGCCGAGCTTCTGGGCGACCACCGGGCGCGGGTGCGGGCCGTTCTTCCGGAGCTCCTGGAGCCAGGCGGGCGGGTTCGACTGGAGCTCGTTCAGTTCGGTGCGCGAGACGACACCCTCCTGGAACTCTGCGGGGGTGGCCTCGAGGTACACACCCAGCTTCTTCGCCGCGGTGGCGGGCTTCATCGTCTGGGTGCTCTGGTGCGACGTCATGGTGTCAAGAGTATCGAGCGTGCGGGCGAGTTCCGACCACGGCAGCTACCGGTAACCTGGCGGAGTGACAGGCTCGGACGCTTCCCCCTCGGACACCACGGCGGATTCCCCCGCGGTGTCCCCCTCTGACCTCCCCTCCGGCACCCCCGCCTTCCGGCTGGCGTACGTGCCCGGAGTGACGCCCTCGAAGTGGGTCGGGGTCTGGAAGGAGCGCCTGCCCGACGTTCCCCTGACCCTCCTCGCCGTGACGCCCGCCGAGGCCTTCGGCGCGCTCCGGGAGGGTACGGCCGACGCCGGTCTGGTCAGGCTCCCCGTCGACCGGGACGACCTGAGCGCGATCCCGCTGTACACGGAGACGACGGTCGTCGTCGTACCCAAGGACCACCTGTTCGCGGCGGCCGAGGAGGTGTCGGCCGAGGACCTCGCCGAGGAGCTCGTCCTGCACCCGCTCGACGACACCCTGGGCTGGGAGCGGCCGCCGGGCCGCGCGGCGGACGAGCGCCCGGAGACGACCGCCGACGCGATCGAGCTGGTCGCGGCGGGCGTCGGCGTGCTCGCCGTGCCGCAGTCCCTCGCCCGGCTGCACCACCGCAAGGACCTCACCTACCGGACCCTGACCGACGTCCCGCAGTCGCGGGTGGCCCTTTCGTGGCAGGCGGCCGACGAGGCCCCCGACCTGGTGGAGGAGTTCATCGGCATCGTGCGCGGCCGCACGGTGAACAGCACCCGGGGCCGGCGCGCGGAGGCCCAGAAGGGCCAGAAGCAGCCGAAGAAGGAGCAGAAGCCCTCCAGGTCCGCCAAGCCGGGCGGCGGCTCCCGTACGTCGGGGAAGCCGGCGGCCCGCAAGGGCGGCGGGGGCTCAGGCCGTGGCCGTACCGGCGGGAAGCCCCGCAAGAGGTCCTGAGCGGCTGCCCGCCCGTACGGCGGACTCGCGCTCCCCGTCCGTACGGCGGACTCGCCCACGGTGCCGGGCGGACGCTCGCCATACTGACCCCTCCTGATCATCGAGAGCACACGAGATCACACAGGAGGAGCTTTGGCCGCCAGTTTCAGGACCGTCGTCGAGGTGGGACCGGACCATCTCGAACGGGCCCGGTCCATCGACCGGGTGTTCCAGGAGGCGATCGCGCCCGCGACCGTCGACTTCGACTTCGAGGCGATACGGGCGGCGGCCGCGGCCGTCCCCGGCACCACCGTCGTGCGGATGGTCCGGGGCTGGGGGCTCCAGGAGCACGCCCCCGTCCTGGTGATGGTGCTCTCCCTGAAGGAGGCCGTCCGGCAGGCCCTTCCCCCCGAGTACGCGGAGGCGGGGTTCTGGGGGACCGTCGAGCGGGAGCTCGTCGAGGCCTTCACCGGCCTCGCCGGGCAGGAGGGACGGCCCGGACTCTCCTTCTACGAGGAGTCCGAGCACCGCACCCGCTTCTACCGCGACCTGTTCTTCGCCCTCCAGGACGAAGAAACGGGGCAGGACATCTACGCCCTCGCCTTCTGCGCCGACGTGACCGTCGAGCTGCCGAAGGCGCGGGCCACCGCCCTGGAACTGACGGACGTCGTCCCGTTCGCCGTCCGGCTCAACGCGATCGTGGTCCGCCAGACGGCTGCCGTGGACGCCGCCGTCTGAGTCGTACCGGCCCGCCGTCCCGGGCCGGACATTCCGCAGAGAACCTCCCAAGGGAACCTCCGAAGAGCACCCCTGAAGATCATCCCTGCCGGCGCCACCGCCCGCCCTTGGCCGCCGCGACGAGCTCCGGCACCGTGGCCAGCTTGACCCGGGGACGCCCCGCGTCCCTGCCCCTGGCCCGCTCGGTCCGGTCGATGGCCGCGAGACCGCGTGCGTCGACGAGGTGCCGACTGCGGCTCCTGGCCAGCCGACGGAAGTCCTGGGCCGTGCCCGTCGGAGCCGGCAGCGCACCGGCGACCGCGTCCGCGAGCAGGGTCCCGACCGTCTCCTCGGCGCAGGCCCGGTTGGCGCCGATGCCCCCGGAGGGCCCGCGCTTGATCCAGCCGACGACGTACCCGCCGGGCAGCCCCGTCACCCGCCCGGCCTCGTGCGGCACCGTGCCGGTGACCTCGTCGAAGGGCAGCCCCGCCAGCGGAACGCCCCGGTAGCCGATCGCCCGCACGAGGAGCCCCGCCCCGATCTCCGTACCGGCGGGCGATCCGTCCTCCGTCACCCGGACCGCCCGTACGCCGTCGGTGCCGAGCGCCTCGACGGGGGCGGAGTGGAAACGGAGCACGATCCGGCGCCGGTCCGACGGGGGAGGAGCCGTCCAGTCCACCGTCTCCCGGAGCACGTCCCGCAGCAGCGCGGCCCTGTCCCCGGCCGCCGCCGCGTCGACGGCCGCGCCGGTGCGCGGATCCCGGTCGTCGACGACCAGGTCCACACCGGGCAGGTGCTTCAGGGCGAGCAGTTCCGAGGCCGTGTACGCCGCGTCCTCGGGGCCCCGGCGGCCGAGCAGCACCACCTCGCGGACCCGGCTGTCGCGCAGGGCCGTCAGGGCGTGGTCGGCGATGTCCGTGCCGGCGAGGTCGGCCGGGTCCATGACGAGGACGCGGGCGACGTCGAGGGCGACGTTGCCGTTGCCGACGACGACGACCCGTTCGGCGGAGAGCCGGACGGCGTCCGCGCCGGTCTCGGGATGCGCGTTGTACCAGGACACGACCGAGGTCGCCGAGACGCTGCCGGGCAGCTCCTCGCCGGGGATGCCGAGCCGCCGGTCGGCGGGCGCGCCCACGGCGTAGATCACCGCGTCGTGGTGCGCGGCGAGTTCCCCGACGGTGACGTCCTCGCCGATCTCCACGCCGAGCCGCATCCGGACCCGGGGGTGGGAGTGGAAGCGGGCGAAGGTCTCGCCGGCGCCCTTGGTCGCGGGGTGGTCCGGTGCCACGCCGTACCGGAGGAGCCCGCCGGCCACCGGCAGCCGGTCGATCAGCGTCACCTCGGCGTTGGTGTGCAGGAGCAGGTCCTCGGCGGCGTACATCCCGGCGGGCCCGGTGCCGACGACCGCGATCCGCAGCGGCGCGAAGTCGGCGGGCAGCGACCGGGGGAACGAAGGCTCGCCCCAGGTGTGGAAGTTGGGCGAGGCCAGGGCCGGTGCCGGGGCGCGGTCGGCGTAGTACTCCGCGTTGATCGCCTCGTACTCGCGCAGCCGCCCGGTGAGGCGGTCCGCCGGGAAGATCGCGTCGACGGGGCAGGCGTCGGCGCAGGCGCCGCAGTCGATACAGGTCTTGGGGTCGATGTACAGCATCTCCGTGGTCCCGAAGTCCGGTTCCCCGGGCGCCGGATGGATGCAGTTGACCGGACAGACGGCGACGCAGGTGGCGTCGTTGCAGCAGGTCTGGGTGATCGCGTAGGTCATGGCGTCGGCTCTGCTCTGCTCTTCTCGGAGGGGCTCGGCTCGGAGGGGCTCGGCTCGGAGGGATCAGACGAGGTGGGCGCGCTGGTAGAAGAAGAGCGCGGGCCGGGTCAGCATCCCGACGTCCGCCAGGAACTCCATGAGCCCGGAGCAACTCGCGCGCAGCTGTGCCTTGTAGTGCTCGTTGGCGGCGGCCTCGCGGCGGGCGCGCTCGGGGTCGAGCCCGGCCCGGACGTACACCTCCGGGTTCACCAGGCTGGTGATGATGTAGTACGCGGCGATGGCGACCACGAGGGCCTGGAAGTGACGGCGGGCCCTGCTCGCGCGTGCGAGGTGGCGGCGCGTCTCGTCCCGGGCGAACTTCATGTGCCGCGATTCCTCGACGACATGGATGTTGTTGATGGTGCGCACGAAGGGCACGACCCGCTCGTCGCGCATCCAGTCGCGCTGCATGACGTCGAGGACCTCCTCGGCGACGAGGATGCCGGCGTACGCGGCCTCGCCGAAGCCGACGGTCTTCATGAAGCGCCCGAGCTCCATGACGGCCCGCTTGGGCCGGTACGCGGGGGCGCCGAGCTTCTGGGAGCCGCGGGCGAACATGATCGAGTGCCGGCACTCGTCGGCGATCTCGGTGAGGGCCCACTGGAACCGGGGGTCGGTGTGGTCCATGCGGTAGATGTCGCGGAGCACCATCTGCTGGAGGATCATCTCGAACCAGATGCCGGTGCTGGCGACCGAGGCGGACTCCTGCCGGGTCAGCTCCTTGCGCTGCTCATCGGTCATCTCGTTCCAGTACGCCGTGCCGTAGAGGGAGTTCCACTCGGGGCTCTGTCCGTGGAAGCCCTTGTCGAGGGGGGTGTCCCAGTCGACCTCGACGGCGGGGTCGTACGACAGCTTGGCGGCCGACCGGAGCAGCCGCTCGGCGACGTCCTGGTCGGGGGCGGACTGGCTGTCCGGGCGAGCGGTGCTGTGTGCCATGGTGCGGCTCCTCGGGGCGCGTGTCCGGCTCGGCGGCTTGTTAGACGCACTGTCTAGCAAGCTTGTTAGACGGAACGTATAGCAAGACGGCCGTGCGGGCCTACCCCTCGGTACCGACTTTCTTCCCCCCGGAGTTACCGCGGGTACGCGAACGGGGCCGGAGCCATGTCGGCTCCGGCCCCGTCCTCGGGTCGGTGGTGGGTCAGGTGGTGCTAGAAGGTCAGGTTCCAGGCGTCGATCCGGCCCGTGTCCTGGTTGGCGTTGTCGTTCACGCGGAGCTTCCAGACGCCGTTCGCGACCTCGGCCGAGGCGTTGACCGTGAACGTCTGCGCGATGTTGTCCGTGCCGCTGCCGGTCCGGTTGTGCACCGTGTACACGGTGCCGTCCGGGGCCACCAGGTCGACCTTCAGGTCGCCGATGTAGGTGTGCTTGATGTCCACGCCCACCTTCAGCGTGGCCGGGGCGTTGCCCGTCACGCCGCTGACCGTGATCGGGCTCTCGACCGTGGCGTTGTCGGCGATCGCGACGTCGGTGAGGTTCTCGAAGTACGCGCCGGGCGGCGGGGTGGTGCCCCCGACGGCCTTCAGGGCGTCGACCGCGCCCTCACCGAAGAATCCGTTCTTGGTCGTGGTGCCCGTGCAGCGGGTGTCCGACGGGCAGGCCCTGTCCGTGGCCTGGACGCCGAGCTGGTCGCGGATCTGCGCCGGGGTGAACGCCGGGTTCACGCTCGCGATCAGCGCCGCGACGCCCGCGACGTGCGGGGAGGCCATCGACGTCCCGTTCATGTTGCCGTACTTGCCGCCCGGGAGCGTCGAGTAGACACCGGAGGCGCCGTCGCCGCCGGGGGCCGCGATGTCGATGACGCCGTTGCCGAAGTTCGAGTACGAGGCCTTGGCGCCGCCGTTGCCCTGCGCGGCGACGGTGACGACGCCCGGAAGCTCCGTCGGGATGTCGATGCAGGCGTTGGTGATCGTGCGGGTGACCGGGGTCGAGTCGTTGGGGGACTCGGTGTCGGTCGTCTTGTTCGCCAGGTCGTAGTTGGAGTTGCCGGCGGCGGCCACCTGGAGCGAACCCTTGCCCTCGGCGTATGCCTGGGCGCGGCGGACGCCCTCGATGATGGCGGCCTGGTCCACGTTGTCCGGGCAGTTGAACGCCCACGGGTCCGTGTAGTAGCTGTTGTTGGTGACCTTGAAGCCGTGGTCACCGGCCCACATGAAGCCGCAGATCGTGTTCTCCGCGAAGAACAGGCTGCTGGTCGGCTCCGCGATGCGGACGGAGGAGATCTTCACGCCCGGCGCGACGCCGATGACGCCCTTGCCGTTCTTGGCCGCCGCGATCGTGCCGGCGACGTGCGTGCCGTGCGTGCCGACGTCACGCCAGGCGCCCGCTCGCGTGTCCGCCTTGCCATAGGCGCAGGAGGCCGAGTCGGCGGCGTTGAAGTTGGGTGCGATGTCCTGGTGCTGGTCGTCCACGCCGGTGTCGAGGACGCCGACCTTCACCGTCGCCGAACCGGTGGTGACCGCCCAGGCCTGGTCGGCCTTGATCTGCGTCATGTCCCAGCGGTTCGACTCCGTCAGCGTCGTCGCCGACTGCGACGGGTTGGCCGGGAGCGCCGGGCTGTACGCGTCGGCGGGAACGTCGGAGGTACGGGTCGCCCCGACCTGCTGGACGCCGCTGACCGTACGCATCGACGAGGCGAACGACGCGGACGTCGAGTGCGCCACGATCACGCCGATCGCGTCGTAACTGGCGAAGACCGAGCCGCCGTTGGTCGCCACGGCGCCGCTCACGGCCGAGGTGCCGCCGGGGGCCGTGATCACCAGGTACGCGCGGGTGCCCGCGGCCCAGGCCGCCGGCGCCGCCGCGGTCGTGGTGGCCGTCGTCGCCCCCGCCGAACGGGCCGCGACGGGCGCGGTGTCCGACGGTGCTGCCTGGGCGAATCCGGCGGGAGCGGCGAGCGCCACGGTGGTGCCGAGGGCCGCGACGGCGATGGCCGACGTTCTCAACCGGCTGGATATGAGGGAAAACAATGCGTCCTCCGATAACCCGGTGGCGCGGGTGGCGCCCGCCGGGCTTTGTGATGTGTGGGGTGGACGCAAGATCCCAGACTCGTGCGGCGGAGGGAAGTGTTCTGTCCGAGAAGCGTGTTCGCGTTACGCACTGTTGACCGAACGGTGCCGGGAAGGTGTCGGTATGGAGGCCTTCGCGCCTTTGGCTCGCCCTCGTAGGGCCGGTGGTACTTCCTGGACAGGCGTCCAGGTATGCTGGACGTCTGTCCAGGAAGTGCGATGGTGGGAGAAGACCTGATGGAGACGACGGCGAACGTCCTGGTGGCCCTGGTGGCCGCCCTGCACGCGTACATCCTGGTGCTCGAGATGTTCCTGTGGGAGCGGAGGCCGGGCCGCTCGCTCTCCGGCTTCGACGCCGACATGGCCCGCGCGACCGCGCCGCTCGCCGCGAACCAGGGCCTCTACAACGGCTTCCTGGCCGCCGGTCTCGTCTGGGGCCTGTTCGCCGGCGACCCGACGGGGTACCGGGTCACCCTCTTCTTCCTCGGCTGCGTGGTCGTGGCGGGCCTGTACGGCGGTGCCACCGCCAATCGCCGCATCTTCGTGGCCCAGGCGCTGCCCGGCGCGCTGGCCCTCGCCGCCGTGCTCCTGAGCCGATGACCCCGCCGCAGGCGGCGCCGCCCGCCGACCCCCGGGCGGCCAGGACACGGGCCAAGCTGCGCGAGGCCCTCCTCGACGAGTGCGCGGAGCGCCCCCTGGCGGAGGTCACCATCGCCGCCCTCGTCCGGAGGGCCGGTGTAGGGCGGGCCACCTTCTACGTGCACTACGCCGACCTGGAGGCGCTGGCCGTCGACGCCTGCGCCGACGTGGTCCGTGACGCGGTGGACGCGCTGCACGCCTGGCGGGGCGTCCCCGACCCGGCGTCCCCGCCGCCCGCGCTCGTCGACTTCTTCGACGGCCTCGCCCCGCACGCCCCGCTCTACCGGACCCTGTTGAGCCCGGGGGGCGGCGGTCCGCTCGGGCGCGTCCTCCACCGGGACCTACGGGCCCGCAGCCTCGCCGAACGCAGTCTCGTCGGCGCCCCGGAGCCCGAGCTGATCGCCTCCGCCGTCGCCGCCACCTTCGCGGGAGTGCTGGCCGACTGGCTGCACGGCCTGGTGGAGGGCACGCCCGCCCACGTCTCCGCGCGGATCTGGCTCCTCCTCGTCACCCTGCACCGCACACCCCTGCGGGACGCCCCGTAGGACCCGCCGGTGGGACGCGTACGGGGCGGGGCGAGACCCCCGCCCCGCCCCGTACGCCGTCCGCTACTTCAGGTACGGGCCCGAGGCGCCGATCTTGCCCGGGCCGTTCAGGACGTACACTCGCAGGTTGCCCTTGCCGGGCGCGGCGACCGAGAGGGTGCCGTTGGTGACGGTCCGCACGTCGCCGGTGACGGCGTCGGTGTACGTGCCGTTCGGGATGCCCGAGTAGGTCGCGCCGCCCGAGACCGTGACCAGCGCGAAGCTGTCCGTACCACCGCTGGTGTAGCGGCGCTTGAACGCCATGCCACCCGAGATGCCCTCGGTGGAGTACTGCCCCATCTGCAGCGCGGGGATCGCGCGGCGGATCTGGTTGAGCCGCTGCACGTGCTGCACCAGGGGCTGCTGGAGCGTGGTGGCGACCGCTCCGGAGGCCGCGGAGACCCGGGAGAAGTCGGAGGCCGTGACGGAGCCGGCGACGTGGTCGCCGAAGTAGGCGCGGCCGGTCGAGGCCAGCGGGCAGGTCGGCCCGCAGTCGATCTTCTGTCCCTTCTGGAACTCGATCTCGGAGCCGTAGTACAGGGTCGGGATGCCGCGGAACGTCCACATCAGGGACATGTTCTCCGCCCAGGCGTCGGTGCCGCCCGTGTACCGCTCGCTCGACTTGTTGGGACCGTAGTCGTGGCTGTCGACGTAGACGACGTTGTACGTGGCGTCGTTGTAACTGTCGTCCGAGTCCTTGCCGTTGGAGAAGGCGTTGTACGCGTCACCGAAGTTCATGTGCATGCGCATGTCGATGACGTTCATGCCGGAGAAGCGGCTGTGGTCGGGCGCGTGGTAGCTGTTCCCGTTGAGGAAGGCGTTGGTGGAGGTGGGCTGGCTGCCCGTGCCCTGCTGCTGCTCGTAGTCGTACATCTCCAGGGCGGCCTTGGCGTCGTCGGCGTCGTACTCCTTGCGCTCCTTCCAGGTGAAGAACTGCGCCGAGTGGTTCACCGAGCCGCGGTTCCACTTGTCGTTGACGAAGGCGGCGACCTCGCCGAAGACGAAGAAGTTCTTCGCCGCCTCGGCGCCGTGACTCCGTGTCACCCGCTCCTGGATGGCGGGCAGGAAGCGGCGGTTCCAGGTGGTGCGCGGGATGTGCACGGCCGTGTCGACGCGGAAGCCGTCGACGCCCATGTCGATGTACTTGTTGTAGGCGCCGATCAGGTAGTTCTGCACGGTCGGGTTCTCGGTGTTGAAGTCGGCCAGGTCCTCGTGAAGCCAGCAGGAACGCGAGTCCTCGCCCTCCCAGTTGCCGATCCAGCACTGGTGGAACAGCGCCTTCGGGAACATGCCGGACGTGGGGCTCGGCCACTGACAGTTGTAGACGGTGTAGCCCTCGGCGCTCTTGCCGCCGGTCGGCTTGCCCCAGTTGAGGCAGGTGTTGCCGGTCGGCTCCGCCGTCGACCACAGGTCGCCGTTGTAGTACGACTTCCCCGTCTTCGGATCGATCGTCAGGCCGTCGTACTCGAAGCCGGGCTGCTTCTCGTCGTAGTACCAGCTCCACTGGCTGTCCCGCACGCCGTACACGGTGGGCGTGAACAGGCCCTTGGCGCCCCAGCGGGAGGAGTGGTTGTAGACGACGTCCTGGTAGATCTTCATGCCCTTGGCGTGGGCCGCGTCGATCAGGTCCTGGTAGGAGGCGCCGGCCGACTCCAGGCGGGGGTCGACCTTGTAGAAGTCCCAGCCGTGGTAGCCGTGGTGGTCGTAGTCGGACCGGTTGAGGACCACCGGCGTGACCCATATCGCCGAGAAGCCGAGGCCCTTGACGTAGTCCAGCTTCTGGATGAGGCCCTTGAAGTCGCCCCGGAACATGGGGTCGTCGTTGGCCGCGTTGCCGGACTTGACGTGCTGGCTGCCGCCCCGGTTGTTCGACGGGTCGCCGTCGTTGAAGCGGGCGGTGAGGACGAAGTAGATGGGGTCCTTGCGCGGGTCGGTGCCGAGCGGCTTCCCGGTGGCCGGGTTCGCCGGCCTCTCGCCGGTGGTGGCGGTCGCGGCGGCCGAGGCGGCGGAGACGTTGCCCGCGGCGTCGACGGCCTTCACCGTGTAGGTGTAGGCGGTCCGTTCGGCGAGTCCGGTGTCGGAGAACACCGTGGAGCCGACGTCGGTCACGATCGTGCCGCCGCTGCCGCCGGTCCGCGTGACCTGGTACTTCGTCACGCCCCTGTCGTCCGTGGCGGGGTCCCAGGTGAGCAGCACCGAGACGCCGTCGGCGGCGGCGGTGACCCGGCCGGGGGCCGTCGGCGCCTGGGTGTCGGGGGTCGCGGCGGCGCACGGATCGGTCGCGTTCGCCGTCACCACGTTGTTCCGTACGGTGCTCACGCCGGTCCCGAGGGCGTAGTCGGAGCCCCGGTTGTTGTCCCAGGTGCCGTTGCCGTTGTTGAAGGCCGCCTTGAGGGAGGAGGCCGTCCCGAGGTCGACCTCCCGCTTCCACCAGCCGGCGCAGGCGGCCTGCATGCCGACACCGGGGGCGGCGGTCCAGGCGCCGCCGGCCGGCTGGTAGTGGAGATTGACGGTGGACCAGCCGAGCGTCTCGGTCGAGTAGTAGACGGTGGCCTTGGCGCCCGGGGTCGGGGGGGTGCCCGCGCAGGGGTCGGAGTGGGCGACGACCCCGTCCTTGACGGTGATGGCGCCGGTGCCCAGGGCGTAGTTCTTGCCGCCGTTGTTGTCCCAGGTGCCGCCGCCGTTGTTGAAGGTGGCCTGGAGCCCGGTGGCCGCGCCGAGGGGGACGGTCTTCTTGACCCAGTCGGTACAGGCGGCCTCCATGGCCACCCCCGGGACGGTGGTCCAGGAGCCGCCGTCGGGGGCGTAATGCAGGTTGTAGGCGGCCCAGTTCTTCGTCTTGGTCCAGTAGAAGACCGTCGCCGTGCTGTCCGCGACGGCCGCGACCGGGGCGGTACGGGGCGAGGGACCGTCGGGCGGGGCGGCGAGCAGGCCGAGCAGGCCGGCGGCGACGGCCAGGACGGCCACCGGGCGTCCGGGTGGCCGCAGGGGGATGCGGGTCATCTCAACTCCAGGCGGGGGCGCGCTCCGTACGGGCTGGCGGGAGAGGGGGATCGGCACCGTTGGAAACGCTGTCGGAAAGTTTCTGAAACATCTTGCGTCGGCGGGAAGTTACCGCCGCCGGGACCGGAGGTAAAGACTTCTGTCAGAAGTCGGGTCTAGGCTCGGGCGGCCCGCACGCGTGATCGACGTTCGAGAGGCTCCGATGAAACTGCCCACGCCGCTGCACGTGTTCAACGAAGGCCTGGCGTTCCTGCTGGAGCTCGCGGCCTTGGCCGTGCTGGCGCGGTGGGGGTGGGAGAGTGCGGAGAACCTGGCTCTCCGGTGGGTGCTCGCGGTCGCCGTGCCCGCCGTCGCGACCGTCGTGTGGGGCCTGTTCGCCGCGCCCAAGGCCCGGATACGGCTGCCCATCGCGGGGGTTCTGGTCGTGAAGGCCCTGGTGTTCGGGGCGGCGGCGGTCGCGCTGCACGACCTCGGCCGACCGGTGTGGGCCGTCGTCTTCGCCGCCGTGGCGCTCGTCAACACCGCCCTGGCGACGGCGGACCGGCAGGCCGCCGTGCGGCGGGCCGGCGGCTGAGCGGGGGCGGTGCGGAGTGGTGCGGAATCACGCCTCAGGGGCGCGGCCAGGGGCGGCCCTCCAGGCGTTCGATGTCCCGGTTGAAGCGTTCGAGGTAGGCCGCGAAGTGGGCCACGTCCTCGGGTGACCAGTGCTCCATCACCCGCTCCAGGCCGTCGATGTTCGAGGCCCGGTCGGCCTCAAGGCGCCGCTCGCCCTCCGCCGTGATGCGGAACTTGCGGGCGATCCCGCCGTCCGGGTCGGGGATGCGTTCGACGACGCCGGCGCGCAGCATCGCCGCGGTCTGGCGGTTGAGGGTGGAGGCGTCGAGGCCGAAGGCCTCGCTGAGCTGCCCGATGGACATGGGCCCGTGCATCCGGATGCGGCTCAGGACGACGTACGCGCTGCGGTCGAGCTGCCCGCCGGAGGCCCGGGAGCGAGGCGCGTACAGCAGGGAGTGCCGGCCGAGCAGCATGGTCTCGAACTCGACCAGATGAGTGGGCTTGTCCACGGGCTTGTCCATGGGGTCATTCTCTCCCGCCCTGATCGGATGTGCATCCTACATAATTTGTGTACCGAGCAATTGATGTGCATGATGCATAACCGACCCTCGGACCGGCTGGGGGAGACCGAGGGAGAACATCACGTGGACGGTTCCACGCCCGACACCCGGCCCGGACGCGTCGTCGGTGTCCTGGCGCTCGCCGGCATCGTCGCCGCACTCATGCAGACCCTGGTGGTGCCGCTCATCGGCGACCTCCCGAAACTCCTCGACACCAGCGCGTCCAACGCCTCCTGGGTGATCACCGCCACGCTCCTGGCCGGAGCCGTCGCCACCCCCGTGGCCGGCCGGCTCGGCGACACCCTCGGCAAGCGGCGGGTCCTCCTCGTCTCCGTGATCCCGCTGATCGTCGGCTCGGTGGTCTGCGCGCTCGCCTCCTCCGTCGTCCCGATGATCGTCGGACGCGGCCTCCAGGGCCTCGGCATGGGTGTCGTCCCGCTCGGCATCAGCCTGCTCCGCGACATCCTCCCGGCCGAGAAGCTGGGCGGCTCCATCGCCCTCATGAGCGCCTCCATGGGCGTCGGCGGCGCCCTCGGCCTGCCGTTCTCCGCCGCCGTCGCCGAGAACGCCAGCTGGCGCGTGCTCTTCTGGGTCGCCGCCGCGCTGAGCGTCGTCGTGGGCGCCCTGATCTGGCGCGTCGCCCCCGCGGGCCGCCGCGCCGCCGGCCCCGGCCGCTTCGACGTGCCCGGCGCGCTGGGCCTCGGCGTCGGCCTCGTCGCCCTGCTGCTCGCCGTCTCCAAGGGCGCCACCTGGGGCTGGGGCAGCGGCACCACCCTCGGCCTCTTCGCCGTCGCGGCCGTCGTCCTGCTCGCCTGGGGCCGATGGGAACTGCGTACCCGCGATCCCCTCGTCGACCTGCGGGTCACCGCCCGCCCCGTCGTCCTGCTGACCAACGCCGCGTCGGTCCTCGTCGGATTCGCCATGTACGCGCAGTCCCTCGTCGTCCCGCAGCTGTTCCAGCTGCCCGAGGCCACCGGCTACGGCCTCGGCCAGTCGATGATGGCGATGGGCCTGTGGATGGCCCCGGCAGGCCTGATGATGATGCTTCTGGCGCCTCTCGGCGCCAAGCTGTCGGCCGCCCGCGGCCCCAAGGTCACGCTCTCCGTCGGCGCCCTGGTCATCGCCGCCGGATACGGCTCCTCGCTCGCCCTGATGGGCTCCACCTGGGGCCTGCTCGTCGTCACGCTCATCTGCAACACCGGCGTCGGACTCGCCTACGGAGCCATGCCCGCCCTCATCATGGGCGCCGTCCCGCAGGAGGAGACCGCCTCCGCCAACAGCTTCAACACCCTGATGCGCTCCATCGGCACCTCTGTCTCGGCCGCCGTGATCGGCGTCGTCCTGGCCCAGATGACCACGACCCTGGGCGGCCACGCGCTGCCGTCCGAGGAGGGCTTCCGCGTCGCGATGCTCATCGGCTGCGGCGTCGGCCTGGTGGCCGCGGTCGTCGCCGCCTTCATCCCCGCCAGGGCCACGGCAGCCCCCTCCGAGGGCCTGGCGGGCATCGAGCCCGACGCCGCACCGCGCGCCCCCTCCGGGGCCACCGCCTAGGGTCCTTCGTTTGGATCAGGCCGGATCAGGAGCGGGCTCTGGTAGATGGGGTCTCCCCAGGCCCGCAGGGCCCAGGGGACGCCTCGCAAGGCGGAGGAGGGTGCCATGGCGGCGCCATGGCAACCGACGACAACGCGACGAGGTGCGGTGCCAGGGCCCGCGAGCCCGGCATGATCCAAACGAGAGGCCCTAGGTCGTGTCCGGCGGCCCGAGAGCCCGCACCGGCCGGGTGTCGACCGGTGCGGGCACGGAGAACGGCCCGCGCCCGCACCGGCCGACGCTCAGCCCTTGCCCTCCTCGACGCCCTCCAGCGTGAAGAGCGCCCCGTCCGGGTCCCGTACCACCACCGCCCTGCGCCCCTCGGCCTCCTCGGGGCCGCGAACCCCGCCCCAGTCCCCGCCCGGCACCACCGAACCACCGTGCGCCAGGACCGCCGCCGTCGCCGCCTCCGGATCGGGCACCCTGAAGCGCACCAGCCAGCGCGGACGCAGCTGCGGCCGGGGTGAACCGGACTCGACGGGACCGCTGTTCAAGCGGGCCACCGCTTCGCCCTCGCGCCGCAGCACCACCTTGTCCTGCTCGTACGACACCTCGTAACGGCCCGTGCCCTCGTCCGCCCAGCGGAGCACCTCGCCGTAGAACACGGCCGCCTCGAACGCGTCCCGCGTGTGCAGTTCGAGCCAGGCGGGCGCCGAGTGCTCGCCGATGTGCCACTGCGACTCCGTCCGCCCCTGCCACACGCCGAACGCCGCACCCTCCAGGTCGGTCGCGAGCGCCGCACGCCCCTCGGGCGGGTAGGCCACCGGCCCCACCCCCACGGTGCCGCCCCGCTCCCTGATCCGCGCCACCGCCGCGTCGGCGTCGTCCACGGCGAAGAACGCCGTCCAGGACACCGGTACGGACAGCTCGGCCGCGACGGCCGCGATCCCGGCCACGGGCACCTCGCCCAGCTCACCCACCGCGTACTTGCGCTCCTCGCCGCCCCGCCGGAACGTCCATCCCAGCACGGCCCCGTAGAAGCGCTCCGCCGCGTCCAGATCGCGCGCGTTCAGACTCAGCCAGCACGGTGCTCCCACCTCCTCTCCGGTTGTCGGCCCCGACACCGGCACCACCTCCTCGTCGTCCTGCGTGCAGCGTGCGTCGTGCGCCCCTTCCCCGGTCCGCCGCACCGCATGCGCGCGTTCACCCACGTGCCGCCGATCACCACCCGCCCGGGTGCGCCGACGGCGCCACGCCGGCCTCCTCCCCGACCTGCCGGCCGAGCGCGACCGAGAGGTGGTGGTGGAGGGCGCCGAGGACCGGCTCCCCGGGAGGGAACAGGCCGGTGGCGAGCTTCCAGTAACGGATGATCACCGGGCCCTGGCTCCCGGCGAGCAGCGGGACGAGCCCACGCCGGAACTCCGGCGAGTCCACCGCCCCGCGCGCGCGTGCGTAGGCGCCGACGAAGCAGTCCAGGGCCCCGCCGTCCTGCGGGTCGTGCCCGGCCCGAACCTCCGCCGCGGCCAGCGCGTACGCCTCCGCGAGCCCCTCGTACAGCACCGCGGGACGGTACTCCCCGGCAGGCAGCGGCGGCGCCGGTCGGGACTCCGGACTGTCGAGGCGCGGATCGGACACGAGCGCGTGCAGCTTGGCGAAGTCGAGGACCTGCGCGGGCGTCGGCTCCTCCGGGAGCCCCGGCACCACCGAGTCGAGGACCATCGAAACCACCCGGCCCGGCAGCCGGACCGGGAGGATCCGCCGCCAGAACCTGGCGAGCGCGTCCGTGCCCGGCGGCACGGAGACCGCGCCGAGCAGCCGCAACCGGTCGGCGCGTTCCCCGGCCGGGCAGTCCTTGAGCAGGAGCAGCGAGGCCTCGCGCCAGCGCAGCGCGGCCAGTTGGGAACCCAGCTCGCGCAACTGCCCCGCCACGACCTCCTCCAGGGCGTCGTCCCGTGCGAGCACCCGCTCCACCTCGGGGACGGGCAGGTCGAGGGCGCGCAGTGAGCGGATCAGCCGGAGCCGGCCGAGTGCCTCCTGCCCGTACCGCCGATGCCCTCCCGCGCTGCGCGCCGCCTCGGGCAGCAGCCCGCGGTCGGTGTAGTAGCGCACCGTCTTCACGGTGGCACCCGCCCGCGCGGCGAGCTCCCCGATGCTCCACAGTCCCTCGGACACCACGGCGCGAGCCTCCCTCCGGTCGACTCCAGTGTCCTGTACGGCCCGTTCGCGATCACCTCCGCCCGTCGCCGTCCTTGAACCTCCCGCAGGGGGAGTTCCTAGCGTGGCGGCGAGGAGTCACCCGACGGGCGAGGAGACGATCATGACGGCGTTCGTACTGGTTCCGGGCGCGTTCACCGGCGGCTGGGTGTGGGAGGAAGTGGCCGCACGCCTGCGGGAGGCGGGCGCGGAGGCGTATCCGGCGACCCTGACCGGTATGGGGGAGCGGCGGGGCGGGGCGGGACCCGGCACCGGTCTTGGGACTCACGTCGAGGACCTGCTGCGGCTGATCGACGGCATCCGTACGCCCCGGGTCGTGCTCGTCGGCCACGGGTACGGGCTCCACCCCGTCCTCGCCGCCGCCGACCGGCGCCCCGGGCGGGTCGCCCGGATCGTCTCCCTGGACACGGCCCTGCCGCAGGAAGGCGAGACCGCCCTGGGCTCCGTGCCCCATCCCGAGGTACGGGCGCGGCGGACGGACGGCGTCCTGCCCGCCGCGGACGACGGGTGGATCCCACCGCCGCGGCCGGGCACCTGGTCCCGCTGGGGCAGCACCGAGGGGGTGCCCGCCGAGGCTCTGGATCGCCTTGAGCGCCTGGCCTCGCCCCAGCCGGCGGGCACCTTCACCCAGCCGCTCCGGCTGTCCGGCGCGGCCGCCGCACCGCCGACCACGGGCGTGCTCTGTACCGCCAACGGCTCCAGCGTCGACCTGGTGCGGATGCTGGTGGAATCGGGTCCGCCGCAGTTCCGCGCGCTCGCCGACGACCGGTTCCGCTTCCTCGACCTCGGCACCGGACACTGGGCGATGCTCTCCGCGCCCGGCGAACTGGCCGAGGTGCTGCTCCAGGCGGCGGCCGGTGAGGGGCACCGCGTCACCGCGCCCGAGCGCGACCCCGAGCACGAACGGCCCCCGCATCTCCTGCCCTTCCTCCTCGACGTACCCGAGGTGCCGCGCGAGCGGCGCGGACGCGTCGACCTCCACCTGCCGGAATCCGGTCGGCCGAGGCCCGCGATCGTGTTCGTCCACGGTGGCCCCGTCGCCGTCGACCAGCGCCCCACCCCGAGGGACACGCCGTTCTTCCTCGGGTACGGCAGGTACGCCGCGGGCCTCGGCGTCGTCGGCGTCACCCTGGACCACCGGCTGCACGGCATCGCCGACTACCCGCGCGCCGCGGACGACCTCGCCGAGGCCGTCGCGCTGGTCCGCGCCGACCCCCGCGTCGACGAGGACCGGATCGCGCTCTGGTTCTTCTCGACCGGCGGGCTCCTGGCGGCGGACTGGCTCGCCGCGCCCCCGCCGTGGCTGCGGTGCGTGGCCGCCAACTACCCCGCCCTGGCACCGCTGCCCGGCTGGCGGACCGTGGACTCGCGCTTCCGCCCCGTCGCCACTGTCGGGACGGCGGACGGGCCGCCGATCGTGCTCACCCGGGCCGGGCGCGAGCATCCGGCCTTCGCGGCGACGGTCGAGGAGTTCCTGACCGCCGCCGGGAGGACGGGCGCCGACGTCGAGGTCGTCGACGTCCCTGACGGGCGCCACAGCTTCGAACTGGTCGACCCCACCGACGAGTCGCGCGCGGCGGTGGAACGGGCCGTGCGTTCCGTCCTCACGCACCTGAGGAGTTGAGGTCGCACGGAGGAGTCGGGGCGGCACGAGGGGCGGATCCTTCACGTGGCGTTGATCATGCTCTGGTCAACCGGGCGGACGCCCACTACTGTCGCAGCACCCTTCAAGATCAACTGCGTTGAGCAGGGACGAGAACCTCAGAGGAGAACGTCGTTGAGAACCCTCCACAAGAGGCGAGCGCCACTGGCGGCGATCGCCGCCGGCGCGGTACTCGCCGGACTGACCCAGGCGACCGCCTGGGCCGAACCCCCGCCCGCCGCACCCCCGGCGGCCGTCACCACCGGCACCGCCCCCGCGCCGGACGACAGCGTTCCGGCCGCCGACCGGTCCCAAGTCCTCGGCGAGGACTGGCAGAAGTCCACCGACACGGCCTGGACGACCACCGGTGACGCCCAGGGCTTCCACCTCCTGACGGCCACCGAGCGGAGCGGCTACGCCTGGAAGACCCTCGCGTCCCTCGCCGAGCCCGGCTTCGACGCGGACCAGTGGATCGGCAACGCCTGCGTCACCGGTTCCGGCAAGCGGGCCGTCGTCGTCTACGCCCCGCGCACCTTCACCAACGACCCCCGGCTGATGGCCCGCGGCGGATTCTCCGCCGTCGTGGACCTGACCAGCGGCGCCGTGACCAAACTGAAGGTCAACGCCTCACTGTCGTACTACGACCCCGGCTGCGGTACGGGCGAAGAGGCCGTCCTCACCCAGTCCCCGGGCGAGGACAAGCGGCAGACCCGCCTGTTCCGCGTGAACGCGGCCACCGGAGAAGTGAGCGAGCCGGTCGTCGTCGACGGCCAGATCACCTCCTCCGTACCGGCCGGCGACGGGAAGATAGCCGCCGCCTCCGGACGCACCCTGGTCGAGATCGACGGCAAGGGCGCCAAGAGGAAACTCGCGACGACGGGCACCGTCCCGTACCGCATCAGCAAGGACGGCGACGGCGGTTACGTCTTCCTGGAGCGCGTCCAGCGCGACAGCCTCAAGGAGAACGAGACCGCGCTCGTCCGCCGCTGGGCCGACAAGAAGGTCTCCCGGCTCGGCCACGGACCGCTCGCCGACACCGGTCTCGCCCGGGTCGGCGGCCAGGTCTACCTGACCGGCGGAATCACCACGGAGACCGGCCTGCCCGCGTCGGTCACCCGGCTCGCCGGAGCCCACAAGGACGCCACGCTCTCCACCAGGGGCACCGCGATCGTCCAGCACACGGTCTGGGCGGACGGCAAGGGATCCCCGCAGTACCTCCAGCCGGAGAAGGCCACCGACGCCCGCCCCGTGAAGATCGACACCACCCTGCGGGACACCGGCAGGAGCGTCGGCTTCACCGTGACCCCCATGGCGGCCACCGCCCCCGAGTGGGAGACCTCCCGCATCCCCTCGCCACTGCTCCCCAAGGGCGACGGAGCGGGCAAGGGCAAGGCCACTGCCCGGACCGGCACGGACGGCCTGTCCGCCCAGTCCGCGGGCGCCCGCCCGCTCACCGCCGCCACGACGCTCGCCGCCGCCTCCGCCACGGAGATCGTGGAGTCGGAGCGCACCTGCTCCGTGCCGCGCAGCGACCCCCGCAACCAGGCCATGCAGCCCAAGCCGCGCCAGGTCGAATGGGCCGTCGACAAGGCCATCACGGGCAAGCTGAACATCGGCGCCTCGCGCCCGGCGAACTGGAAGAACCTGGGAATGCCGGCGTACGCGCCGCAGACCCTCTTCCCGAACCCGGTCCTCGAAGGCGGCGGCCGTGTTCCCGCGCAGGTGATGCTCGGCATCACCGCGCAGGAGTCGAACATGTGGCAGGCGTCCCGCTCCGCGGTGCCCGGCGTGACCGGCACCCCGCTGATCGGGAACTACTACGGCGTCGACTACTACGACGGCAACCCGGCCAACGACTGGGACGTCAACTGGTCGGACGCCGACTGCGGTTACGGCATCACCCAGGTCACCGACCACATGCGCATGGCCGGCCGCGAGCACGGCAAGGGCGGCACCGCCTGGGACTACCAGAAGCAGCGCGCCGTCGCCCTGGACTACGCGGCGAACGTCGCCGCGGGCCTCGGCATCCTGGTCGAGAAGTGGAACCAGACGAAGACGGCAGGACTCGTCGTCCACGACGGCAACCCGGCCAAGCTGGAGAACTGGTTCTTCGCGCTGTGGGCCTACAACAGCGGCTTCTACGAGAACGTCAACTACAACGAGCCCTGGGGCGTCGGCTGGGCCAACAACCCCGCCAACCCCGAGTGGGACGCCGGCCGGCTCCCGTTCATGGAGACCCGCCTCGGCGCCGAGGACGCCTCCGCCGCCGCACGCCCGCAGCACTGGCCGTACCCCGAGAAGGTCCTCGGCTTCGCCGCGCACCCGCCGTCGTTCCTGGAGTCCCCGGGCGTCCTGGTCGCCGCGTTCCGCGCCGCCTGGTGGAACGGCACCACCGAGGACGCCACCGTCCAGGGCTCGGCGAAGTACAACCGCGCCCGGGTGAAGCCGCCGGAGGACCTCTTCTGCGGCGTCTACAACTGGTGCGAGCCCTCGAAGATCTCGGACACCGCGAAGAACGAGCCCGGAGCGGGACCCTGCACCCGCGACGACTTCAAGTGCTGGTTCCACCTGTCCGTCCAGTGGAAGACCGACTGCTCGTACTCCTGCGGCAACGAGCTCTTCCGCTTCACCTCGCCGGACTACGACGCCGAGCAGGCCGACGGTACGGCCTACCCGCCGAACTGCACCCGCTCCGGCCTGCCCGCCGGCGCGCTCGTCGTCGACGACGTGCCCGGAGGAACCCCGTCCGTCCGGCCCGGCTGTGCCAACAGCGACTGGACCAACTCGGGCAGCTTCACCGCCGACTTCCCGGGCGAGTCCGGAATCGCGCATGACGGAACCGCCACGACGGTGTACCCCGGCAAGGTCGACCTGCACCAGCTCGGCGCGGGCTTCGGCGGCCACTTCTACTTCGGCCACACCCGGGACCTCGCCGCCAAGGGCGACCGTCTCAACTTCACCGGAACCTGGACGCTGAACCAGGCCCGCACGGACTGGATGCGCGTCCTGGTCCACCTCCCCGACCACGGCGCCCACACCCAGCAGGCCCGGTACGACATCGACACCGGCAACGGCTTCGACCGCCACCGCTATGTCAACCAGAAGCGCGGGACCAACGGCTGGATGTCCCTGGGCGCGTTCAAGATGAACGGCGTGCCCCGGGTCAGGCTCACCACCGAGACCGAGGACGGCACCGGGGACGACGACGTCGCCTTCGACGCCGTCGCGTTCCAGCCGCTGCCGGGCAAGCCCCAGCAGGTCGTGCAGATGGGCGACTCGTACGCCTCCGGTGAGGGAGCGGGCTCGTACGCCAAGGACTCCGACAACGACGTCGACACCAACGCGCGCTGGAACGCCTGCCGCCGCAGCGCCAACTCCTGGGTCCGCAAGACCACCCTGCCCGGCCGGTCCGCGTCCGTCGGCACCCTCGCCGACAACTTCTCCTCCGAGCTCGAGCTCCAGAACGTCTCCTGCTCCGGCGCCCGGACCTTCCAGCTGACGACGGGACACCCCGTCGACGGGAACGGCAACGAGAAGTGGGGCTTCGACGGCAACTTCCACGAGCGGTTCCAGATCGACTCCGGCGTCCTCAGCGGTGACACCGACCTGGTGACGCTCACCGTCGGTGGCAACGACGCCGGCTTCCCGACCGTGATGCAGGAATGCGCCACCCTCGGCTGCCCGGCGGAATCCGAGGTCCACGCGGACATCGACGCGGCCATGCCCAAGATCGAGGACGTGCTGCGGCGGATCCACTCCGAGGCGGGCAACGCGAAGATCGTCCTGCTCGGGTACCCGCAGATCTTCAACGAGAACTCGCTCACCTGCGTGAGCGGCGTCGGCGGCGCGGGCATGATCCGCATCAACGACAACGCGGTCTACATGGAGGGCAAGCAGCGGGCCGTCGTCGACAAGCTCAAGGCGGAGGGACTCCCGGTCTTCTTCGAGTCCCCCGACGCGGACTTCGCGGGCCGGCGGGCGTGCGACGACCCCGAGGGCATCAACAAGATCGTGACGGCGGGCAAGGGCCCCGGTGACTTCAAGTGCGAGCTCGGCGGCACCTGGTGCATCAGCCGTGAGAGCTACCATCCGAACAACACCGGCACCTCCGCGTACTCCGCGGCCTTCCGCCGCGCGGTGGACAACCTCCCCAAGTAGCGACGGGAACCAGTGAAAACAGAGCGAAAAGGAAGGACCGCACCCTGGGCCAAGGCCCTGGGTGCGGTCCTGCTCGTCCCGGTCATGGTCGTCGTGGCCCTGTTCGCCGTCGCCCGGCACCGTGAGGGCGACCGGGAACGGGACGCCTTCGACGCCACCGTCACGGACGCCCGGCGCTTCGCCGACGCCCTCGCCGGCCGGGGTGCGGCTCCCTCCCCGCAGGACGTACGGGACGTCCTCGCCGAGACGGCAGGCCACGGCCGGGGCGACGGGGTCCTCCACGAGGTGCGCCCCGCAGCGGACGGCACCCGGGTCATCGTCCAGTTCTCGCGCGTGTACGAGCGGTCCCCGGCCCTGTTCGGCCCGTCGACGACCACGGCCGACCGTTGCTTCACGATCGACCTCCCGGTCCTCCCGGCCGACGAAGCGCCCGAAGGGACCGAGGCCCGGGTCACGGCGCACGGCCCCGACGAATCCTGTCTGGACGTGGCGTCCGCAGCCCCCGGACGAGGGGAAGCTCCGCGTTAGCGGAACGTGAGTGAGACGTGAGTGGCGGCAGGGACAGTGGTGACCGCCGCACAGACCGGATTCGGGGCGGGCCGTGGGGGCCCGCCCCGAGTCCTTTTCAGCCGTGCTCGCGACGGGTCAGCCGGCGACGGTCGCGATGGTGGCGGCCGTGACCACGATCATCGCGGCCTGCATGTCACGGATCGCCCGGCGCACGCCCTCCGCCGCCCACTCACCGGCCGTGATCTCCTCCAGACGCGCCGCGATCTCCTTGCGGGGCACGTCGGGGAAGGCGAGGCGGTGCAGCTTGGCGCCGTGGATCAGGGCGAGGAGGCCCGTGGTGCGGGCATGGTGGGTGGCGCCCTCGACGACCACCGCGCCCAGCCTGGCCCGCAGCTCCCGCTCGACCGAACCGTCCGCCTCCGGATAGCGGGAGACGGGGAAGAGCCCCAGCACCCGGTGCTGCTCCTCGCGCACCAGACCCCGCTCGCACAGGCCGGCGACCGTGGCCTTCACGGCCTTGGCGTGGTCCTTGGTCAGCCACTCGGTGACCTTCGGAGCCTTGCCCTTCTTCCCGCACCAGACGACGAGCTTCCCGAGGCGCTCGTCGAGAAGCGGCACTTCGGTGGGCGTCGTGTCCAGCACCCTCAGCCGCCCGTCGTCGACCGACACGCGTCCTGCCAGGACGAGATCGAGCAGGATTCCTCCCGCGACGGCCCACGCGGCGGACTGCCGTTCCTTCGCCGCCCCGGACTCGTCGTCCAGCGACAGCAGCATGATCTCCTCCGCGAGCGTGACCGCCACCCGATATCCCTTGCCTTCCGCACGTACGTCCCTGGGGCCGGACAGCTTCCGGCACCCCTCGCCCCTGAGGACGACCGGAACGCGCCGACGGTTCCCTCGCCGGCGCCGCCGCCCCTCGTGACCTGGGGCGTTCCGCTCGGGCGGGGAACACCGGAGGAGGCGTGACGACGTTGGTCTGGACCGCTGGGGGTCGGGGCGTCAAGCTCTCGGTATGGACTTGGAGTTGAGGCACCTGAAGACGATCCGGGCCATCGCGGACGCGGGGAGCCTCACGCGGGCCGCGACCGCGCTCGGCCTCGCGCAGCCCGCGCTCAGTGCTCAGCTCAAACGGATCGAACGGGCCCTGGGCGGCGCCCTGTTCGAGCGCGGAAGGGAGGGCGTGCGCGCCACGGCCCTCGGCGACCTGGTCCTCGACCGGGCCCGGGTGGTGCTCCCCGCCGTCTGCGAGCTGCAGGAGGAGGCGGTGCGCTTCGCGCGCGACGGAGCCGAGGGCTACCGGCTCGGCGGGACGCACGGGCCGATGCTCGGCGGCCTCGTCGACCGGATCGCGCGCACCGACCCCGGGGCGCCGGTGACCACGTACACCTCGTGGTCGGAGCGTGACGTCGCCGGCGGGGTCGCCGACGGGCGGCTCGACTTCGCCCTGGTCGGCGTCTGCGGGGAGAGCGGCCCGCCCGAGGCGGGACGGCTCGCGTGGACGGAGGTCGCCCGCGACCCGGTGTACGTGATGCTGGCCGCCGACCATCCGCTGGCGCCCCGAACTGAGATCGACCTCGCCGAACTGGCGGCGGAGGCCTGGACCGACGTGCCGGGCGACGGCTGCTTCGGCGACTGCTTCGCCGCCGCCTGCGTGCGGGCGGGGTTCACCCCGGCCTGCGTGTACGAGACGGACACCGCGTCCTGTGTGCACCTGGTGCGGGTGGGGCGGGCGGTCGGCCTCTGCCGGGCCACCTTCCCCGCCACCCCCGGGCTCGTCACCCGCCCCCTCGCCGGCGCCCCGCTCGTGTGGCGGCACCTGCTGGGCTGGCATCCCGAGGGGCGGGCGGCCGGGCGGGCCGCCGCCGTGCTCGGGCACACCAGAGCCGCCCACGCGGAGGCGCTCGCGACCAGCGCCGGCCGGTCACCGGCTCAGGGGCCGCGCGAGGGAAGCCCGCGGTGACACGCCATCAGCCGTCCCGGTTCCTCGCCATAACGCGATGACAGGGGCCGACCGACAGCTGCCGCCCGCTTCCCGTCCTCCCTACGGTTCCAGCAGATCCCCACCCATGAACCGAGGAGACACCCCATGCTCCGACGACACGCCCGTACGGCGTGTACCGCCCTCGTCGCCGCCGGACTGGCGCTGGCCGGGCTCCAGGCCGGTTCCGCCAACGCGGCTCCGCACGCCCCCGACCCGCACCGCGCGCCGACCGCCAGGACCGCCGCCCAGGCCCTGGGCGCCGACTCCGCCGCCCCCGAGCTGCTCGACGCCATGCGGCGCGACCTGGGGCTCAGCCGCTCCCAGGCGCTGACCCGGCTCGCGAACGAGGCCGAGGCGGGCGCCACCGCCGCCCGGCTCCGCCAGGGTCTGGGCGGTGCCTTCGCCGGCGCGTGGCTGGACGGCGCCGAGGCCGGGACCCTGACCGTCGCCACCACCCGGGCGGCGGACACGGCCGCGATACGGGCCTCGGGAGCGTACGCCCGGCTCGTGACGCACGGTCTGACCACCCTGGAGCGGGCCAAGGAGACCCTGGACCGGTCCGCGACCGTCGACGCACCCGTCCGCTACGTCGACGTGCGCGCCAACGTCCTGGTCGTCGAGGAGACCAGGACCGGTGCGGGGGAGCGGCTCGTGGCGGCCGCCGGGGTCCCGCGCGAGCTGGTCCGCGTCGTCCGCACCGAGCAGGCACCCCGCCCGCTCCACGACATCCGGGGCGGCGACGCCTACTACATGGGCGGCGGCGGCCGCTGCTCGGTCGGCTTCGCGGTCACCCGGGGCACCACGCAGGGCTTCGCGACCGCCGGGCACTGCGGGCGTGCGGGCACCACCACCAGTGGCTTCAACCAGGTCGCCCAGGGCACCTTCCAGGGCTCCGTCTTCCCCGGCAACGACATGGCCTGGGTCGCCGCCAACACCAACTGGACCTCCACCCCGTACGTCAAGGGCGCCGGTGGCGCGAACGTCCAGGTGACCGGTTCCGTCCTGCAGCCCGTCGGCTCCTCCGTGTGCCGCTCGGGATCGACGACCGGCTGGCACTGCGGGACCGTGCAGCAGCACAACACGAGCGTCACCTACCCCGAGGGCACCATCTCCGGGGTGACCCGTACGACCGTCTGCGCCGAGCCCGGCGACTCGGGCGGCTCGTACATCTCCGGCAGCCAGGCCCAGGGCGTGACCTCCGGCGGATCCGGCAACTGCTCCACCGGCGGTACGACGTTCTTCCAGCCGCTGAACCCGTTGCTGCAGAACTACGGCCTGACGCTGAGGACGACCGGCGTCGACCCGGGCCCCGGCCCCGGCGAGCCGCAGCCGGGCGGCACCTGGGCGGCGGGCAAGGTCTACGCGGCCGGTGACGTGGTCACCTACGGCGGCACGAGCTACCGCTGCCTCCAGGGCCACCAGGCCCAGACCGGCTGGGAGCCGCCGAACGTCCCGGCCCTGTGGCAGCGCCTGTGACGACCGTGCTCCGGCGGTGCTGAACGGGGGGCGTCGCGTCCGGACGGGGGCGGCGCTGAACGGGGGGCGGCGCGTCCGGACGGGGGGTGTCGCCGTGCCCGAGGGGGCGGCGACACCCCTCGTCCGTTCAGGCGTTCTCCGGGAGCTCGCGGAGATACGCCTCCAGCTCCGCCGCCCCGGCCAGCATCGCCCGTCCACGGGCGGACAGGCGCCCGTGCCAGTCGGACAGCGCGGCCGCAAGCGGCTCGAGGCCGCCGGCCGCCCGCACATGGGCGATCAGTCGCGCGATCCGCTCCAACGGATAGCCGCCCCGGCGGAGTTGACGGGCCAGGCGGGCGTCCCGTACGTCCGCCTCGTCGTAGACGCGGTATCCGGTCCGAGGATCACGGCGCGGGCTCACCAGGCCGGCCTGCTCCCACTTGCGCAGCGTCGCGGGCCGGATTCCGAGCCTCCGCGCCAGCGGTCCGACGAACGTGCCACCGGGTCCGGATGTGGCGGCGGGTGCGGTCTCCGCGCCCGCCGTCAGGTCCCGGAGGGCGCTCTCCACGGCCTGGAGGGTCTGCCGGTCGTCGAGGAGCCCGGCATGGCTCTCGTCGATGAGGCGGAACGCCTCCTCCACCGCCCCCTGGTTCACGGCCCGCATGATCGACGTCGCCGTCCGGTGGCCGTGACCCGGCACCAGCGCGAGAAACGCGCGCAGGGCCGCCGCGTGCAGTGCGGTGTAGGTGCGGTAGCCGTGGGGTGTGCGACCGGCGGCCGGAAGGATCCCGGCCTCCTCGTAGTTCCTGATCGCCTGCGTGGACAGACCGTGCCCGCGCGCCAGGTCGATCGGCCTGAGCCTTCCACCGGTTTGAAGGTTTTGCCCCATGAGGCCGACGATATCGCGGGAAAGTCTCAACCGAGAGTTCAGCGATAGCGTTGAAGGCATGGCGACCGACACCAACACCGCTGACCTGCAGACCGCTGACCTCCGGACCGCTGACGCCCAGAGCGCTGACATCGAGACCGCGGTCGAGAGCGCTGCCATCGAGAGCGCCGCCCACACCCTCGACGCCGCCGCCGTCATGGGCATGCTCCAGGCCCGGCCCCGGATGCTCGCCCTCGGCGAGCCCACCCACGGTGAGGAGACCCTGCTCGAACTGCGCAACGACCTGTTCCGGCAACTCGTCGAGCAGGAGGGCTACCGGACGATCGCGATCGAGAGCGACTGCGTCAGGGGACTGCTCGTCGACGATCACGTCACCTCCGGGAAGGGCACGCTCGACGAGGTCATGGAGCACGGCTTCAGCCACGGCTGGGGCGCCTCGCCGGCCAATCGCGCACTCGTGCGCTGGATGCGCGCCCACAACGAGGGCCGGCCCGTGTCCGACCGGCTCCGCTTCGCCGGATTCGACGGCCCGCTGGAGATCGCCGCCGCCGAGAGTCCCCGGCAGGCCCTCACCGCGCTCCACGGCTACCTCGCGGCCCGGCTGGACGCGGACCTGCTCCCCTGCACCACCGAGACGCTCGACCACCTGCTCGGCACCGACGACCGGTGGACCGAACCCGCCGCGATGAGGGACCCGTCCCGGTCCGTGGGCAGGTCGGCCGAGGCCGGCGAGCTGCGGCTGCTCGCCGACGAACTGACGGCGCTGCTCGACGCGTGGACACCGCGGCTGATCGCGGCGACCTCGCCGGACGCCTGGGACCGGGCGCGACTGCACGGGCGCACCGCCCTCGGGCTGCTGCGCTACCACTACTGGATGGCAGACGTCTCACCGGCCCGCCTGACCCGGCTCGTCGGCGTCCGGGACCAGATGATGGCCCACAACCTCCTCGCCGTCGCCGCACGGGGCCCGGTCCTCGTGTACGCCCACAACTCCCATCTCCAGCGGGAGGAGAGCACGATGCGGATGGGCGGGGCGCCGCTGGAGTGGTGGAGCGCCGGAGCGCTGGTGAGCGCAGAACTGGGCGCGGAATACGCCTTCGTCAGCACGGCCCTCGGCACGATCAGGCACCAGGGGGTCGACGTGCCGGAGGCCGACACGATCGAAGGGCTCCTCTACGCCCTGCCGGAGGACAGCCTGGTCGACGCCCGGCGCCTGGCCACCGTCCTCGGTGACACCCGCCCCGCACCCCGCGTGTCCCCCTGGTTCGGCTACGCCCCGTTCGACCCGGAGCACCTGGGGGACAGCGACGGCATCGTGTTCGTCAAGGACGCCCAGCACTAGGGCCTCTCGCTCGGATCATGCCGGGCTCGCGGGATCTGACCGGTCTGATCCGGACTCATCGACAAGACAGCCCCTAGGGCGCCTCCGTGATGCCCCCTCGGGTGATGACCTCCGCGTACCAGCGGGCGCTGTCCTTGAGCGTGCGGCGCTGTGTCGCGAAGTCCACGTGCACGATGCCGAACCGCTTGCTGTAGCCGTACGCCCACTCGAAGTTGTCCAGGAGCGACCACAGGAAGTACCCGCGCACGTCGGCGCCGTCGGCGAGGGCGCGGTGCACCGCCGCCAGGTGCGCGTGCAGATAGGCCACCCGCTCCGGGTCCTTCACGTTCCCGGAGGGGTCGGCGTAGTCGTCGTACGCCGCGCCGTTCTCGGTGATCATCAGGGGGACGCCGGGCAGTTCGTCCCGCAGCCTGACGAGGAGTTCGTGCAGCCCGTCCGCGTCCACGGGCCAGTCCATGGCGGTGCGCGGACCGGGCGCGGGCTCGAACCGGACGTGCTGCTCCGCGCCCGCCCACGCCGACGGCGATCCGGAGGCGCCCGCCGCGACGACGGAGGGCGAGTAGTAGTTGATGCCGAGGAAGTCGAGCGGCGCGGCCGCCGTCGCCAGGTCGCCGTCCCGGACGAAGGACCAGTCCGTGACCGGCGCCGTGTCGCGGACCAGGTCCTCCGGCAGCCGGCCGTGGAAGACGGGATCGAGGAAGATCCGGTTGGCGACCGCGTCGATGCGGCGGGCCGCGTCCACGTCCTCGGGGGCCTGCGAGAGGGCCCGTACCGCATGGAGGTTGAGGGTGAGGGACACCTCCGACGCAGCGGGCAGCGCGCCCCGGAGCGTACGGGCCGCGAGCCCGTGCGCGAGGTTGAGGTGGTGGGCGGCACGCAGCGACTCGAGCGCGCTGGTGTGCCCCGGCGCGTGCTCGCCGCTGCCGTAGCCGAGGAAGGCCGCGCACCAGGGCTCGTTGAGCGTGGTCCAGGTCGCCACCCGGTCGCCGAGCGCGTCCGCCATGATGCCCGCGTACTCGGCGAAGCGGTACGCGGTCTCCCGGTGCGGCCAGCCGCCCGCGTCCTGCAGCTCCTGCGGCAGGTCCCAGTGGTAGAGCGTCGCCACCGGGCGGATGCCGGCCTCCAGGAGCCGGTCGGCGAGGCGCCGGTAGAAGTCCAGGCCCTTGCGGACGGCGGGTCCGCGTCCGGTCGGCTGGACCCGGGGCCAGGCGATCGAGAAGCGGTAGTCGGTGACGCCGAGGCGCCGCATCAGGGCGACGTCCTCGTCGACCCGGTGGTAGTGGTCGGCGGCGATGTCACCGGTGTCGCCGTTGCGGACCTTGCCGGGTGTGCGGCTGAAGGTGTCCCAGATGGAGGGCGTGCGGCCGTCCTCCGTCGCGGCCCCCTCGATCTGGTAGGCGGCCGTGGCGGTGCCCCAGCGGAAGCCCTCGGGGAAACGGAGGACGGTCGTGGTGTCGGTGCGGGCGTCGAGCGCGGTCATGGGGTGGGAACTCCCTGGAGTGAGACGTCTGGGGTGGGGCGGGTGGAGCGCCGGTCGACCCGGAGCGGCCGTTGTTCCGTCGATCAGCCCTTGACCGCGCCCTGCATGATGCCGCCGACGATCTGCCGGCCGAGCAGGCCGAAGACCAGCAGCACCGGCAGGGTGCCGAGCAGCGTGCCGGCCATGATCACGGACTGGTCGTGGACGTAGCCGCCGCCGAGCTGACGCAGGGCGACCTGGACGGTGGGCTCGGACGACGTGAGGGCGACGACCGGCCAGAAGAAGTCGTTCCACGCGGCCATGAAGGTCAGCAGGCCGAGGACGGCCATGCCGGGCCGCGCGATCGGCACCACGATCGACCAGAAGATCCGGGCGGTGGAGGCGCCGTCGACGCGGGCGGCCTCGATCAGCTCGTCCGGCAGCGCCTGCGTCAGGTACTGGCGCATGAAGAACACCCCGAACGCGGACACCAGGCCCGGCAGGATCACCGCCTGGAGCTGGTTCACCCAGCCGAGCTCGGCGATCAGCATGAACAGCGGGATCACGCCCAGCTGCGGCGGGATCATCATGGTGCCGACGGTGATCGCGAGCAGCGCGCCCCGGCCCCGGAACCTCAGCTTGGCGAAGGCGAAACCGGCGAGCGTGCAGCACAGCACGGTGCCGAGGGTGATCGATCCGGAGACGATGAGCGAGTTGAGGAGGGCCTTGCCGATGTCCGCCTCTTCGAGGACGGCCTCGAAGTTCTTGATCAGGTTCGGTCCGGGCAGCAGGGCCGGCGGGACCTTCGCCAGGTCGGCGTTGGAGCGGCTCGCGGCGACGATCGTCCAGTAGAAGGGGAAGGCGGAGAAGAGCACGGCGACGATCAGGATCGCGTAGGCGAGCGGACCGGCGTGCAGGGTGCGGCCGGCCCGGCGGGCCCCGCGCCGGGGCACGCGCGCGCGTACGGGGGCCGGGGGAGTGGTCCCCGGGTCGGTGGGTCCGGTCGGGGCCGGGGTGGCCGCCGGGGCGGTCGGCGCGGTCATCGGCCGGCCTCCTTGCGGGAACGGCGGCGCACGATCAGGGCGTTGGCCCCGACGAGCACCACGATGAGCAGGAACATCACCCAGGCGATGGCGGCGGCCCTGCCCAGGTGGAAGAAGCCCCAGCCCTGCTCGTACATGTACAGGCCGAGCGTCTGGTACTGGTGCGAGATGCCGCCCGAGATCGACCCTTCGAGCAGCAGCGGCTCCCCGAACAGCTGGGTCGCGCCGATCGTCGAGACGATGACGGTGAACACGATGGTGGGCCGCAGGCCCGGCAGCGTCACGTGGAAGAACTGGCGCCACCGCGAGGCCCCGTCCATCGCGGCCGCCTCGTACAGCTCGTGGGGGATCGACTGCATGCCCGCCAGGTAGATCAGCGCGTTGTAGCCGGTCCAGCGCCAGATCACGACCGTGGACACGGCGATCTGCGAGGCGACCGTGCCGTTCTGCCAGTCGACGGGGTCGATGCCGACCAGGCCCAGGGCGTAGTTGATCAGCCCGAAGTCCCGCCCGAAGAGCTGGGCGAAGACGAGGGTGGCCGCGGCCACCGAGGTCGCGTACGGCAGGAGGACCGCGGTCCGCAGGAACGTGCGGCCGCGCATGCGGTAGTTCAGCAGATGCGCGAGGCCCAGGGCCATGACGAGCTGCGGAACGGTGGACAGCACACCGATGGTGAACGTGTTGCGCAGGGAGGTCCAGAAGTACTCGTCGCCGAAGAGGGCGGTGTAGTTGCCGAGACCGCGCCACTCCATCTCGCCGGGCGTCTGGAGTTCCACCCGGTACAGCGAGACGAAGGCCGTGTAGATCAGCGGGAAGAGGCCGAAGGCGGCGAACAGGGTGAAGAACGGGGCGAGGTAGGCGTACGGCGAGAACGTCTGCCAGGCCCGCCGGGCGGATCCCCGCCGCGCGGGCGGCGGAACCGGCCTCGGCGGCGCCGGGCTCTCGGATGCGATGAGGGTCACGGGGCGGGCCCTTCGGAGGGGAGCGGGGGCGGAGGCGTACGGGAGGAGGCGTGACTGAGGAGGCGTGTCCGAGGCAGGGAGGGTGGAGGCGTACGGGAGGAGGCCTGCCTGAGGAGGCGTGTTCGAGGAGGCGTGGGGGAGCGGGCAGGTAGGCCGGCGCGCGTCCGCCGGCCCGTCGCCGCCCGTCAGCCGATCGTGTTCGCGACGCCCTTCTTGGCGTTCGACCAGGCCTTCTCGGGCGAGGTCCCCTTCCGCTCCACCTCGCTCAGCGCGTTCGTGATCTGCTGCGCGATGTTCTGGTCGTGCACGCCGAGCACCTGGACGGGGGCCGCCTTCGCCGCCTCGCCGAAGATCCGGCCGATCGGGGCGTCGGAGAAGAACGGGTCCTTGGCGTCGGCGACCTTCGCGATGGCGCCCGTGGCGGAGGGGAAGTTGCCCTGCTTCTCGAAGAGCCGGGCCTGCTGCTCGGGGGCGGTCAGCCACTTCACCAGCTCGTACGCCTCCTTCTTGTGCTTGGCGGCCTTGGGCACCGCCAGGTAGGAGCCGCCCCAGTTGCCCGCGCCGCCGGGCAGCGCGGCGACGTCCCACTTGCCCTTGCCGGCCTCACCGGCCTGGCCCTTGATGTAGCCGAGCATCCACGCGGGGCACGGGATGGTGGCGAAGGAGCCGGCCGCGAAGGCCTGGTTCCACTGCGGGGACCACTGGTCGAGCTTGGCGCTCAGACCGTCCTGGGCCGCCTGGACGGAGTGGTCCCAGGCGGTGCGCAGGGCGGGGTTGTCCTCCCAGATCAGCTTCCCGGAGGCGTCGTAGTACCGCTCCTTCTCCTGCCCGATCATGATCGAGTAGAGGCTGCCGACGCTGTCGAGCCAGGCGCTCTTGCCGGGGGCCTTCGCCTTGTACTGCTTCCCGAGCGCCAGGTAGCCGTCCCAGGTGGCCCACTTCCGGGCGAGTTCCTCGCGGTCGGTCGGCAGTCCGGCGGCCTTGAAGAGGTCGGTGCGGTAGCACATGGCCTCGGGGCCGACGTCCGTGCCGAGTCCGAGGATCTCGCCGCCCTTGCCGGTGGCGGCGGCCCACTTGGCGGGGGCGAACTGGTCCTTGAGCCCGTCCGCGCCGTACTTGCGCAGGTCCTCGAACCGTTCGGCCTGCTGCTGGGCGACGGAGGCGATCCGGCCGACCTCGATGCCCTGGACGTCGGCGAGGCCGGCGCCCCCGGCCAGCCGGGTCTGGAGGGACTTCCAGTAGTCGGCCTCGTCCTCCGTGTCCGTCTGCTTGATGGTGACGCCGGGGTGGAGCTTCTCGTACTCGGCGTACAGCCCGGCCTCCTTGTATCCGAAGGAACCGAACAGGTCGACGGTGAGGGTCACCTCGCCGCCCGCACCGTCGGCGGAGGTGTCGTCCGAGGCGCCTCCGCAGGCGGCGAGCAGGGCTCCGGTGAGCGCGACCGCTCCCAGGCGGACGGCGGCTCTTCTCGTGGTGGTGATCGCGGCTCGGGCGATGGGCATGGGAAGCCTCCCTTGGCTCCGGAACGAGCGAGAGGCTCTGAGAGCGCTCTCAAGCGTGCGGGGGGAGCGTGCCCGTGCAGGAGTCCATCCGTCAAGGCTCGAAGGCGTAACGGACGGGACGCACTCTCAACTCCCGCCTGTGTTCAACCTCTTGACACAGTTGTTTCGGCGGTTTTACGTTTCCGGCGATCTGAGAGCGCTCTCTGACGACATGAGGTGCCGTTCATGCCAGCCCCCCGCAGAAGGCCGGCCGCCGCGCTGGTCCTGGTCTCCGCCCTCGCCGCCCTGGGACTCGGCCCCGCCGCCGCCCCGGCCGCCGCCGCCACCGTCCCCACGGGCGCCGGAAGCTACTCCGACACCCGTCCGACCGGAACCTCCGGCCCCACCACCAACACCGGTGCGCCCGTCACCCCGAAGGTCACCCCCGCCGCCCAGGGCAAACCGGTCCCCACGAACGACTGGTGGTCCTCCCTCGCCTACCAGCGGTACGGGGACAACCCCTACTCCACCCCCATGTACGGGCATCCGCTGACCTACCAGGCCGTGTCCGGGGGCCTTGAGATCGGCTATCCGACCACCCCCGCCGTCGTCGGTGAGGGTCGCCAGTACGAGTTCGCCCACAAGCGCGATCTCACCCTCGGCCTCACCGGCCTCAACTCGCCCGACACCAAGGCCGACGCCTGGTCCGACTGGACCGTCACCCCCTACTGGTCCGACGGCGCCCGCACCCTGCGGACGACCATCGGCCACGGAATGCCCTTCGTGTACGCCAAGGGCTCCGGCGGCGACGCCCGGATCACCACGGCCACCGCGCCCGCCGTCTTCGCCGACCAGGGCAACGTCCTCGGCATCACCGTCGCCGGACACCACTACGCCCTCTTCGCGCCCGGCGGCACCGACTGGAACGTCTCCGGCTCCACCATCACCGCGGGCCTCGGCGGCAAGGACTACTTCTCCGTCGCCGTCCTCCCCTCCACGGACGCCCTCGCGACCTACCGGAAGTACGCCTACAGCTTCGTCACCGGATCCACCGTGAACTGGAGCTACGAAGCGGGCACCGTCCGGGCCGCCTACACCCTCACCACCGAGGCCAAGGAGGGCACCGAGCGCGGCACCCTCCAGGCGCTCTACCGCCACCAGTGGCTGCACACCACCGACCCGCTCACCCCGTACACGTACGTCTCGCCCCGCGGTGCCATGAAGGTCCGGGAGGCGGCCACCTTCACCACCACCCAGAAGGCCGCCCCCACCCTGCCCGGACTGCCGGGCGGCACCGGAGTCGACCCCGCCCGGCTGCGCGGCTACCTCAACGAGGTCGCCAACTCCGCCGACCCGTTCGCCGGAGCCGTCGACACCTACTGGACCGGCAAGGCTCTCGGCAAACTCGCCCAACTGGTGCCGCTCGCCGAGCAGATCGGAGAGACCGCGCTCCGCGACAAGCTCCTCGGCCAGATCAAGGGCCGCCTCCAGGACTGGTTCACGGCCGGTGGGGCGAGCGAGTTCTCGTACGACGCGAACTGGAAGACCCTCACCGGCTACCCGGCCTCCTACGGCAGCGACACCGAACTCAACGACCACCACTTCCACTACGGCTACTACGTGTACGCCGCCGCGATCGTCGCCCAGTACGACGCGGCCTGGGCGGCGGACTCCGCCTGGGGCGCCATGGTCAAGACCCTGGTGAGGGACACCGCCAACCCCAGCCGCACCGACGCCGCCTACCCCTTCCTCCGCGGCTTCGACGTCTACGCGGGACACAGCTGGGCAAGCGGCCACCAGGGCTTCGCCGCCGGCAACAACCAGGAGTCGTCCTCCGAGTCGACCAACCTCAGCGCCGCCCTCGTCCTCTGGGGCTCGGCCACCGGGAACACCCAGCTCCGCGACCTGGGCACGTACCTGCTGACCACCGAGGGCGAAGCCATCGCCCAGTACTGGTTCGACGCCGACCAGCAGGTCTTCCCCGGCTCCTTCCAGCACGACACCGCCGGCATGGTGTGGGGCAGCGGCGCCGCCTACTCCACCTGGTGGACCGCCAACCCCGAGGAGATCCACGGCATCAACGTCCTGCCGGTGACCGGCGGCTCGCTCCACCTCGGCGGTCACAAGGACGCCGTCCGGCGCAACATCGCCGAGCTGGAACGCGAGAACGGCGGACCCGCCGTCGAATGGCGCGACATCCTGTGGGAGTTCCAGTCCTTCGCCGACCCCGGCGCCGCCAAGGCCAAGTGGGACGCGGGCCATGCCGGCTACACCCCGGAGGCGGGCGAGTCCAAGGCCCACACCTACCACTGGCTCACCGCGCTCGACACCCTCGGCGCCCCCGACGCGACGGTCACCGGATCGATCCCCACCTCCGCCGTCTTCGCCAAGGGAACCGCCCGCACGTACGTGGCCCACAACCACGGCTCCACCGCCCGCACCGTCACCTTCTCCGACGGCAAGTCCCTGTCCGTACCGGCCCGTTCCACCGCGACCGGCACCGGTACGGGCGGCCCGGGAACCGACCCGGACCCGGAGCCGTCCACCGGCAACACCTTCCAGCTCCGCACCGGCGGCGCGCTCACCACGGCCACCGGGGCCACGGCCGGAAGCGACACCATCGCCTCGGCGCAGGGCGGCAACCACGACGGGACGCCGAACCGGCCGCTCGTCTACGAGGTCAGGGGAGTCAACGGCACCCTCAAGGCCGGCGTCTCCACCGCCTTCCGCCTCCAGGTCGACGCCGGAACGGCCGTCGGGCTCGGCCAACAGGCCCGGATCAGCTACGACCTCACCGGTGACGGCACCTTCGAACGGACGGAGACCTACCACTACTTCGCGACCGACCCGGTGACGGGCTGGGAGGAGTACGCCCACTCCCGCGGACTGAAGTCCGGGGGGGGGGGGGGGGGCCCGGGCCCCCCCCCCCCCCCCCGCCGTTTCTCGTGCCTGCTCAGGCGATACCCCGAGAGGCCGACAGCCGGTCGGGGGGATGCCCGCTCAGGCGGAGGCGCGGCGGACCAGCGAGGTCGGGGTGATCACGGAGTCCGGGATCCCGGCCCCGGTGCCGTCGAGCCGCCGCATGAGCAGCTTGACCATGAGCCGGCCCATCCCCTCGATGTCCTGGTGCACGGTGGTCAGGGCGGGCGAGGTCCTGTCGACCACCGACGCCATGTCGTCGAAGCCGACGACCGCCACGTCCTGCGGCACCCGTACGCCGCGCTCCCGCAGGGTCAGCAGCGCACCCGACGCCATCAGGTCGTTGGCGACGAACACCCCGTCCACGTCCGGCCGCTGGTCGAGCAGCTCGGCCATGGCACGGGCGCCGCTCTCCTCCGTGAAGTCGCCCACGCGCAGCAGCGCGGGATCGGCGTCGATGAGGACGTCCCGGTAACCGTGCAGCCGGTCGACGGCCGACGTCTGGTCGGCGGGCCCCGAGATGTGGGCGATGCTCCGGCACCCGCGCCCCACCAGGTGCCGCACCGCCTCGCGGGCACCCCCGCGGTTGTCGCAGTCGACGAAGGGCACGGCCGGGTCGATGCCGGGCGCGGGCCGCCCGCCGAGGACCACCGGGATCCGCGCCCCCTCGATCACGGCCGGCAGCGCGTCGTCACTGTGCAGCGAGAAGGCGAGCGCCCCGTCGACATGGCCCCCGCCGAGATAGCGGGCGATCCGCTCGTGGTCTCCCGGCCCCTCCACCCACAGCAGCACCAGCTGGGCGTCGTGCGCCGTGAGTTCCCGGCTGATGCCCCGCACCTGCTGCTCGAAGAACGGGTCGGAGAAGATCCGGAACTCGGGCTCCGCGATGATCACCGCCACCGCGCCGTTGCGGCGGGTGACCAGCGTGCGAGCGGCGTGATTGGGGACGTAACCCAGCTCGTCGACGGCCCTGCGCACCTTCTCGACCAGCGGAGCGCGTACGCCCGCGCCCCCGTTGACGACCCGGGAGGCCGTGGCGCGGGACACGCCGGCGCGAGCGGCGACGGCTTCCAGCGTGGGGCGGGGCCCCGTGGTCTGCTCGGGCAAGGCGGGCGCTCCTCGACTGCGGGGTACGGGCGGCGGGCTGCGTGGTGCGTACTGCGGACTGCGGACTGCGGACTGCGGACTGGGGACTGCGGTCTGGGGACTGCGGTCTGTGCGGGTCTTGTCGGTTCTGTGGGTCCGCGTGCCTCAGGATATCCGGAGCGGCCATCGTTCTGAGAGCGCTCCCAGAATGCGGCGGGCTGAGCGCCTCGACCACCGCCGCTCGTGCCGGCCGGGACCGAACCACCCCGGCCGGACAGCCGTGTCAGTGGCGCGTGCGACGATCCGGAGCATGATCGCCTCGCTCGCATCCCTGTTGCCCGCCGACGGCAGGACGCACGTCTCGACCACGTACGCCGACTGGGTCGCCGCCCACGACCCGGACGCGGCCGCGAAGGCGCGCGACCTGATCCAGGACATGGGCACGGAGCTCAACCGGTCCTGGACCAAGCCCGGCGCGTTCGTCGACGCGATGGCGTGGCGGGCGCGGCGGCTGCCACCCGAGCACCTGCCGTGGTTCTGGGACACGGTGGGCCACCGCCTCATCGGCTACGGGAGCCGGCCCGGCGGCCGGGCGTACGTGGCGGCGAGGGCCGCGGAGGCCGAGCGCGGGCTGCCGGTGGACCCCGCCTACCGTCGGGCCAACGGCCTGCTGTTCGCCAAGGGCGGGGCCATGCCCGCCAAGGAGTTCGGGGCCCATCAGCGCTTCCTCGCCGAGACCCTGGAGCCCGCCGAGGCGTACGCGGCCCTGGGCGCGTTCCTGACCGCCTGGTCGGCGTCCGAGGCGGACCTGCCGGCGGACCTCGTGCACCGGGTCCGGGCCGCGGCCAGGACGGCGGGACACGGCGACGACGAGGTGGCGCGGGTGGTGGGCGCGATCGTGTCGGTGGCCCGGAAGAAGTCCGTGCCGGACGCGCTGCTCACCGCCGCCGAACCGGTCCTGACGGCTCATCCGCCGACCGACGAGGTCGCCGCCGGACTCGTCGAGGTCTTCCCCGAGGGCGTCACCGACGGCGGTGCGTGGCTGCGGACGCTGATCGGCTGCGGCGCGACGGAGGCGATGGAGGCCGGGCGGGTGGTACCGGAGGGCGGACTGCACCGCTGGGTCGGGCACTTCGTCCACATGTACCAGTACGCGAAGCAGTCCGGCGGCGGAGTCGGACGGCAGCAACTGCCGCCGGAGTTCCTCGACCTCGTCGGGCGCCTCGGGCCGCGCCTGCGGGCGGCGGGCGAGGCCGTGACCGTGCACACGACCCGCCACTACTACCAGGGCTTCGACGCGGACGTGCTCGACGCCTGTCTGGCGGCCGGGGTCGCCGTCGTCGACCCGGGGCCGGAGATCCGGATGCGTTTCTGGGGCGACCGGTCCCGGCGCGACCTCGCCGCGCTCGCCGCCGACCCGGTCTTCGGGGCCCGCCTGGAGGGGACCGTGCACGCCGGTCTCACGCCGCACGGGTTCAGGTCGCGCGGACGCAAGGCCGGGTCGGCGGTGACGCTGCTCCCGGGCAACGAGGGCATCGCGCAGGAGGTGGCGGGCCGGGTCGGCAAGCTCGTCGCCACCGTCGGGGGCGGCGGCATGGCGGGGGCGGAGGAGGCCGTCGCCGAGCTGGAGACCCTGCTCGACCGGCCGACGGTGACGGCCCTCGGGGGAGTCGGCGACGCCCTCGCGGAGGTGTCCGCGGCGGGCGCGCTGCGCCGCTCGCTCGCGGCCGGGCTGCCGGAGGAGCTGGCGTGGCCGGCCCTGGAGTCCGTGTACGAGGAGTTCGCGGCGGCCTCCGTCCGGGAGGCGTCGGAGGGTGCGGCGGCCGACGTCGGCCCGGTGACCGAAGAGGCGCCGGCCGGGGGGCATGGTGCCGCCGAAGCCGCTGGTGGCCCCGATGCCGGCAGTGCCGCCGGGGTCGCGGGCGTCGCCGGCTCCGGCGGTGCCTCCGGTTCCGGCGGTGCCTCCGGTTCCGGCGGTGCCTCCGATGCCGCCGGTGTCGCCGGGCTGATCGGTGTGGCCGGTCTGCCGGGAGTGATCGGTGTGACCTCCACCTGGCCGGTCCTGACGGTGTTCGGACGCGACCGGGCCGTCGCCGTCGCGCCCGACGGGGTCCGCGGCTCCTGCCGGTTCACCGTGCCGGAGGACGCCACCATGGTCGCCGTCCACTATGTGGGCGGCTCCTTCCTGGTGAGCTGGAGCCTCAAGCCGGGCCCGTACTACTGCGACACCGCCATCTGGGCCGACCGCCCCGGAGAGCTGTTCACCCCCGACGACTGGGGTGGTCTGGTGCCGTTCGGCGGCAGCCTGGACGGGGCCTACGGCTTCCAGTTCGAGACCGCGGACGGAGGCGGCCGGCACGGCGGCCTGCGGGTCGTGCGGCCCGGCGGCACGGAGGGGATCGACCGGGAGGAGCTGCAACTCCGCGACGGCTGCCGTGTCTGGACCAACGCCGTCTACCGCGGAAAGCCCTGGGAGGTCGTCGACCCCGTCACGGGCGAGCGGCTCGGCGCGACGCCGCTGCCGGACTTCCCCGGCCGCGCCCCGAGCGCCGATCCGGCCGTCGAACCGTCCGAGGCGGGCATGTCCCTGGCCCGCGAGGCCCTCCAGCTGGCGCCGCTGCCCGCCGGACTGACCGGCTCCCCGCTGGGCAGCCGCGACGGACTCGTCGGAACGCGGGTGCTGTTCCGCACCCGGCACCGCGACCACGCACCCGACCACTACCTGCTCGAGAGCATCGACGGGCGCAAGGCCGGCTTCGGCATCGACCGGCAGGGCCAGCAGCCCTGGGGACTGTGGGCGCCTCCGGAGGGCGCGGTGGAGGACGTGGTCCTCGCCGAGGCGGAGACCCGGACGGGCGTGCGCGCATACGCCGCCGACGGCAGCCTGCTGTGGGAGCTGGACGGACACCACTCGCCCCGGAACGGCCGGACGAAGCGGAACCGCCGGGTCACCGTGTCCCGTGGCGTGGCCCTGCCCCCGGCCTTCTGGTACCTGCTGCGGACGCGGGACACCGCGGGCTCCCGGGCCCTGCGGAGCGTGGCGGATCCGACGGCCGAGGTGCTCCTGGCCGCCGCCCTCGAAGGCACCGAAGCACTGCGCGCCGCCGTGGCACGCCACCTTCCGCGGGTCACCGAGCCTGAGCTCGTCGAGGCCGTCGTGGCGGTGGCCGGGCGCGCCGCACGGGTGGAGGAGCGGCGGCGCGCCCTGCACCGGCGGGTCACCCTGCTGGCCGAGGCGCCCCCCGCCCCGCCGCGCCGGACCGCGCCGGACACCGAGCTGGTGCCCGCGCTGTCCGGACTTCTCGTGGACGGGCAGCACGCGACGTGGCGCAGGAGCCCGGACGTGGCCCTGCCGGCGACCCTGAGCGCGCTGGCCGCCGACGGCGCCTGCCTGGCCGGGACGATCGGCGAGGAGGTGCGGCGGCTGTCCCCGCCCGCGGCGCCGCACGACTGGTCGCGGCTGCTCGGCGCGATCGACGCCGTCGCCTGGCGGGCGGTGGTGGCGCCGACCCCGGAGCCGGCGCGGGCCGCGCTGCTCGCGCTTCTGGACACCTGGGCCGAGCAGCCGTTCGCCCGTGCGGGCAGCCGGTGGTGGGTGGGCCGCACGTCCGGGGCCGCGCCCCTCGACGGACTGCGGGAGGCCGGGACGGCCGTGGCGTCCGCCCTGGTGTGGGACGCCGCGCCGGACTGCTGGTTCGTCGCGCCCGCCGCCGAGGACACCGAAGGCGACCCCGTGCCGGCGGCCGTCCCCGAGGCCCGCCTCGTGCGGGTGGAGCGGGACGACGCCGTCCGGCTGAGGGCCCTGCTCGCCGCGATCGAGGCACACGGACCCGTTCCGGTGCCGGAGTCGGCGGCGGCACGGTTCGCCGAACTGACCGGTGTACGCCGCGCGGTGGCCAGGCTCGTGGTCGCGGGTCTCGTCGGCGGCTCCGACCGGGACGAGGACCGCGCCCTGGCCCGCAAGGCCCCGTACAAGGCGAGCCCGAAGACGGTCGAGTCCTACGAAGAGCTGTGGGGACGGCTCGGAGCCGACGGCCGCAGCGCCGTCCTGGCCGCCGCCGTCCCCGAGGACCCGGCGGACCTGTGGCGGGCCGGCGGGGTCGAGGCGGCCGCGGAGCGGATGGCCGGGGCGTGGCGCGGTCTCGTCGGATCGCTGCCCGCCGTCCACGACGAGGCCGCCGACGCCCTGGAGGCGGCCCTGGGACTCTCCGAGGTGTGGGCACGGCGTCTCGCGGGGGGCTACGAGGCCGCCGAGGACGCGACCGTGCCCGCGGCCGGCTGGGACCTCGCGGCGCCCTCGTACGGCCTGGGCGTGGAGGTACGGGCCCTGCCGCCGGCGGGCACCGAACCGCCTTACGGCACCCCGGTGGGCCTCCCGGTCCGCCGGATCGCGAGCGCGCTCGTGTGGGCGTGGACCGACAGGCCCGTCGGCGACCCCGCGACGGCCGGTGCCACGGCACTGTACGAGCGGCTGCGGTCCGAACTGGCGCGGCCGGAACTGCTCCTGGAGCTGCGCGGTTCACGGGTCGAGGACACCCCGGAGGCGCTCGCCGAGCGGTTCGGTCCCGCCCGGCTGCCCATCTCGCTCGACCGCAGGAAGGAGGAGGGCGAGCTGCCCGCCATGACCGCGTACGACTCCGGGCCGCTCGTCGTGTGCGCCCCACGGGGCGAGGCCTTCCTGCGGCCCGCCGAGGTGGCGGACCCCGAGGCGTGGCAGCGGGTCCGCGAGCTCACCGACCTCGCAGACGAGCTGGACCGGACGGCGCCGCTCCTCGCCGGCGGCGGCCTCGAACGGATGATGCGCCGGGCGGTCTCCGGGGCGGTCCCGGCCGGCGCGTACGAGGCGGATCCCCGCCGCTCCTGCCCGGACCTGGTCGCACGCGTGGCGGAGGAGCTCGGCGTCGGCACGGCCGCCGCAGCGCTGTACCTCCAGCTGGCGACGCTCGCCGCGCCCACCGACCGGAACGTGCGCCGGTGGAACGGCTGGACGGCCAAGGGACACGCGGAGGTCAGGGCGGAACTCCTCGCGACCGGCGCGGTCCTGGAGGCCAAACGGGCCCGGGCGGGGCGGACGCTGTTCCTGCCCGGCGAGTGGACCGAGCTGAAGGCCCCGCACCTCCCGCTGGAGACCGTGAAGCTGGCCGCCCACCGGGTGCGTCCGCTGTGGGGCAACCAGATCCGCGCTCCGTTCGAACGGCTGCTGCCGACGGCACCCCTCCACGAGATGTTCGCCGAGGCGTGGAAGCGCGACCGGTGAGACACGAGACGCCCGGCGGTGCCGGAAAGCACCGTCGGGCGTCTCGTCGGGTGCCTCGCGGTGGCGAGGCACCCGGGGGGTCAGGCGGGGCGCTTCCACTCGCGGAGCAGCAGATAGCCCAGGTAGGCGCCGCCGACGGCCATCGTGTACAGGCCGACCGGCAGGTCGTCGAAGAGCGGCAGCTGCTGCGCCGTCAGGTCGGCCAGGACCAGGAGCAGGGCACCGAGGAGGGTCGACATGACCAGGTGCGGGCCGCCGCTGCGGGTGACCCGCTTGGCGATCTGCGGCGCCGTCAGGGAGACGAACGCGATGGGACCGGCCACGCTCACCGCCCCCGCCGAGAGGACGATCGACAGCACGACCGCCGCGGTCGCGGTCCGCCCCGGACGGGCACCCAGGCCGGTGGAGAGGTCGTCGCCCATCTCACCGATGCTCAGGGGCCTGGCCAGAAGGGCCGCGAACGGCAGCGCGAGGAGCAGTACCGTCCAGATGGTCGTCGCGTCCTCCCAGGAGCGGGCGGAGAGACTGCCGTTGATGTAGGCGGTCAGGGCGCTGGCCTTGTCGCGCTCGACGGCGTACACCACGTACTGGGTCAGCGCCGTGGCCATCGCGGCCACGCCGATGCCGGCCACCACGAGCCGGCCCGGGCTGCGGAAGCCGGTGCCGGTGGCGAGGAACACGACGGCCATCGCGATGACCGCACCGAGCAGCGCGCCGACGGCCACCGGCAGGACGTCGGGCAGGAAGAGCGCCGCGGCCGCGGCGCCCGCCCCGGCGCCGGCGCCGAGCCCGATCACGTCGGGACTGCCCAGCGGATTGCGGGTGACGGACTGGAACAGGGCCCCCGAGAGGCCGAAGGCCGCGCCGGTGGCGATGGCCACCACGAGCCTCGGGCCGCGCAGCCGGTTCAGGACGAACGCGTTCTTGCCCGTGGCGTCACCGGCGAGGGCCGACGGCAGGTCGGGCAGGGCGATGCCGAGCCTGCCCATCGACAGGGTGGCCACGGCCACCCCGCAGAGCAGCAGCAGCGCCACGACGGCGGCGATCACGGTGGAGCGGCGGACGGGCACGGCGACCCAGGGACCGATCCGCAGGATCCCACGGCCCGCGGGCCGCACCCCGCTCTTCGGCGCCGCGAGAGCGCCGTCGGCGCTGTTCGTGGTGGCGGTCCGGTCGGCGGTCTTCATGCCGCTCCCCTCATACGACGAACGGCGAAGAGCAGGGCCGGGGCGCCGATGAAGGCGGTGACCACTCCGACCATGAGCTCCTGCGGGCGCAGCAGGACCCGGCCGATGACATCGGCGAAGAGCAGCAGCGCGGGACCCGCGAGCGCGGTGAACAGGATCTGGGCCCGGAAGTCGGCGCCCACGAGCGCCCGCACCACGTGCGGGACGGCGAGGCCGACGAAGGCGATGGGCCCGACGGCCGCTGTGGCGGCGGCGGCCAGCAGGGTCGCGGCGAGCAGTCCCGCGCCCTTGACCCGGGCCGGACTGATGCCGAGGGAGGCCGCCTTGTCGTCGCCCATCGCCATGGCGTTGAGCCCGGGCGCGAGCAGCAGGGCGAGGAGCAGACCCGCCGCGGCGAACGGCGCGACCGCCCAGAATGCGTCGAAGCCGCGCCCGCCGAGCGCGCCCACCACCCAGTAGCGGTAGGTGTCGAAGACCCGCGGGTTGGACAGCGCGACGGCCTGGATGAACGCGGCGAGGACGGCGGAGAGCACCGCACCCGCGAGCACCAGGCGCACCGGTCCGCCACCGCCGCCCGCGGTGCCGACGACATGGACGACGACTCCGGTCGCGAGGGCGCCGAGGAGGGCCCACCAGATGGTCTGCTGCTGTCCGGAGGCACCGAGGAACGCGGTGGCGGCGACGATGCTCGCGGACGCGCCCGCGTTGATGCCGAGGAGTCCCGGCTCGGCGAGCGGATTGCGCGTGATGCCCTGCATCAGGGTTCCGGCGACAGCGAGACAGAGACCCGCGAGGACGCCGAGGGCGGTGCGCGGGTAGCGGCTCTCGACGACGGTACGGGTGTAGCTGTCGCCGTCACCGGTGATCACCCGCAGGACGTCGCCGAGGGACGTCGGCTTGCTGCCGAACATCACGCTGGCGAGCAGCGCGAGAGCGAGCAGGAGGAGACACAGGACGGCGGCCATGACATGCCGGGCAAGGCCCCGCCGTACGACGGCGGGGCCTTGGCCGATCCGGGAGAGAGTGGTCACGCTGGGGGACCCGCTGTTACTTCCCGGCCTTGGCGACGGCCTTGTCGATCATCGGGAGGTAGCGCTCGATGCTGTACGGCACCGTCAGCGGGTTGATCATCGACGAGGCGGTGACGAACGGCTGGTCGTTGCTGTAGACGAGCGCGCCCTTCTTCACGGCCGGGATCGCCGCGTACAGCGGCTGCGCCTCGATCTCCTTGCGGGACTTGTCGTCCATGTAGAAGGTGAAGGCGATGTCGCTCTTGGAAAGCTTGTTGGCGTTCTCCAGGCCGATGAGGGCCGAGTCGGTGCCGTCGGTCTCCTTGAACGTGTTCACGATCGGGTCGACCTTGAGGCCCAGCTTCGACACCATGGACACGCGCTGCTCCTCGGGCTTGAAGATGCCGAGGGTGCCGGGGCCGGTGTTGTAGATGTACGAGAACGTGACGTTCTTGTAGTTCGGGCGGGTCGCGGCGGCGTCCGTGAGCTGCTTGTCGATCTTCGACGTCAGCTCCTTGGCCTTCTCCGGCTGGCCCAGCGCCTTCGAGATGATCTCGATCTGCTGGTCCCAGTTGGTGCTCCACGCCTTGTCGGGATAGGCGACGGTCGGCGCGATGTCCTTGAGGATGTCGTACTGCTTCTGCGTGATGCCGGACCACGGGGCGAGGATGACGTCGGGCTCGAGCTCGGTGATGGCCTCGATGTCGAGCTCCTCACCACCGTTGAACTGCTTGGGCAGCGTGGCGCCGGACTTCTTCACCGCGTCGTGGATCCAGGGCAGGTAGCCCGTCTTGTCGCTGCCCCACGGGTAGCTCTCGATGCCGACCGGGACGTTGCCGAGGGCGATGGCGGTCTCCGCGGAGCCCTGACCGAGGGTCACGACGCGCTTCGGCTTCTCCTTGATGACGGCTTCACCGAGGGCGCTCTTGATGGTGACGGGGAAAGCGCCTGCCGGGGCCTTGGTCTCCGCGCCTGCCGCGTCGTCTTTCTTCTCGTCCGAGCCGCACCCGGTCACCATCAGGCCGAGCGAGACCGCGGCGGCGCCCGCCGCGAGGACGCGACGACGAAGGGGGGTGAACACAGAAGGCATGGTGGATCCTTGTCTCCGGGCAGGGTGTACTGAGGCCCCGACCGGCCCGCCCCGAGCAGGGGCAGCGGCCATCGCGGGCTCTTGTTAGGTGAGCCTAACCTATTAATTCCCGGGTTCGATCACCGGGAGGTCACGGTTGTGATCAGGGGCGCCGGCGCGCCCGCTCGGCCGGTGCCCGTTCGAGGTGGCCATGGACGCGACGCAGTAACGAGGCCAGTTGCTCGCGCTCCCCGGTGTCGAGCGGGGCCAGGATCTCGTCGTCCGTGGACGCGATCTCCGCGCTGAGGTCGCGGAGGGCCGCCCCGCCCTCCGGGGTGAGCCGTACGACGACGCGGCGCCGGTCCGCCCGGTCCCGGACGCAGTGCGCGTGGCGGAGGCGCACCAGATCGTCGACGATCTTCACCAGGTCGCTGGGGTTGATGGCGAGCCTGGTCGCGAGGGCCGTCTTCATCTGCGGGCCGAGTTCGGCGAGCAGCGTCATCACGGTGAGGTGCCAGAGGCGTAACCCCCGGGCCTCCAGCTTCTCGGCCAGTTTCCGGCGCGCGGCCCTGCCGACGGAGTGCATGAGGTACGCGTTGAGATCCAGCACGCTGGGAGGTGGCGCGCCGGGGGAGGGCGTCACGCCGGGGGAGGGCGGCGTGACGCCCTGGGCGGGCGGGGCCGGCGGGGCCGCGCCCGTGAGCGGGTCGAGTGTCAGGCCGGCGTTCGCGAGCGATCGGAAGACTTGCGCCCAGTCGGTCGGCATGGTCGAGATGCCGACGACGGCGAACGTCGCCCCCGAGAGGTCGTGCGCGACACCGGAGACGACGGGCCGGTCCATCGGCTGTTCCTCACTCACCCCGGTCGTCAGGGGCGGCTGGTGAGGTAGCCGCCCATGGAGGTGAAGTACTCGGTGGCCGGCAGCTCGTGGCCGTCCTCGGTCCGGACGCGGGTGAGGGCGAGGCCGTGGTTGCGGCCGGTGCGGGCGTCGGCCCCGGCGACGATCACGACGCCGTCCCCCTCGCGGTAGAAGACGCGGCCCGGGGTGCCGCCGTAGCGTCCCTCGGAGACCACGGCGGAGAGGATTTCGAGACGCTTGCCCCGGTGGAAGGTGAAGGCGCTCGGGTACGGCGCGGACTGGGCGCGGACCAGGCGCTCCAGGACCTCGGCGGGCCAGGTCCAGTCGATGCGGATGTCCTCCTCGGCCCGCTTGTGGAAGAAGCTGGCCTGTGACCGGTCCTGCCGGGTGAACTCTGCCTGTCCCGAGGCGATCTGGTCGAGTGCGCCGATCGTGACCGGGGCGATGAGGTCGACCGTCTTGTGGAAGAGGTCGGTGGCCGTGTCCTTCGGTCCGACGGGCACCGCGCGCTGCTGGACGATGTCGCCGGCGTCGAGGACCTCGTCCATCATGTGGGCCGTGACGCCGACTTCCCGCTCGCCGTTGATGAGGGCCCAGATCAGCGGGGAGAAGCCGGCGTACTTGGGCAGCAGCGAGTCGTGGATGTTCAGCGTCCCGTGGCGGGGCAGGTTGTAGATGTGCGGCGGGATCCACGTACGCCAGTTGTTCGCGACGATGATGTCCGGGTCCGCCTCCTTGAGGCGGGCGAACAGCTCCTCGTCGTCGGGCCTGTTGCGGATGACGACCGGGACGCCGTGCTCCGTCGCGAGGTCGGCGACCGAGTCGCTCCAGATCTTCTCGTACGCGTGCTCGCTCTTGGGGTGCGTCACGACGAGCACCACATCGTGTTCGGAGTCCAGGAGCGCCCGGAGGGTGCGATGGCCCCAGGTCTGATAACCGAACATGACGACCCGCATCGGGTTTCCTCCTCGGAAGGCGACTGACCGTCAGAAGTAAAGCAAGCCTTACCTAACAGTGCAACTACCTTGATTCATGTGGCTGTTGGAATTGCCTGCACTTCGTCAGGTCCGATTTGTCCGGTCGACAGCGCCGTCGGATCAGGTTAGCTTTACCTAAGTTCTGCGCGGCTGCCGCGACGTCGGCGTGCCCGATGCCCGTTCCCCCTCAGCCTCTTTCCCGCACGATGGGAGTGACATGTCGCAGGTTCCTCCTGGTGACGCACCTCTGGTCCACGACCTCATAGGCATCGGCTTCGGGCCGTCCAATGTGGCCATGGCGATAGCGCTCAGCGAGCACAACGCCCGCGTCGGAAGGCAGGAAGCGGTCACCGCCCACTTCTTCGAGCGCCAGCCCCGGTTCGGCTGGCACCGCGGCATGCTGATCGACGACGCGACCATGCAGGTGTCCTTCCTCAAGGACCTGGTGACGCTGCGCAACCCGACCAGCGAATACAGCTTCCTCTGTTACCTGCAGAGCAAGGGCCGGCTGATCGACTTCGTCAACCACAAGAACCTCTTCCCGCTCCGCGTCGAGTTCCACGACTACTTCGAGTGGGCCGCGTCCAAGGTGGACGACATGGTCTCCTACGGCCACGAGATCATCTCCGTCGAACCGGTCGAGCGCGACGGCGTCGTGGAGTACCTGGACGTGACCGCCCGGTCCGGATCCGAGACCGTGGTGCACCGCGCCCGGAACCTCGTCCTCGGTACGGGACTTCGCCCTCGCATGCCGGAAGGCGTCGAGCGCAGCGACCGGGTCTGGCACAACTCCGACCTGCTCGCCAAGGTGGAGGGCCTCGAAGGCACCTCTCCCGAGCGCTTCGTCGTCGTCGGCGCCGGACAGAGCGCCGCAGAGAACGTGGCCTACCTGCACCGCAGGTTCCCCGCGGCCGAGATCTGCGCTGTCTTCTCCCGCTACGGCTACAGCCCCGCCGACGACAGCGCCTTCGCCAACCGGATCTTCGACCCGGACGCCGTCGACGAGTACTTCACGGCCCCCGACGACACCAAGCGCAAGCTGATGGAGTACCACGGGAACACCAACTACTCCGTGGTGGACATCGACCTCATCGACGACCTCTACCGCCAGGCGTACCAGGAGAAGGTCCTCGGCACCGAGCGGCTGCGCTTCATCAACATCTCCCGGCTCACCGGCGTCGAGGACGGCCCGGACAAGGTGCGCGCCTTCGTCACCTCGCTCGTCACCGGCGAGGAGAGCACTCTCGACGCCGACGTCGTCGTCTACGCCACCGGATACGACCCCGCCGAACCCCTCGGCCTCCTCGGCCCGGTCGCCGACCGCTGCCACCGCGACGACCAGGGACGGGTCCGCGTCGAACGGGACTACCGGCTCGCCACCGACCCCGAACTGCGCTGCGGCATCTACCTCCAGGGCGGCACCGAGCACACCCACGGCATCACCTCGTCCCTGCTTTCCAACACCGCGATCAGGGTCGGCGAGATCCTCGCCTCGGTCCTCGACCGGGCCCCTGCCACCTCCGCCGCCGAGGCCGCCACGACAGCCGGGGCGGTACGGCCGATGGCCGACGGCGTCGGCACGGCGCGATAGGGGGTGTCTTGCCGATCAGGCCGGGCTCGCGGCGTCCGGCACCGCGCCTCGCCGCGTTGTCGTCACTCCCCATGGCTCCGCCATGACTCCCTCCTCCGCCTTGCGATCCACGGCACCGAACGCCGCTCCCTGATCCGGCCTGATCGCCAAGACACCCCCTAGCGCCCCTCCGTCCCACCCCCCCCCACGCACGAACGCCACCCCCGGCCGGCCGGCGGCCCTGTCGTCCCGGCGGGCGTGGCACGCACTGTGAATCCCCCGAAAGGAACGTCCGTGTCCGCTGGTGCACGTCCCGCTCTGGCGCGGTTCGCCAGATCTGCCCCCCGTGTGGCCGTCGTCGCGGTGGCGGCACTCGCCCTCGCCGCCTGCGGCGGCGGGTCGGAGAAGTCCGAGTCGCCCGCCACCACCACCCCGACGGCATCGGCCGACGGCGGCGGCAAGCCCGCCGCGTTCCCCGTCACCGTCGAGCACAAGTACGGCTCCACGACGATCGACAAGGAGCCGAAGACCGTCGTCACCCTGGGCCTGTCCGACCAGGACGCGGTGCTCGCGCTCGGCGTCAAGCCGGCCGGCGCGGTCGACTGGTTCAAGGAGAAGCCGTACGGCAAGTGGCCCTGGGCCAAGGACAAGTGGGGATCCACCCAGCCGCAGATCGTGGGTGAGCGCGACGAGTACAACATCGAGAAGATCGCGGCGCTCAAGCCCGACCTCGTCATCGCCCAGTACTCGGGGATGAAGAAGGAGCAGTACGACACGCTCTCCAAGTTCACCAAGGTCGTCGCCCAGCCCAAGGACCACCCCGACTACGGGGCGCCCTGGCAGCTGATGACCCAGCAGATCGGCAAGGCGCTGGGCAAGGACGCCGAGGCCGGCAAACTGATCACGGACATCGACGCCCGCTTCAAGGCCGTCCGCGACAAGCACCCCGAGTTCGCCACCAAGACCCTGGCCGTCGCCGACAGCTTCGAGGCCGGCAAGTACTCGGCGTTCACGAAGACCGACCCCAAGTCGATCTTCTTCGCCGGACTGGGCTTCAAGCTGAAGCCGGAGATCGACACCCTGGCCAAGCCGGGCTGGAACGTCGCCGAACTCAGCGCCGAGAAGCTGAACGTCCTCGACGTCGACCGGCTCGTCTGGGTCACCTCCAGCACCGAGGCCAACGACCGCATCAAGGGCGAGCCGCTCTACAAGAAGCTGAAGGTCCACCAGGAGAAGCGCGACCTGTTCGTGCCCTACCAGGACCCGGACATCGGCGCCGCGTTCTCCTTCAACACCGTTCTCTCGATCCCCTACGCCATCGACGAGATCGAGCCCCTGCTCGCAGCCATCAAGTGACGACCACCGGCTGACGCGCCACCAGCCCGGAGCCGACCCGACCGACGGCGTGGCGGAACCTCGCCACGCCGTCGGCGTCATCCGGGCCGCCCCGCCACGCACCTCCAGGGAAAGGCCACTTCGTACGATGTTTGACGTCGAGTCGGACCGGGACACCTCCGGCCTCCCCGTCACCGGCGGGCAATCCGGCATCTGGCTGGCCCAGCAGATCGAACCGGACAGCTCCGCCTACAACATCGTCTTCGCGCTCCACCTCCGCGGCGCCGTCGACCTCGGCCGGCTCACCGCCGCCGTCCGCCGGGCCCTGGACGAGGCCGAGTGCCTCCACGTCGGCGTCACCCCCGGCGAGGACGGGCCGCGCCAGACCCCCCGTCCCGTCCCCTTCGACCTTCCCGTCGTGGACCTTCGCGCCACCGCCGACCCCGACGAGGCCGCCGCCGCGTGGATGGCCACCGACCGCGACCGGCCCGTCGACCTCGCCCGTGACCCGCTCTTCGCCCACGCCCTGCTGCGGCTCGCCGACGACCGCGTGCTGTGGTGCCAGCGGTACCACCACATCGTGACGGACGGCATGGGCGTCGCCCTGATCACCCGACGCGCCGGCGAGCTCTACTCGGCCGCCGACGCCGCGGACGGGGTCGCCGCACCCCTCGACCGGTCCCTGTCCCGTCTCGTCGCCGCCGACCGCGCGTACCGCGCGTCGGAGCGGCACGCCGCAGACCGGACGTGGTGGCTGGAGCGCATGGCGGGCAGGACCGAGCCCGTGCGGCTCGTCGACCGGGCCCCGGCCCCCATGACCCGACGGCTCCGGCGGACCACCGAACTGCCCCCGGTGACCGTCGAGCGGCTGACCGCCGCCGCCCGCGGCGCCGGGGTACGGCCGTCCCGGATCCTCGTCGCGGCCGTCGCCGCCCATCTGCACCGGGCGAGCGGCGAACAGGACCTCGTCCTCGGCCTGCCCGTCGCCGCCCGCGACGACGAGATCTCCGCGCGGGTCCCCGGCATGGTCTCCAACATCGTCCCGCTGCGCCTCACCGTCCGCCCCGGCACCACCGGCCGCGCCCTCGTGACACAGGTGCGCGACACGGTCGCCGACGCCGTCGCCCACGGGCGGTACCGCGCCGAGGACCTGGCCAGGGAACTGGGCCTGGTCGACGGCGTACCGGAGCTCGTCGGCCCGACCGTCAACATCCTGCCCCGCTCCGGGGACCTCCGGTTCGCGGACCACGAGGCCGAACTGCGCCCCGAGTGGCTCGGACCGGTCAGCGACCTGGCGTTCAGCTTCGCCGAGGGCGCGGCGGGCCGGGGTGTCACCCTCCACCTCGACGCCGACGCCGACGTCTGTGACGCGGCCACGCTCGCCGACCACGAACGGCGCTTCCTCGGCCTGCTCCACGCCTTCACCGAGGACCTCGACCGCCCCCTGGGCCGCATCGAGCTGACCTCGGACGCCGAACGCGCCCTCCTGCTCGACCGGTTCGGCACCGCACCCCGCGAGGTGCCCGAGCTGTCCTGGCCCGCCGCCTTCGAGCGCCAGGTCCGCCGGACCCCCGAGGCCGTCGCGCTCGTCTGCGAGGAGCGGGAACTGACGTACGCCGCACTCGACGACGCCGCCGACCGGCTCGCCCGCCTGCTCCGTTCCCGTGGCGTCGGCGCCGAGGACGTGGTGGGCGTCGCCCTGCCCCGCTCACCGGAACTCGTCGTCGCCCTGCTCGCCGTGATGAAGGCCGGCGCGGCCTATCTGCCGCTGGACGCCGACCACCCCCGGGACCGCATCGCCTACATGCTGACCGACGCCGGGGCGCGCACCGTCGTCACCGTGACCGAACTCGCCGGCGACCTGCCCGCGGCCGAGGGCGTCACCCTGCTGCGGCTCGACGCCCCGGACACCGTGGCCGCCCTCGCCGCCCCTGCCGACCCCGAGCCGCTGCCACCGGTCTCCCTGGACCAGGCCGCGTACGTCATCTACACCTCCGGCTCGACCGGCCGCCCGAAGGGCGTCGTCGTCCCGCACGACGGCGTCGGCAGCCTCATCGCCACGGCCACCGACCGGATCGGCGTCACCGCCGAGAGCCGCGTCGTGCAGTTCGCCTCCGTGGGCTTCGACGTCACGGTGTGGGACCTGATCATGTCGCTCTGCGTCGGGGGACGGATCATCGTCGTCCCCGCCGAGCGCCGCGTGGCGGGCCCCGCCCTCACCGAGTACATCGCGCGCCACCGCGCCACCCACATGATCCTGCCGCCCTCGCTCGTATCCGCCCTGCCGCAGGAGTGCGAACTCCCGCCCGGCGCGGTGCTCGTCGTCGGCACCGAGGCCGTCCCCGGCGAACTGATCGCCCGCTGGGACGGACGCCTCCGGGTCGTCGTCGCGTACGGCCTCACCGAGGCGAGCGTCAACTCCACGCTCTGGCTCGCCGACCCCGACCGGCCGGGCCCGGCCCCCATCGGACGCCCCGACCCCAACACCCGCGCCTACGTCCTCGACACGGCGCTCCGGCCCGTCCCCGTCGGCACGGAGGGCGAGCTGTACGTCGCCGGGCGCGGCCTCGCCCGGGGCTACCTCGGCCGCGAGGGGCTCACCTCGGAACGGTTCGTCGCCGACCCGTACGGCGCCCCCGGCACCCGGATGTACCGCACGGGGGACCGGGTCCGCTGGGGCGCCGACGGCAACCTGGAGTTCCTCGGCCGCGCCGACGGCCAGATCAAGATCCGCGGCCACCGCGTCGAGCCGGGCGAGATCGAGAGCGCCTTCATGGCCTGCCCGGGCATCGCCCAGGCCGCCGTCCTCGCCCGCGAGGACCACCGGGGCGTCAAGCGTCTCGTCGCGTACCTCGTCCCGGAGGCGGCGGAGACCCCCGCCGAGGCGGGCACGGGAACGAACGCGGGCACGGGAACGAACGCGGGTACGGGAACGAACACCGGCGCCGACGGCACTGACGCCGCCGTCACCGCCGCACGCGCGCGCGTGACGGACACCCTGCCCGACCACATGGTGCCCTCGGCCGTCGTCGTCCTCGACGGCCCGCTGCCGCTGACCCCCAACGGCAAGCTCGACGCCAAGGCCCTGCCCGAGCCCCGCTGGACGTCGATGACCGGCACCGACGCCCCGGGCACCCCCGCCGAGACCGCGCTCGCCGCCCTGTTCGCCGAGGTCCTCGGCCTGCCGGCGGTCGGCGTCCACGACAGCTTCTTCGAGCTGGGCGGTGACAGCATCGTCGCCATCCAGCTGGTCAACCGCGCCCGCGAGGCCGGACTCGCGATCACCCCGCGCGAGGTGTTCCGGAACCGGACCGTGGCGGCCCTCGCCAGAACCGCCCGCGAGGAGGTCGCCGCCCCGGCGCGACGGGTCGACCTCGACCCGGACGCGCTGCCCGTCTCGCCCCTCCAGGAAGGTTTCTTCTTCCACGCGGAGTACGACGACCGGTCCACCGACCTCTACCTCGTCCAGGAACTCCTCGACCTCGAGGGCCCCGTCGAACCGGACCGCCTCCGCGGCGCCCTGCAGGCGCTCCTCGACCGGCACCCGCTGCTGCGCGCCTCGTTCCGCCAGCTCCCCGGCGGCCAGGTCGTCCAGCGGCTCGCCGACCAGGCGACCCTCCCGTGGCGGGAGGCCGACACCGCCACGACCGCCCTGGACGACATCCTCCGCGCCGACCGTGCCGAAACGTTCGACCTCGCCCGTCCGCCCCTGCTGCGCGCCACCCTCATCAGGGACGGCCGACGGCACCGGCTGCTGCTCACCCTGCACCACATCGTCGCCGACGGCTGGTCCGTCGCCGTCCTGCTGCGCGAACTGACCGCCGCCCTCCGGGGCGCCGAACTGCCCGCGCCCCCGGCCCCCGAGCCGTACCTCTCCTGGCTGGCGGGCCGTGACCTGGACGCCGCCCGTGAGGCCTGGCGCCGGGCGCTCGACGGCCTCGCGGGCCCCACCCGGCTTCCCGCGCTCTCTCCCGGATACGACGCCGCCCCGGCACCCGCCCGTCCCGAGCACGTCGACACACGGCTGCCGCGGGACCTCGTCGACGCGCTGACCGGCTACGCCAGGAACCACGGGCTGACCCTGAGCAGCGTCTTCCACGGTCTGTGGGGTCTGCTGCTCGGCGGTCTCACCGGCGGTCGTGACGTCGTCTTCGGCACCACCGTGTCCGGCCGGACGACGGAGGTCCCGGGGCTCGACGCGGCCGTGGGCCTGTTCATCAACACCGTGCCCGCCCGGGTGACCCTCCGTCCGGGGGAGACGCTCACCGAACTCCTCCGCCGCGTCCAGGACGAGCACTCCGCGCTCCTCGACCACCAACACCTCGGACTCGCCGACATCCAGCGGACCACGGGCGGCGGCGAACTCTTCGACACGCTCGTGGTCTTCGAGAACCACCCGACCGACGACACCACGGCCGGGCAGGCGACCGACGCGCCGCTCATCACCGGCGTCGAGGTCTTCGACGCCGTCCACTACCCGCTCGCGCTCGTCGTCGAGCCCACCGACGCCGGACTGCTGCTGCGGTTCAAGCACGACGCCGCCCGCCTCGACCAGGTGGCGGTGGCCGTCCTCGCCCACCGCTTCACGGCCCTCCTGCGGACCGTGGTCGCCGACCCCGGCCGCGCCGTCGCCCGGACCGACCTGCTGTCCCCCCGCGAGCGCGCGCACCTCGACGAGCTCAACGCCACCGCGCACCCCGTCCCCGACGCGACCCTCGCCGGCCTCTTCGCCGCGTGGGCGGACCGCACCCCGGACGCGCCCGCCGTCGTCTTCGAGGACACCACCCTCAGCTACGCCGAACTCGACCGGCGGGCCGAGGCACTGGCCCGGCGGCTCCGGGCACACGGCGCGGGCCCCGAGCGGTACGTCGCCGTCGCCGTCCCGCGCTCGGCCGAACTGATGGTCGCGCTGCTCGGAGTCCTCAAGGCGGGCGCCGCCTACCTGCCCGTCGACCTGGACTACCCCGCCGACCGGGTGGCGTTCATGCTCGCCGACTCCGGGACGCGTCTCGTCGTGACGACCGCCGAAGCGGTCGGGCGGCTGCCCCGCGTAACGGATCTGCGGCACCTCGTCGTCGGCACGGAGGAGCACGAGAACACCGCTCCCGGCAGCCCCGACGGGGGTGACGCGGCGGCGCTCGACACCCCGCCCCGGCCGGCGGGGCCCGACCACCCGGCGTACCTCATCTACACCTCGGGCTCCACCGGCCGCCCCAAGGGCGTCGCCGTCACCCACCGGGCCGTCGTGAACCGGCTCGCCTGGATGCGGAGCGCGTACGGGCTGACCGCCGACGACCGCGTCCTGCAGAAGACCCCGTCCAGCTTCGACGTGTCGGTGTGGGAGTTCTTCTGGGCCCTGACCGAGGGCGCGACCGTCGTCCTCGCCCGCCCCGACGGCCACCGCGACCCGGCCTACCTGGCCCGCCTGATCGCCGACCGGCGCGTCACCACGACCCACTTCGTGCCGTCGATGCTGGCGGCCTTCGTACAGGTCATGGAGGCCGACGCAGGTACGGGTCCCGACTGGGCGGCGAGCCTGCGCCGGGTGTTCTGCAGCGGCGAGGCGCTCACCGGCGCCGACGCCCGCCGCTGGTGGGAGCTGACCTCCAGCCCGGGGCGCGCCCCCGTGCCGCTGCACAACCTGTACGGCCCGACCGAGGCGGCCGTCGACGTCACCTTCTTCCCGTACGAGGGCGGCACCGAGCCCGCCGTCCCGATCGGCCGGCCCGTCTGGAACACCCGCCTGTACGTGCTTGACCCGTTCCTCCGGCCGGTCCCGGAAGGGGTGCCGGGCGAGCTGTACCTCGCGGGCGTCCAGCTGGCCCGCGCCTACCACGACCGGCCCGGCCTCACCGCCGAACGCTTCGTGGCCGATCCGTTCGGGGGAGCGGGGGAGCGCATGTACCGCACCGGCGACCTGGTGCGCCGCCGCGCCGACGGGGCCGTCGAGTACCTCGGCCGCACCGACCGCCAGGTCAAGATCCGCGGCAACCGGATCGAGCTCGGCGAGATCGAGACCGCCCTCGCCGCACTGCCCGGCGTGGCCCGCGCGGCCGTCGTCGTCCGCGAAGGCGCCCTCGTCGGCTACGCCGTCCCGGCCCCCGGCGCCGCGCCCGCCCCCGACGACCTGCACGCGGCGCTCGGCGGGGCGCTGCCCGCCGCGATGGTGCCGAGCGCCGTCGTCGTCCTCGCCGAACTGCCGCTGACCCCCAGCGGCAAGCTCGACCAGAACGCCCTGCCCGCCCCCGGGGCCGCGCCCCGCGCCGGCGGTCGCGCACCCCGCGACGCACGCGAGCACGCCCTGTGCGAGATCTTCGACGAGGTCCTCGGCGTACCCGGGACGGGCGTCGACGACGACTTCTTCGTGCTCGGCGGCGACAGCCTCAGCTCGATCACCGTCGCCACGCGCGCGCGTGCCCGGGGGCTGACGCTCAGCCCCCGCGACGTGTTCGAGTGCCGCACGCCCGCCGCCCTCGCCGCCGCCGCGACCGTCCACGGGGACGCCGGAGCACCCCCGGCCCCCGACTCGCCCGAGACACCCGAGGTACCCGTGCACCCAGACGGAGTGACCGTCTCCGCCTCCGACGCCGGGCAGGCCGCCGCCGCCCTCCAGGCCGTCCTGACGCTCCAGCAGCAGTCCGGCGCCGCCGTCGACCCCGCCCTCAAGGCACTGCTCGACCAGCTGACCGCCGCCGCGCCGCCCGAGCCCCCGGCGCCGGAGCCCGCGGCCCCGCTCGGCGGGCTCGACCTCACCCCCGAGGAGACCGCGCGCGTCCACGCCGCGGCCGGGCTTCCCGTCGCGGACGTCTGGCCGCTCTCCCCGCTCCAGGAGGGCATGTACTTCCACGCCACCTACGACGCCGGCGACGCACTCGACGTCTACCAGTCGCAGGAGACCCTGGACCTCGACCGCCGGATCGACGCCGACCGGCTCCGCGCCGCCTGCCGGACCCTCCTCGACCGCAACACCGGGCTCCGTGCCGGGTTCACCAGCGACGGCCTGCCCCGCCCCGTCCAGTTCATCGCGGACGGCGCCGAGATCCCCCTCGTCGAGGCCGACCTGTCCGACCTGCCCGCCGAAGAACAGCGGACCAGGACCGAGGAACTGCTCGCCGCCGACCGCAGGCAGCGCTTCGACCTGTCCTCGGCGCCGCTCTGCCGGCTGCTCCTCATCCGGCTCGGCGACGGCCGGGACCGGCTCGTCGTCACCCACCACCTCATCCTGTGGGACGGCTGGTCCGCCTGGCTGTTCCTGGAGGAGCTGTTCACGCTGTACGAGCGGGCCGGTGACCCCACCGGCCTGCCGATGCCCGGCTCCTACCGCGACCACCTCGCCTGGCTCGACGCGCAGGACACCACGGTCGCCCTCGACGCCTGGCGCCGGGCGCTCGCCGGCTTCGACGAGCCGACGCTGCTCGCCCCCTCGGGACGCGACACCGGACCGGTCATACCGGTGGACATCGACGCGCTCCTCACCCAGGAGACCGGCGACCGGCTGCGTGCCGCCGCCCGCCGGCACGGGCTCACCCTCAACACCGTCCTCAACGTGGCCTGGGCGCTGGTGCTCTCGGCGATGACCGGCCGCAACGACATCGCCTTCGGCACGGCGGTATCCGGCCGCCCGGCGGACGTCCCGAACGTGGCCGGCATCATCGGCATGTTCCTCAACACGATCCCCGCCCGTGTCACCTTCACTCCGGACGAGCCCCTGCTCGACCTGCTGCGCCGCACACAGTCCGAGCGCGCCGCCGTCATGCCGTACGAGTACGTGGGCCTCGGCGCCCTGCAGCAGGAGTCCGGCCACCGCCGCCTCTTCGACACCCTGTTCGTGCTCCGCTCGGCCGACGGCGAGGACCGGGCCGCGGCGCTCCGCGAACGGCACGGCATCACCGGCGTGTCCAACGTGGACGGCACCCACTTCCCGCTCACCCTCATCGTGACGCCCGGAGCCCGGCTGCGGATCACCCTCGCCGCCAGGCCCGACCTCTTCGACGCCGAGGCCGCCGCCACGATCCTGGCCCGGTTCACCACGGTCCTCGACCGGCTCGGCACGGCCCTCGACGGGCCCACCGCCGGGGCCGCCAGGACCGTCGGCGTGGACCTGCTGCTCCCCGCCGAGCGCAGCGCCCTGGCCGACGGCCGGGAGGCCACACGCGAGCCGGTGCCGGACGAGACCGTCGCCGACATGCTCACGGCGCAGGTCGCCCGTACCCCTGACGCCGTCGCCCTCGTCTTCGGCGACCGCGCCCTCACCTACGCCGAGCTCGACGCCCAGGTCAACCGGCTCGCCCGGCTGCTGCTCGCCCGGGGCGCGGGCCCCGAGAAGGTCGTGGCGCTGGCGCTGCCCCGCTCCATCGAGATGGTCGCCGCGCTGTTCGCCGTCCTGCGGACCGGCGCCGCCTACCTGCCGCTCGACCTCGACCACCCCGCCGACCGGCTGCGCCTCATGGCAGAGGACACCGGCCCGCTCTGCCTGGTGTCCACGACCGCCGTCGCCCCGACGCTGCGGCGCGCCGACGGCCCCGTCGCCCCCGAACTCCTCCTCGACGACCCGGCCGTGACCGCGGAACTGGCCGCCCTGTCCGGCGACGAGGTCACCGACGCCGAACGGCCCGCTTTCGCCCACGGACTGCCGGACCGTCTGGACCACCCGGCGTACGTCATCTACACCTCCGGCTCCACCGGCCGCCCCAAGGGCGTCGTCACCCCGTACAGGGGACTGACGAACATGCAGCTCAACCACCAGAAGGAGATCTTCGACCCGGCCATCGCCTCGGCCGGCGGGCGACGCCTGCGCATCGCGCACACCGTCTCCTTCGCCTTCGACATGTCGTGGGAGGAACTCCTCTGGCTCGTCGAGGGCCACGAGGTCCACGTCTGCGACGAGGAGCTCCGCCGCGACGCGGAGGCACTGGTCGCCTACTGCGACGAGCACCGCGTCGACGTCGTCAACGTGACGCCCACCTACGCCCAGCTGCTCATCGAGGAAGGCCTCCTCGACCAGGACGACACCGCGGGCAGGCACCGGCCCTCGCTCGTCCTGCTCGGCGGCGAGGCCGTGTCCGACACCGTCTGGACCCAGCTGCGCCGCACCGAGGGCACGTACGGCTACAACCTCTACGGCCCCACCGAGTACACGATCAACACCCTCGGCGGCTCCACCACCGAGAGCGCCACGCCCACCGTCGGCAGGCCCATCCGCAACACCCGCGCCCACGTCCTCGACGCCATGCTGCGTCCCGTGCCGCCCGGCTGCCCCGGCGAGCTGTACATCGCGGGCACCGGCCTGGCCCGCGGCTACCACGACCGGGCCGCGCTGACCGCCGAACGCTTCGTCGCCGACCCGTTCGGCGCACCCGGCGAGCGCATGTACCGCACCGGGGACCTCGTACGGCAGCGCCCCGACGGCCTGCTCGACTTCCTCGGCCGCACCGACGACCAGGTCAAGATCCGCGGCTACCGCGTCGAACTCGGCGAGATCTCCACCGCCCTGACCACCCACCCCGAGGTGGCCCACGCCGCCGTCGTCGTCCACGAGACCGCCGGGACCAAGCGCCTCGTCGGCTACGTCGTACGGGAGGAGGCCGCCCCGGCCGACGACACGCTGCCCCAGCGGCTCCGCGACCACCTCAAGCCCCAGCTGCCCGACTACATGGTCCCGTCCGCCCTGGTCACCGTCGCGACCCTGCCGCTGACCGTCAACGGCAAGCTCGACGTCAAGGCCCTGCCCGCCCCCGATCTCACCGGCACGGGCATCAGCCGCGCCCCGCGCACGCCCCACGAGGAGACCTTGTGCGGGCTCTTCGCCGAGGTCCTCGGCCTCCCCGAGGGAAGCGTCGGCATCGACAGCGACTTCTTCGACCTCGGCGGGCACTCGCTCCTCGCGACCCGGCTCGTCAGCCGCGCCCGCACCGCCCTCGACGCCGAACTGGCGATCCGCGACCTGTTCGAGGCACCCACCGTCGCCGAACTCGTCGCCCGCGCGACCGCCTCGCACGGCGCCGCCCGTCCGGCGCTCGTCGCCGCGGAGCGCCCCGAGGAACTGCCGCTCTCCCACGCCCAGCAGCGCCTGTGGGTCATCCAGCAGATCGAGTGCACCTCGGCCGCGTACAACTTCCCGCTGGTCATGCGCCTGCACGGCCCCTTCGACCGGGAGGCGTGGCGCGCCGCCCTCGCCGACGTGACCGACCGTCACGAGGCCCTGCGCACCCTCTTCGCCGAGCGGGACGGCCAGGCGTACCAGCGGATCCTGCCCGCCGGATCGGCCGCCCCGGTCGTCGAGCACCTGCGCGCCACGGAGGACGAGGTGCCCGGCATCGTGGACACCGCCGTCCACCGGCCGTTCGACCTCGCCGCCGAACTGCCGCTGCGCGCCACCGTCGTGGAGGTGGCGCCCGACGAGCACGTCGTCGTGCTGCTGCTCCACCACATCACCACCGACGAGTGGTCCGACCGACCGTTCCTCCAGGACCTCACCACCGCCTACACGGCCCGCCTCGAAGGCGCCGCACCCGCCTGGGAGCCGCTGCCCGTCCAGTACGCCGACTACGCCCTCTGGCAGCAGCGGCTCCTCGGCGACCCGGCCGACCCGGACAGCCTCGCCGCCCGGCAGCTGGAGCACTGGCGGACCGCCCTGGCCGGCGCCCCCGAGGAACTCGACCTGCCCACCGACCGGCCGCGGCCCGCCCGCCCCACGTTCAGCGGCGCCGAACTCGACATCACCTTCGATCGCACGGTCCACGACGGTCTCAGGCGCCTCGCCCGGGACTCCGGCACCAGCATGTTCATGGTCGTGCACGCGGCCGTGGCCGCCCTGCTCCACCGCCTCGGCGCCGGCACCGACATCCCCCTCGGCGCCCCCATCGCGGGACGCGGCGACGAGGCCCTCGACGACCTCGTCGGCTTCTTCGTGAACACGCTCGTGCTCCGCACCGACCTCGCGGGCGACCCCAGCTTCACCGAACTCCTCGCCCGGGTCCGCGCGACCGACCTCGCCGCCTTCTCCCACGCCGACGTCCCCTTCGAGGCCGTCGTCGAGAAGCTCAACCCGACCCGCTCGCTCTCCAGGAACCCGCTGTTCCAGGTGATGGTCGGCCACCACGTCCGCACGGAAGGATCGCTGCGCCTGCCGGGGCTCAGGGCCCACTACCTGCCGCACCGGATCGGCACCGCCAAGTTCGACCTCGTGTTCAGCTTCACCGAGCACACCACCGCCGACGGCGCCGGCGACTCCCTCGGCTGCCGCCTGGAGTTCTCCACCGAACTCTTCGACCGGGAGACCGCCGAGCGCGTCGGCGACCGTCTCCGCAGGCTCGTCGGCGCCCTCGTCGAGGCCCCCGACCGGCCGTTGTCCGGCGCCACCATCCTCACCGACGAGGAGCACCGCCTCGTCCTCGACGGCTTCAACGGCCTGCCCCGCGAGGTCGACGAGGAGACCTTGCCCGCGCTCTTCGCCCGCCGGGTCGACGAGCACCCCGACGCGGTCGCCGTCGTCGACCGCTCCCGCCCGACGACGTACGCCCAGCTCGACGCCCGCGCCAACCGCCTCGCCCGGCTGCTCGCCGCCCACGGGGTCGGCGCCGAGAGCGTCGTCGGCGTGGCCGTCCCGCGCTCGGCGGACATGGTCGCCGCCGTCCTCGCCGCCCTGAAGCTCGGCGCCGCCTTCCTGCCGCTCGACCTCGTCCACCCCGGCGACCGCCTCAGCTACATGATCGAGAACTCGGGCGCGGCCGTCGTGGTCGGCACCGAGTCCGTCGCCGGCAAGATCCCGGACGTTCCCGGCGTCACCGTGCTGCTCCTCGACGCCCCCGACACGGGCGCCGCACTCGCCACGCTGCCCGGCACACCGCCGCCCGCCGCACCGGCCGCCCTCGACGGGGCCGCGTACGTGATCTACACCTCCGGCTCGACCGGCCGCCCCAAGGGCGTCGTCGTCCCGCACGAGGGCATCGCCAGCCTCGTCGCCACCGCCGTCGACCGGATGGGCCTCCGGCACGACAGCCACGTCCTGCAGTTCGCGTCCATCGGCTTCGACGTCTTCGTGTTCGAACTCGCCATGGCGCTCTGCCACGGCGGACGGCTCGTCCTCATCACCGACGAGGCCCGCGTCGCCGGACCCGCCCTCACCGACTTCCTCGCGGACCAGCGGATCACCCACATGATCCTGCCGCCGTCCCTGGTGTCGGCCCTTCCCGCCGAGTGCCGGCTGCCCGAGGGGTCGACCGTCCTGGTCGGCACCGAGACCGTGCCCCCGGACCTCTTCGAACGCTTCGGCGCCACCGCCGACCTGATCTGCGCGTACGGACTCACCGAGGCCACCGTCAACTCCACCCTGTGGCCCGCCCGCGAACACGGCGGACGCGCCACCGGCCGGGTGCCGATCGGCCGCCCGGACCCCAACACCCGCTGCTACGTCCTCGACGAGCACCTGCGCCCCGTGCCGCCCGGCGTGGTCGGTGAGCTGTACGTGGCCGGGCGCGGCCTCGCCCGCGGCTACCTCGGACAGCCCGCGCTCAGCTCGGAACGGTTCGTCGCCGACCCGTACGGCACACCCGGCAGCCGCATGTACCGCACCGGCGACCGAGCCCGCTGGCGCGCCGACGGGAACCTCGACTTCCTCGGCCGGGTCGACACCCAGGTGAAGATCCGCGGCTTCCGCATCGAACTGGGCGAGATCGAGGCCGCCCTCGCCGGACACCCGTCGGTCGCCCAGGCCGCCGTCCTGCCCGACCGCGCCGGCGACATCGTCCGCCTGGTGGGCTACGCCGTACCCGAGCCGGGCACCGGCACGGCAGGGGAACTCGACCCGCAGGCCCTGCGCGCCCACGTCGCCGCGCTGCTCCCCGAGTACATGGTCCCCGCCCTCGTCGTGCCGCTCGACGGCCCGCTGCCGCTCACTCCCAACGGCAAGCTCGACCACAAGGCGCTGCCCGCGCCCGACTGGTCGGCGATGACCGGGGACGCCCGTCCCGCGACGGAGACACAGGCCCGGATCGCCGCGCTGTTCCGCGAGATCCTCAGGCTCGACACGGTCGGCGTGCACGACAGCTTCTTCGCCCTCGGCGGCCACTCCATGGCCTCCATGCGGCTCCTCGGGCGCATCCGCGCCGAGTTCGGCGTCGAGCTGAGCATCCGCGACGTCTTCGACGCGCTGACGGTCGCCGGAATCGCCGGCAAGCTGGACGGCGCCTCCGCCGCACGGCCGCCGCTGCGCGCCGCCGAGGGCCCGGCCGCCGAAGGCACCGAGCCGCCTGCCGCCCCCGTACAGCGGTGGCAGTGGCAGGCGTACCGCCGGAGCCCCGGCTTCGACCACGCCCTGGTCCTGCGCTCGGCCGGCGGCCTCGACGAGGACGCCCTCACCGCCGCGCTCGCCGACGTCACCGCCCGGCACGAACCCCTGCGCACGGCCTTCGCCGTACGTACGGGAGACCTGGTCCGCCGGGCCGTCGCGGCCCCGGACCTGGCCGTGGAGCACTGCGCGGACCTGGACGCCCGGCTCGCCCAACTCGCCGCCACCGCACCGGACCTGGAGCGGGAGGCCCCGCTCCGGGCCCACCTGCTCACCGGCCCCGACGGGGCCCAGGCGGTCCTGCTCACCCCGCACTACCTGGCCGTCGACGAGTGGTCGGTCGTCCCGCTGTTCCGTGACCTCACCACGGCGTACGGCGCGCGCACGGCCGGCCGTGCGCCCGACTGGCGGCCGCTCCCCGTCACCTACGGCGACTACGCCCGCTGGGCGCGCGAGGTCCTCGGCGACCCCGCCGATCCCGACAGCAGGGGCGCCCGGCAACTGGCCTACTGGCGGCGGGCGCTGGAGGACGCGCCGCGGGAGCTCGCCCTGCCGGCGGAGCCGGGAGCGATCACCGGCCAGGGCGGCCGCCGGGCGGCGGGAGTCGTCGAGTTCGTCCTCGACGAGCGGCTCCACGCGGCCGTGGACCGGCTGGCGAGGGCCACCGGCACCAGCATGTTCATGGTGCTGCACGCGGCCCTCGCGGCCCTGCTCACCGCCCACGGATCCGGCACCGACCTGCCCATCGGCACCATGGTCGCGGGACGCGACGACGACCAGCTAGCCGACCTCGTCGGATGCTTCCTCAACACGGTCGTGCTGCGCACCGACACCGCGGGCGACCCCACCTTCACGGAGCTCCTGACCCGTGTACGGGAGACCACGCTGAGCGCCCTCGACCGGCAGGACGTCCCCTTCGACGAGGTGGTCCGCGCGGCCGGGCTGCGGCCGGAGGGCCCCCAGGTGATGGTGGTCCACCACGAACAGGCGGACCTCGAACGCCTTGAGGGCGGCATGGGCACGCTCGTGACCGTCCCGACCGGCGCGACCCGGGCCGACCTGACGCTCGGCTTCCACGAACCCCGGGGCGAAGGGCCCGTGCACTGCGGCCTGATCCACGCGACGGACCGGCTCGGCCCGGCGAAGGCCCGGGCGCTCGCGGAGGAGTTCCGGACCCTGCTGCGCGCGGTGACGGCCGACCCCGAGCAGCCCCTGTCCCGGCTGTCCCGCGTGACACACGGCTGACCACGCACTACGAATGACCACACATGACGCCCGACCACGCATGAGGAGTGAGAACGCATGAGCACGAACCCGTTCGAGGACCCGCAGGGCCGCTTCCTGGTTCTGGTCAACGACGAGAACCAGCACTCGCTGTGGCCGTCCTTCGCCGAGGTCCCCGCCGGATGGCGGACCGTGTTCGGCGAGGACACCCGTGAGGGCTGCCTGGCCTACGTGGAGAGCCACTGGACCGACCTGCGTCCGGCGAGCCTCATAGCCCGGCAGGACTGACCCACGGCAGCGGAAGGGGGGCGGCACGACGTGACGTCGTGCCGCCCCCCTTCGTATGCGCGGGAGCCTTCCTAGACGGTCGGCGCGACCGGCGCGTCCGCATCCGAGTCCGCCTGCGCGTCCGGGGCCTGGTGCGGCACCCTGTCGCCGGGATCCCTGCGGCTGGCGGACCAGGCCGCCCACAGGTCGGAGTACCGGCCGCCCGCGGCCACCAGCTCCTCGTGGGTGCCGGTCTCCACGACCCGGCCCTGGTCGAGCACGACGATCCGGTCGGCCGCGGCGGCCTGCGGCAGCCGGTGGGCGACGAGCAGCCCCGTACGGCCCTCCAGGGCGCGGGCGGCCGCCTCCTCCAGGACCCGCGCGCCGGCGCTCCCCGCGTCGGCGGTGGCCTCGTCGAGGATCGCGATGGGCGGATCCGCGAGCACGAGCCGGGCCAGGGCGAGATGCTGCGCCTGGGTGACCGTCAGCCGGTGCCCGCCCTCCCCGACGACCGTGTCCACGCCCTCGGGCAGCGCCAGCGCCCACTCGAGCGCCCCGACCCGGTCGAGCGCCGCCCGCAGGGCCTGGTCGTCGGCCTCGGGCCGGGCCAGGCGCAGATCGTCGGCGAGGGTCCCGGCGAAGACGTGCACCTCCTGGCTGATGAGCGCGACCGCGCGCCGGACCCCGGCCGGGCCGAGCTCCCCGGAGTCCACCCCACCCAGCCTGATCGAGCCGCCGGTGGGGGTGTGGACGCCCGCGACGAGCTTGGCCAGGGTGGTCTTTCCGGCCCCGCTCGCGCCCACGAGGGCGACCCGTTCCCCGCTCCGCACCCAGAGGTCGACCTCGTGCAGCACGGGGGCTCCGGAGCCGTACGCGTGGCTGAGCGCGGAGACCTCGACCGAGCCGTCCGCGAGGGCGTGGTGGTCGGCGGCCGGCCGCTCCGCCGGCAGGTTCGAGACCCCGACCAGGCGGGCGAAGCTGGCCCCCGCCGACTGGGCGTCGTCCAGGAGGAACAGGGTCGCGTTGATCGGGTTGAAGAGACTGTGGAAGTACAGCGCGGCGGCCGTGGCCGTACCGATGCTGACCGCACCCCGGTCGACCAGGACGAACCCGGTGCCGAGCATCGCGGCGAGCCCGATGAACTCGGCCAGGTTGAGCCGGGAGAAGAAGCCGGTGACGATGTGGATGCCCCGCAGTCCCAGGTCGCGCGCCGCCGCGGAGCGCCGCTCCAGGAGCTCGGTGTGCGTCCCGTTCAGGCGGAACGCCCGTACGGTCCGCACCCCGCCGACGCTGTCGAGCAGCTGGTGCTGCAACGCGCCCGTGGCGACCCGGTGTTCGCCGTACACGGGGGCCGCCCGGCGCAGGTACCAGCGCACCGACAGCACCTGGACGGGCGCGGCGAGCAGCGCCGCGAGCAGGAAGCGCCAGTCGAGGACGGCGAGTCCGACGAGGGTGAGCACGATCGTGAGGGCGGAGCGGCTGAACTCCGGCAGCGCCTGCCGCACCGACTTCCCGATCATCGACACGTCGCTGGTGACCCGGGATACGAGGTCGCCCGAACCGGCCGCCTCGACGCGGTCCAGCGGCAGCCGGAGCGCCCGCTCGATGAACTGCTCGCGCAGGGCGGCGAGTACGGTCTCGCCGAGCCGCGCCACGAGGGTGCTGCCGACGGTCGCGGCGGCGCCGCGCGCCACCGCGACCACGACGAGCAGGACCAGTGGCAGCGTCAGGGCGGGCGCGCCCTCCCGGTCCACCACGAGGTCGACGATGTGCCCGAGGAGGGGAGCGGTGAGCAGTCCGACGCCCGTGCCCGCGACCAGGACGGTGATCGCCCCCACGGCGAGGAGCCGGTGGCCGTGCAGCATGGCGCGGAGCGCCGCGAGGGACTCGGCCCCGGTGGCGGTCGGGAGGAGCACACGGTCGGGGCGGGTACCGCTCATGGACTGTTCCGTCCCTTTCGTGTCCGTCTCTCGCGTACGGCCTTCGGAGGCCTGAGCCGGGCCCTCGGACTTCGTCACGTCGGCGGTCGTCATGCCAGCACCGCCGCACGGTACGCCGCGTCGGCGGCGAGGAGTTCGGTGTGGTGCCCCGCGGCCCGTACGGTCCCGTCCTCCAGGACCACCACCCGGTCGGTCACCGCGAGGAGCGCGGGGCTCGTGGTGACCAGGACCGTGGTGCGGTCGCGGCGGATCTCGCGCAGCCGGGCGGCGATCCGTGACTCGGTGACGGTGTCCACGGCGGTCGTCGGGTCGTGCAGCACCAGGACGGGCCGGTCGGCGGCGAGCGCGCGGGCGAGCGCGACGCGCTGGCGCTGGCCGCCCGAGAGCGACCGCCCGCGTTCGGCGAGCAGGGTGTCGCCGCCGTCCGGCAGGAGCCGGGCGACGTCATCGGCAGCCGAGGCCCTGAGCGCCCGCTCGACCGACGTGGTGCCGCCGTCCGCCCCGGCCCGGACGTTGTCGAGCAGCGTGCTCTCGAACAGGTCCGCGTCATGGTGGGCGACCAGCACGACCCGGCGCAGCGCGTCGGGATCGAGCGAGGTCAGCGGTGTGCCGTCGAGTTCGATCGCGCCCTCGGCGGGGTCCGCCTCCCGGGCCAGACAGAAGAGGAGGTCACGGGCGGCCGCCGGGTCCTGGGCGACGATCCCGGTCAGGCTGCCGGCCGGGAGGTCGAGGTCGACGCCCCGTAGCGCGCCGAGCGTCACCCCGCGCAGGGCCAGTTGTCCCGCGGCCCGGTCGGCGGGCACCTCGTGCCCGGCCTCGACGGTGACGGGCGCGGCGAGCACCTCGGCGATCCGCCGGGCCGACGCACGGCCCTGGGCGAGTTCGGCGTTGACGTAGGTGAGGAGCTGGAAGGGGCCGAGGAGGAACTGCGCGAGGCCCACCGCGGCCACCAGGTCACCGACGCTGATGCTGCCGTCCATGGCGAGGTACGCGCCCACCACGGCGATCACGGCGATGAAGACGCCGGTGAGCGCGAGGACCGCGCCCTCGTGCCCGGCCCGGCTGCGGGCGGCCCGCAGCGCGGCGGCCAGCGAGTCCTGACTGGTGGTCCGGTAGCGGGCCACGGCCGCCGACTCCGCGCCCATGCCCTTGAGGACGCGCAGCCCCGAGACGAGGTCGGCGGCGACGCCCGAGGCGTGGGCGGCGCGCTCCTGCTCGGTCTCGCTGCGCCGTTCGAGCGGTCGGCTGATGCGGTGCCCGAGCCACAGGAGCGGGGGGATGCCGAGCAGGACGAGCAGGCCGAGCGGGACGGAGATGTCGAGGAGTGCGACGGCGCTGATCACCAGCGCGGCGACGGCCGACACCCCGTACGAGATGACGGTGGCCACCGAACCCACGCGGCGGGCGTCGTTGGTGGCGATGCTGGTCAGCGCGCCGGGGAGCCGGTCGGCGTCGGCGCCGCCCCGGGGGTCGAGCACCCGCGCGGCCAGATCGAGCCGCAGCCGGTGCGCGGCGATTTCGCCGGTGCCCTCGGTGATGCGGGCGCTGGTGCGGTAACAGGTCGACAGGACCAGGAAGAGCACGGCGAGCACGAGCAGCAGACGCAGCAGCTGCTCGGAGGAACCGGTCGCCACCGCCGTGTCGATGGCGGCGCCGATGACCACCGGCACCAGGGCCTCGCAGCCCTGATGGGTCATGCCGAGCAGGGAGGCCGCGATGACGCGGCGGCGCTGTCCTCTGATCGCTCGGCGGAGGACAAGTCCCCCCGTCAGTCCGCCCGTTGGCATGTGACTCCTTCACGGAGATGAGCGAATGGTTAGGTAAGCCTACTCTGACCGGAGGGCCTGGGGGCGGGCTCCGCGGCGAGTCGCGCGCGAAGCCGTGCGGGGGCTCGTCCGGGGCCCGCCGGGCGCGTTGACCGCTCGATTCGGTTCGGTTAGCCTCGCCTAAGTCGTGATCCGTCGGTCCGTGCGCCGTGGGGCTCTCGTCGTACATCTGAACCGCCGCCAGGGGGAGTTGTCGTTGTCCGTCGAATCCCGGGTGGTGTCGGGACAGCAGCCCCGTCCGCTGGAAGGGGCCTCCGATCCGGCCGCACCGCCTCCGACGGGCCGCACCGGCGCCGCGTTCCGCGGCTTAGGCCTGGTCCTCGCCCTCGCCGCACTGGTCCTGGTCGGACTCCTCAGCATCTGGGTGGGCACCCGGGGCATTCCCTTCACCGCCACCTGGAACGTCCTGTGGAACCCGGACGGTTCGGAGACCTCGGTGATCATCCACGACTACCGCATCCCCCGGACGGTCCTCGGCCTGCTCGTCGGCACGGCCCTCGGCCTGGCCGGGGCCCTGATGCAGGCCCTGACCCGCAACCCGCTCGCCGACCCCGGCATGCTCGGCGTCAACCTGGGCGCCTCCGCCGGCGTGGTCGTGGCCATCGCCTTCTTGGGCATCGCGGCGCCCCTCGGCTACGTGTGGTTCGCCCTCGCGGGCGCCGCCGCCGCGTCCGTCGGCGTCTTCCTCCTCGGCTCGTCCGGCCGGAAACTCGCCTCCCCCGAACGGCTCGTCGTCGCGGGCGCCGCCGTCACCGCCGTCCTGTACGCCTTCAACTGGGCGATCCTGCTGCTCAACCCGAGGGCCTTCGACCAGTTCCGCTTCTGGACCGTGGGCTCCCTCGCCGGCCGCTACCACGACATCGTCCTGATGTCCCTCCCCTTCATCGCCGTCGGCCTCGTCATCGCCCTCGTCCTCGCCCCGTCGCTCAACGCCCTGGCCATGGGCGACCAGATGGGCCGGGCCCTCGGGGTGAACGTCGGCCGGACCCGCGCCCTCGGCGCCGTCGCCGTGATGCTCCTGTGCGGGGCCGCCACCGCCGCCGCGGGACCCATCGGCTTCGTGGGCCTGGCCGTACCGCACATCGCCCGGTTCGTCGTCGGCCCCGACCAGCGCTGGGTGTTCGCGTACTCGATGCTGATCGCCCCCGTCCTGCTCATCGGCTCGGACGTCCTCGGCCGGGTGCTCGGCGCCCCCGGCGAGGTGCAGGTCGGCATCGTGACCGCCTTCATCGGCGCCCCCCTCTTCATCGCCCTGTGCCGCCGCCGAAAGCTGGTCATGTTGTGACTGCCGTACGGGAGGCGAAGGCCTCCGCGCCCGAACCGTCGCCCGGCTCCCGGCCCGGGCCCGCGACCGCCCGGGACCTGCCCCGTGTCGTCACCGGCCGGGTCGTCCGCACCCGATCCGGCGGTGTCTCGCTGCTCGTACGGCGCCGTACCGTCGCCGTCACCGCGGCCCTGCTCGTCGCGCTCGTCGCCGTCATGGGCGTCACCCTGACCACCGGCGACTTCGACCTGACCGTCACAGAGGTCCTCCAGGCCCTCACCGGCGACGGCACCGGGATCGCCGACTTCGTCGTCAACACCCTGCGCATGCCCCGGCTCGTGACCGCGCTGTGCGTCGGCGCGGCCCTCGCCGTGAGCGGCGCCATCCTGCAGAGCATCACGGGCAACCCGCTGGGCAGCCCGGACATCATCGGCTTCACCAACGGCTCCGCCGTGGGCGCCCTCGTCGTCATCGTCGTGCTGCACGGCAGCATGACCCAGATCGCGCTCGGCGCGCTGATCGGCGGCCTCGCCACGGCCCTCGCCGTCCACCTCCTCATGATCGGCCGGGGGATCCAGGGCTTCCGCCTCGTCGTCGTCGGCATCGGCGTCAGTGCCCTGCTCCTCGCCGTCAACTCGTACCTGATCACCAGGGCCACCTTCCAGGAAGCCCTGGAGGCGCAGGCCTGGCTGATCGGCAGCCTCGGAAACCGGCTCTGGACGCACGCCCACGCCATCGGCATCGCCGTCGCCGTCCTCCTGCCCCTCGCGCTCCTCCTCTCCCGCCGCCTCTCCATGGTCGAGATGGGCGACACCACCGCCATGGCCCTCGGCGTCGACGTGACCCGCACCTGCACCGTGCTCCTCGTCATCAGCGTCGCCCTGGCCGCGTTCGCCACCGCCGTGACCGGCCCCATCTGGTTCATCGCCCTGGCCGCGCCCCAGGTCGCCCGCAGGATCACCGGATCGTCCGGGCCCGCGCTGCTGCCGTCCGCCCTCATGGGCGCCGTCATGCTCGCCCTGAGCGACCTCGCCGTACAACGCCTCTTCGCCCCCGCACTGCTCCCGGTGGGCACGGCCACCGGCTGCGTCGGCGGCCTCTACCTCATCTGGCTACTGGTCACCGAGTCGCGAAAGAGCCGCGCATGACAGCAACGAACCGTTCGGCCCCCCGCCCCGCCACCCGCCTGCGCGCCGAGAACCTCACCCTCTCCTACGACCAGCGGACCGTGGCGACCGGCCTCGGCGTCGACATCCCCGACCATTCCTTCACCGTGATCATCGGGCCGAACGCCTGCGGCAAGTCCACGCTGCTCACCGCCCTCGCCCGGATGCTCAAGCCGCGCGCCGGCCAGGTCTACCTCGATGGCGCGGCCATCGCCTCGTACCGCTCCCGCGAGGTCGCCCGCCGGCTCGGACTGCTCCCGCAGTCCTCGACCGCCCCCGGCGGCATCACGGTGGGCGATCTGGTGGCCCGTGGCCGCTACCCCCACCAGGGCCTCCTGAAGCAGTGGTCCGCCGACGACGAGGCCGCAGTGGTCGAGGCGATGCGCCAGACCGGTGTGCTCGAACTCGCCGACCGCCCGGTCGACGACCTGTCCGGCGGCCAGCGCCAGCGCGTCTGGCTCGCCATGGTCCTCGCCCAGCAGACCTCGATCCTGCTCCTCGACGAACCGACCACGTTCCTGGACATCGCGCACCAGGTCGAGGTCCTCGACCTGTGCGCCGAACTCCACGCCCGCAAGGGCCACACGATCGTGGCGGTCCTCCACGACCTCAACCAGGCCTGCCGCTACGCCACCCACCTCATCGTGATGCGGCCCGGGGGAGTGATCGCGGCCGAGGGCGACCCCTCGACCGTCATGACCGCCGAACTGGTCGAGGACGTCTTCGGGCTGCCCTGCCGGATCATCGACGACCCGGAGACGGGAACGCCGCTGATGGTGCCCGCGGCACCCAAGCGATACCCGGTGGACGCGGACACCGATACGGACACCGATACGGACACTCCGAGCACCGTGATGGCCAAGACCTCCTGACCACGGCGGCAGCGACGAGCGACAGCGACCGACGACAGCTCAAGCGACCCGGGAACGGACTGCCCATGCTCTGTACGAGGCTGACGAACGCGCGCTTTCTCACCATGGACCCGGACCACCCGGTCGCCCACGACCTCGGCATCTGGCGGGGACGCGTCGTGGGCCTGGACGAGGCCGTCACCTCACTGCCCGCCCGCGAGGTCGTCGACCTCCAGGGAGCCACCGTGCTCCCCGGCTTCATCGACAGCCACGTCCACCTCGCCTGGGCGGGACTCAAGGCGAACACCCCGAGCATCGCGCCCTGCGAGCGCGTCGAGGACGTCCTCGCCGTCGTCGCGGACGCCGTCTCCCGGCATCCCGCGCCCGGCGCCTGGGTGGACATCGCGGGCTACGACCAGCGGGCCCTGGGTCGCCATCTCACCGCCGCCGAACTCGACCGGGTCGGCCAGGGCCGCAAGATCTTCCTCATGCACGACTCCGGGCACGCCTGCGTCGTCAACAGCGCCGTCCTCGACCTGCTCCCGGCCGAGGTCCCCCACGAGAAAGGCTTCCTCGCCGAGAGCGCCATGACCGCCGTACGGCGACTCCGGCTGCCGTACTCCCAGGACGAACTCGCCGACGCCATCGAGCGCGCCGGCCGCGCCTGCCTCACCGAAGGCATCACCGCCTGCGCCGAGGCGGGCATCGGCGGCGGCCTCCTCGGCCACAGCCCCGTGGAACTCGGTGCGTACCAACTCCTCAGGGACCGGGGCCGGCTGCCCCTGCGCGTCCAGCTCATGGCCGCGGGCGACACCCTCCGGCCGCGCGCCGCCCACCGCGACGACGGCATCCCGCGCGCCCTCGACCTCGGCCTGCGCACCGGCTTCGGCGACGACTGGCTCTCCCTCGGCGCCCTGAAGATCTACACCGACGGCGGCATGATGGCGCGTACGGCGGCGCTCACCGACCCGTACGAGGGCATGTCGCACACCGGACAGTTCCAGGACGACCCCGAGCGGATCGCGGACCTCGTCGTCGACGGCCACCTCGCCGGCTGGCAGCTCGCCGTCCACGCCATCGGGGACCGGGCCGCCGACCTCGCCCTGGACGCCCTGGAGCGGGCCCAGGAGCGCCGGCCCCGCCCCGACGCCCGGCACCGGATGGAGCACGCCGGCCTGATCCGCCCGGACCAGCTCCCGCGCTTCGCCCGGCTCGGCGTCAGCGCCGTGGTCCAGCCCAACTTCCTCCGCTACTTCGGCGACGACTACGCCGACGTCATGGGGGAGCGGCGGGCGCCGTGGATGTACCGGGGCCGGGGATTCCTCGACCACGGCGTCACGCTGGTCGGCAGCTCGGACCGGCCGGTGACGGACGGCTCGCCGCTGCGCGCGATCCAGTTCATGGTCGAACGCGCCTCCACGTCCGGCCGGCTGATCGGACCGGACGAGGGCGTCACGGTCGACGAGGCCCTCTACGCCTACACCGTCGCGGGTGCGTACGCCTGCCACTGGGACGACAGCGCGGGCAGTCTCACCCCGGGCAAGCGTGCCGACCTCGTGGTCCTCGGGGATGATCCCCGGCGGGTCGACACCGCACGGATCGGGGACATCGAGGTCGTGGCGACGTACGTCGACGGCCGCACCGAGAAGGGAACCCCGTGAGTACGGGAGAAGAGAAGGACCTCGCACCGTTCGCGGCCCTGTGGGCCGCCCCGGCGTCGCCGCCCCGGTGGGTGATCTGGCACCCGGACGCGGACACCATGGTCTTCGACACGGAGTCCAACGTGCCCGTGGACGTCGACGACGCGTCCCTGGACGAGGTCCTGCGCCGGATGCGCGAGGCCGGCGTACCGGAGAGCGCCGACTACCCGGGACGGGCGTGCGGATAGCGGCGCGCCCTGCGTGGCGGGCGGCGAGGCTTGCGTGGCGGGTGGCGGGGCCTGCGTGGCGGGTGGCGGGGCCTGCGTGGCGGGCGGCGGGGCCTGCCCGCCACCCGCGCTCCGCAGCTCCCGGTCCTTACGCGTCGCCGTCGAGGCTCGCGTCCAGGATCGCCGGGAGCGCCTCGACCAGTTCCCCGACCTGACGCGCCGAGACCGTGAGCGCCGGAGCCAGCCGTACGGTTCCGGGGCCGGCGGCGTTGACGAGGAACCCGGCCTCCTGCGCCGCCCCCTGGACCCGGGCGGCGACGGGCTCGGTCAGCACGACGCCGAGCAGCAGCCCGGCACCCCGTACCTCGTCCACCAGGGGGTGCTTCAGCGCCGCCACACCGTCCCGCAGGAGCTCACCCATGCGGGCGGCGTGCCCGAGGAGTCCCTCCGACGCGATGGTGTCGAGGACGGCCGAACCGGCCGCGCAGGCCACCGGGTTGCCGCCGAAGGTGGACCCGTGCTGCCCGGGGCCGAGCAGCTCCGCCGCCGCGCCGAACGCCACCGTGGCACCGATCGGGAGGCCGCCTCCCAGGCCCTTGGCCAGGGTCACCAGGTCCGGGTCCACGCCCGCCTCCGCCTGGTGCGCGAACCAGTGCCCGGTGCGGCCGATCCCGGTCTGCACCTCGTCGAGGACGAGGAGGCTTCCCGTCGCGCGGGTGATCGCGCGGGCGGCCCGCAGGTAGCCGTCGGGAGCGGGGATCACGCCCGCCTCCCCCTGTACGGGTTCGACGAACACCGCCGCGGTGTCCCGCGACACGGCCGCGCGCAGGGCCTCGACGTCCCCGAACGGCACGTGGGTCACCGCCCCGGGCAGCGGCAGGAACGGCTCGCGTTTCGCGGGCTGCCCCGTGAGCGCCAGGGCTCCCATGGTGCGGCCGTGGAAGGCACCCTCCATCGCGACGACGTGGGTCCTTCCGGTGCGGCGGGCCGCCTTGAAGGCCCCCTCCACCGCCTCCGCCCCGGAGTTGGAGAAGAACACCCGCCCCGGCCTGCCGAAGAGCCCGAGGAGCCGTTCGGCCAGCGCGACCGGCGGTTCGGCGACGAACAGGTTCGAGACGTGTCCGAGCCGTGCGATCTGGTCGGTGACGGCGGCGACCACGGCCGGATGGGCGTGTCCGAGAGTGTTGACCGCGATGCCGCCGGTGAAGTCCGTGTACGCGCGACCGGTCTCGTCCCGGACCGTGCAGCCCTCACCGCGGACCAGGGCCAGCGGGGGAGTGCCGTACGTGTCCATCATGACCGCCCGCCAGCGGTCCGTGAGCGGTGGAGCGGGCAGTGGGGCGGTCATACGCGGATCTCCCGGTCGTTCGTCGCGTCGTCCGCCGCGTCGTCAGTCGCGTCGTCCGCCGGGCCGTCGGTCGCGCCGTCCTTCGCGCCGTCGGGCAGGACCGTGGTGCCGGGGCTCTCCTCGGTGAGGACGCCCCGCAGGACGGCGTGCGGCGTCCGCCCGTCGAGGACGTGGACGCGCCCGACCCCGGACCGGACCGCACGCAGACAGCCCTCCATCTTCGGCAGCATCCCGCCCGTGAGCCCGGGGAGCAGCGCGTCCAGCTCGCCGGCCGTCAGACGGGGGATCACCTCGGTGCGGCGCGGCCAGTCCGCGCAGAGGCCCGGGACGTCCGTGAGCATCACGAGCCGGTCGGCGCCGAGGGCGACGGCCAGCGCCGACGCCGCGAGATCGGCGTTGACGTTGTAGATCTGCCCGTCCGCGCCGCGTGCGACGGGCGAGACGACCGGGATACGGCCCCCGGCCAGGAGGTCCCGTACGGTGTCGGGGGCCACAGCCACGATGTCGCCGACGAGACCGATGTCGACGGCCCGGCCGTCCACCCAGGCCGGGCGCCGCTCGGCGGTCAGGGTGTGGGCGTCCTCGCCCGACATGCCGACGGCGAAGGGCCCGTGGGCGTTGATGGCCCCCACCAGCTCCCGCTGCACGCGACCGGTGAGCACCATGCGGACCACGTCCATGGCCTCCGGCGTGGTCACCCGCATCCCCGCCTCGAACCTGACCTCCAGGGCGAGGCGGTCGAGCATCTCGCTGATCTGGGGGCCGCCGCCGTGCACGACGACCGGGTGCAGCCCGGCGTGCCACAGTTCGACGACGTCCTGCGCGAACGACCGCCGGAGCGCGGGGTCGATCAGGGTGCTGCCGCCGCACTTGAGGACGACGGTCCGGCCCTGCAGCTCCTCCGACCAGGGGACGTCCCTGGCGGTCACGTCCCCGGGGTCCACGGCGGACGCGCCCTCCACGCCGTCGGTGACGGTCGTCCTCATCCCCGTTCCTCCTCCGCTCATGAGCTGTAGGCGCTGTTCTCGTGCACGTACGCGGCCGTGAGGTCGTTGGTCCAGATCTCGGCCGACGCCTCTCCGGCGCGCAGGTCGACCGTGATCGTGACGCGGCGGCCCGTCAGGTCGACCTTCTCCCTCGGCTCCCCGGCCGCGCCGTCCCGGCAGACCCAGACCCCGTTGACGGCGACGTCCAGGTGGTCGGGGTCGAAGACCGCGTCGGTCGTGCCGATGGCCGAGAGCACCCGGCCCCAGTTCGGGTCCTCGCCGTGCAGGGCGCACTTGAGGAGGTTGTTCCTGGCCACCGAGCGGCCCACGGTCACGGCGTCCTCCTCGGAGGCGGCGCCGACGACCGCGATCTCGATCTCCTTCGACGCGCCCTCGGCGTCCGCGATCAGCTGCCGGGCCAGGTCGAGGCAGACGGCGTGCACGGCCTCGGTGAGGTCCGCGGCCGAAGGGGTGACACCGGACGCGCCCGAGGCGAGCAGGAGAACGGTGTCGTTCGTGGACATGCAGCCGTCGGAGTCGACCCGGTCGAACGTGGTGCGGACGGCCGTGCGCAGCGCGGTGTCGAGCAGCGGGGCGTCGGCCACGGCGTCGGTGGTGAGGACCACGAGCATGGTGGCGAGGCCGGGCGCGAGCATGCCGGCGCCCTTCGCCATGCCGCCGACGGTCCAGCCGGACCGGGACGCGACCGCCGTCTTGTGCACGGAGTCGGTCGTCCTGATGGCCACGGCCGCGTCCAGTCCCCCGTCGGACGTCAGCCGCGCCGCCGCGAGCGCGATGCCCGCCGTGACGCGGTCCATCGGCAGCGGGACACCGATGAGCCCGGTCGAGCAGACGGCCACGTCCTCCGGGGCGATCCCGACGGCCAGCGCGGTCCGTCCGGCCATCGTCCGTGCGTCGTCGGCTCCGGCCGCGCCCGTGCACGCGTTGGCGCCGCCGGAGTTCAGCACGACCGCGGAGACGGTTCCGCGCGCGAGGGCCTGCCGTGACCAGCGGACGGGCGCGGCCTGGATCCGGTTGGAGGTGAAGACGCCCGCGGCGGCCGGTGCGGGTCCCCTGTTCACCACCAGGGCGAGGTCGGGATCGCCGGACGTCTTGATGCCGGCGGACACCCCGCTGGCGAGGAATCCCCGGGCGGCGGTCACGGTCACGGAGCCACTCCATTCATGGGCAGGCCGAGCCCTTCGGGCAGGCCGAGGGCGACGTTCATGCTCTGCACCGCGCCACCGGCGGTGCCTTTCGTCAGGTTGTCGATCGCGCTCACGCAGAGGAGACGGCGGGCGGCCGGATCGACGGCCACCTGCACCTGCACCGTGTTGGATCCGAGCACCGAGGCCGTGGACGGCCACTGACCTGCCGGTAGCAGCCGGACGAACGGTTCGTCGGCGTAGGCGGCCTCGAACACCTCGCGGACCTCGTCCACCCCGCCGTCGGCGGCCACGTGCGGGCGGAGCCGGGCGGAGCAGGTGGCGAGGATGCCGCGGGCCATGGGGGCGAGGGTGGGCGTGAAGGAGACGGTCACGGGCTCGCCGGCCACGAGGGAGAGGTTCTGGGTCAGCTCGGGGGTGTGCCGGTGGCCGCCACCGACCCCGTACGGGCTCATGGAGCCCATCAGCTCGGAGCCGAGCAGGTGCGGTTTCGCGGCCCGCCCCGCCCCCGATGACCCGCTGGCCGCGACGACCACGACCTCGGGCTCCACCAGCCGGGCGGCGTGCGCGGGCCAGAGCGCCAAGGTGACCGCGGTCGGGTAGCAGCCGGGTACGGCGATCCGGGAGGTGCCCTTCAACTCGTCGCGGGCTCACGGCAGTTCGGGGAGTCCGTAGGGCCAGGTGCCGGCGTGGTCGCCGCCGTAGAAGCGTCGCCACTCGGCCGGGTCCCGTAAGCGGAAGTCCGCCCCGCAGTCCACGACCAGCACGTCGCCGCCCAGCTGCCGGGCCAGCGCCGCCGACTGCCCGTGAGGCAGGGCGAGGAACACCACGTCGTGCCCGCCGAGCGCCTCGGCCGACGTCTCCGTCAGGACGCGGTCGGCCAGGGAGGCCAGCTGGGGATGGGACCGTCCGAGGGTGCTTCCGGCGCTGCTGTGCGCGGCGAGCACGCCCACGTCGACGCCGGGATGGTTGGTCAGCAGGCGCAGGATCTCCCCGCCGGCATAGCCACTGGCTCCGGCCACCGCGACCCGTAAGGTCATGTTCTTCCGTCTCTCCTGATGAGTGGGGACGTGGGCGCACACCCGGGTCGGCACACCCCAGGTCGGCCGCAGTGGAACTTAACTTAGCCTAACCTAAGTATCAAGAGGGCGGAATCGCCGAAGCGTCGCGCGCCCCCAGGGCGAGCGACCGCAACTGCTCTTCAGGAGAGTCGAGTTGAGCGCGCGGCTCAGGCCTTCGAGCCCCAGGCCGCCGTCAGTCCGTCCAGCCAGGCGGGCGGAAGCTCGGCGGCGTCCCACTCCTCGTGCAGGGCCGAAGGCGCCGCCGCGAGGCGTTCCAGAACGGCGACGCTGGTGGGGGAGTGGACCAGGGAGTAGCGCCCGTGGACGGCGATCGGGGCACCGGGGCCGTACGCCGCGAACAACCGCTCCAGCCGCGCGTGGTGGGCCGCGGCGAACTCCGCGAGACGGCCCGGGTACCCGGCCCGCTCCCGGGGGCTCATCGTGCGCAGGACGGCGCCGAGCACCTGGTCGGTGACCTCCGGATCGAGCTCGGAGACCTCGGAGAACGACAGGTGGAGCGGGGTGACCGCCACCTTGGCCCGCTCCATCTCCGCCCTCCGGACGGGGGAGCGCTCGTCGGGGGCGGAGGCCGAAGGGCCGGCGGTGACGGCACGGACCAGGGCCTGCTCCGCGAGGGCGCCCAAGGCGTCCACGGCGTCCCGGGCGCCGTCGGACCAGCCGGACGCGTAGAGCGGCCCCTTCTCCTGAGGAGCGTCTCGCGGGCTGTCGCCGATCTCCTCGTGCGCCAGGGCGAGGGCTCCGGCCTCGACGAGTCCGATCAGCTCCTCGGCGTCACCGGTGTAGACCCCCGCGCGGGCGAGCAGCTGCAGCAGCGTGCTCTTCGCGTTGAGCACACTGGCCGCGTCGAGCCGCTGCCGTCCCTCGTCGGCGGTGTTCATGGGGGTCCTCCTCGTCGTACGGACTCGCGGTGCGGGCGTGCGGAACGCTCCGTCGGAGCCTACGCAACGCCCGTTCCCCGAGAGGCCGCCTCCCCCTCGTGTTCCCGATCCGGGCCGAGCGCCGGCCTGGCCGCACCGCGGGAGGGGTCAGGCCCGGTACACCCGCAACTCCGCCACCTCGTACGACATCTCCGACGTGTCGGGATCGGGCGCCGGGTGGTAGCGGCCCGCGCACACCGACAGGTTGACGATGAGATGGGCCCGCCAGGAACGTCCCACCCCGCGCCGGTCGTCGAAGACCCGTGCGCCGTTGACCCACCACACCACACTGCGCGCACCGAACTCGACCCGGAGGTCGACCCACGCCCCGGGCTGGACCGCCGGGTCCCGGAAGTACAGGTGGCGTCCCCGGACGCGGTTCGACAGTTCGAGGAGGTCGGGGTTGTCGGGGTGGTACTCGAAGACGTCGATCTCCTGTCCGCCGTCGAGCCAGGTCCAGATCGCCGGCCAGGCGCCCGCCTCCACCGGCAACCGCACCCGCGCTTCCAGGACGTCGCCCGCCCGGACGAGGAAGCCCTCGGGGCTGCCCTCCGTCGTGAGCAGCCCCGCGTCCCAGTTGCCGTCCGGCCGGCGGGTCGCCCGGAACACGCCGGTCCTGCTGTACGACGGGTCGGCCGTGAGGTGGTCGAGCTTGTTGTCGCCGGGGTTGGTCGGGCCGCCGTCGGGATACGCCCAGGACCGGCCCGCGGTCCACTGCTCGGCGGAGGAGAAGTCGGCGTCGAGGACGAGCGTCCCCGGACGCCGCGGGGGCGCACTCCGGTCCGCTCCACCGCGTCTCAGCAGCCGTTCGAAGAAGTCGGACAGCACGGCGCGCTCCTTTCTCGGGGGACGACGGGTCGGCCCGCGAACGATGCTGCCCACCCTCCGCCGCCCATACGCGGCAGATCGCCTATTGGCGACAAGTCGTCATGTGCGCCGCACGGCCGGCACCGAGGGCGGGGCGCGGCATGAGCACGGGTACGCGTCTCCCGGTCCGCGACGCGACGATCACCGGCCGGGCTCGTTGATCGTGCCGTGAACATCGACACCACTCCCCGACCGCGCCGACTCCTCGCCGCCGGCGTCACCGCCCTCCTGCTCGTGATCACCGGCGTCCAGAGCACCCACGCGAGCCCGCCCGGTCCCGGCTGCCCGGCGGCGGAGATCTTCGCGACGGACAACACCTCGGTCATCACCGACCCGGACGACCCCCGTCTCGAGACCCGCCTGACCCGGTTCGACCACGAGGTACGCGCGATCATCCGCGCCCACGGTGCCCGGCCGGCCGCCTCGACGCTCCTCGACGGCGTCTTCTGGTCCGCCGACCTGCGGCAGGCCACGTACGAGCGGTCGCGTGAGTTCGACGTCGACAGGGTGGGCCGCGACGGGCTCCACCACATCGCGGGCGTGATCGCCAAGGAGTACCACCAGGAGGCCGTGCTCACCTTCCGCTGTCTGCCGCGCACGTCCCCGGAGACCGACGCGGTCGAGATCGAGGTGCCCGGAGTGGAGGCGAGCGGCCTCCGTGAGGCGCTCGTCGCCGACCCCGAGGCCCGCGAGAAGCTCGGCGGCGGTTCGGTGACCCTCGACGGCAGGCTCGTCCTCGTCGCGCCGATCGCCGATCTGCCGCTGGCGCGGAGGTTCACGGCGGCACTGGGCGCCGACTGGGAGGAGGCCCAGGTGCGCTACGGCGACCGCGAGTTCGTGAGCTGAACCGGCGGTACGCGCGCGGGGAACGGCGATGGTCCGGCTCCGGCCCCGAGGGGAGCCGGAACCGGACCGAGGCTGCGGAGCTATCCGGCGTAGGTCTCGAACTCGGCGACCCGGGGGGTGCCGGACGAGCTGACGATCTGGAACGTGAGCTTCTGGAGGGTGGTGCGGGGGATGGTGATGACGCCGGCACCGCTGCCCGACGTCAGCACTGCACCGGTGTCGCCGTTGAGGACCTTCCAGGACCCGATGGCGCCCGTCGCCCCCGCCGCCTCACGGATCGCGAGGGAGGAGACGGTGGTGGCGGAGGCCCACTTGATCGACACCGATCCGGTCGTGCCGGCCGGCGACCAGTAGGTGCTCAGGTTCCCGTCCCGGACGTTGCCGTAGCTCGTACCGTCGGCCTTGCTCGAACCGTCGGAACCCGCCCCGATGCTGAGGTTGGTCCCGCCCGGCTGCGTCGGTCCGGGAGTGGGCGTGGTGGGACCCGGGGTGGGGGTGGTCTGCGTCGGACTCGGCGTCGGGGTCGTCTGCGTCGGGGTGGGGCTGGGCGTCTGCGGCGTGCAGCTGCCGTCCGACACCAGAAGCCCCTTGGCCGCGCCCGCCGTCCGGGCGACGACGTCCGGCACGCAGCCGGCGGAGTCGAGGGCGAAGGCGTACGGGATGGAGATCGTGGCGTTGGACTGCGGGTTCGGCCCCGCCGGGTTGTGGTCGGAGGTGCGCGCGGACCAGGCCACGTTGTCGAAGACGTTGCCACTGACCTGCCAGTAGCCGGCCGCGGTCGTGTAGAAGGTGCCGAGGACGTCCTTGGAGTCCTCGAAGTAGTTGTTGTCGACCTTGGCGTGCGCCCCCGCACGGGAGTTGATGCCGGACTCGTTGATCCGCCGGTAGTGGTTGTTGTACATGTGGGCGGTGCCGCCGCGCAGCAGGGGTGCGCGCGAGTCGATGTTGTCGTACAGGTTGTGGTGGTACGTGATGAAGCCGTTCGAGAGCTCGGTCTCGCTGGAGCCGACCAGGCCGCCGCGGCCGGAGTTGCGCAGGATGCTGTAGGACAGCGTCACGTACTTGGTGTCGTCCTTCATGTCGAAGAGGCCGTCGTAACCCTCCGACTCGCCGCCCGACGCCTCCAGGGTGACGTGGTCGACCCAGACGTTGCGGACGCTGCTCTCCATGCCGATGGCGTCGCCGCCGTTGGAGATGGGCGAGCCCGACTTCTTGACGTTCTTGACGGTGACGTTCTGGATGATGATGTTGCTGGACTCGCGTATGTGGATGCCGAGTTGGTCGAAGACGGCGCCGGCGCCGACTCCGACGAGAGTGACGTTGCTGATCTGCTTCAGCTCGATCACGCCGTCGGCGGTGTTGCAGCTGGTGCCCGACACCTTGGCGGTGTTGGCGTGGTTGACGGTCCCCTCGACCTGGATGATGAGGGGAGTGCTGCTGGTGGCGCGTCCGCACAGGGCCGCGTGGATCTGGGTTCCGGTGGTGGCCCGTACGGTCTGGCCGCCCGCGCCGCCGGTGGTCCCGCCGTTCTGTGTCGCGTAACCGGTGGCGCCGCCGGTCGCCGCCGATGCCTGGGGCATCGACAGGACCACGCCGGTCCCGGCCGCCAAAGCCATGGCTGCCGCTGCCGCGTGGAGTCGAAATGCGACTGGTCGCTTCATGCTCGCCGTCCTTCTTGTCTTCGAACGATGGGGGGGGTGGGGATTGACGTTCAGTCCAGAAGAAACCGCCCGTGGGCAGCCCTCGGTAAGGCCGCCCACAGACGGATGGAAAGCGCTTTCTGCCCGGGACAATAGGGTGACCCCAGGGGCGTGGCAATACTTCGCGCAGGGACTCCCGGAGGTGGCGCAGGAGGCGGAAGGGAGCGCTCCCACCCTCTTGCCGCCCGGGCCTTGATCACGTACTGTCCTTCGACGTGAACACCGGACCGGCGACTCGACGCCACACACAGACGGGCCATCCGGTGGACGACTGACCGCTCAGCGGGTGCCCCGGCGGCACCCCCGCGGTTCGGCGCGCGGACCTCCCCAGTGCTCGAGCACTGCGAGTCCACTTCCGTGTCGAATCAACAGAGCGAGGTCATCCACATGGCAGTCACGTTCAACCACACCATCATCGCCGCCAAGGACCGCCACGAATCGGCGACGTTCTTCCGGGAGTTGCTGGAACTCCCCGAGGCGCCCTCCTGGGGCCCCTTCGTCAACGTCCAGCTCGCCGACGGCGTCCTGATCCAGTTCGCCGAACCCCCGGTCGAGATCCAGATGCAGCACTACGCGTTCCTTGTCGACGAGGAGCTGTTCGACCGCGCCTACGGGCGGCTTCGCGACCAGGGCGTCGAGCACTGGGCCGACCCGCAGATGCGGCGCCCCGGCGAGACCAACACCGACCACGGTGGTCGCGGGGTCTACTTCAAGGACCCCGCCGGCCACGCGTTCGAGCTGATCACGCAGCCGTACCTCTAGAAGACAGCCGGCCGGGCACCCGAGAGGGTGTCCGGCCGGCCGTCGGCGAACGTCCATGGACGGTCAGGATCGGGTCACGACCGGTCAGCCGAGGAACTCGCCGTCCCGGGCCACCACCAGGCCCCCGTGCACCACCAGGTCCCGACGAGGCATGTCCACCACCACCTGCGGCAGGCATTCGCCCCGGACGAGGACGAAGTCGGCCGGGGCTCCGGCCGCGAAGTCGGCGCGCGCCAGGCCCATCACGTCCGAACCGCCGTGCGCGGCGACGTCGTAACAGTCCGTCAGTTCCTCGTCCAGGCGCACGTCCCGCACCCACCCGAGGATGTGCGCGCGGTGCATCATGTCGGCGTTGCCGAACGGGCTCCAGGAGTCGCGCACGCCGTCCGAACCGAGCCCGACCCGCACCCCGTGCTCGCGCAGCCGGGCGATCGGCAGGACCAGGGAGTCGGACGGTGCGACCGTGGTCAGGGTGATGTCCAGATCCCCCAGGTCCGCCGCGACCGCGCCGAGTTCACGGTCCGTCAGGCCCGGCAGGCAGAAGACGTGGCTGACCGTGACCTTCCCGGCGAGGGAGAGCGCACGCGTACGGTCGACGATGCCGCGCATGGCCCGCATGCCCTTCTCGCCCCGGTCGTGCAGATGGATGTCCACGCCGACGCCGTGGCGGTCCGCGATGCCGAAGACGATGTCCAGCTGCTCGTCGAGCGCCTCGTCGAAACCGATCGGGTCGATACCGCCGATCATGTCGACGAGACCTTCGCGCGCCGCCTCGTCGAGCAGCTCCGCCGTGCCCGGGGTGCGGATGACGCCGTGCTGGGGGAAGGCGACGATCTGCACGTCGAGCGCGTGGCGCAGCCGCTCACGGGCCTCGGCCACGCCCTCCACCCCGGCCAGTCCGTAGGCGGGCGCCACGTCGGCGTGGGCGCGCATCGCCCGGGTGCCCCGGGAGACGGCGTGGGACATCAGCCCGTACGCGCGCTCGCCGACGGGCCGGCGCTGGCTGCGGAACAGCTCGACGTCCTGGGCGACGTAGTCGGCGATGCCGCTCGCGGGCCGGCGCGACACCCAGGAGCCGCCCCAGGTCGTCTTGTCCGGGTGGATGTGGGCGTCCACGAGCGACGGCAGCGCGATCCGGCCGTCACCGTCGACGATCTCGGCGCCCCGGGGCGCCGGGCCGTCCGAGATCAGACCGTCGACGACGACGAGGTCCGTGGCCTTCGCCGCGCCGAACGGACGCACGTCGCGGAAGACCACGGTCCGCGCGCGACGCCGCGCGGCGGACCCGGACCCGGCGGCGGACGCGGTTCCGGCGGGGGACGCGGGTCCGGACGCGGAGGTCGCGGCCTGGGCCGGTACGGCCGTGGCGGCCGCCGTCGCCGTCGTGCCGGCGAGCGCGGCGGCACCGGCCAGCATCGTGCGGCGGGAGAGCGCGCCGGGGGAGGACGGGGACGGCTGCATGGAGTCTCCATTCGAGGGGACGGGAGTGTGCCAACGACGACGTCCCTGTTTTGTATACCAAGCTCGATGCGGCGGACAAGGATGTGGATCAAAGGATTCCAGAAGTACCGTCCACGTGCTGAAAGGGGAGGCGGGGAGAGGGGTGCCGATCGTCTTGGTATACGAAGGGCGTCAGGTGGCGCCGAAGAGCGAGCGCAGCGCGACGGCCCTGCTGTCCCGTACGTGCAGCAGGGTGCTCGCCGCGGCGGCCTCCGCGTCCCCGGCGGCGATGTGCCGGTACATCTCGGAGTGCTGCGCCCGCATGTGCGCGGGCTCCTCACGCAGGCCGAACACGAGCCGCAGCTGCCAGCTCAGCTGTTCCAGGGTGCGGGCGAGCAGCGGGTTGCCCGACATGGCCACGACGCACTCGTGGAACGCCGTGTGCGCGGCCACCTCGCGGGTCCCCTCGTCCGCCGCCGCGGCCGACTCGGCCTGGTGGAGCGTGGCCTCGAGGGCGCCGATGCCCCGGGTGTCGCCCGCCGCGCACGCGCGCGCCGCGAGCCGGGAGGCCTGGACCGCCAGCGGTTCCCACACCTCGTAGAGATGCTCCACGTCGGTGCGTTCGAGGCGGCGTACCCGCACACCGCTGTGCGGGAGCAGTTCGAGGAGCCCCTCGGTGACCAGCGCGCGGAGCGCCTCCCGTACCGGTACGCGGGACATGCCGAGCTCCTCGGCGACCTCCCGTTCGACGAGCCGGGCGCCCTGCGGGTACCGCCGGTCGACGATCCGCTGGAGCACGGCCTCCCGCGCGCGCGTACCGAGTGGCACGGGGAGGGACTCGCCGTCCGGACCGCCCGGTGTCGCGTCGGCGGCCGGTGCGCCGGCCGCGTCGGGACGGGGGGTCGCGTCCGGGTCCGACATCGCCGCGGCGGACTTCCTCGTGCCCCGCGCCCGAGCACCTCCGCCTCCGTCCCCGCCCCCGGCCGTCGAGCCGGTCCCGGTCCCGCGTCCGTCCACCACCTGTTCCGACCTCTTTCGTCCTCGTCCGCCCCGCGTTCGGGGTGCCCCGGGGCCGAGGATACGTCGACCCGCCGGAGGGCATCGGTCCGGCCGTGAAGGTCTGTTGGTCCCCGAAGTCCGGCCCTGTCTGTGGTACTGCCTTACCAGGACATCGTCACATGTGCGATGAAAAGCCGATTTCACATGGTTTCAGACGGTCGTACCACCGTGAAAGGTGCCATCTGTTGCAGGAAGATCAGAAACCGGACGTCCCCGAGGCGGGCGGCGAGCAGGGGGGCGGCAGAGTGGGGCGGGTGGTGACGGCTGACCTGCCCGGCCGCCCCGACCAGCACCGTCGTGCCCGTACGGACCGGATCGTGTTCGGGGTCACCGCCGTCCTCACGGTGGCCTTCGTCGTCTGGGGCGCCACGGCCACGGAGAGCCTGGAGAGCACGTCGAGCAGGCTCCTCGAAGGGCTGATCCGGGACGGCGGCTGGGCGTTCATGCTGGCCGCGTCCGGCTTCGTCGTCTTCGCCCTCTGGCTGGCCATCAGCCGCTACGGCCGGATCACCCTCGGCCAGGAGAACGAGGGCCCGGAGTTCCGGACGGTGTCGTGGATCGCCATGATGTTCAGCGCCGGCATGGGCATCGGCCTGATGTTCTACGGCGTGAGCGAACCCCTCGCGCATTACGGCGCCCCGCCGCCCGGCACCCACCCCGTCGACTCGGCGGAGCGGATGCAGACCGCCATGGCCACCACGCTGTTCCACTGGACGCTCCATCCGTGGGCCATCTACGCCGTCGTGGGGCTCGCCATCGCGTACTCCACGTTCCGCCGACGGCGCCGCCAGACCATCAGCGCCGTCTTCGTCCCGCTGATGGGCGAGCGGCGGGCCTACGGCGGGCCCGGCCGCGTCATCGACATCCTGGCCATCTTCGCCACGCTGTTCGGCTCCGCCGCCTCGCTGGGCCTCGGGGCGCTCCAGATCGGGAGCGGCGTCGAGGAGCTGGGCTGGCTGGAGAAGACCGGCACCGGGCTGCTCGTCGCGATCATCGCGGTCCTGACCGTGGCCTTCGTCGTCTCCGCCGTGTCCGGTGTGGCGAAGGGCATCCAGTGGCTCTCGAACATCAACATGGTGCTCGCGGGGGTGCTGGCCCTCTTCGTGTTCGTGGCGGGCCCCACCATCATCGTCCTCGACCTGCTGCCCACCTCGATCGCCGCGTACATCGGCGACCTGCCCCAGCTGGCCGGCCGTACCGAGGCGACCAGCGGCGCGAACATCCATGAGTGGCTCGGCGGCTGGACCGTCTTCTACTGGGCCTGGTGGATCTCGTGGACGCCCTTCGTCGGGATGTTCATCGCGAGGATCAGCCGGGGCCGGACCATCCGCCAGTTCGTCGGCGGAGTCATCCTGGTGCCCAGCACCGTCAGCCTGGTGTGGTTCGCGATCTTCGGCGGTACGGCGATGAAACTGAGCGAACAGGGCGACCTGGTGGGGGAGACGACCCCCGAGGGGCAGCTCTTCGCCGTGCTCCAGGAGTTCCCGATCTCCGGCGCCATGAGCCTCCTGGTGATGATCCTCGTGGGGATCTTCTTCGTGTCGGGCGCGGACGCGGCCTCGATCGTCATGGGCACGCTGTCCCAGCGCGGCGCCTTCGAACCCACCCGGCCCGTCGTCGTGTTCTGGGGCGTGCTGACCGGAGCGGTCGCCGCCATCATGCTCCTCATCGGCGACGGCCAGGGCGACGCCCTCGCGGGCCTGCAGAACCTCACGATCCTGGTCGCGGCGCCGTTCGTCCTGGTGATGATCGGGATGTGCGTGGCGCTGATGCGGGACCTGCGGAAGGACCCGCTCATCGTCCGGGGCGAGGTGGGCGTGGAGGTCGTCGAACTGGCCGTGATCGCGGGCCACGAGAAGTACGACGGCGATTTCGAACTGAGGATCGGCCCCGGCTCCCCGGACTCGGGAGGCTGAGCGCAGAGGGAGGTCGAGCGTGGAGGGAGGTCGAGCGCGGAGGGACGCTGAGCGCAGAGGTCCCGCTCACGCCCTTCCGGCCGCCTTCTGGCTCCGGCGGGACAGGGAGTCGACGACGACGGCGGCCAGCAGCACCGAGCCCGTGATCATGAACTGGACGGCGTTGCTGACGCCCATGATGTTCATGCCCGACTGGATGGAGCCGATCACCAGCGCACCGAGCAGGGCGGACCAGACCGAGCCGCGTCCGCCGAAGAGGCTCGTGCCGCCGATGACGGCGGCGGCGATGACGTTCATCAGGAGGTTGCCGCCGCCGGAGGTCTGGCTCGCGGACTGGATCTGGCCCGCCAGGAAGATGCCGCCGATCGCCGCCATGGTCCCGGCGATCGAGAAGACGGACATGCGGACGAACGGCACGCTGATGCCGGCCCGGCGCGCGCCCTCGATGTTGCCGCCGACCGCGAAGACCCGCCGGCCGTACGTGGTGCGCCGCAGCACGAAGTCCAGGAGCACCAGGAGGATGAGGAAGATCAGGAGCGCGAGCGGCAGCCCCTGGTACTGGTTGAGGATGTACGCGGCGGCGAAGGCGAGCGCGGCGATGACGACCGTACGCAGCACGATCTCGGCCACCGGACGGGACGGCACCCGGGCGGCCCTGCGGCGCCTTGCGTCCAGGAGCGAGGCCGTGAGGAACAGCCCGACCCCGACGGCCGCCGTCCCGTAGGCGGCGGCCGGACTGTGGTAGATCGTCGAGTAGAGCTTGGAGACGATGCTCTCGCTCGGGATGTTGACCGTGCCGCTGGTGCCGAGCACCTGGAGCATCAGGCCGTTCCAGGCGAGATTGCCCGCGAGGGTGACCACGAACGCCGGGACGCCGACCTTCGCGAAGAAGAAGCCCTGGATCAGGCCGACGACCGCGCCTCCCGCGATGGCGATCAGGAGCGCCAGCCACTCGTTCATGCCGTTCAGGACGTTGAGGACGGCGAAGATCGCGGCGCACAGACCGCTGACCGAGCCGACCGAGAGGTCGATCTCCCCGAGCAGCAGGACGAAGACGATTCCGACGGCGATCATGCCGGTGCCGACGATCTGCTGGCTGAGGTCGGAGAGGTTCTGGGCCGAGAGGAACGTGCTGTTCAGACTCCCGAAGACGGTCCAGATGATGATCACGGCGAGCACGACGGGCAGCGAGCCCAGTTCTCCGCTGCGCAGCTTGCGCCGGAACTCGCCCAGGTAGCCCTTGATGCCCTCCTCGCGGACGAGGAGGCGGGTGTCGACGGCGGGCAGGGCGCCCCGTGCCGGTTCCTGGCCGGCGCCGTCGCCCGTGCCGCCGCCGGTGTTCGCGGGGTCGGCGCGGCCTCGGTCGTGGCTCATCGCTCCTCCTCGCGCCTGCGGGCCTGACGGCGGGTGACCGCGCTGTCGGTGGCCCCGGTGATGGCGGAGATGATCTCCTCGGTGGTCGTGGAGCGCTTGTCGAAGAAGCCGTTGTTCCGGCCGAGCCGCATCACGGCGATCCGGTCGGCGACCGCCATCACGTCCACCATGTTGTGGCTGATCAGGATGGTCCCGAGACCCTGCTCGCGGAGCCGCTCGACCAGGTCGAGGACCTGGGCGGTCTGCTCCACGCCCAGCGCGGCGGTCGGCTCGTCCAGGATCACGACCTTCGGCGCGCCGATCAGGGAGCGGGCGATGGCGACCGTCTGCCGCTGACCGCCGGAGAGCGAGGCGACGGGGATGCGGACGCTCGGGATGCGGATGGACAGCGTGTCCAGGAGCTCGTGGGCCCGCTGGTCCATGCGGACCTCGTCGAGCACGCCGAAGCGGCGCAGCTCCCGGCCGAGGAACAGGTTGGCGACCACGTCGAGGTTGTCGCACAGGGCCAGGTCCTGGTAGACGGTGGCGATGCCGAGGTTCTGGGCGTCGTGCGGACGGTTGATGGAGACCGGCCTGCCCTCCCACGTGATGACGCCCTCGTCGGGCGGGTTCACCCCGGCGATCGCCTTGACGGCGGTGGACTTGCCGGCGCCGTTGTCGCCGACGAGCGCGACCACCTCACCGGGGTGTACGTCCAGGTCGAAGCCCTGGAGCGCCTGGACCGCGCCGAACCGTTTGGAGACGCCCCTCAGGGTGAGTACGGGTGACTCCGGCACAGGAACCGCCTCCTCGCCGCCGGGATGGAAGACCGCGCGGCTACTGGAGACCGGCCTCCTTGCAGGCCGCGGCGTACGTCGGGGTGCAGATCTCCTGGACCGTGTAGAGGCCGTCCTTCACGACGGTGTCCTTGATGTTGGTCTTGTCGACCACGACCGGTGTCAGCAGGTTGGCCGGGACCTTCTCGCCGCTGCCGCTGGTGACGGTGGTGGGCGTCAGGTCGGCCGGGAGCTCCTTGCCCTCGGCGAGGTTGACGGCCATCGTGGCCGCGATGTCGGCCTCCGGCTTGTACGGCTTCTCGACCGTGATCGTCTGGGTGCCGAGCAGGATCCGCTGGATCGCGTCGAGCTGGGCGTCCTGGCCGGTCAGGGGCACGTTCATGCCCGCGGCCTTGAGGGCGGTGGAGATGCCGGCGGCCAGTCCGTCGTTGGCCGAGTAGACGCCGACGATCTTGTCCTTGCCGAGGGCGCTGATGGCGCCGGACATCTGCTGGTTGGCGTTGTTCGGGTCCCAGTTCGGCGTGTCGTACTCCTTGCCGATCTTCACCTTGCCGTCCAGGACCGAGTGCGCCCCGGCCTTGAACTCCGCGGCGTTCGGGTCGGTCGGCGAGCCGTTGTGCATGACGATCTGGCCGCTCTCGGCCTTGTCGCCGAGCGCGTCGAGGAGCGCCTTGCCCTGCAGCTCACCCACCTTGCGGTTGTCGTACGAGACGTACGCGTCGACCGGGCCCTGCGCGAGACGGTCGTAGGCGACGACCTTCACGCCCGCGTCCCGGGCCTTCTCCACGGACGACTGGATCGACTTCGCGTCCACGGCGTCCAGGATGAGGACCTTGTCGCCCTTGGCGAGCGCCGTGTTCACCTGCTGTTGCTGGGTGGTGGCGCTCTCGGCGGCGTTGTAGTAGTCGATCTGGGCGTCCGGGGCCAGTTCCTTGATCTTGGCCTCTATGTACGGCCGGTCGAACTTCTCGTACCGCGTGGTCTTGCTCTCCGGAAGCAGGAGGCCGATCCTCACCTCGCCCTGAGCCGCCGACGCCGACTGGGTCGCCCCGCTGGTCGCCACCGCTCCCAGGCAGAGGGCCGTCGCTCCGGCCAGGGCTATCGCGCCGCGCAATGTACGGGTCATGGGAGGCTCCTTCCGTACGCTCCCGTCCCGCCGCCTCCGCGAGCCGCTGGGATCGAGGGCGTGCATGTGGCCATATATCGACATTAGCCTCAACCTGAGGACCGGCAAGCGGGTGACGCGGTCCCGGCCTCAAGGTCCTCAGTACACGTCCCGGACGTACCGCCTGTCAGCGGCCAGCTGCTTGACGTACACGCCCGCCGACTCCTCGTCCAGACCCCCGTGGGCGACGGCGATGTCGCGCAGCGCGCGGTCGACGTCCTTCGCCATCCGGGCCGCGTCCCCGCACACGTAGAAGTGCGCGCCGTCCCTGAGCCAGGACCACAGCTGCGGTCCGTGCTCCCGCATCCGGTCCTGTACGTAGACCTTGGCGCGCTGGTCGCGGGAGAAGGCCGTGTCCAGGCGCTCCAGGGTGCCGTCTGCCAGGAAGGCCGCGAGCTCCTCCTCGTAGTAGAAGTCGGTGGCGCGGTGCTGCTCGCCGAAGAACAGCCAGTTCGGCGCCCGGTGGCCGAGTGCCCGGCGCTCTTCGAGGAAGCCGAGGAAGGGCGCCACGCCCGTGCCGGGGCCGACCATCACCATCGGCGTCGTGGGATCCGCCGGAGGCCGGAACCGGGGCGCGCGCTGCACGAACACCGGTACCTCGGCGCCGGGTTCGGCATCGGCGAGGAACGGTGAGCAGACGCCCTTGCGGGGACGGCCGTGACGGTTCTCGTAGCGGACGACGGAGACGGTCAGGGACACCCGGTGCGGGTCGGTGAGCGGGCTGGAGGAGATCGAGTACAGACGCGGCTTGAGCCGGCCCAGGACCTCCGCCCACTGCTGCGCGGCGGCGCGGACGGGGTGCTCGGCGAGGACGTCCACGGCCTGTCGGCCCCAGGTCCACTGGGCGAGCCCGTCCCGGTTGTCGGGCCGCAGGAGCCTCTTCAGGTCCCGGTCGCCCGTCTGTTCGGTGACGAAGTCGAGGAGGCCGGGGGAGACCCGGGTGATGTCGAGGTGGCGGTGCAGCGCCTCGCCGAAGGGAACCCGGCCGAGGCCGGGGAGCTCGACCTCCGCGCCCGCGTCGAGACCGGTGACGCCCAGCCACTCGGCCACGAGCTCGGGGCAGTTCACGGGCCGCACTCCGAGGGCGTCCCCGCTCTCGTAGCCGAGCGGCGTCCCGGTCCCGCTCGTGTCGAAGGTGAACCGGCGGACCTCCTTGCCCGCGCCCGGCAGGCTGAGCAGCCGGTTCCCGACGAGCCGGGCGGGCGTGGCGGCGGGCGCGGAGCGTCGGGCGGGGGTCGGGGAGACGGGGCTCGGCGCCGCCGGGGGAGCCGGTGGGGCGTCGGCGAGCCCGGCGAGGACCTGGTCGAGCCAGGCGAGGGCGGACGTCTCGAAGTCGGGTTCGCAGTCGGTACGGGGAGCGAGGCGGACGCCCCCGAGTTCGTCGAGTCGACGGTCGAGGCGCCGTCCGTGCCCGCAGAAGTCGCCGTACGAGGAGTCCCCGAGCGCGAGTACGGCATAGCGGCGCCCGTCCAGACGGGGGGTGTCGGGTGCGGCGAGCGCGTCCCAGAACCCGGAGCCGTTGTCGGGCGCGTCCCCGTCCCCGAACGTGCTGGTGATCAGCAGCAGATCGGCGGCGGGCGGCAGCGTCCCGAGGTCGGTCTCGTCCATGCCCGCGAGCGCCGCCCGGTGGCCTGCCGAGAGCAGCCGCTCGGCGGTGGCGGCGGCGAAGTCCTCGGCGTTGCCGGTCTGCGAGGCCCACAGCACGACGACCTCCCGGCCCGTCGCGCGGGTGCCACCGGTCGCGGGGGCCTGGGGCGCGCGGGAGTACAGGCCGGCCAGGACCCCGTTCACCCAGCGGGCGTGGTCCGCGCGGAACGGCGCGCCGTCCGGCAGGACGGGCACGCCCGGCGCGCCCGTCTCCAGGCCGGCGAGGAAGCCGACGAGGTACTGCCGCTCCTCGGCGGTCAGGACGGGCGGCGGGGCCGGTGCGAGCCCGAAGGCGGCGGCGTGCCCGGCCGTCGGGCCGCCGCTCGGGATCACCACCCCGGTCGTCAGGGGGGTGGCCTGCGCGGGTGCCACGGAGGCGGGGGCGAGAGCCGCCGGGACCGCCGACTTCGTCAGGGCCACCGCGCACACCTTGAGCTCGGGCTGGAAGGAGAGGGGATCGACGGCGTCGTTGGTGACGGCGTTGACGCACAGCTCCGCGCCGAACAGGTCGTTCCAGTGGAAGGGGGCGAAGCAGCCGCCCGGCGCGACCCGGTCGGTGACCACCGCGGGGAGTACGGCCCTGCCGCGCCGCGAGGCGATCTCCACGGGGTCACCCTCCGCGATGCCGAGCCGCAGGGCGTCCTCCGGATGCAGTTCGACGAACGGCGCCGGGTTCAGTTTGTTGAGCTTGGCGACCTTCCCGGTCTTGGTGAGGGTGTGCCACTGGTGCTGGAGACGGCCGGTGTTGAGGAGGAACGGATAGGCGTCGTCGGGCATCTCGGCGGGGTCGATGTGTGGCCGGGCGTGGAAGACGGCCCGGCCGCTCGCCGTGGGGAAGACGGGCCCGGTGCCGTCGTCGGCCACGTACCGGATCGGGTTGCGGGCGGGGCCTCCGGCCGCTGCGGGCCACTGGACGGGGGTGTCCCGCAGCCGCTCGTACGAGACCCCGCCGAGGTCGTAGCCGGTCTTCGGGTTCCCCGCGCGCCTGATCTCCTCGAAGACCTCCTCGGCGCTGTCATACGTGAACGCCTTCTCGTACCCCATCGCGCAGGCGATCCGGGCGATGATCCGCCAGTCGGCGACGGCCTCGCCGGGCGGGTCGACGGCCGGCCGGGTGAGGGTGAGACCGCGTTCGCTGTTGATGAGGACGCCCTCCGTCTCGGTCCAGAGGGCGGCGGGCAGGACGACGTCCGCGTACGCGTTGGTCTCGGTGTCGGCGAACGCGTCCTGGGTGATGACGAGTTCGGCGGCCCGCAGGCCCTCGACGACGGTGGCGCGGTTGCCGACCGAGGCGACCGGGTTGGTGCAGATGATCCAGCAGGCCTTGATCTCCCCGTCCGCCATGCGCCGGAAGAGGTCGACGGTGCCCTGCCCGGAGCCGTCCGCGCGGATCGTGCCGGGCGGCAGGTCCCAGAGTTCCTCGGTGAAGGCCCGGTCCTCGGCGACCAGGACCGAGCGCTGTCCGGGGAGGCCGGGTCCCATGTAGCCCATCTCGCGCCCGCCCATGGCGTTGGGCTGGCCGGTCAGGGAGAAGGGGCCCGAGCCGGGGCGGCAGATCGCGCCGGTCGCCAGGTGCAGGTTGACCAGGGCGTTGGTGTTCCAGGTGCCGTGGGTGGACTGGTTGAGGCCCATGGTCCAGCAGCTGGTCCACTCGGCCGCCGTGCCGATCCACTCGGCGGCGGTACGGATGTCGTCCTCGGGTATGCCGGTGATACGCGCGACCTCGGCCGGCGGGTAGTCGGCGAGGAAGGCCGGCATCGCCTCCCAGCCCTCCGTGTGCGCGGCCACGAAGCCGGGGTCCGTGTGCCCGTTCTCGTGCAGCAGGTGCAGCAGTCCGTTGAGGAGCGCGAGGTCCGTGCCGGGCCTGATCCGCAGGAAGAGGTCGGCCTTGTCGGCGGTGGCGGTACGCCGGGGGTCGACGACGATCAGCTTCGCCCCTGCCTTGACCCGCTCCATCATGCGGAGGAACAGGATGGGGTGGCAGTCGGCCATGTTCGAGCCGATGACGAGGAAGGCGTCGGCCTTGTCGAGGTCGTCGTAGGAGCCGGGCGGGCCGTCGGCACCGAGGGAGAGCTTGTAGCCGGTGCCGGCGCTCGCCATGCAGAGCCGCGAGTTGGACTCGATCTGGTTGGTGCCGATGAAGCCCTTGGCCAGCTTGTTCGCGAGGTACTGCGCCTCCAGGCTCATCTGCCCTGAGACGTACAGCGCGACGGCGTCGGGCCCGTGCTCGTCGACGATCGCCCGCAGCCGGCGGGCGGTCTCCGCGACGGCGCGGTCGGTGCCGGTGGCGACGGGGGCGGCGCCGCGCTCCTCGCGGACGAGCGCGGTGGCCAGGCGACCGGGGGCGGCGAGCAGGTCGGCGGTGGTGGCGCCCTTGGTGCAGAGCCGTCCCCGGTTGGCGGGGTGGTCCTTGTCGCCCGTCGCCCTGAGGACCGTACGCCGTCCGTCGGGCCCCGCGCCGATGTCGAGGAGCAGTCCGCAGCCCACACCGCAGTACGAGCAGACGGTCCGCACCTGATCGGCCGTACCGGCCCGGGGGGCCGGCGTGTCCTGTGGGGTCACCGGGGCGCCTCTCTGTGGAACCGTTCGAGCCCCGACCGTACGAAATGCCCGTTACACCTGTGTCAACCAGGCCGATCATGGTCCGTAACGCCGGTCACACAGCGGCCGCCGGCACCCTGTGAGGCCCCCGGCCACGCGGGCGTCCCGCCGGGCGCCGTCCGTGCGCCTTCCCGGCGGTCACCGAGTCGCGACCCTTCACATATCGGGACAAGATGACATTTCGTGGCGCGCCGTTGCGACAGGAGACGGGTATGGCAGAGCTGATCGTCATCGGATACGACGACCCGGAGGTGGCCGGACAGGCCTTCGCCACGGTCCAGGACCTGCAGCGGGACTACGTGGTGCACCTGAACGGGCTCGCCGTCGTCTCCGTGGACTCCGACGGCGGGACCCACGTCGACACCAGCAGTCGGATCGTCGGCGTCTCCGCCGCATCCGGGGCCCTGTGGGGAACGATCTTCGGCATCCTCTTCCTGCTGCCAGGCGTGGGACTCCTCACCGGAGCCGCCCTCGGCGGGCTCGTCGGCAAGCTGAGCAAGTCCGGAGTCGACGAACGGTTCCGCCGGCAGGTGGAGGACCTTCTCAAGCCCGGGTCGGCCGCCGTCGTGATCATGGCCTCGAAGATCACCGACGACAAGTTCACCGTGGCCATGCGGCCGCACGGCGGCACCGTCCTCAAGACCTCGCTCAGCGACGAGGACGAGAAGGAGCTCACCGACCAGCTCGCCGGCACCGGGTGACCGGCCCCGCCCGCAGATCCGCCCCGCAGCACCGCCGGAACCCGCCAGGAAGGCATCCTCATGGACCCCGTCCTCAGCAGTGACGTGCTCGCGAAACTGCGACAGCCCCGCCCCTATCCCGCGGTGTCCCTCCTGATGCCCACGCACCGCCGCGAACCGGACAACGCCCAGGACCCCGTACGCCTGCGCAACCTCGTGGCCGCGGCCGAGAAGGCGATCCACGACGATCCGGCGGTGACCCGCGAGCGGCGCGCCGACGTCCTCGACCAGCTGCGTCGGGCGGTGGCCGAGATCGACCTCGCGCACGCCGAGGACGGCCTGGTGATCTTCGTCGCCCCGGGGGAGCACTACGTGTGGTCGGTGGCGAGGACCGTCCCCGAACGCGTCGTCCTCGCCGACACCTTCCTCACCCGGAACCTCGTCGCCGCCCAAGCCGCCGAACAACCCTCCTGGACCCTCACGGTGGCGGCCGACCGGGTCTCCCTGTGGAGCGGCGGACCCGAGCGGGTCACCGAACACACCGGAGACGGCTTCCCGTTCACCCGCGACCTCGACGACCCGGACGCCGAACGCGAGGAACGCGTCGGAGACCTCCCCAGCACCTATCAGGACGAGGCCACCCGCCGCTTCCTGCGCGAGGCGCACCAGGCGCTGCGCGCGGTCCTCGCCTCGCGGCCACGGCCGCTGTACGTGGTCGGTGAACCCGCCGCCCTCGCGCTCCTTGACGACACCGGCCCGCTCCTGCCCGGCACGACACCCGTCCGGCGCGGCGGGCTCGCGCGGGGACCCGCGCCGGCGGTGTGGGAGGCCGTCGAGCCCGCCCGTACCGCCCGTGAGGCCGCGGCGGCGACCACGGTCGTGGCCGAGCTCGACGCCGCCCGCGGCCGGCGTGAGTTCGCCGGCGGGATCGACGAGGTGTGGCAGGCCGTGAAGGAGGGCCGGATCCGGCTGCTCGCGGTCGAGGACCACTACCGGACCGTCGTCCGCGACCACGGCGGCCATCTCGAACCCGCGGAGCCCTCCGAGGCCGAGGCACGGGACGACATGGTCGACGAGATCGTCGAGCGGGCCCTCGACACCGGGGCCGAGGTCCAGTTCGTACGGGACGACACCCTGCTGGACATGGACCGCATCGCCGGCGTCCTGCGCTACTGACCACACCGCGGCACGAAAGTCGAGAAGACGAGAAGACGAGAAGACGAGAAGACGAGAAGAGGACGCATCCTGTGAAACCCACATCGGTGGGCGCGCGGCGGTCGGCCCGCGCCCGGGCGATGAGCGCGGCGGCCGCCGTCGTCGTCACCGCCCTCGGCGCGGTCGGCCTCGTGTCCTGTGACACCGGGAACGACGACACCGGCGCCCCCGCCCGCAGCCCACGCCCCACGGCACCCGACACGGCAGGCTTCTCGGGCGAACCGCCGTCCGCGCTCGCCTCGTCGGCCGCGGAGGCAGTCGAGTCCGCTCGCGCGTCCGCCTCGTCGGCGGCGGCCTCCGCTTCCGCGCGGGAGGCGTCGCGCAAGGCGTCCATCGGGACGGAGATCGAGCGTTCGCGCCAGGCGGCCGAGGACGCCCTGAAGGGCGTCGAGGGCCGCGGCAACGCGCTGGGCGAGGTCGCGATGACCGGCAAGCCCCGGGCGGACACCGCGGGCTTCCTGACCGTCCTCCTGACCATCACCAACAAGACGGACGACGAGGCCTCCTACGCAGCGCAGGTCGACTTCCTCGACTCGTCGGGCAAGGTCGTCGAGACCCAGTTCGCCGGTGCCGAGGACCTCGAACCGGGCGAGCGCGCACAGCCGTTGGTCATCAGCAGACAGCCCACCGAGCCGGTTCTCACCGCCAAGCTCGTCAAAGCGCAGCGGTACTGACACAGGAGGAGAGCGAGATGTCCGAACTCATCGTGCTCGGCTACGCCGATCGCGCCGTCGCGAACCGGGCCTTCGCCACGGTCCAGGAGCTCGAACGCGGCCATGTGGTCGAACTGACCGGCATCGCCGTCGTCACCGTGGACGCCGACGGCGAGACGCACGTGGACACCCCGGCCAGGAGAGAGGGACAGGTGGCCCTCTCGGCCACCGCAGGAGCCCTCTGGGGGATGGTCTTCGGCATGATCGTCCTCACGCCGGGGATCGGCGTCCTGGGTGCCGCCGTCGGAGGGCTCATCGGCAAACTGAACCAGATGGGCGTCGACAACAAGTTCCGGGACAAGGTCCGATCACTGTTGGAACCGGGCTCGTCGGCCGTCGTGATCATGGCGTCGAAGGTCATCGAGGACAAGTTCGCCGCCGCCCTGGAGCCGTTCGGCGGCACCGTGCTCACGACCTCGCTCTCCGAGGAGAGCGAACGGGAACTCGCCGAGCAGCTCGCGGGCCCCGGGGCGACGGGCTGATCCGGCCGACCGCGACGCCGAACCGGCCACCCCCTCCACGGGGGTGGCCGGTTCCGTAGGTGCGAGAGGCGTCAGAACTCGACCGCGTCGCGGATCAGCGGGCAGGTCATGCAGTGGCCGCCGCCGCGCCCCCGCCCGAGTTCGGCACCGACGATGGTGATGACCTCGACACCCGCCTCGCGCAGCAGCGCGTTGGTCTGGGTGTTGCGGTCGTACGTGAAGACCACCCCCGGTTCCAGGGCGACGGCGTTGTTGCCGCTGTCCCACTGCTGCCGTTCGGAGGCGTACACGTCGCCGCCGGTCTCGATCACCCGGAGCTGGGGAAGGCCGAGGCCCTTGGCGACCACGTCGACGAACCGGGTGTCGCCCTCGTCGGTGATCTCGACACCGGGCGCCTTGTCGCCGGGCCGCAGGGAGAAGGTGTGGACCGCGTCCATGATCTTCGGGTAGAGCGTGACGATGTCGCGGTCGGCGAAGGTGAAGACGGTGTCCAGGTGCATCGCGGAGCGCAGCTTCGGCATGCCGGCGACGATGACGTGCTCGGCGGCGCCGCTGCGGAACAGGGAGGCCGCGACCTGGGTGATGGCCTGGCGGGAGGTGCGTTCGCTCATGCCCATGAGGACGACGCCGTTGCCCACCGGCATGATGTCGCCACCCTCGAAGGTGGCCTGGCCCCAGTCCTGTTCGGGGTCGCCCCACCAGACGGTGGCGTCCCTGTAGTCGGGGTGGAAGGTGTAGACGGCCTTCATGAGCAGGGTCTCGCCGTGCCGGGCGGGCCAGTACAGCGGATTGAGGGTCACCCCGCCGTACAGCCAGCAGGTGGTGTCGCGGGTGTAGAGCGTGTTCGGCAGCGGCGGCATCAGGTACTCGCGGGCCCCGGTGGCCTCGCGGGCGAGGGACACGTATCCGGAGCGGAACGCGTCGGGCAGGTCGGCGGTGGACAGGCCGCCGATGAGGTACTCGGCCAGCTCGCGCGGCGCGAGGGAGTCGAGGAAGGCGCGGGTGTCGTCGATCAGTCCGAGGCCGACCTCGTTGGCGACGATCTTGCGGTCGAGGAGCCAGGCTCTGGCCTCGGGGATCGCCATGGTCTCGGCGAGCAGCTGGTGGAGCTCCACGACCTCGACGCCCCGCCGGGTCAGCTCGCCGACGAAGTCGGCGTGGTCGCGCTGGGCGTTCTCCACCCACATCACGTCGTCGAAGAGCAGGTCGTCCGAGTTCGTCGGGGTCAGCCGCCGGTGGGCGAGCCCCGGGGAGCAGACGAGGACCTTGCGGAGCCGTCCGACCTCGGAGTACACGCCGAGCGCCGGCGTGGCGGAAGCGTCGTTGCTGGTCATGCGGGGCCTTTCGGGACGGGGGAGCGGGGGCGGGGGCCGGGAGTGGGCGGAGGGGGCTCAGAGGCTGATCCAGCCGGCCGAGAGGGCCACGACCCCCAGGACGGCGCCGGCGACCGAGACCGCGAGGATCACCAGTTCGCGCGGGGTGAAGAGCTGTCTGCCCTGCTCGCGCCTGGCCTTGACGAAGAGGTAGGTCGCGGGGGCGTAGATGATGAAGGAGACGAGAACGAACTTGGGCCCGGCCGCGAACAGCAGGAACGCCGTGTACACCGTGGCGAGGACGCCCACGACCAGCTCCCGGCGGGTACTCGTCCCCGCCACCCCCTCCTGCCGGGGTCTCAGGGCGATCTTCACGGCGAACGCGGCGGCCAGGAGGAACGGGATCAGGCTGAGCGAGCTGGTCAGGTCCAGGGCGAAGTTGAACGCGTCGTCCGAGAAGGCGGTGACGACCAGGACGACCTGACTCAGGGAGGTCGTCATCAGCAGGGCGGGGACGGGCACGTCGTCACCGCTGGAGCGTCCCAGGAAGCGGGGCATGTCCTTGTCCTTGGCCGCCACGAAGAGCACCTCGGCGGCCATGAGGGTCCAGGCGAGGTAGGCGCCGAGGACGGAGACGATGAGGCCGACGCTGACGAAGACCTGGCCCCAGGTGCCGACGGCGGCCTCCAGGACGCCCGCCATGGAGGGCTGGCGCAGCTCCGCGATCTCGCTCATCGGCATGATGCCGTACGACACGATGGTCACCGAGGCGAAGACGGAGAACACGCTGAGGAAGCCGAGGACGGTCGCCCGCCCCACGTCCTCGCGGCGCTTGGCGTGTCGGGAGTACACGCTGGCGCCCTCGACGCCGAGGAAGACGAAGACGGTGGCGAGCATGGTGCCGCGGACCTGGTTGAAGAGCGAGCCCGCGTAGTCCTCGCCGCCGAAGTTGTCGGCGAAGACGGACGGCTCGAAGTAGAACAGCGCGATGATGACGAAGACGATGATGGGCACGACCTTGGCCACGGTCACGATCCGGTTGATCGCGGCGGCCTCCTTCACCCCCCGCCGGATGAGCAGGAAGAACGCCCACAGTCCGGCCGAGGACAGCACGATGGCGAGGGCGGTGTCGCCCTCGCCGAGCGCCGGTGCGATGGCACCGATCGTCGACATGATGAGCACCCAGTACGTCACGTTGCCGACGCAGGCGCTCGCCCAGTAGCCGAAGGCCGAGAAGAAGCCCAGGTACTCGCCGAATCCGGCCTTCGCGTACGCGTAGACACCAGCGTCCAGGTCCGGGCGGCGCACCGCGAGCGTCTGGAAGACGAACGCGAGCATCAGCATGCCGAAACCGGCGATCGCCCAGGCGATCAGCGCGCCCGCGACACCCGTCTCCTGGGCGAAGCGCCGGGGCAGCGAGAAGACGCCGGCTCCCACCATGGACCCGACGACCATCGCGGTCAGTGTGACGAGCGTCAGTTTGGCCGTGGGTGGTGATCCCGTAGCGGCGGTGTCCGTACGGGTGTCGGCGTTCGGCATGTCCTGCCTCTCGGTCGGCTGGAAGCCGAATCTAGCCCGATTAGTCACATATTTCGCCGCAGAGACCGCTTTACACCCTATGGGCTCAGCTGAACTGGCGCCCCGGCGGAGAGGACCCGACCATGGCGCAGCCGCCGGGTGCGGCCTCTCGGCCATGCCGTCCGAATGTCGCCGTTCGCATGGTTAAACCTCACTTGGACCAAGATCGCCGTTTCGAGCTAATGCCCCCGATCTGATGCGGCATGCCCGGCGGACCGGCCATTACTGTTCCCACCGGATCCGGACGGATCCCAGAGGGCGATCCCTCCACCTCTTCTCGTTCCCTCCCCTTTCTCCTCTTCACTGACCGGCGCACCCGTGCGTCGCCGGTCACCACCCCCCTGCGAAGGTGAGCAAGACCCATGACCGTCGACATCGGCCCCGACGTACAGCCCGATACGCCGAAGCAGTCCAGCCTCAGCACCGCCGCCGCCCGGAACCTCGCCACCACGACCAAGTCCGCCCCGCAGATGCAGGAGATCAGCTCCCGCTGGCTGCTGCGGATGCTCCCCTGGGTGGAGACCAAGGGCGGCGCCTACCGCGTCAACCGCCGGCTGAGCTACACCGTCGGTGACGGGCACATCGAGTTCGTGCAGGACGGTGCCCACGTCCGGGTGATCCCGCGCGAGCTCGGCGAACTCGCCCTGCTGCGCGGCTTCGAGGACGAGGAGGTGCTGAACGTGCTCGCCGGGCGGTGCGTCCAGCGTGACTTCAGCGCCGGCGAGGTCCTGGTCGTGCGCGGCGAGCCCGCCGAGCAGATCTACCTGATCGCGCACGGCCGGATCAACCAGACCTCCGTGGGCAAGTACGGGGACGAGGTGGCGGTGGCGGTGCTCGCCGACGGCGACCGGTTCGGTGAGAACGCCCTTCTGGACGCCGACGCCCGATGGGACTACACCGCCACCGCCGAGACCTCGGGCACGCTGCTCACCCTCTCCCGCGCCGAGTTCGCCGCCGTCATGAGCTCGGCACCGGCCCTCCAGGCCCACATCCACGAGTTCAGCGCGCTCCCGCTCCAGCGGCAGAACCGGCACGGCGAGGCCGAGATCGCGATGTCGGCCGGCCACACCGGCGAGGTCGAGCTGCCCGGCGCCTTCGTCGACTACGAGCTCAAGCCGCGCGAGTACGAACTCTCCGTCGCGCAGACCGTGCTGAGGGTCCACACCAGGGTCGCCGACCTCTACAACGGCCCGATGAACCAGACCGAGGAGCAGCTCAGGCTGACGATCGAGGCGCTCCGCGAGCGCCAGGAGCACGAGCTCATCAACAACCGGGAGTTCGGCCTGCTCCACAACGCCGACTTCAAGCAGCGCATCCAGACCCACTCCGGCCCGCCCACCCCGGACGACCTCGACGAGCTCCTCTGCCGCCGCCGCGGCACCAAGCTCTTCCTCGCCCACCCGCGGACGATCGCGGCGATCGGGCGCGAGTGGAACGCCCACGGGCTCTACCCGGACACCGTCGAGCTCGACGGCCACCGCGTGCTGGGCTGGCGGGGAGTGCCGATCCTGCCCTGCAACAAGATCCCCATCAGCAAGGAGAACACCAGCTCGATCCTCGCCATGCGCCTCGGCGAGGACAACCAGGGCGTCATCGGTCTGCGCCAGACCGGGCTGCCCGAGGAGTACGAGCCGGGCCTCTCGGTGCGCTTCATGGGCATCAGCGAGCAGGCGATCATGTCGTACCTCGTCACCACGTACTACTCCGCCGCCATCCTCGTGCCCAACGCGCTCGGCGTCCTGGAGAACGTGCAGATCGCCCGCAGGCGCGACTAGGCCCTCTCGTTTGGATCACGCCGGGTTCGCGGGCCCTGGCACCGCACCTCGCCGCGTTGTCGTCGGTTGCCATGGCTCCCTCCTCCGCCCCGCGAAGCGTCCCCTGGGCCCTGCGGGCCCGGGGAGGCCCCATGCACCAGACCCCGCTCCCTGATCCTGCCTGATCCAAACGAAAGACCCCAGCCGCGCCGGCCGCCGCCCAGTCCATCTCTCACCAAGGAGTCACGGATGCCCGAACCCGGGCTTTCCCCTCTGCAGTCGAGCCTGCCCGCAGCCGCCGGTCACTCCGACCCGGGGTGGATCCTGGGCGGTCCCAGCGGGCTCGGCACGACCAGCCTGTCCCTGGCACCGCGCCCGGAGGCGCCGGAGCCTCCGGCCCCCGCGGCGCCGATGGAGGGGCGGCCGATTCCCGGCCTCTACTTCCACCCCGTACCGGAACCCGACCCGGTACGGGTGGACGAGGTCAGCCGCCGGATCAAGTCCTGGGCCCTGGACGAGGTCCAGCTCTACCCCGACGACTGGGAGGGCGAGTTCGACGGCTTCTCCGTCGGGCGCTACATGGTCGCCTGTCACCCGGACGCCCCGAGCATCGAGCACCTGATGGTCGCCACCCGCCTGATGGTCGCCGAGAACGCCGTCGACGACTGCTACTGCGAGGACCACGGCGGTTCGCCCATCGGACTCGGCGGCCGCCTGCTCCTCGCGCACACCGCGCTCGACCCGCTGCACACGACGCGGGAGTACCAGCCCGCGTGGGCGGAGTCGCTGGGGGCGGACGCCCCGCGGCGCGCCTACCGCTCCGCCATGGACTACTTCGTCCGGCAGTCCACCCCCTCCCAGGCCGACCGGTTCCGGCACGACATGGCCCGACTGCACCTGGGGTACCTCGCCGAGGCCGCCTGGTCGGAGACGGACCACGTCCCGGAGGTCTGGGAGTACCTGGCGATGCGGCAGTTCAACAACTTCCGCCCCTGCCCCACCATCACGGACACCGTCGGCGGCTACGAGCTCCCGGCGGACCTGCACGCCCAGCCGGCCATGCAGCGGGTCCTCGCCCTCGCCGGGAACGCCACCACCATCGTGAACGACCTCTACTCGTACACGAAGGAACTCGCCGGCCCCGGAAAGCACCTGAACCTCCCCGTGGTGATCGCCGAACGCGAGGGCGTCTCCGACAAGGAGGGCTACCTGAAGGCCGTCGAGGTCCACAACGACCTCATGCGCGACTTCGAAGCCGCCGCCGCCGACCTCGCCGCCGCCTGCCCCGTCCCGACCGTGCTGCGCTTCCTGCGCGGCGTGGCCGTGTGGGTCGACGGCAACCACTACTGGCACCAGACCAACACCTATCGCTACAGCCTGCCCGATTTCTGGTAAGAAATGGATTTATCTGTGACCAGCACCGAGTACACCACCGTCAACGACACCTCCGCCTTCGTCCCCTCGCCGGCGACCCCGTACCAGGGGGACATCGCCCGCTACTGGAACGCCGAGGCCAGGCCGGTGAACCTGCGCCTGGGTGATGTCGACGGGCTCTACCACCACCACTACGGCATCGGCGACGTCGACCACGCGGCCCTCGGGGACACCGAGGACAGCGAGTACGAGAAGAAGCTGATCGCCGAGCTGCACCGCCTGGAGTCCGCGCAGGCCGAGGTCCTCCTGGACCACCTCGGGACGATCGGGCGCGACGACACCCTCGTGGACGCGGGCTGCGGCCGCGGCGGTTCGATGGTCATGGCCCACCAGCGCTTCGGCTGCAAGGTCGAGGGCGTCACCCTCTCCGCCAAGCAGGCCGACTTCGGCAACCAGCGCGCCAAGGACCTCGGCATCGACGCGCATGTCCACTCCCAGGTGTGCAACATGCTCGACATGCCGTTCGAGACGGGTCAGGCCGCGGGTTCGTGGAACAACGAGTCGAGCATGTACGTCGACCTGCACGACCTGTTCGCCGAGCACTCCCGCGTCCTGGCGGTCGGCGGCCGTTACGTCACCATCACCGGCTGCTGGAACCCCCGTTACGGCCAGCCCTCGAAGTGGGTCTCCCAGATCAACGCCCACTTCGAGTGCAACATCCACTCCCGCCGCGAGTACCTGCGGGCGATGGCCGACAACCGCCTCGTGCCCCAGGCCGTCATCGACCTGACGCCTGACACCCTGCCGTACTGGGAGCTGCGCGCCACCTCGTCCCTGGTCACCGGCATCGAGGAGGCGTTCATCAACTCCTACAAGGACGGCTCCTTCCAGTACGTCCTGATCGCGGCCGACCGCGTCTGAGCCGTCGCCGACCGCACTCCGCGGGGCCGGGTCCCTCAGCCGACGGACCCGGCCCCTTCGGCGGTCGCGTCGAGGCCCGCTCGCGGTTCAGGCGCGGCAGCGCAGCATCTCCAGTGGCGGGTTGGCGAGGGCGTCCGCCCAGAAGTCCGCGCCCAGGGCCTCCACCCCGGCCTCGGAGACCCCTAGCGGGACCCAGGTCAGCTCGCGGAAGCCGGCCGCCTCCAGACACTTCTCGTAGACCTCGCGGCGCGGGAGGGTGCTGACGATCGTGACCGGCGGGTCGAGCAGCCCGGTGGTCCGCACCCGGGGCCCCGCCTCGGCCTCCTCCCCGGTCAGCTCGGTGACGAAGCCGTACCTCGCCAGGGACGGCCCGTCGAAGTCGTAGTCGGGCGACTGGACGAACAGGAAGAACTCGGCGCCGGGCGCCAGGTTGCGGTGCGCGTTGCGGCACATCCGCTCCATGGCGGCGATGTCCTGCGCGTAGTTGAGCAGCTGGACCGCCACCGCGACGTCGAAACGCTTGCCGAGCGGCCGCAGTTCGGCCGCGTCGCCCACCTCGTAGCGCACGCCCAGCGGCTCGCGCTCCTCGAGCCTCCGTGCCGCGGACACCATCTCGCCGGAGATCTCGACCCCGAGCACGTCGACGGCGCCGCGCCGCCTGAACTCCCTGCTGTAGAAGCCCGTGCCGGAGGCCAGGTCGAGCACGGACTTCCCGCGTACGTCTCCGACCATGCCCAGGAAGCTGGGAACCTCCCCGTACCGCACGATCGGCAGGGCCTTGAAGCCCTCGAACGCCCCGCCGATCTCGTCGTACTGCTGCCTGCCCATCGCTGGTGCCCCTCCCGTGTACCGCGTCATGACCCCGGTCATGGCCCCATCTCCGGTGCGGGGTGCGGTTTCTGACGGGCAGTCTCGCCGCACGGGGGCGGGCCGTCGCACTGGCGGAAGCCACGAAGATCCGGACCGCCTCACGGGCTCCCGTACGGGCGGGCCCCGCCCACCTGCCCCGGCGCGCCCGCCCCGCCCGGCATGCTCCGAACGAGAGGCACTAGGTCAGCTTCGCGAGCCTGCGGCGTGCGGCGGTGAGGGAGCGGCCACGGCGGGGCACCTCCCGCCAGGGGTCGCCCTCCGTGAGGCGGTCACCGATCGTGGCGAGGGTCCAGCGGCGGGCGGTGAGGCGTGGATCGTCCAGTTCTTCCCAGCTCACGGGGGTGGCGACGGGGGCGCCGGGCAGGGCGCGTACCGCGTAGGGGGCGACGGCGGTCTGGCCGTAGCCGTTGCGCTGGACGTCGAGGTACAGGCGGTCTCCGCGAGCCTGCTTGCGTGCCGCCGTGGTGAGCCGGTCGGGGTGCCGGTCGGCGAGGAGCCCGGCGACGTCGCGGGCGAACGCGCGGACCTCGTCGAAGTCGGCGCGGCGGTCGAGGGCGACCATGACGTGCAGACCGCGGGAGCCCGTCGTCATCAGGACGGTCGGGAGCTCCAGCTCGTCGAGCAGCTCGTGCACGAGTGCCGCCGCCTCCCTGACCTGGTCGAAGTCGTCCCCCGGTGGGTCGAGGTCGAAGACCAGCCGGTCGGGACGGTCCGGCCGGTCGGCCCTGGAGAGCCACCGGTGCGGGGTGACGCACGCCTGGTCGGCGAGGTAGAGCAACGTGGCCAGGTCGTCGCAGACCGGATAAGTGACGGTGCCGCCCTCCTTGGGCAGTTCGGCGCGGTGGATCCACTCCGGGAAGTGGTCGGGCGTGTCCTTCTGCATGAAGCGACCGCCGCCGACCCCGTCCGGATGCCGTTCGAGCATCAGCGGACGACCCCGGAGGTGGGGCAACATGCGCCGGGCGACCCTGCGGTAGTGCTCGGCCAGATCCTTCTTCGTGATGCCGTCGCCGGGGAAGATCTCCTTGTCGGCCCGTTTGACCACCACGGTCCGTCCGCTCGCTTCGAAGGTCTCCGTCGTCGTCATCGCCTGTCTGGATCCCTTCCGTCGTCGGGGAACCGGCCCCGGCTCCCTCCGTCGCCCGATGCCGGCTCGGCATGGGCGTCCTCGCGCGGCGGTGCCTCCGGCCGGCGGTAGGCCGTGCGCCGACCTCGTACGCCCGCGCGCCGGCGGCGGGCCGTGCCGGCGAGGATCAGTGCCAGGGCCAGGCCGAGGACCAGCGCGATGCCGATGCCGGCGAGGAAGGCCCCCAGGGGGTTCACCGTCGCCACGGTGTTGTCGAGGACCGTGGCGTCGTACCTCGGGCCACCGGAGATGTTGTCGGCGATCAGCAGACCGGTGAAGGCTCCGGCGGCGAGGAGCAGGAGAAGTCCGATGATGATCATGAGGGCTCCCTTCGTCGCCGTGGTCGACTGCCCGGAGCACGCGCGCTCAATCCGACGGTTCGCCCCCGGAGTCCTCGCGAGGGCGAATCACATCGAGCAGTTCGAGCAGGTACAGGAAGGCGGCGGCCATCGGCCCGTCCCCGGTCTCCTCGCGTACCCGGTCCCAGGCGACGCGCTCGCGCAGTCCACGGGCGACCGGCAGGAGCTTCCCGTAGTCGCAGTGGTGCTCGGACAGCGCCGCGAGCCGCCCGACCATGAGGTCGGTCGGGTCGATGACCGGCATGTGCACCGAGTCCACGGGCAGGGTCCACGCCCGTTCGAGCAGCTCGGAGGTGACCGGCCGGCCCGCGAGGGCGAAGATCAGGTCGATGTGTTCCCCGCCCCGGCGGGCCTTCACCAGCCAGTCCTCCGGGGGATCGACGATCTCGATCCCGTGGTCACGAAGTAGCCCCACGACGGTGTCGGCGTCCTCGCGCCGGACCGCGAAGTCGGTGTCGTGCTGGAGCCGGACCGGGATCCCGTAGGCGTACGCCGCGACGCTGCCGACCAGGGCGAACGGGCAGTCCGACGACTTCAGGATGCCGGCGATCTTCTTGGTGACCTCCAGAATGGCCTGGGTGTGGTCGAGGGGCAGGTCCTGTGCCGGGGGATCGTCCGCCGTGCCCGGGTTGTCCGGGGCGCTCGGAGTGCTCGGCGTGTGGGGCGAACGCGCGGCGTCGGGGCCTTCGGACCGGTCCGGTGCGCCGCCTCCCGTACTCGCCGCGAGCCCCGTGAACCGTGCGGGGAGCGGGCCGGCCGGCGTCGTGCGGGCACCCGCGTGGCGCCCTTCGACGAGGTTCATGGAGTTTCCTCCTCACGCATGCCGCCACGGATGCCGCCGCTGTTCGGCGAAGGGCGGGGACCTGCCGCTACCCCGTACGCGGGGAAGAACGCGCGCGACGGGTCACGACGTTCCCGGGCAGACGCTCCGCGCCCGTCCCCTCCCACGAGGGCGGTTCCCACGTGACCCCCGACAGCACAGCCGCACTCCTCCTGAAGGGCAACACGTGGCTTCCCGACCTGCGCCGCCGCCACGACGGGGCCCGGTGCGAGCACGTCTGCTCGGCGCCGGCCGGTACGGATCCTGCACGGGCCCCGGGACGTGGACTTCTTCCACGAGGAGCGGCACGTCCGCAGGACCGGGGCCCTGCCCGGCTTCGTCCTGGACACCCTCTTCGGTCGCGGCGCCGTCCACACCCTGGACGGCTCGCACGCCTTCCGCGTGCCCCGGACCGGTGGGGGACACGCGGGGTGACCGCGTACGGCCGCCGCGATTGGGCGCCTGGCCGGCGGGCAGCGGGTGGGAGAGACGAGAACGACACACCCCTGCCGGGGAGGCACAGGGTGCCAGGCAGCAGCGCACGCCGACCGGCTTCCGGGGCGTCCGGTACGACGACGCCCGCCGCGACGCGGACGGATACGGCGTGGCGTCGTACGGTCGCGCGTCGGACCGATACGGACCCGTCCGACGCGCGACCGTACGACGCCACGCCCTATCTGCCCGTGCGCGGTGGCCTCCCCGCGCACCGGCGGGCCGCTGCGGGCTGCCAGGGCTGTCCGCTCTACCGGGACGCGACCGGAACGGTCTTCGGGCAGGGCGGCACGGACGCGCGCGTGATGCTGGTCGGCGAGCAGCCCGGCGAACAGGAGGACCGCGAGGGCGTGCCCTTCGTCGGGCCCGCCGGACGACTGCTCTCCCGGGCCCTGCGGGACGCGGGGATCGACGAGGACGGCCTGTACGTCACCAACGCGGTCAAGCACTTCAAGTTCACCCGCGACGAGAGCCGGAAGCGGCGCATCCACAAAGCCCCCAGCCTGCGCGAGACCCTCGCGTGCCGGCCCTGGCTGATGGCCGAACTGCGACTCGTCACGCCCGAGTTGGTGATCGTCCTCGGGGCGACGGCCGGCCGCTCCCTGTTCGGTCCGTCCTTCCGCGTGGGCACCGACCGCGGAGTGCCCAGGCCGATGCCCGACGCCGAGGACGGACCACGGGTGCTCGCGACCGTGCACCCCTCCGCGGTCCTGCGCGCCACGGACAGGAAGGCCGCGTACGAGGGCCTCGTCGCCGACCTCCGCACCGCGGCCGGGTCCCTGTCGACGAACGGAGGCGACCGGTCATGACGGAGGCGACCGTCGGCGACCACCTGCTCGACCGGCTCAGGGCCTGGGGCGTCAGCGTGCGAAGCCGTCGGCCACGCCAAGTTGTCCGGACACGTCGGCGTCTGCGTCGCGACCTCGGGCCCCGGCGCCGCCCACCTCGTCAACGGGCTGTACGACGCCCAACTGGACCATGTCCCCGTCGTGGCGATCGTCGGCCAGACCGCTCGCAGCGCCATGGGCGGCTCCTACCGGCAGGAGGTCGACCCGCGCACGCTGTTCAAGGACGTGGCGAGTGCCTACCAGGAGACCGTGACCGTCCCCGAACAGCTCCCCAACGTCCCTGCCCCTACTCCGAGAGCGCCTGGCGCGAGGCGCTGGCGGCGGACGGACCCGGGGTCCTGGACTTCCGCACCGACCCCGCCACTGCAGCCGCTCCCGCGCGGTCCCGGCTGCCGGTGACAGGACGGGGCGCGGGCGGGAGCGGTTGAACCGGATCCTCCGGGGCAGCCGCGGGACAGGACAGGAGCCGCTCGGGGAACGGCGGGAGGTGTCCGCGATGGAAGAGGCACGGCTCTCGGAACGAGAGCGACGCATCCTGGCGGAGATCGAGGAGCAACTCGACCAGGACGAGCCCCTCGCCCACCGGCTGCGCACGATGCGGCGCGGACCCCGACTGGCCCGCCGCCCGGCCTCCGCCGCCCGCCGCCGGATGACCGCCCTCGGCGTCGCCGTTCTCGGCGCGCTCAGCCTCACCCTGCTGGTGCTTGCCGTGGCCACCGAGGCGCCGCCGCTCATCTGGGCCTTCGCCGCCACCTGGGTGCTGACGCTCGTCATACTGCTGCGACTCGTCGTCCGCTGGTCGAAACGCATGGCCGACTCCCGCAGAACGCCCGACCGCTGAGGCGAGGCCGCGAGGCGGGATTAGGAGGTGCCCCGTCCGGGTAGCCGCGCAGCGGTCCGATATCCCGGCGATCGAGGGAGATGACCGCGATGGTGCACGACACGATCAGGGTGGACGCGCCCCTGCGCGAGGTCTACGACCAGTGGACGCAGTTCGAGGAGTTCCCCCGTTTCATGGGCGGTGTGGAGGAGGTCCGGCAGCTCGACGACCGGCACTGCCACTGGCGGACGCGCGTCGCCGGCGTGACCCGCGAGTTCGACACCGAGATCGTCGACCAGCTCCCCGACGAGCGGATCTCCTGGCGCACCGTCGGCGGAGACGTGAAGCAGAAGGGTGTCGTGACCTTCCAGCGCCTCGACGAGGCGCACACCGAGGTGACGCTGGCGATGGAACTCGAGCCGGAGGGCATCGCCGAGAAGGCGGCGGCGGCCGTGGGCATGGTCGACAGCCGCGTCGGCAGCGACCTGCTCCGGTTCAAGGAGTTCATCGAGGAGCGTGACAGGGCGACCGGCGCCTGGCGCGGCCGGCTGCGGCCCGCCGACGCGGAGGGCACCCCGGAGGGCATGGACACCACCGGCACCACGGAGGCGGCGGACACTCCTCCCATGCCGCCGTCCGACGGCACGCCCGCTCCTCCGGCCCGTCCGATGCCCCCCGTGGACCCGGGGCATCTGTGAGGCGTAAGGAGGTACGTGACCCATGCAGGGTGACAACGGAAGGGCGTATTTCGCCCCGGAGAGTACCGCCTCGGCCGCACCTCGCGTGACCGACCCGGAGGTGGCCGATCCGCTCGTCGTCCTCGTCCGGCCGGGCACCCCCGCGGGCACGGTCGTCCTCCTCCTCCAGGGAGAACTCGACTACGGAACGGCGGCACCCCTGCGCGACGCCCTGGAAGGGAACACCGGCGCCGACCGCGTGGTCGTCGACTGCGCGGGCCTGCGGTTCTGCGACTCGACCGGCCTCAACCTGCTGCTCAGGGCCCGGCAGCGGATGCTGGAGCACGGAGGGCGGCTCGACCTCGCGGGGCTGAGGCCCTCGGTGGACCGGATGCTGGAGATCACCGGGGCCCGGACGGTCTTCCGCGTGTACGGGGACGCCGCGGAGGCCCTCGCGGCGGACGACTAGGACCCGTCCACTCGGCCCCAGGACGCGGATTTCCGGAGGACCACCGTCCGGTCCGGTCCTAGAGTGGACTCGTGGGGTACGACCGGAGGCGGCGGCATGCCGGTTACCGGCCCCGGCGCGCACAGCCCCGTACGCGAGGTCATCCATGGCAGAGCGCAGAATGGTGCATCCCGGTGGTGAGATGCCGCCGCATGTCCGGCAGTCCCCCCGCTTCCGGGCCGGTCACGAGGGCGAGAGCGGGGGCGGTGAGAGCGGCGAGGACGGGTTGCAGCGGCTGCTCGCCGGGCTGATCGCCGTACGGGACGGGGAGCTGTCCGTACGCCTCTCCGAGGGGCCCGACGGCGTCCTCGGCGAGATCGCCGCCGTCTACAACGACATGGTCGACCGGCTCTCCCTGCTCACCTCGGAGGTCACCCGCGTCGCCGGAGAGGTCGGCGGGCAGGGCCTTCTCGGCAGCCGGGTGCGCGAGGCGAGGGCCCTCGGCGTCTGGCAGGAGGTCACCACCGGCGTCAACACGATGGCCGACAACCTCACGTCCCAGGTCCGCGCCATCGCCCAGGTCGCCACCGCCGTCGCGCGCGGCGACCTCACGCAGAAGATCCGGGTGGACGCCCGCGGCGAGGTCCTGGAGCTCAAGGAGACCATCAACACCATGGTCGACCAGCTGTCCTCCTTCGCCGAGGAGGTCACCCGGGTGGCCCGCGAGGTCGGCACGGAGGGCAAGCTCGGCGGCCAGGCCACCGTCCGCGGTGTGTCCGGCACCTGGAAGGACCTCACCGACAACGTCAACTCCATGGCCGACAACCTGACCAACCAGGTGCGCAACATCGCCGAGGTCACCACCGCCGTCGCCCAGGGCGATCTGACCAGCCGGATCGACGTGTCCGCGCGCGGCGAGATCCTGCAGCTGAAGACCACGATCAACACCATGGTCGACCAGTTGTCCTCGTTCGCCGCGGAGGTGACCCGGGTGGCCCGCGAGGTCGGCACCGAGGGCAAGCTCGGGGGCCAGGCCGAGGTCGAGGGCGTCTCCGGCACCTGGATGCGCCTTACCGAGAACGTCAACGAACTCGCCGGGAACCTCACCCGCCAGGTCCGGGCCATCGCCGAGGTCACCAGCGCCGTCGCCGAGGGCGACCTCACCCGCTCCATCACCGTCGACGCCCCGGGCGAGGTCGGCGACCTCCGCGACAACATCAACGCCATGGTGGAGTCCCTGCGCGCCACGACCCGGGCCAACGAGGAACAGGACTGGCTGCAGACCAATCTCGCCCGGATCACCGGCCTCCTCCAGGGAACCCGCAGCCTGCCCGAGCTGGCCGAGCTGGTCATGGCCGAGGTACCGCCGCTGGTCTCCGCCCAGTACGGCGCCTTCTTCGCCGCGGACGAGGACGAACACGGCCCCGGCCTGGTCATGGCGGCCTCGTACGGGCTTCCCGACGCGACGGGTGACGACGGACCACGCCGCTTCCGCACCGGCGAGGGGCTCGTGGGACAGGCGGCGCGCGGCCGGTGCCCCCTGGTCGTCGACCCGGTGCCGCCCGGATACGTCACGATCTCCTCCGGCGTCGGCTCGGCGGAGCCCCGTGCGCTGATCGTCCTCCCGGTCGTCGTCGAGGGACAGGTCCTCGGCGCCGTCGAACTCGCCTCCCTGCAGCCCTTCACGAGCCTGCACCGCGACTTCCTCGACCGGTTCGTGGACAGTGCCGGCGCCGTCCTCAACTCCCTGGTCGCCAACCTGCGCACCGACGCGCTGCTCGGCCAGTCCCGCAGCCTCGCCGACGAACTCCGCTCCCGCACCGAGGAGTTGCAGGCCCGCCAGCGCGAACTCCAGCGCTCCAACGCCGAACTGCTGGAGAAGGCCGCACTCCTCGCCGATCGCAACAAGGACATCGAGTCGAAGAACCGGGTCATCGAACAGGCCCGGCAGGAGCTGGAGACCCGGGCCCAGCAGCTCTCGCGCACCTCCATGTACAAGTCCGAGTTCCTCGCCAACATGAGCCACGAACTCCGCACCCCGCTCAACAGCCTGCTCATCCTGGCGCGGCTGCTCACCCAGAACCCCGACGGCAACCTGACGCAGAAGCAGGTCGACTACGCCGAGGTCATCCACTCCGCCGGATCGGACCTGCTCCAGCTCATCGACGACATCCTGGACCTGTCCAAGGTCGAAGCCGGGAAGATGGAGGTCCGGCACGAGCCGTTCGCCATGTCCCAGCTCCTGGAGTACCTGGAGTCGACCTTCGGCCCGGTCGCGGACGAACGCGGGCTCGACTTCTCCGTGACCGTGGCGCCGGACGTACCCCACCACCTCACCACCGACGAGGGACGGCTGCGCCAGGTACTCCGCAACCTCCTCTCCAACGCACTGAAGTTCACGGACAAGGGCCGGGTCGAGCTGACCGTCGCGCACACACCATCCGACGAGATCCCGGCCGCCCTGCGTGACGGCCGGCCGGTCCTCGCCTTCCGGGTCACCGACACCGGGGTCGGCATCGCCGCCGACCGCCTCCGTCACATCTTCGACGCCTTCCAGCAGGGCGACGGCACCACCGCCCGCCAGTACGGCGGAACCGGCCTCGGCCTCTCCATCAGCCGGGAGGTCGCCACCCTCCTCGGCGGCACGATCGAGGTCGAGAGCATGCCCGGCCGGGGCAGCACCTTCACCTTCCACCTGCCCGAGCGCGCGGGTCCCCGCACGCCCGCCGCCACCGAACCGGCGGACGGGCCGCAGGACCGCGGCGGCGACCTCCCGGACCCGGCCGCCGGAATCGACAGCCCGTACACACGGGGGAGCACCGTGCTCGTGGTGGACGACGACACGCGCAACGTGTACGCGCTCACCGAGGTCCTGGAGGCGCAGGGACTGCGGGTGCTGACCGCCGACGGAGGACGCCGGGGCATCGACCTGGTGGCCGAACACGACGAGATCCGGCTGGTCCTGATGGACGTCATGATGGCCGGGACGGACGGCTACCGGGCCATCGGGGAGATCCGGCGGCTCCCGGGCCGGGCCGGCCTCCCGATCATCGTCGTCACCGCGAAGGCCATGCCGGGCGACCGCGCCGACGCGCTCGCGGCGGGCGCCGACGACTACCTCGCCAAACCCGTCGACCAGGCGGAACTCCTCGTCAAGATCCGGCAGGGCCTCACCAGCGGCCCGCTCACCTGACGGCGGTCCCCTCGCTCACGCGCCCGTGTCCCGCAGCCGTACCGCCACCACGCTCGTGTCGTCGTCGGTGTCACCGGTCACCATGCCGAGCAGCCCGTCCACCACCTGCTCCAGGTTCTCCACGGCGGCCAGGTCCTCCGCCGCCGCGACCAGCCGCCCGAGCCCCGAGCCCAGGCCGTCGTGACGCCGCTCAACCAGGCCGTCCGTGTACAGCAGCAGGGTGTCCCCGGGCCGTAGCGCGGTCCTGCGCTCCTGGTACGCGGACGAGGGCACGGCGCCCAGGAGGATGTCCTGCGGCGGGTCGAGCAGCGTCGCCCGGCCGTCCCTGAGCAGCAGCATCGGCAGGTGCCCCGCGCTCGACCAGACGAGATCGCCGTCCCCGGGGTCGTACAGCGCGCACAGCGCCGTCGCGGTGCTCCCGCCGCCCGTCCGCAGCGTGACCTCGTTGAGCCAGCCGAGGAGCTGCCCGGGGCCTTGACCGGTGAACGCGAGCGCCCGCTGGGCGTTCCGCAGGGCGACCATGCCGGTGACGGAGTCGATGCCGTGCCCGGCGATGTCACCGACCGCCACCAGGACCTTGCCGCTCGGCAGCGGCAGCACGTCGTACCAGTCGCCGCCCACCTGGTACTCCTCGGCCGCCGGCCGGTACCGGACGGCCACCACGAGGCCGCCCGGCAGCTCCTGGACGGCGGGGACCTCGGGAACGATCGCCTGCTGGAGCTGGAGGGCCAGCTGATGGCGCACGTCCGCCTGGTCGCGGACGGCGGTGAGGTGGTCGAAGGTCGCCGTCAGGGCGAGTTCGGTGCGTCTGCTCGCCGACACGTCCTGGTACACCCCGACGCAGCCGGTGACCGTCTCGCCGTCGAGCAGCGGCTCCGCCGCCACCCGGACATGGCGCACCGAGCCGTCGGGGAGCAGCACCCTCAGCACCGTCTGGGCGCCGGCCCGGCGTTCCGTCAGTGTCGTGAGCAGCCGGGTGAGGGCCTCGCCGTCCCCCCTGTGGATCCGCCCGCGCAGCGCCAGGATCGGCACCGGCGGGTCGTTCCGCGACATCCCGAAGATCCCGTACGCCTGCTCGGACCACACCGTCTCGCCCCCGTCCAGGCTGTCCTGGAACGTGGCGACGGTCTGCAGCCTCGCGACCGCCCGGCCCATCGCGAGCCGCGGGTCGCCCGTGGTGTGCCAGAAGACGGTGGACAGGTCCGCTCCGACGGGCAGCACCCGCACGTCCAGGAGCGGCGGGGGCGGTTCTCCGGGCCCGGCATGGGCCGCCACCGGCAGCCGGGGGGCGTGCTGGGGACGCCGGGAGTGGTGGGCCCTCCGCACCAGTCGGGTCAGCTCCCGGTGGCTCAGCGGGAAGGCACGGGGCAGCGACCGGTTGTCGAGGGGAAGGGGACCGCCGATGGCGGCGACGGCCTCCTCGTTGAGATGCGCCACCACCGGCGCGCCGGTGGCGGCGTCGGTCCGCAGGAGTGCCGCCGGGTGGGTCAGGGCGTCGAGCATGTCCACGAGGACCGGGGGTCCGGGCTCGGGCGAGTCCGGGTTGTCGAGGACCGTGCTCGCCACGGTCATCAGCCGGGTGACGGCCCGCCGCGTCCGGGTGTCGAACTCCGTGGGCTCCGGCCAGCCGACCAGGGCCAGGCCGCTCGTCACGCCCCGCCGCCGCAGCGGCAGCAGTGCGCGGCCCGCGACCGCGGACGCCCCCGGCAGCTCGACGGGGTCGGCCGGTCCCGATCCCAGCCACAGGGGCGCGTTCTCGGCGAGGACGGTACGGATGGGGTTCGGGGCCGCGGGAGGGATCCCGCGCCAGGCCGCCGCCTCCGTCGCGGAGACCCCGGCGTACCCGGCGAGCCTCAGGTGCCCGGCATCCGAGCGCCGCCACAGCCACAGGCTGTCCGCGCCGAGGGGGACGAGACCGCCCTCCAGGAGCGTACGGGCCGCCTCGCCGACGCTGTCCGCCGTCTCGGCGGCGGCGGCCGTGCGGCGGAGCCGGCGGGCGGGGAGCGGCGGGGAGCCGACGGGGGCGAGGTGCGGCTCGCGGGGCAGGGCGACGGCGTTCACGATGTCGGCGGCGAGGTCCTCGGGGGAGGTGCCCGTGGCGCGGGCGAGTTCCGCCAGGTGGTCGGCCGCGTCGGCCGTGGACTGCCGCAGCTGGGCGGAGAGCATCCCGGTGGCCAGGTCGATCAGGTGGTGGCGCGCCATGGCCTGCCGCAGGCGTCTGTTCTCCGCGGCGAGCCCGGCGAGGCCGGACGCCGTACCGGCGGTGTACGCCCCTGAGTGACCCCCGGGAAGCGTCACGGCGACCTCCGATCCGCCCTCCCGTGGACGACGTCTGGAGCGGGCGCGCGCACGCGTTCGTGGTCCACGCGCGCATTCGTAGTCTACGTGCGGATGCCCCCACGGGCGGGGAGACGCCCGGCAGGCCGAAGCCTGCACCGGGCGTCCCCCGGACGCCGGGCTCAGGCCAGGTCGAACCGGTCGAGGTTCATCACCTTGTCCCAGGCCGCCACGAAGTCCCGTACGAACTTCTCGTCCGCGTCCCGGGACGCGTAGACCTCCGCGAGGGCGCGGAGCTGGGAGTGCGAACCGAAGACCAGGTCGACGGCGGTGGCGGTCCACCGGACGTCGCCCGTGGCCCGGTCCCGGCCCTCGAACACGTTCTCCGTGGCGGTCGACGGCTTCCACTCCGTGCCCATGTCCAGCAGGTTCACGAAGAAGTCGTTCGTCAGCGTCCCCGGCCGGTCGGTGAACACGCCCTCCCGGGACCCGTCGAAGCCGGCGTCCAGGGCCCTCATGCCGCCGACGAGCACGGTCATCTCGGGTGCGGTCAGCGTCAGCAGGTTGGCGCGGTCGAGCAGGAGCGTCTCGGGCGACAGCTTCTCGCCGGCCGGGAGGTAGTTGCGGAACCCGTCCGCCCTCGGTTCGAGGACGGCGAACGACTCGACGTCGGTCTGCTCCTGCGAGGCGTCCGTGCGCCCCGGCGAGAACGGCACCGTGACGTCGTGCCCGGCGTTCCGCGCGGCCTGCTCGACGGCCGCGCAGCCGGCGAGCACGATCAGGTCGGCGAGCGAGACCTTCACGCCGTCGGTGCGGGAGCCGTCGAACTCCTGCCGGAGCCCGTCGAGGACCCGCACCGTCTCCGTCACCTCGGGCCGGTCGTTGACCTCCCAGTCCTTCTGCGGCGCGAGCCGGATCCGCGCCCCGTTGGCGCCGCCGCGCTTGTCGGTGCCGCGGAAGCTCGCCGCCGACGCCCACGCGGTGGTCACCAGCTGCGAGGTGGAGAGCCCGGAGGCGAGGATCCTGCGCTTGAGGTCGGCGACGTCCGCGTCCGAGACCAGCGCGTGGTCGACGGCGGGGAGCGGGTCCTGCCACAGCTGCGGCTCGGGGATCCACGGCCCGAGGTACCGCGAGATCGGCCCCATGTCGCGGTGCAGCAGCTTGTACCAGGCCTTGGCGAACGCCTCCGCGAGCCTGTCCGGGTTCTCGTGGAAGCTCTTCGCGATCGGACCGTAGACCGGATCCAGCTTCAGCGCGAGGTCAGTCGTCAGCATCATCGGAGCGTGCCGCTTCGAGGGATCGTGGGCGTCGGGCACGGTGTCCCGTGCCGCCGGGTCCGTGGGAGTCCACTGCTTCGCCCCGGCCGGGCTCGTCGTCAGCTCCCAGTCGTACCGGAACAGGTTGTCCAGGTACCCGTTGTCCCACTTCGTCGGCTCGGAGGTCCACGCCCCTTCGAGGCCGCTGGTGAGGGCGTCCGCGCCGGTTCCGGCGCCGCACGTGTTCCGCCAGCCGATGCCCTGCGCCTCGATGGGCGCGGCCTCCGGCTCGGGACCGATGCAGGAGGCGTCGACCGCGCCGTGGCACTTGCCGAACGTGTGGCCGCCGATGATGAGAGCGGCCGTCTCCTCGTCGTTCATCGCCATGCGCGCGAACGTCTCGCGGATGTCCCGGGCGGCCGCGAGCGGATCCGGATTGCCGTTGGGGCCCTCCGGATTGACGTAGATCAGGCCCATCTGCACGGCGCCGAAAGGACCGGTGAGTTCCCGGTCGCCGCTGTAGCGCTCATCTCCGAGCCAGGTGTCCTCGGGACCCCAGAAAACCTCCTCGGGTTCCCAGATGTCCTCCCGTCCGAAACCGAATCCGAACGTCTTGAATCCCATGGATTCCATGGCGCAGTTTCCGGCGAACACCAGGAGATCCGCCCAGGAGATCTTCCGGCCGTACTTCTGCTTGACCGGCCAGAGCAGCCGGCGTGCCTTGTCGAGGCTCGCGTTGTCGGGCCAGCTGTTGAGCGGAGCGAAACGCTGGGCTCCTGAGCCGCCGCCGCCCCGGCCGTCCTCGATGCGGTACGTGCCCGCCGCGTGCCAGCTCATCCGGATGAAGAGCGGACCGTAGTGACCGTAGTCGGCCGGCCACCAGTCCTGGGACGCCGTCATCACCTCGAAGACGTCCCGCTTCAGCGCCTCGACGTCCAGGGTCGCGAACTCCGCCGCGTAGTCGAAGTCCTCGTCCATGGGGTCGGCCTTGGGCGAATGCTGGTGGAGGACCTGGAGGTCCAGCTGATTCGGCCACCAGTCACGATTCGTCCTGGGGCGACTCGCCGTGGGGGTGGGGGAGGGGATTGCCGGGTTCTCGCTTTCGCTGCCGGACACGTCCGTCCTTCTTTCCTGTCGCGGTGTTTCCGTCCGCCGGCCGCCCGATTCTCGACGTCGTCCGCGTTTCCGGGTCGAGAAACAGGCGAGTCGGCGTCCGTATGGTCGCGCACCGCACACCGCACCACGGAGAGAACACGCAGGGCACCCCCCGCGTAAAGAGAACACGGGGGTGCCGCCGCCCGGATCAGAGCCCGGCGACCTTGCCGCTCGCCGACAGCTCGTAGACCAGGGTGACGGTGCGGCGACCACCGGGCGGGAGGGCGACGTCCCAGCGGACGACACCGTCGGCGTCGACCGCGTCGGGCGCCGGGGAGCAGGCCTCCTTGCGGAGACGCACCTCGACCGCCGACACCTCGGAGACCGGGATCCGCTCCCGCAGGACGACCACCCGTTCGCCGCGCTCCCCCGGGGCGGAGAACCGGGACACGTGCAGCCGGACCGTGCGGGTGACCACCGTCCGCTGGGTGATCCCGGTGGACTCACGGGACTCCTCGGCCTCCCGGACGACCCGGTGGTCGTCCCGGCTGCCGAAGGCCAGTTCGACCGGGGTGCCGGGCGTCGCGAACTCCAGCGTGCCGCGACCGCTGAAGCCGCTGCCGCGGACCAGGTCCACGGGCCCGGCGAGCAGCACATGGCCGGACAGGTTGTCGAACCGCACCACCTGGGTGACCAGCGGAGACACCTCGGGCGAGCAGGCGTACTCGCTGCTCGCGGCCGTGGTGAACGCGGACAGCGGCACCCGGTGGGCGCGCCCGTCCGAAGGCACGGAGACGGGCGCCGGCGCATGGAGCACCCGCGTCTCGCCGCCGTCGTCCACCCCCGGCAGCCCGAGTACCGGGGCGGCGCCGAGGTCTCCGATCGCCTCCTCGCGCAGCTGGACGTCGACCGTGCGCCGCTCCTCGGCCGTGCGCTCCTTGAGCGTCAGCCGGTCCTCGGCGAGCCGCGGGGGATCGGTGGCGAGCGCCGACCGGGCCGTCGACAGCGCCAGCCGTACGCCGGACCAGTCCTCGCCCGTGCGCTGCCAGACCATCGCGTCGGTCTCCAGGGACAGCGCGGCACCGTCGAGCACGGCCCGGTAGGCGGGCCGCCACAGCGCACACGGGACGAGGTGCCTCAGACGCAGCCCGACGGGCCCGGCGACCGGGGACTCCACGGTCAGCTCGATGTGGCCGAGCAGTTCGGCGGGCTCCTCCTCGGTGAGGTCCATGGCCCGCTGGACCGCGCCGAGTTCGGTGGCCAGCGTGGTCAGCCGGGCGTCCACGGTACGGAGCCGCTCGCCGTAGGTGTCGCGTTCGGCGTCCACCCGGTCCAGTTCACGGGCCCACCGGGTCCCCTCGGTCTCCCCGTGGCCGACGCCCTCGCCGATCTCCCGCAGCACGTCGGCGGCGAGACGGCCGAGGAGGCCGAGGCGGGCCCGCAGCCGGTCGCGCCGCTGCTCCAGGGCGAGCCGCTCCTCCTCCAGGGCGTGCGCCCGGCGGCGCAGGACGGAGTCGTCGTCGGCCGGCGGCAGGGGCCCCCGCGGCGTCCAGCCGCGGACGACGCGCACGTCGAGCACGGTGGCCGGGTGGTCGGAGTCCAGCTCGGCATGGAGGGTGCGGTCGACGGTCAGCGCGCTGACCGGCCCGAGGCGCAGCCGCTGGACCCCCGCTGCCAGGTCGAGCACGACGGCACGCTCGACGTGGGCGCGGTCCTCCAGACAGGTGACGGCGGTGACGGGGACGGCGATCGTGTTCGAGGCCGTGGACATGGTGTGTCTCAGCTCCTGCGGTTGCCGCCGACCAGGGCTTTGCCGGCCGGGATGCGGATCTCGTAGCCGCCGTCGAGGGCGACGGTGCCGCCTGCGGGCAGTTCCACCCGCCAGACGCGGGTGCCCGGGGCGTGCCGCTCGGCCCCCGCGCCCTCCGCGGGTGCCGTCCAGTCCGACCGCTCCTCGATGCGGACGTCGGGTTCGGAGGCGACGGGCACCCGCTCGTGGACCTCGACGGTGGCGGGCCGCGCGAGGCGGTTCGCCAGCTCGACGTGGACCCGGTGGTCGAGCACGGTGATGTGGTTGCGCAGTCCCGCGGTCGACTCGCGCAGGTTCGTGCGGCGGGTGACCCGGAGGCCTTCGGCGGGCCCGAGCCCCACCCGGCGGACGCCGCCGGGCGCGAGTGTGGGCAGCGCGGCGGTCAGCAGGAAGTCGTCGTCGACGGTGACCTCCACCGGGCCGGCGAGCAGGGCCTGGTCGGTGGCGTTGGAGAGGACGAGCGTCGCGTACACCGTCTCCTCGACGGACGGCACACAGAGGTACTCGGTGCGCAGACCGACCGGGATCTCGGCGACGGTGACGGTGTGCCAGGTGCCGTCCGAGGGGACGTCGGCGCGGGCGGCGGCGTCGAAGCGGTGGTCGAAGGACCCCGCCGACTCGCGGGGCCGCACGGCGTGCCCCGGGAGCGGCAGCGCGGCCACCGTCTCGGCGCGACGTCGGTACTCGGCCGCCACCGCGTCGAAGGACGACGCGGGGAACAGCCGGCCCCTGCGGCCGGCCTGCTCGTCCGGACCGCTGAGGACCAGGGAGCCGTAGTCGAGTTCGGCGCCGCTCGGCCGCGGCGGACAGGCTGCCGGAGGCGGTGACGGCGGTGACGCCGGTGCGGGCGGTGGCACGGCGGAGCCGGGAGGGGCGGGGGCCATGGGGGCGGGCGCCGCCGCCCGCGCGCGCGGCGCGGCACCGGCCGCGGAGCCCGGCCGGCCGGGGGCTCGCGGTGCGACGCCCGTCGGCGGGGGCGGCGCGCCGTAACTCGGCGGAGGCGGCGGGGGCCCGCCGTAGCCGGCCGACGGCGGTGGCGGAACCTGGCCGTACGCGACGCCCTCCGGTACGGCCCCGGCGGCGGCGCCCGGGGCAGCGGGGCGTGCGGGGCGTGTGGGGCGGGGACCGGCCGACGCGTACCCGGTGAACAGGTCGGCGAGCCCCGCCGGGGGCTCGCGCCAGCCGGAGGGCGCGGGGGCGGCCTGGCGTCGTCCGATCCTCAGCGAGCGGAGCCTCGGCAGATCGGTGCGGCGGTCGAGATCGGCGGTGGCCAGGGCGACGCGTACGCCGGTCCAGTCCTCGCCGGTGCGCTGGGCGACCGAGGCGCGCAGCACCAGACGCCCGCTGTCGTCGCCCTGACGGTGGGTGAGACGGTAGGCGGGCACCCACACGGCGCCCGGTACCCCGTACTCCAGCTCCACCTCGACCTCCGCGCCGGCGGTGCCGGTGAGGGTCAGGAGGGCGGAGACCGTGGTGTCCACGTGTGCCGAAGGCGCGTCGGTTGAGGCGCGGGCGAGCCTGTCGGCGGCGACGGAGAGCTCGTGCTCCGCCAGACGCAGTTCCTCCTCCAGTTCGACGAGACGCGTGTGCAGAACGTCCAGCCGCTCGTCGACGAAGTCGGCGAGCGCGAGCCAGGCGTCGACCGGGGTGCGGCGGTGCGGGTCCTCGCGCTTGCGCTGCGGCGGCACCGGGTGCAGCCCGCTGATCTCGGCGATCAGGCCCAGCTGCCGGTCACGGCGGCCCCGTGCGGCCTCGCACACGTCGCGCAGCCGCTGGACCTCACGTGCGTCCGGCACGTCGGTGGCGACGTTGTCGGCACCGACGGCGGCGGCGAGCGGCTCCGCCTCGGCCTCCACCCGGGCCTCGGTGACCCGCACCCCTGAGGTGCTCAGGACACGGGCTCGCAGCGAGCCCGGATCGATGGAACGGGGCAGTCCCGTCACCCGCACGCGGCCGTCCTGCGGCACACCGCCGCGTGCCAGCCGGTGGCAGACCGCGCCCCGCGCGTACACCACGACCGCGTCGAGGGTCGATCCCCACCTCTGCGCCGTCTCAGCCGTCATCCGTTACGCCCCCGCCCCGCCGGCCCTTCCGATCCTTGCCGGGCGAAGCCTACGCCCGAGCGGCCGCGCGGCGGCAGGTCCGGGGTGCGGGGCCGGGTGTACTGGGCGGGATACGGGCCGGGATACGAGTCGGGAACAGGACGCGTGAGCGCTTCGGTGGTTCAGGTGCCCCAGGAGTGGGACGCTGAAGGCAGGGGTCCGTGCCGACGAGCTGCGGGAGGGACCGATGGGACGTGACGTCCCGGCGCTGGAGTTCACCCGTGACGACCGCCGCCGGTTCCGCGACAAGGTACGCACGTGTCTCGACGTGTTCGCGCGGATGCTGAGGGAGTCCCGGTTCGACTTCGAGCGGCCCCAGGTCGGTCTGGAGATCGAACTGAACCTCGTGGACGCGGACGCCGAGCCCGCCATGCGCAGCACGGACGTCCTGGAGGCGATCGCCGATCCGTCCTGGTCCACCGAGCTGGGCCGGTTCAACCTGGAGATCAACGTCGAGCCGAGGCTCCTCTCCGCGGGCGGTCCCGACTCCTGGGAGCAGGAGATCCGCGGCGCGCTCAACCACGCCGAGGAGAAGGCCGCGGCGATCGGCGCCCACCTGGTGATGATCGGGATCCTGCCGACCCTTGAGCTGAAGGACGTGGGTCCGGAGTCGCTCTCCGAGAACCCCCGCTACCACCTGCTGAACGAACAGATCTTCGCCGCACGGGGAGAGGATCTGCTGATCGCGGTGGACGGCGTGGAGAGACTGCGGACCTACGCGGAGACGATCACGCCGGAGGCGGCGTGCACCAGCACCCAGTTCCATCTGCAGGTCGCACCCGAGGAGTTCGCCGACTACTGGAACGCGGCGCAGGCCGTCGCCGGGGTACAGGTGGCCCTGGCGGCGAACTCCCCGTTCCTGTTCGGCAAGGAACTGTGGCGCGAGACGCGCATCCCGCTGTTCGAACAGGCCACCGACACCCGGCCGGACGAGATCAAGGTGCAGGGCGTACGGCCGCGGGTGTGGTTCGGCGAGCGGTGGATCACGTCCGTCTTCGACCTCTTCGAGGAGAACGCGCGCTACTTCCCCGCGCTGCTGCCCGTCTGCGACGACGAGGACCCGGTGGAGACGCTGGCTGCCGGCGGGGTCCCCGGCCTCTCCGAACTCACCCTGCACAACGGGACGGTGTACCGCTGGAACCGCCCCGTGTACGCCGTCGTCGACGGCGTACCGCATCTGCGGGTGGAGAACCGGGTGCTGCCCGCCGGGCCCACGGTGGCCGACGTGCTCGCGAACGGTGCCTTCTACTACGGACTCGTCCGCGCCCTGGTCGACGAGGACCGGCCCGTCTGGTCCCGCATGTCGTTCGCCGCGGCGGAGGAGAACCTGCACACCGCCGCACGGCACGGCATCGACGCGCATCTGTACTGGCCGGGCATGGGCGAAGTCCCGGTGACCGAACTGGTGCTGCGGCGCCTGCTGCCCCTGGCGGACCGCGGTCTCGAACGGATGGGCCTGGACGCGACCCGGCGGGAGCCGCTGCTCGGGGTCGTCGAGCAGCGGTGCGTCAGCGGCCGCAACGGCGCGGTGTGGCAGTCCGAGATGTTCCACCACCTGCACGACGTCGTCCACGCGGACCGGCACCAGGCCCTGCGTCGGATGACCCGGCAGTACATCGAGTACATGCACCTGAACGCTCCGGCCCACACCTGGCCGGTCGACTGAACCCGTCGGTCCCGGTGGTGCCTGGTGACGCCTGATGGTGCCTGGTGGTGTCAACACCAGGACCACTTCCCGCTCCCCAGCGGGCCGGCGACCCGGCCAGGATGGCCGACATGAACGCACGTACGGCACACACCGTCCTGATCACCGGCGCGACCCAGGGACTGGGGCGAGGAATCGCGCTGGACCTCGCCGCACGCGGCTGCACCGTCCTGCTGCACGGCAGGGACCCCGACCGCCTCGGAGCGACCGCGGAGGAGGTACGGGCACGGGCCCCGCACACCGAGGTCAGGACGTTCCTCGCCGACCTCGGCGACCTGGACCAGGTCCGCGCGATGGCCGACCGGCTGCGCGCGACCGAGCCCCGGCTCGACGCGCTCGTGAACAACGCGGTGGCCGGCGGGGGCGCCGAACCGCTCCGGCGGGAACGGAGTGCCCAAGGGTACGAACTGCGCTTCGCCGTGAACCACTTGGCGCCCTACCTCCTGACCCGGGCGCTCCTGCCGCTGCTCACGGCCTCGGCGCCCGCCCGCGTCGTCAACGTGGCCTCCATCGGGCAGGAGCGCATCGACTTCGACGACGTCATGCTGGAGGAGGGGTACGAGGGGCTGCGGGCGTACTGTCGCAGCAAGCTGGCGATGATCATGACGACTTTCGAGCTGGCGGCCGAACTCGAAGGCACGGGAGTCACCGTCAACACCCTCCATCCCGCCCATCTGATGGACACCCGCGGAGTGCGCGAGTACGGGCTCACCCCGGTCGTCGCGATCGAGGAGGGGGTGCGGCCGACCGTGCGACTGGTGACGGACCCCGACCTGGCGGGAACCACCGGCCGGTACTTCGACCGGTTCACGGACGCCCGCGCGCACGACCAGGCCTACGACGCGGAGGCCCGCAGGCGGCTCATGGAGCTGACGGACAGGCTCGTCGGCGCCGGCGTCGGAGGGACGGCCTGACGTACCGCTTGCGACGACGGGGCCGGCGGCCCCCCGAGGAGGACCGCCGGCCTGTCTGTGGCTCCAGTGTGTCCGTGGTTCCGGCCGAAGAGCCGAAACCGGAAGGACTGGAACCGGAAGGGCTAGAAGACGCTGACGCCGTACGCGCTCAGGGCCTCCGTCACCGGCTGGAAGAACGTGGTCCCGCCGCTGGAGCAGTTGCCGCTGCCGCCGGAGGTGAGGCCGAGCGCGGTGGTGCCGGAGAAGAGCGCGCCGCCGCTGTCGCCCGGCTCGGCGCAGACGTTGGTCTGGATCATGCCGTAGACGATGTCGCCATTGCCGTAGTTGACGGTCGCGTTGAGCCCGGTGACCGTCCCGCTCCGCAGACCGGTGGTGCTGCCGCTGCGCTGAACGGACTGGCCCACGGAGGCGTTGGCCGCGCCGGTGATGTCGCGGTAGCTGCCGTTGTAGAGGTAGACCCGGCCGTCCGCCGCCGAGGCGTTGGAGTGGCGGATGATGCCGTAGTCGTTGGTCGGGAAGCTGGTACCGGCGCGGGTGCCGAGCACCGTGGTGTTGGCCGAGTTGGTGTACCAGGTGCTGCCGATGTTGGTGCAGTGACCCGCGGTCAGGGCGTAGTAGGTCGTGCCGCTGCGGACGTTGAAGCCGAGCGAGCAGCGTCCGCCGCCCGCGTAGATGGCCTGGCCGCCCGCGATGAGCTTGTTGAACGTGCCGGGCGTGCGCTTGATCTCCAGGGAGGAGGCGCGGTCGCCGGCGGCCTTCTTGATCTTGGCGATCTCGGCGGCGGAGACGGTGGAGTCGGCGGTGAGGACGATCTTCCCGGTCGCCTGGTCGGTGTACCACGCGGTGCCGGGCACGTCGGCTCCGCGGACGGCCTGGTCGGCGGCGGCGAGTTGGGCGGTGGTGGCCCGGCCGTCCGCCGCGGTGGCCGCGGACGAGCTGGGGACGGCAAGCGCTGAGGCGGCGAGCAGCGCGGACGCCACGGCGACGAGCCGTGCGCCCTTGGCCGCGCCGCCGAGGGGGGACAGACGCTTGAGCTTCACTGGGATCCTCCGGTGGGGGAGTGGGGGAATCGCTGGGTGGGCGATCCCTTCGGTGCGGAGTGGACGGGTCCGGGGCGGAGGGGTAGTCCGCCATGGACCTGTCAAACCCGACAGGGGGAATCCTCGGATCCAGGTGACCTCCGCGGCAAGAACGCCTTTCGGCCGCTCTACGCGCGTTCAGATGGCCTGTCGTCGGCGGGGTGCGGATCGCTCTCGTCGCACAGGGCGTGTCCGGTGCGACGGGACGGCCTCGCGCAAACGCTTACGGGAATTTGCTGACGCCCTTTCAGGGGCGTTGCGGCGCTGGCGGGCGACCCGGCGGACGGAACCCCGAAGCCCTCTCGGGGGAGTAGCGGGCGCACAGTTCCGGCGCTCGGTCCCAGGGGGGAGGGTGCCCCTGCCGTGACCGGAGGCGAGGTCCTCCGGATGCGGCGGCGGAAGCGGGGGCACCCCCTCAATGCCGGAATCGTGCCCTCCGTCCCTGTCGGCCGGGTGTCCGGTTCCCGTCGGTCAGAGCGCCGCGTACACGGCGTCGACGAGAGTCATCTTGCGGGGATCGTCCGCGATGCCGTGACCCATCCGGTTCATCACGTACCCCAGGGAGAGGCCCGACTCCGGGTCCGCGAGGCCGCAGGAACCGCCGAAGCCGTCGTGACCGAAGGCGCGCGGATTCGGGCCGTACGAGGCATGGGGGCCGCTGAGCCAGAGGCCGAGGGCGCATTCGGTGTCGTGGGCGAAACCCGCGCCCAGGACCAGGTCCCGGCCGGCCCCCTGCCCCTCGCGGGCCCGTTCGACGGCCGCCTCGGACAGCATCCGGTGCTCGCCCGACCGCCCGCGCCCGGCGAAGACGCCGTACAGCCGGGCGACCGCGCGCGCCGTCCCGTGACCGTTGGCCGCCGGCAGCTCGGCCGCGCGCCACTCGGGGCTGTTGGCCTGCGTCGCACCCACCAGCGGATTGGCCAGGGCGGCCTGCGCCGCGGGCTCCAGCTGGGCGAAGGCCGCGGCCCGCGCACTCGTCGAGGAGTCGCGGGGGTGGACGAGTTCCGCCGCCCGGCCCGCCTCCTTCTCCGGAAGCCCGATGGAGAAGTCGATGCCGAGGGGGCCGGTGATCTCGTCGCGGAGGAAGGCGCCGGGCAGCCGTCCCGTGATGCGCCGGATCACCTCGCCGACCAGGAAGCCGTACGTCATGGCGTGGTAGCCCGAGCGGGTGCCGGGCTCCCACCACGGCTCCGTCGCCGCGAGCCGGGCGGTCGTCACCTCCCAGTCGTAGAACTCCGCGAGCGAGAGCGGCTCACGCAGGCCGGCGAGGCCCGCCCGGTGGGAGAGCAGATGACGTACGGGCAGCGCCTCCTTGCCCGCCGCGGCGAACTCCGGCCAGTACGAGGCGACCGGCGCGTCCAGGTCGAGCAGACCGCGGTCCGCGAGCAGGTGCGCGCAGAGGGCGGTGACGCCCTTGGTCGTGGACCAGACGTTGACCACGGTGTCGCGCTCCCACCGGCGCGTACGGGCGGCGTCCGCCCAGCCGCCCCACAGGTCGACCACGGTCTCGCCGTGCAGTTCGACGGTGACGGCGGCCCCCAGCTCCGCGCGGGTACGGAAGTTGGCCTCGAAGGCCTCCCGTACGGCGGTGAAGCGAGGGTCGCAGTGGCCGTCGATCACGGCCTCGGGCTCGGGCATGACGTCCTCCGGGATGCTCAGCGGTCGCGAGCAACATACCGACTGGTCGGATCGGAGGGAAGGGAGTGGGCGAGGGAGGGGCCGGGGAGTGTGGATCGGCGGCTCGGCGTGGCCGCCGCGCCCACCTGAGGCGGTGTCACAGGCTCGCGAAGAGTTCGTCCAGCGGCGCCGGCACCTGCCCGGGGGCGAGAGCCTCCACCAGCAGCAGGCCGTAGCGGATCTTGCGGCCCTTCTTCGTGCCCAGGAAGCGACGCAGCTGCTGGTGCCGGGGGCGATCGTGCTGTGCGGGCTGGCGCAGGAAGGTCTGCCAGGCACGCAGGTCTCCCTCCGCCCGGATGATCTCCTCGACCCGCGCCGTGCCCAGCGCGCGGATGAGCTCGTCCTCCAGGTCCGCCACGCACACGAAGAACCCACCGGACGACGCCCCGGCCCGGCGCAGCGCACGGTCGTAGTAGCGCTGCTCGCGCTCGTCGCACAGCCCTGTCAGGCGCAGACCGAGACCGGACGGCCCGAGCAGATCGGCGTAGCGCCCCACGCTCATCGCCCCGCCCAGGGACAGCACGCTCACGCCCTCGGCGGCGAGGTCCCGGCCGCGCAGCGACGCCAGGGCCTCGACGGCCGCGAGGTCACTGCGCCCCTCCAGGAGCACCGCCGTCCGCAGCCCCAGCCGCACCGCCGACTCGTCCGCCGGACCGCCGGGGCCGCCGGCCGCCCAGCGGTCGACCGCGTCCCGGAACGCCCACATGTCCACCATGGGGCGAGTCTCCACGTCCTCGGACCGCACCACCACGGAATATCCGGGGACCAGCCGCCGACGTCCGGGCGGGACGCGTCACGCGCGCGGAAGTGGGCAGACGCGTGACGTCCCTGTCCCGTCCCGCGCGCGGCCCCCCGGTGGGCCCAACGGCGGGGCGGGGCACCCGCTGTCGAACAGGAGCGTCCATGCGCATGCCAGGAGTCCGCACGGTAGGAGTCGAGGAGGAGCTCATACTCGTCGACGCCCGGACGGGCGAACCCATCGCCGTGTCGTCGGCGGTACTGGCCTCGGCGGCGCTGCGCGGGGACGAGGCGGGGGAGGTATTCGAGAAGGAGCTGCACCAGGAGCAGCTGGAGTTCGCCACCCGGCCGATGACGGACATGGGCGAACTCCGGCAGGAGATCGTCCGCTGGCGGGGCGAGGCGCAGCGGTACGCCCGTGAGGCCGGAGCGCTCGTGGCCGCCCTCGCCACCTCGCCGCTCCCCGTGGAGCCGTCCCGCCACCTGGGCGTCAGGTACCGGTGGATGGCCGAGCAGTTCGCCCTCACCACCCGGGAACAGCTCACGTGCGGGTGCCACGTCCACGTGGCCGTGGAATCCGACGACGAGGGCGTCGCCGTCCTCGACCGGATCCGTCCCTGGCTGTACCTCCTGAGCGCGCTCAGCGGGAACTCGCCGTTCTGGCAGGGGCAGGACAGCGGCTACAGCAGCTACCGCAGCCGGGTGTGGAACCGGTGGCCCTCCGCGGGCCCCTACGAGCTGTTCGGCAGCGCGGAGCGGTACCACGAACAGGTGGAGGCCATGCTGGCCACCGGCGTCCTGCGCGACCCCGGGATGATCTACTTCGACGCCCGTCTGTCCTCCAGCTATCCGACGGTCGAGATCCGGGTCGCCGACGTCTGCCTCGAACCGGATACGACCGTGCTCGTCGCCACCCTCGCCCGCGGCCTCGTGGAGACCGCCGCCCGCGCCTGGCGGAACGGCGGGACACCGCCCCGCGTCTCCGCCGGCCTCCTGCGGCTGGCCTCCTGGCGCGCCGCCCGGTCAGGCCTCCGCGGGCCGCTCGTCCACCCGGTCACCCTGCGGGAGACCACCCCCGAAGCGGCGTTCGACGCCCTCGTCCGGCACACCGAGGAGGCGCTGCGGGATTCCGGGGACCTCGACGACGTGCGGCGGGGAATCGCCACCCATCTGACCCGCGGCGGAGGGGCGGACCGCCAGCGCGCCCTGCTGGCGGAGGGGCTCAGCCTCGGCGAGGTGGTGCGGAGGTGCGCCCAGATCACGACGGCCGCCCGGTGATACGGGCCGCACGGCGACGGGGAGGTGCCTGCCAGGGATGAAGCGCGTGCGCCGGGGAAGTCGCCGACGTGTGCAACCCGATCAGGAACAGGTGGTTCGATCATGATGACGACACACCGTGCGGGGCTCGCGCGGACTCCGGTGCAATCGGCCGCACTGGTGGTCGGGGCCGTCTTCCTGCTGGTGGGCGTCCTGGGATTCATCCCCGGTGTCACCACGGACTACGACAGCATGGAGTTCGCCGAGCACCACTCCGGGGCCGAGCTGTTCGGGGTCTTCCAGGTGTCGATCCTGCACAACCTCGTGCACCTGCTCTTCGGCATCGCGGGCATCGCGATGTCCCGTGCCGCGTCCACAGCCCGGGGCTTCCTCATCGGAGGCGGCGTGGTGTACCTCGTGCTCTGGCTGTACGGCCTGATCATCGACCAGGACAGCGGAGCCAACTTCATACCGGTCAACACCGCGGACAACTGGCTGCACCTGGCACTGGGCCTGGGCATGGTCGTGCTCGGCCTCCTGCTCGGCCGACGCCGCAGGTGACGGTACGATCCCCCGGCCCGGGTCCGGGGGATCGCCGCCCCGCTACGACACGGACACGCCGGGCCCTGTGAGGCCCGCGAGGGCCAGGGCCCGCGCGACGGCCGGCGGGTCCAGCGGCTCGTCGTCGGGATCGGTGGAGCACAACCGCCCCAGCAGCAGCGCCGGGTCCAGCCGGTGCGCCTCCGCGTCGGCGAGCAGGGCGTCCGCGCTCGGCCCGTCCACCGTGCCGTCGACGTACTCCGACAGCTCCCCCAGGACCCTGCCCCGGTCGACGAAGCCGCTCATGCCGCAGTCGAGACCGTCGTCGTGGAGGTCGTCCGGGTACGGCGCGCGGGCCCAGGCCCCGTTCTCGTACCAGTAGACGCAGCCCAGCTCGTACCCTTCGAGCCGGTCACGCAGCTCGTCGTACGGAAGCCAGTCGGGACCGCCCGCCAGCATGTCGATCGGCGTCTCGTGCCACTTCACACCGCTCGACTCGTCCTCGCCGTACAGCACGAACCGGCCCTCGCCCATCCGGGACATGGTCCACCACGTGCAGCCGCTGTCGTCGTAGTGCAGCCCCGAACCGTCGACCCAACGCCCGGTCCGGTACCCGCTCTTGCGCTGCTCCTCCTCGGTGGTCGCCGAGACGGCGGCGAGCAGCGCCCAACGCGCCCACAGAGCCTCGCCGGACGGAAGGTCATCCGGCAGTCCCGGACGGTGAATGGTCATGTGGTCGCCCCGTGTGTGGTCGTACGTTCGGTGATCGCGGGACACACTAGGACATCGCGGTGCGCGTCGGTGCAGGGAGCGTGACGTCGCGTTCGTGGGGCGCCCCAGATCTGGAGGTTCGGGGCGGTGTTCGAAGGGCGGCGAGGTGTCGGTGGTCGACGCCATGGTTCCCCGCCATGGGGTTCTCCGGGAGGACCTGGTCCTCGCGCTCCTGCACGCCTTGGGGTTCCGGTTCCGGTTCGGTGAGGGGGCCGATGGAGCCGACACGGCCGGCCTCGAAAGGCCGGCCGTGTGACAACCGCCGACGAGTCCGGCGGGACGCTCTCAGTCGCCGGTCGTGCCGTCCAGCATCTCCCGGAGGATGTCCAGGTGGCCGTTGTGGCGGGCCGTCTCCTCGGTGAGGTGGAGGAGGATCCAGCGCAGGTCGACGTGGCGGCCCTCGCGGCCGGCCCTCTTGGCCTTCGTGTCCAGGCCGTTCCCGGCGACGAGTTCGCGGTAGCGGGCGCTCTGTTCCGCGTACTCGTCGAGCAGCTGTGTGAGCGGGAAGTCGACGGCGACGCGCATCTCGCGGTCGGGGTCCTCCTCGGTCCAGGGGCCCTCGTCCTCCTCGCCGAGGAAGACCACCTGGAACCAGTAGTACTCGACCCAGCGGAGGTGGTTGATCAATCCGCTCATGGTCATCAGGGGCGAGCCCGGCAGGACCGCCTTGCGGGCGTTCTCCGCGGAGACGCCCTCGCACTTCACGCGGGCGGTGTCGCGTGCGTAGTCGAGGAACGTGGTGAGCTGGGTGCGCTCGTCCCACGCGGGCGGTGTGTCATCGATTCTGGTCATCGCGCGAAGCCTCCCCGATCACCGCGACCGATGTCGACGCATTTATCGACGGCCCGGTACCGCACCCCGGGCGGGACGTCGGACGCCCGCCCGGGGTGCGGTTGACCGCCGGGTCAGTCCCTGGTGCTCGCCCCGCTCACCCGGCCTGCCCCACTCGTCCCCCGCTCCTCGTTCGTCTCCTCCCGGAGCCGGTCGACCGTGACCGCCAGTTCCGCGACCGTGCGCGAGGTGAACACCTCCCGGAGGCTGATCGCGGCCTGGAACCGGTCGCGCAGCCGGGCGACCAGTCGGGTTGCGGCCAGCGAGTTCCCGCCGAGCTCGAAGAAGTTGTCGTGGACGCCCACCCGGGACAGGCCGAGGACCTCGCACCAGAGGGCGGCGAGCCGTTCCTCCGTCGGTGTGCGCGGCGCGACGAACCCGGCGGCTTCCCCGTCCTCCCTGGGGGCCGGCAGGGCCCTCCGGTCGATCTTGCCGTTGGCGCTCAACGGCCAGCGGTCCAGGCTCAGCACGTGGTCGGGGACCATGTGCGCGGGCAGCCGGTCGCCGAGCCATCCCCTGAGCCGCTCGGTGAGCGGCCCGTCAGGCGTCGCAGGCCCGGTCGCCTCGGTGGGCCGGGCGCCTGCGCCACGGTCCACCCGGCCACCGAGCATCGAGTGCGCGAGCACGTGGTTCTCGCCCAGCGCGAGGAGCGGCCTGACTGGGTCGAAGTCGAGCGCGCCGACCGGACAGAGACCGATGTCGCCGTCCGTGGCGCGTTCCATCAGGAGCTGCCCCATGTACCCGGCCTCCACCAGACACAGGTCACGGGCGAGCGAGCCGTACAAGGGCTCGATCGCGTCGAGATCGGCGACGAGGAACAGGCTGAATCCGGCGGCGTCGAAGACGGCGCGGTTGTGCGCGGCATGGACCGCGGCCTCGACGGTCGCGCCCTCGTGGAGGGTGACCAGGGCGTTGTCCCGCGGGTCGAGGTAGTACGTGCCTCCCGGCAGGCCGGAGACGGCACCGGCCTTCACGTACAGGTACGTCTGGACCGGGTAGAGGCCGCCGCCCGACGGGTAGCGGCACCTGGCGAGGCCGTCCACCTCGTCCTGCCGCAGGACGCCCAGGCAGCCCGCCAGTTCGGCGAGGTCGATCGGCCCGGCGAGGAAGGCCCGTTCGCTGCGCCGTCGTGACGGCTCCTCCCGGACCGGCGGGAGGACGACCCGGGGCCGGTCGGGTTCCCGGCGCAGGCCGTGCCGGGCGAGTTTGAACGCGGCCCGGGCCACAGGGTCGAGCACGGTCACGCCGCTGCGCCGCGCCTTCTCCGCGTCGGCCGCGTCCCGTCGAGCGGCGCCGGAGTCCGGCTCGGGGACGACGTAGGCGACCAGACCGTCGTGGCCGGGCCGGTCGGCGCGGCCGGTGGCGGTGACGACGGCCGAGGCGACGGCGGGGTGCGCGAGCAACGTCGCCTCGATCTCGCCGAGTTCGACGCGCTGGCCGCGGATCTTCACCTGGAAGTCGGCCCGGCCCATGAACTCGATGGTGCCGTCCGGCCGCCACCTTCCCAGGTCCCCGGTGCGGTACATCCGCTCCCCGGTTTCGGGATGCGCGGTGAACACGGCGTCCGTGCGCTCGGGGTCGCGCCAGTAGCCGTCGGCCAGACACGCACCGGAGACGTACATCTCGCCGGTCACCCACTCCGGGCACTCGCGCAGCCGCTCGTCGAGCACGCGGTAGCGGACGTTGGCGAGGGGCGTGCCGTACGGGACGCTCCGCCAGGCCGGATCGACCTCGGCGACGCGGTACCAGATGCTCCACACGGTCGTCTCGGTCGGACCGCCGACGGAGACCACCTCGATACCGGGCGCCGAGTCCGCGAGGCGGCGCGGTACGGCCAGGGGGATCCAGTCGCCGCCGAGCAGGGCCAGTCTGAGCGAGCCGAGCCGGCCGTCCTCGCCGGCGCTCTCCAGGAGCATCTCCATCATCGCGGGCACCGAGTTCCACACCGTGACCCGGTGCGCGGCGATCAGCTCCGCCCCGTGCGCCGGATCGCGGCGGTCGGCGGCGGCGGGCACGACCAGCGCGCCGCCCGCGGCGAGCACGCCGAAGAGGTCGAAGACCGACAGGTCGTGGTGGAGCGCGGTCACCGCGAGGCAGCGGTCGTCCTCCGTGATCCGGAACGTCTCGACGGTCTCCAGCAGGCAGTTGACGACGGCCCGGTGGTTGACCATCACCCCCTTCGGCTCGCCCGTCGAACCGGAGGTGAACATCGTGTACGCGAGGTCGGCCGGGCTGCCGTCCGAGGGCAGCGGAGTGTCGGTGTCGGCGGGCAGCGGCCGGTCCAGGCACAGCCGCAGCGGTCCGGCGGGCCAGTCCAGGGTGTCGTCGAGCCGTGACCGCGTGAGGACGAGCCCGACCTCGCCCTTGTCGAGCAGATGGCGGATCCGCGGCCCTGGCAGCTCGGGGTCGATCGGCAGGTACGCGGCGCCCGAGAACAGCACCGCGTAGGCGGCGACGGCCTGCTCCCAGCCCTTGTCCATGACGACGGCGACCAGCTGTCCTGGCCCGGCGCCGTGTGCGCGCAGCCAGCGGGCCACCTGCCGGGCGGCGGTGTCGAGCTGGGCGTAGGTCAGGGTCCGGTCCGGGGCGATGACGGCGGGGGCGTCGGGCCGGACCGCCACCTGCCGCTCGAACAGGTGCTGCACCTGGACGTCCGGAACCGTACGGGTCGGGCCCGTGCCCGCCGCGCGCCGTTCCGCCTGCGCTGCCGGCAGGGCGATCGGCGTCTCGCGCGACCAGGTGTCCTCGTCGGTCGCGAGCCGGTGCAGCAGCTCCGTGTGGGCGGCGAACATGTCGTCGACGAGACCGGAGGGGAACAGCTCGTCGACCGAGTCCCAGTTCAGCAGCAGCGCGCCCTCCACCTCCCGCACCTGCTCGTCGAGGGACACCTGCGGGGTCTGCGAGACGGCGAACACCGGGGACAGCAGCGTTTCGAGGGGAGTCTTCCCCGCCGTGGCGAAGGCCAGGTTGCTGGTCATCACCACCGGCATGAGCGCCTGGTCGAACCCGCCCTGGAGCCGCATCAGCTCCCGGAGCACCTCGACGCCGCTCACGTCCTGGTGCCGCAGGTCGGACCGCAGCCGCCGCTGGAGCCCACGCGCCCGGTCCAGGAAGCCGGCACCGGTACGGAAGTCGACCTCGAGGAGGTTGAAGGACGCGAACTGGCCGATCACCTCGTGGTACGCGGGGTCCTGCACGGGCCGGGTGAGGCGCGGCACGTTGAGCGTGAAGTGCCGGCTGGTGCTCCAGGTGGCCAGGACCTCGGCGTACGCGGCGAGCAGCAGCCCGGTCGGGGTCAGCCCTGCCCGGCGCGCCCGCTCCTTGAGGTCCTGCCACAGCTCGGAGGGCAGGGTGGTCTCGCGCCGGGTGAACCGCGGCCGGTCGATCGACCCGGCGCGGGCGGCGGCGGGCAGCTGGGGAGCCGGGGGCAGCTGGGGCAGCCTGCTCCACCAGTAGTCGCGCGAGCGCCGGTACGCGGCGGTGTCGCGGCGGTCCGCCTCGGCCCGTACGTGGTCGCGGAAGGACCTCTCGGGCGGCGGCGGCTGGGCGTGCGGCTCGGCGTAGAAGCGGGACAGGTCGTCGAACAGGACGCGGCCGGAGGAGAAGTCCGCGATCAGCGAGTCCACGCTGAGGTGGACGCGCAGGCCGTCGTCGAGCCGGGTCGCGGCGACCTCGAACAGCGGCCACTCGTCGGCCGGGCGCACCTCGTGCGACAGTCGCTCCCGCACGGCAGCCAGCTCCGCCTCGGCCTCCTGCCGGTCACGGCCGCGCAGATCGGTCACCCGGATCTCGTACAGGGGTACGTCGGGGAGGATCCGCTGCTCGTTGGTGGCGGGCACCATGACGGCACGCAGCATCTCGTGCCGGTCGATCACGCGCCGCCAGGCGTGTTCGAACCGGGCCAGGTCGAGCCCGGGTGCGTCGAACTCGAGGTACACGTGGGTGGAGACGTTCCCCAGCTCGAAGGCGCCCGTGCGGCCGAGGGAGTAGGCCTGCTGGGTGTCGGTCTGCGGGAAGGGCGCATGGGGGGCGGTGGGTCCGGCGGCCGTCGAGGGGGGACCGGTCGTCGTGCTCGTGGTGGCGGTGGAGCCGGGACCGGTCGCGTCGGTGAAAGGCGTCGGACCACCGGCGGGGACCTCTACCGGAAGCAGCAGGCCCTCGTCGGTGAGCGGGAGTCCCGACGGGCGCCGCTCGACGATCACGGCCGCGAGTGTGGCGACGGTCGGATCGCCGTCGAAGACGGCGTCGGAGACGTCCACACCCAGGTCGCGTTCGATCCGGCCGGCGAGCCGGAGCATGGTCAGGGAGTCCATGCCCAGGTCGAGCAGCGGGCGCTCCCGGTGCAGGGCGTCCGGGCGGTCCGGGACCAGCGTCGTCACCAGGGCGCCGAGATAGGCCTCGACGGCGCCGCTGCCGGGGCCGCCGGCCGGCGCTGCCTGGGCGCTGTCCGTACCGGCCGTCCAGTCGCCGATGACGGTGAGCGTGCCGTCGAGGAGGGCCCGCAGGGTGGCTCGGCGCCGGATCTTGCCGCTGGAGGTCTTGGGAACGGTGCCGGCCCGGACGAGGACCAGCCGGTGGAGCCGTACGTCGAACTCCGAGGCGACGGCCCGGCCGAGCTGCCGTGCGACCTCGGCCACGGGCGGAAGCTCCGCCCCGCGCCGGACCTCGGCGACGAGTACCAACCGCTCCGCCCCGCCGTCGTCGACGGCCACGGCGGCCGAGGAGTTGGCCTGCAGGGCCGGATGACCCCGCTCCGCACAGCGCTCGATGTCCTGCGGGTAGAGGTTGCGGCCCCGGACGATGATCAGGTCCTTGCTGCGGCCGGTGACGAACAGCTCGCCGTCGCGGAGGAACCCCAGGTCACCGGTCCGCAGAAAGGGTCCTTCCCCGCTGGCGAGCTCCGCCTCGAAGGCCGCCTCGCTCTCGTCCGGCCGCCCCCAGTACCCCTGGGCGACGTTCGGGCCGCCCACCCAGATCTCACCGACGCGGTCGGGGCCGCAGACGGCGGCGGTCGCCGGATCGACGACGAGCAGCCGCTGTCCGTCGACGGCGGAGCCGCAGCCCACGACCTCGCGGCTCCGGCCGGGCCCCGCGTCGGCGTCGCCGGGCACGACGCGGTGCGCCTCCAAGGCCGCGGTGTCGACCGTGACGGCGGTCGAGCGGGTGAGGTGCTCCCCGCAGGACACCATCAGGGTGCTCTCGGCGAGGCCGTAGCTGGGCCGCAGCACCTCCCGGCGCAGCCCCCAGGGGGCGAAGCGGGCGGCGAAGCGGTCGAGGGTCGCGGCCCGTACGGGTTCCGCGCCGACGACGATCGTCTCCAGGGTGCTCAGGTCCAGCGGGGTGTCGTGGCCGGCGGGGTCGATCCGCTCGACACAGAGGTCGAGCGCGAACGGCGGGGACGGGGAGACCGTCGCACCGTAGGCGGAGATCGCGCGCAGCCACTGGACCGGGTCGAGGACGAAGGTGCCCGGCGCCATCAGGATCCCGGGGCACCCGGCGGTGAGCGGCTGCAGGATGCCGCCGATGAGCCCCATGTCGTGGTACGGCGGCAGCCAGCTGACGCCGACCGAGTCCTCCGTGGTCCGCGAACGCCGCTGGATCTGGAAGGAGTTGTGCAGCAGATTGCCGTGCGAGACCATCACGCCCTTCGGCGCGGCGGTGCTGCCCGAGGTGTACTGCAGGAACGCGAGGGTGTCGGTGCCGACGAGCGGATCGGCCCACTGCCCGGCGTCGGCGGTGAGCGCCCCGGTCGGCAGCCAGGTGACGGCCGCGAGCTCGGGTGCGTCGAGGAGCCGCTCGCGGACGGCGGCCGGGACACGGTCACCGGTCAGCGCCGCGGTCGGAGCCGCGTCCGCGGCGACGGCGAGGAGCCGGGGGAGGTTGCGGGAGTGCGGCGGATAGCAGGGGACGGCGACCGTCCCCGCGTACAGGCAGCCGAAGTACGCGCTCACGTAGTCCGCGCCCGGCGGGAGCAGGATGAGCACCCGGTCGCCGGTCTTGGTCTCCGCCTGCAGGGTCGCCGCCACCTCCCGTGCGCGCCGGTCGAGTCCGGCGTAGGTGAGCCGGGACTCCTCCTGGCCGTGGCTGTCGAGGTGGAGGTGGGCGAGCCGGTCGGGCTGCCGGGCGGCCCGCGACCGCAGCAGGTCGACGAGGCTGCTCGGCCGCACGCCGTTCACCTGCGGGAAGGGGGTGGACACGCTCATGACCGGCGCTCCTCTTCCAGGTCGCCGTCGCCGTCCGGGGCGGCCGGCTTCTCCGCGCTCACAAGCAGGGTCCGGACCCACGGGCCGCTCCACCACATCCGGGGGCCCGCATCCGTGCACGTCACGCCGACGGCACCCGCCGCGCGCAGGATCTCCCGGTAGCGGCGGGCGTGGAAGATGTCGGCGATGAGCAGCCGACCGCCCGGCCTGAGGACCCGGTACGCCTCGCGGACGGCCTCCTCGCGCCCCCGCGTACCGCCGATGTTGTGGATCGCCATGCTGGACACCACGAGGTCGAACGTGTCGTCGGCGAGCGGGATCCGCCTCATGTCCGCGGTGACCAGGTCGACCCGGTCGGCGACCTGGGCACGCTCGGCGTTCGCGGTGGTGGTCCGTTCGTCATTGCCCGACTGGTCGACCGAGCGCCAGATGTCGACCCCGGTGACATGGCCCTTAGGCACCCGGTCCGCCACCGCGGTGAGGACCGCTCCGCGCCCGCAGCCCAGGTCCAGTACCCGCTCGTCGCCGCGCAGGTCGAGCGCGTCCAACTGCTCCTCCCACACGAGGAACTTGCCCCGTACGGTCGCGTGCAGGTACAGCCCCGCCGGAACCGCCACCACGGGCGCGACCCGCAGCAGCCAGCGGGGCGCGCCCGCGGCGACCGCCGCCAGCGGTGCCACGACCCCGCCGCCGAGGGCAAGCAGCCAGCCCGGACCATCGACGCCGTAACGCCCTTGTCGTACAGCTTTGTTGCTCACGAAAAACATTCCTTGATTCGCCATGAAACAGAAAGACGGAAGGTCTGAACGGATCAGTACGGATCAGCGAGACCGCAGAGCGCGGACACCACACCGAGGACCTGGTCGCTCGACGAGAAGGGGAAGAAGTGGTCGCCGGGGAAGACGCGGACCGTCACATCGGTGCCGAGCTCGCGCCAGCGCTCCACCTCGGCGGGCGGGGCCGCCGGGTCGTCGGCGCCGCCGAGGGCGACCAGTGGCACGCCGGCCGACAGCGTCCTGCCGGTCCGGTACGTCTCGGCCGCCTCGAAATCGGCCCGCAGCAGCGGCAGGAAGAGTTCGAGCCACTCCTCCTCGGCGAGCAGCTCAGGGGGAATCCCGCCGAGCACGCCGAGACGGCGGCGGAACTCCTCGTCCGGGAGCAGGTGCATCGCCGCCGTGCCGCGCGGCACGTGCGGAGGCACGGTGCCGGAGACCACCACCGCCGCAGGCGGGCAGGGGCCGTCCTGGAGGGCGAGCCCCAGTTCGTACGCCACCAGGGCACCCATGCTGTGCCCGAACAGCACGTAGGGGAGCCCCGCGGCGCGGTGGGCGACCGGGCCGGCGAGCCGCTCGGCGAGCCGGACGACCGACGTCTCGGCAGGCTCCGCCATCCGGACCCCGCGCCCCGGCAGCTGCACGGGCACGACGTCGATCGCGGGCCCCAGGACGCTCCGCCACGGCCGGAACACCGACCCGTCCGCCCCGCCGTGCGGGACGCAGAAGAGGCGGGCGCCGACGGGGGACGCCACGGGCCGGTCGGGGGGAAACCACAGGTCCTCGAAGGTGACACTCACGTGGGACACGTTCTTTCGGTTCGACGGTGACTCTTCGTCACCCCAATGGATCTTTGGGTGCAACGACCACCCCGAACGAAGGAAACGGTGATCTTCGGGCCATCGGAAACGTCTTCGCCGAACCGCCCGCCGAGTGAGACGATCAAGGCATGGCGCGCACATTCGAGGATCTGGTCAGGGAGGCCGAGTCGGCCCCGGTGGAGGGCTGGGACTTCTCCTGGCTGCAGGGACGGGCCACCGAACAGCGCCCGTCATGGGGCTACCAGCGCATGATGGGCGAACGGATGGCCGCGGCCACGGCCGCGCTCGACATCCAGACCGGCGGCGGGGAGGTGCTCGCCGGGGTGTCGAAGCTGCCGAACCTGGTGGCGGCGACCGAGTCCTGGCCGCCGAACGTGGCCAAGGCCACCCGGCTGCTGCACCCACGCGGCGTGGTGGTCGTCGCGGACGAGGACGAGCCGCCGCTGCCGTTCGCCGACGAGGCGTTCGACCTCGTGGTCAGCCGGCACCCGGTGACCGTCTGGTGGGACGAGATCGCACGGGTGCTGCGGCCGGCGGGCACCTACTTCTCCCAGCAGGTCGGCCCTTCCAGCGTCTTCGAGCTGGTGGAGTACTTCCTCGGCCCGCAGACCGAGGAGGTGCGCCGCGCACGCCACCCCGACGACGCCCGACGGAACGCGGAGGCGGCCGGACTGGAGGTCGTGGACCTGCGCTCGGAGTCCCTCCGTACGGAGTTCCTCGACATCGGCGCGGTGATCTACTTCCTGCGGAAGGTGATCTGGATGGTGCCCGGCTTCACCGTCGAGCAGTACCGCGACCGGCTGCGGGAACTGCACGGGAGGCTGGAGGCCGACGGCCCGTTCGTCGCCCACACCACGCGCTTCCTGATCGAGGCCCGCCGGCCGTCCTGACCGCGGCCTCATCCGCGACTCATCCGGGCCCCACCGTGCGGTCCGCGTACGGGTGGAGAACATGGGGGTCCATTCCCCATGTCGCCGGCCCACCGTCCGTACAAGGATCGGGCGAGGCGCCGAGAGGTGCACCGGACGGCGGGGGAGGGACGATGGCGGCGGAGACGGGGCAGGGGCGGGCCGAGGCTTCGCTGTCGGCGGTCGAGCGCTGGTGGGAGGCCGGACGGGTCTCCGGTGGCCACGACGGCGGCGACGCGGACGGACCCGTGGGGGGAGCCGGGGACGGGACCGGCGGCGGGCCCGGGGCCGGAGGGCGGCCGGACTGGGCCGCGCTGGCCGAGGAGGTGGCGGCCGCCGCTCCCGAGGAGGCCGTGGCGCCCGAGGGGGAGTATCCGGGCCTGAGCGGCTTCGCCTGGGTCCTGCGGCCCTTCACCGCCCTCGCGGGGGAGCGGCTGGAGCGGGGCGTGTCGGAGCGGGCCCGGAAGCTCGTCGACATGACCGTCGTACGCGGGGACCTGGAGCGGCAGCTCAGCGGCAGGCTCGCCCGGGCGGCGGCCCGCACGCTGGTCCTCGAACTGCACGAGGCCCGGACCGCCGGACGCCTGGAAGGGGACGACTCCCGGGCCAGGTTCCGTGACTTCCTCGGGCGTACGGCGTCCCGGCGCGGCCTGGCGGCCCTGCTGGCCGGACGGCCGGTCCTCGCGCGGATCCTGGGGCGGGCCGCGCTCGACGCCGCGGACGCGGTCGTGGAGGCGCTGGAACGGCTCGCGGCCGACCACGCCGACCTGACGGCCGGTCTCCTGGGAGGCCCCGACGGTGACCCGGGCCCGCTCGTGGGCGTCGAGACCGGGGCCGGCGACGGACACCGCGGCGGGCGGAGCGTGATGCTGCTGCGCTTCGCCGACGGGACCCGGCTGGTCTACAAACCCCGTCCCCTCGCCGTACACCGCCACTTCAACGACCTCGTCGTCTGGTTCAACCGGCTGCCCGACGCCGTCGACCTCCGCACCCTGCGCCTGCTCGACCGGGGCGGCTACGGGTGGGTGGAGTTCGTCGCCGCGCGGCCCTGCGCCGATGTCCGGGAGGTGGAGACGTTCTACCGGCGCCAGGGTGCCCTGCTCGCGCTCCTGCACCTCCTCGACGGGACGGACCTGCACCACGAGAACCTGATCGCCGTCGGCGCCCATCCGGTGCTCGTCGACGTGGAGACCCTGTTCCACCCGCCGGTGCGGGGCGCCGCCGCCACGGAGGACCCCGCGGCCCGCGCCCTCCACGACTCGGTGTACCGGGTCGGGCTGCTGCCCCAGCTGCTCGTCGGCGACCACAGCGCCCTGGACGTGTCCGGCGTCGGCGGCGGGCACGAGGCCCAGTCGCCGGTGGCCAGGGCGGACTGGGCCGATCCCGGCACCGACCGGATGCGCCTGGTGCGCCGGGCGGGCAGGTTCGGCGAGTCCGCCAACCGGCCCCGCCTCGCGGGCGGCGGGCCCGTCGAGCCCGGAGCCCACGTCGAGGCACTCTGCGCCGGGTTCCGCGCCGGATACACGGCGATCAGCACGGCCAGGGAGGAACTCCTCCACGAGACGGGCCCGCTGACGGCGTTCGCCGAGGACGAGATACGCGTGGTGGTGCGCCCCACCTGGATCTACAGCACGCTGCTCGACGAGTCGACACACCCTGATCTGCTGAAGGACGCGGACGCCAGGCAGCGGGTCCTGGAGACCCTGCGGACCGACGTCTTCGGACCGGTCCTCGAACTCGGCCTCGTCGCCGAGGAGATCGCGCAACTCTGGGCCGGAGACGTGCCCTTGTTCACCGCCCGGCCGGGCGGCGACCGCCTGTGGGGAGCGCCCCGGCGGCCGCCGGCGGGCCGCGTGGAACCGCCGGGAATCGCCCGCGTCGCCGCGAAGCTCGCCGCCCTGGACACCGTCGACCGGCAGGACCAGGAATGGATCGTGCGGGCCGCGATGGCGACCACCTCCCGCACGCCGGCCCACCGGCCCGCCGAGGGCCGCCGCACCCGCACGGCGGACCGCGCGCCCGAACCGGAGCGGCTCCTCTCGGCGGCCCGGTCCGTCGGGGACCAGCTGGTCTCCCTCGCGTACCGCGACGGGTCGCGCGCCAACTGGATCGGCCTGGAACTCCTCGACGACCGGTACTGGCGGATCGGCCCGATGCCGGCCGACCTGGCAGGCGGCTACACGGGACCTGCCCTCTTCCTCGCCCAGCTGGCGGCGCTCACCGGGGTCGCGCACTACGCCGAGGCCGCCCGCACCGCCCTCGCGCCGGTGCCCCGACTGCTCGACGCGCTCGCCTCGCGGCCCGGGGACCTCGCCGCGGTCGGCTCGGGGGCCTTCTCGGGCCTCGGCGGCATCGCGTACGCGCTCGCCGAGACGGGACGACTCCTCGACGACCCGGAGGTCACCGCATGGGCGTCCGCCACGCTGCGGCTGGTCGGACCGGCGGCGCGGTCCGAACGGGAGTACGGGGTGGGGGCGGGCGTCGCCGGGGGGCTTGCGGCGCTCCTCGCGGCGTGGGAGGGCGGCCCCGGCCCCGGGTCCGGCTCCGGAGACCCGGAGCGGGAGATCCGGCGGGACGCGCGGGCCTGCGCGGACCGGCTGGCCGCCGCCGATCCCACGGCCGCCGGGAGGGGCTTCGCGACGGGCGCCGCCGGGATCGGCTGGGCCCTGCTGCGGTTCGCCGACGGGGAAGCGGCCGACGGCGGCGGGGACGGTGCCGCCGGTGAGAGGATCCGGGCCGCGGGACTCGCCGCACTGCGGGCGGCCGTCGGCGGTGAGCAGGACGGGGGCCACGGGGGAGTCCCCGTCTGCTCGCCGGTCGATGGACCCGCGGCGGAGGCCCGGGCGTCGGCCTGGTGCCGTGGGCGCGCCGGCATCGCCCTCGCGGTGCTCGACGCGCCGGGTGCCCTGGACGACCCGCTCCTCGCGGACTGGTCGCGCGCGGCCGTCGAGGAGCTGGGCCGGGACCGTCCGGCGCCCGACGACAGCCTCTGCCACGGGGAGGCCGGCCTGTGCGAACTCCTGGGCCACAGCGCCTTCCCGGAAGCACGTGCGCACTGGGTCCGGCGGGCCGGAGCGCTGCTCGCGTCCGTCGAGGAGACCGGCGCCCTGAGCGGCGCCCCGGACGGGGTCGCCCACCCCGGCCTGTTGACCGGCCTGTCGGGGATCGGCCACGGACTTCTCCGGGCGGGCTTCCCGGACCGGGTGCCGTCGCTGCTCCTCCTGCGGACGTCCGGCGCGGGGGCCGTCACGAGGGAAGGCCCCCGCGCCCTGCCGTGACCTGCTCTGCCCTGCCGTGGGCCTGGCGCCCTGACCACCGACCGTACGACCCCACAGACCACTCCGACCGCATGACCGGCACACCGAACCACCAGCACCACCGGCACACGGCATCACCAGCTCATCGCACCACCGCACACACCAGCACGACCACCACTCCTGCGGACCAAGGACGAGTGAGGACCCATGCAGATCAGTGACTCGGTGACGTACGTCGACGGCGGTACCGGCGCGGAGACCGCGGCGCAGGACCACCCGGTGGGCGAGGTGACGTTCGGTGCCGGCGGGGCGTTGGGGCTGCGCGCCAGGCTGCTCGGCACGGGGGGCCTCGGCGCCGCCGCCTCCCTGGACACGCCGTACACCACCTGCACCGTCCCGCTGTCCCTCTAGGCACGGCGGGGGAGGGGCCGGGGGATCCCCCGGCCCTTTCCCATGCCCCCTGCCGTGAGCGGAGGGGAGCAAGTAGCCTGCGGCCATGCGCGCGACGTCGTCGGTCATCGTGGGGCGGAAAGCCGAGATCGGGCTGTTGGGCGATGCCCTGGGGAGCGTCAGGAGGGGTGCCGGACGGGCCGTGTTCCTCGTCGGCGAGGCGGGGATCGGCAAGTCCCGGCTGGCCGGTGAGTGCGCCCTCCGCGCGTACGACCTGGACATGCCGGTCCTGCGTGGCCGCGCCACGTCCACCGGGCTCGTCGTGCCCTTCCGGCCACTGATCGAGGCGCTGTCCTCCCGGTTCCGGGCCGCGGGCGCCCCGGACGATCCCGAACTCCTGCCCTACCGGCCCGCGCTGGCCGCGCTCATCCCGGAGTGGCGGTCCGGTGCCGTGGCGCCCGGGTACGCCATCTCGCTGGTCGAGATGGCCGAGGCGTTACTGAGACTGCTCGCGGTGCTCGGCCGCGAGCGGGGCTGCGCGGTCCTCCTGGAGGACCTGCACGACTCCGACACCGAGACGATCGCGGTCGTCGAGTACGTCGCCGACAACGTGGCGGACCTCCCGGTCCTGCTGGTCGGTACGCTCCGGCCCGACCCCGGCCCCGCGCTGGACCTCGCGCTCGCCGCGGAACTGCGCAACACCGCAGAGCTGCGGGAGTTGGGGCCGCTGGACGACGCGGCCGTACGGGACATGGTGGACGCGTGTCTGGACGCGGGACCGGGGCAGGTTCCCCCGGCCGCGTACCGCACCCTCGCGGAGCGGGCGGGCGGGAACCCGTACCTCCTGGAGGTGCTCCTGGCCGACCTGCTGGACACGGGACGGCTGAGCAGGACCGACGGCCGGTGGCAGCTGGCTGACCAGGGCGAGGCGACGGTGCCCACGGGGGCTGTGCGCAGCTGGGCGCGCCGGCTCGACCGGCTCGACGAACCGGTGCGCGACCTGCTGCTCATCGCGGCGACCCTCGGCGGCCGGTTCTCCGTGGGGGTACTCAGGGCGGTGACCGGGCTCGACGACCGGGCGCTGTTCGCCCACCTCCGCTCGGCCTCGGAGGCGGGGATCATCGCCCCGGACGGGGCCGCCCACGACGACTACACGTTCCGTCACGTCCTGACCGCGGACGCGCTCAGGGCCTCGCTGCCGCCCGCCGAACAGGCCGCGCTGGCCCGGCGGGCGGCCTCGGCCATCGAGGAGTCCGTCGGCCCGCTGTCCGGCGAGGAGCGGCAGTTGGTGGCGACCCTGTGGCTGGCGGCAGGCGACAAGGCCACGGCGTCCCGGCAGTTCGCCCAGGTCGGGCGGCAGATGCTGGACGCCGGAGCGTCGGGTTCGGCCGCCGTGCTGCTCGAGCGGGCCCGGGGGCTCGCGGCCGACGAGGAGCGGGACGAGGTCGCCGTACAACTGGCCGTCGCACAGGCCGAGTCAGGACGCCTCGACGAGGCGTCGGCGCTGCTCGACGATCTTCCGCCGGTGGTCGCCGGGTCGCCCCTGGCGGAGGACAGGGCCCAGGCGCACACGCAGGTCGCGTGGGTGGCGGCCATGGCGGAGCGGCAGGAGGAGGCGCGCCGCCGGATCCGGGCGGCCCGCGTGCTGTTCGGGGGTTCGCCGCACCCGGAGCAGGAGGCGGCGCTCGTCGTGGTCGAGGGCCATCTCGCGCTGCTGCCGGAGCGGGGCGGCCGGGGCGACGAGGAGGGCGGGGAAGGACGGAGCGGTCGCGAGCGACTCGAACTGGCGGAACGTTCCGCCAGACGTGCAGCGCTCACCGCGGAGCAGCGCGGCCGGCCCGTGGTGGCGTGCCGGGCATGGCAGTTGCTCGCGCTGCTGTCGCGGGAGCGCGGGTTCGACGAGGCCGACGCCTGCCTGGTGCGGATGCTGGAGGTCGCGGAGAAGCACCGGCTCACGGTGTGCCGGGCCGAGGCGCTCGTACGGCTCGGCACCAACGCGTTCATGCGGACCGGAGAGGCGACCCAACTGGAGACCGCCCGCGCGGCGGCTCACGAACTCGGCTCCCTGGCCCTGCTCCAGACCGTCGACGGGTCGCTCGCCATGCAGAGCGTGCTGGCCGGACGATGGGACCGTGCCGGGGAGATCGTCGAGCGGTCGGTGGAGGCGAGTGCCCGACTCCAGAACCTGTCGGCGCACCGCTATCTGCTCCTCGTCGACGCGATGCTCGCCGCGCACCAGGGGCGGGCCCGCGAGCAGGACCGGGCCCTGGCCCGGTTCCGGCGGGCGGGCGGCGAGGAGTCCATGCTCGTCCCGCTGCAGCGTGGCCTGTGCCAGGCCGTCGGCGCGCTGATGGCGGAGGACCGCAAGCGGGCGCAAGCCGAGCTCGACGCGGCGGTCGCCTGGGAGCGCGAGCACCCGAGCTTCTTCTACCTCAGCGGCCGGTACGGGCTCCGCCCCCTGCTGCGGATCCTCGACGGCGACCGTGATGACGCCGGGGCCGACGGCGGTCGGGAGGCGCTACAGGAGGCGCTGGCGTCGCCCGGCGGGCAGCTGGCCTGGAACCGGATGTTCCTCGGCATGGCCGACGCGGTCCTGCGCGGCCGGGACGGCGACCCCGACGGCGCGCGGCGTGCCGTGGAGGAGGCCGGCCGCGCCGCGCCGGTGTTCCCGCAGGCCTGGCACCTCGCCCTGCGCCTGGTCGCCGAGGCGGCGCTCGACGATTCCTGGGGCGAGCCGGTCGCCTGGCTGCGCACCGCGGAGGAGTACTTCCACGAGGCGGGCGTGCCGCCGGTGGCAGGGGCCTGCCGGGCCGTCCTGCGGCGGGCGGGGATCAGCGTGCGGCAGCGCCGGGGCGGCCGGGAGCGGATCCCCGCGGAACTGCGTACGGCGGGTGTCACCCCGCGCGAGTACGAGGTGTTCGCCCTGCTCGGCGAACGGCCCGGCAACCAGCAGATCGCCCAACGCCTCTGCATCTCGCCCCGCACGGTGGAGAAGCACATGGCGAGCCTGATGACCAAGACCGGCTGCGTGGACCGCTCGGCGCTCTGCGCCCTGTCGGCGGAGCGGGCGGACGAACAGGGGCCGCCGGGCGCGGGGGCACGGGGGTGGCAGGCCTGAGCCTGGGTTCGGGCTCGGGCGTAGGCATCGGTGGGTGGCGTCGGCCCGTGTGGACGGGTTCTCGGGCGTTCGTGGGGGGCGACGGGCTCGGGATGGGGGCGGGGGCGGTCGGTATGGGGGTGTGGTCCCCCATGCCGTGGCCGTCGCCGGTGCGACTCTGCGGGTCCGGCACCGATGTGGGACGGGTGCGGGCGGTGGATCATCGAGCCGACCGACCAACTCCCGTCCCCCTACGGAGGTTCGCTCGATGTCGCGTCCGTCCGCGCAGCCCGTGGCGCCACCCGGCACACTCCGGTTCTCCGTCCTCGGCCCCCTCGCGGTCCACCGCGACGACCGGGCGCTGTCCCTCGGCCCGTTGAAACAGCGCGTCGTGCTCGCGACGTTGCTCGGTTCCGCCAACTCCCCAGTTTCCGTCGACACGTTGACCGACGCGGTCTGGCCGGAGGAACCCCCTCGTACCGCCCGCAAGAACCTCCAGGTGTACGTCAGCGCCCTGCGCGCGCTGCTCGGCGAGGACGCCCCCGACCGGCCGCGGCTCACCCACACCTGCGGTGGGTACGTGCTGCGCGTGGCCGAGGACGAACTCGACCTCCTCCGGTTCCGTTCCCTGGTGCGGGCCGCCGAGGGGCAGCGGCCGGAGCCCGCCGCCCGACTGCTGCGTCAGGCCCTCGGCCTGTGGCAGGGGCCGCCGTTCGGCGACGACCTGCGGCAGTCGCCCCGGATCGCCGAGGAGGCCGAGCGCCTGGAGCTGCGCCACCTGACGGCGTACGAGAGCTGGGCGGAGGCCGAACTGGCCGTCGGTGGCGCCTCGGTGGTCGTCGAGGAGCTGCGCGACCTGGTGGAGCGCCACCCGCTGCGGGAGCGGCTCCGCTGCGCCTGGATGCGCGCGCTGAGCGAGGCCGGCCGGCAGGCCGAGGCGCTCGCGGTCCACGACGACTACCGGCAGCTCCTCGCCCGGGAGCTGGGCCTGGAGCCCGGCGGCGCGATGGCGGCCAGCTACCGGGCGATCCTCACGGGCAGCTCCGGCAGCTCCGGCAGCTCCGGCAGCTCCGGCGGCTCCAGCTCCGGCGGCGCCGGCGGTTCCGGCGGGGCAGGGGCGGACGCGCACGCCGGACCGCAGGGCGTGCCCGCCCCGGCCCGTCGCGGCGCCGCGTCCGCCCTCCTGCCGCCCGACCTCGTCGACTTCACCGGACACGGCGAAGAACTGCGCGGTCTCGTGGACGAGTTGGAGGACGCCGACGGGCGCGGCGTCGTGCTGCTGTCCGGCCCCGCCGGGGCCGGGAAGACCACCCTCGCCGTGCGGGCCGCCCATCGGCTCGGCGAACTCTTCGCCGACGGGCGGATCTGCGTGTCCCTGCGGGCGGCCGACGGGGCCACCCGCCCGCTGCCCGCCGTCCTGGCGGAGATCGGCCGGGGTGCGGGCGTCACCGGGTTCTCGGGGCCCGAGGCGTTCCGCACGTGGCTCGCGGACCACCGCGCACTGGTCATCCTGGACGACGTGCCCGACGAGCGCGCCGTCCGGCCCCTGCTCCCGTACGGCGGGCACGGCAGGGTGCTGCTCACCGCACGCGGCCAACTGGGCGGTCTGGCACCCGTGCACCGGATCCCCGTGCCGCCGCTCGGCACCGCCGAGGCGCTGCAACTGCTCGCCGGGCTCGTCGGACAGAGCCGGGTACGGGGCGACCGGGAGGCGGCCCTGCGCATCGTGCGGGCGTGCGGCGGGTCGCCGCTGGCGGTCCGGGTCAGCGGCATGCGGCTCGCGGTGCTCCGCCACGTACCCCTGAGGGAGTTCGCGGACCGACTCACCGACCCTGCCGGGGCCCTCGACGAACTGACCTCGGGGGACGTGTCCGTACGGCGGTGGCTGGCCCAGGGGTGGGAGGCGCTGCCCGGGGACTGCGGCCGGAACGCGGGAAGGCTGGCCACGGGCACCGGCGACGGTCCGTTCGGCCTGAGCGAGGCGGCCGAGGCCCTCGGCTGCGACGAGCGGCACGCCGTACGGGTGGTGGAGGCGCTCATCGACGCCGGAATGGTCACCTCGCCGTGCGGCGAGGTGACCGCGCACGCGGCACAGTACGAACTGCCCCATCTGGTACGGCTGTACGTGCGCGGGTGCGGGCAGGGCGCCCCGGTGCCGGTGCCGGTGCCGGTGCCGATGCCCGGCTGAGGGGAGGCCGTGCGCGGTGGGAGGCCTGCGGCCCGCGCTTCTACTGTGCCACGACCGGCGGCAGCGGTTCGCGTGCCGTGTGCCAGGCGGAGGGCAGGGCGGCGACACCCGTGCGCGCGGCGATCACCCCGCCCGCGATGGCGCACGTGGTGTCGATGTCACCGCGCCCGGCGACCGTGCGCCACAGGCCCTCCTGGAGGTCGTCGAGGTGTCCCGCCGCGCACCACAGGGCGTAGGGGACGGTGTCGGGCCCGGACATGCGGTACCCCGAGCCCAGGACCTCCGCGGCGTGCCGCACCGAGGTGCGCTCCGGCATCCGCGCTGCGATCCGGATCCCCGACCGGACGTCGCTGTCGGGAAGCAGGTCCGCCACCGCCCACAGGAAGTCCGGCTGGGCCGGGGCGGGACCGCCCCGGCCGCGGGTGGCGAGCGCCGCGGCGAGGGCGACCGCCACCGCCCCGGCGACCGCCTCCGGGTGGTGGTGCGACACGGCGCCCTGGCGGGCGGCCTGCTCGGCGACGGCGTCCAGGTCGTCGGCGTGCCAGGCGCCGAGGGGCGCGACGCGCATGGCCGCGCCGTTGCCCCAGGAACCCTGGCCGTCGAACTGCCCGGCGACGACATCCCGCCAGGGCTCGCCGTCGCCGATGCGGCGGAGCACGTCGTGCATCGACGCCCCGTAGCCGCGGTGCGTGTCGTCGGCGTAGGCGGTCGCGAAGCGCAGGGCGAGGCGGTCCTGATCGACCGCGCCGCCGCCTTCCGCGAGTTCCCGTACGAGGACGACCGCCTGTGCGGTGTCGTCGCTCCACCGCCACAGCGGCTCCGGGGGCAGCGCCCGTTCGTCCAGGGCCGCCACGCCGTCCCTGCGCAGGATGCCGAACCAGCGGTCGCCGAAGGCGTCGCCGAAGGCCAGTCCCTGCAAGGAGTCGAGTGCGGCGGGAGGCGGAGTCGTCATCGGGGCAGTATCACAGCGTGACGCCGCACCGGCACGGCGATTTCGGCGCGGGGACGCCTGCCGGCCGGGGGTCGTGCAGGGTCAGGCGTGGTCGCCTTCGCCTTCTTCCACCTCCGCCTCGGTCCTCGGTGCCGGGAGGCCCACGTGGTGGGCCAGGAACGCGAGGCACTCGGCCTGCAGCGCCACCGCGCGGGACGCGGCCCGGTCGCCGTGGCCCACGCCGTGTTCCAGGCGCAGCAGGACCGGTCCCGCGCCGGACGTGGCGTGCTGGAGCGCGGCGCACATCTTGCGCGCGTGCAGCGGATCGGTCCTGGTGTCGCCGTCGGCGGCGGTGAGGAGCACCGCCGGGTACGCGGTTCCGGGCGTGACGCGGTGATAGGGGGAATAGCCCAGCAGCGTCCGCAGCTGGTCCGGGTCCCGCGCGCTTCCGTACTCGGGCGTCCAGCTGGGCCCGAGGCCCGACAGCTCGTACCGGACCATGTCCAGGAGCGGGGCCATGCACACCACGGCGGCGTACGTCCCGGGCCGCTGGGTGAGGGCCGCCCCGACGAGCAGTCCACCGTTGGAGCCGCCCATGATCGCGAGCCGGCCCGGCGCCGTCCACCCCGCCGTGGTCAACAGGTCGGCCGCGGCGGCGAAGTCGTCGAAGGTGTTCTGCTTGTTCTCCCCGCTGCCGGCCCGGTGCCACGCCTCGCCCTCCTCGCCGCCGCCCCGCAGCCCCGCCCACGCGAACACCCCGCCGGCCCTCACCCAGGCCAGGACCTGGGCGCGGTACCGGGGCGACATCGTGCGGCCGAAGCCGCCGTACCCGGTGAGCAGCGCCGGACGCGGCCTGTCCGGGCGCCCGGTCGGAGAGATCACGAACATCCGTACCGTCGTCCCGTCGGCCGAGGGGAACGCGACCTGACGCGTGACCGCGCCGCCGACCACAGGCGCGTCCGGGGCGTCGCGCTCCCAGCGCGCCACGCGACACGTCCGCGCGTCGAAGCGGAGCACCCGTGGCGGCGTCACGAAGTCGGTGTACGCGAACCAGGCCTCGTGGCTGCCGGGCGGCCCGGCCGAGAAGTCGCCGACCGCGCCGGTCCCGGGGAGCGGGACGGTCGCCACCTGCCGGCCCTCGGCCAGGTCGTGCACGGTCACCTCGGCCACCGTGTCCCGGGTCCAGGCGGCGAGGCCGAGCGGGTGCGCCGGATCCGGTCCCGTCAGCACCACGAGGTGGGTCAGTACCGCGTCGGGCCGTTCCGGGATCACCTCGTGCCACGCCTCCGGGCCCAGGTGGAGTTCGGCCGGCCGGCAGGCGACGACGCGACCGCGGGGCGCGCCGCGGTCGGTGCGCAGCCACACCCGGTCCAGGGGACCGGTGCCGGAAACTGCGTGCAGCCGGGTGGCCGCCTCCCTGCCCTCCTGGACCGGTCGCAGCAGCGGGCGGTCCCATGGTCCCGCCGTCAGGTCGGCGAGGTAGAGGTCGGTGCCGCGGCCGGTGCCGAGGGTGGCGGTGACGCCGAGCCAGCGGCCGTCCGCCGTCACCGACACGCTGTAGAACTGCGTCCTGTCCCGTCCCTCACCGAAGACGACGGCGTCCGCCTCGGGCACCGTCCCGATCCGGTGCAGACAGACCCGGCGGTGGTAGCGCTCCTCGCCCGGGTTGAGGCGCGGGTCCAGGCGCCGGACGTAGTAGAACGCCTCACCCCCGGGAAGCCAGCCGACCGAGGACTTCCGCACCCGGTCCACCGGCCCGTCGACGAGCTTCCCCGTCACCACGTCGATCACGTGGAGCAGGGAGTCCTCCGTGCCGTCCCTCGACACCTGGAAGGCCAGCAGCCCGCCCTCGACCGACGGTTCCCAGGCGTCGAGCACGGTCCGCCCGGACGGATCGAGGACGAGGGGGTCCAACAGCACCCGCTCGGCCGCGCCTTCTCCGGCCTCCGCCACCACGAGCACGGGGTGTTCCTGCCCCGCGTCCTGCCGCAGCCAGAAGACCCGGTCACCGCGGACCTCGGGCGACCTGGCGCGATCGACGGCGTCGAGCGCCGCCACCTCCGCCGCCCACCGCTCCAGACCGGGCAGGGCCGCCCGCTCCGCCGCGTAGAGTGCCTCCTGCTCCGCGCTCCAGCGTCGCGTCGCGGCGGACTCGGCGTCCTCCAGCCAGCGGTACGGGTCGGGGACGCGCAGCCCGTGCGGTTCCTCGACGACGTCCTGCCGCTCCGCTTGGGGGTACCGGCGCCGTGTCGGTCGCACCTCGTCGGCGGTCACTCACTGCTCCTTCGTTCGTGGTGGGGCGGCCGGCCGGCCTTCTCCGTGCCGGGCAGCGCGATCCACGCGTAGACGCCGGACAGCACGACGATCAGGCCGGACACCGCGAAGATCGTGTCGATCGGGCCGAACCGAATACCCCCGACCGAGCCCGCCAGATCGTGCAGCACGGAGCCGGCGAGCCATCCGGAGAGGACCGCCGACAGCATCGACGCCAGCTTCGTCACCGGATAGAACACGGCCATCACCCGGCCCCGGTACTCCGGCGGCGCCGCCGCGAGCAGCAGCGGCGCCATCGCGGTGTTCAGCACGGTGAGCGGGACGGTGAAGACGAACAGCAGGGCGATGCCGCCGAGGAAGGAACTCTGACGGGAGTAGGCGACGAGCAGCACACCGCTCACCAGGAGACTGATCCAGGTGCTCCGCCGTGCCCCGAACCACTGCACCACCCGGCCCGCGCACAGCGCGCCGGTGATGCCGCCCACGCCCATGGCCATGCCGATGTATCCGTACAGGTGGGCGTCGGCGTGGAGGTTGTCCGTGGTGAAGAAGACGTTCAGGGTGCTCAGCGCGCCGATCCCGAACTGGCCGATGACCGCGAGCAGGAGCAGCGCGACCAGGAACCTGCTGCGCGCGAAGAAGCGCAGGCCGTCCATGAACTCCCGCCCCAGCGCGCCCTTTCCGCGTCCGGCGGGCTTGGACGTGGAGTCCTCGCCGTCGGCCGGGGTCGGGGCCGGGGTGGGCGTACGGACCCCGATCGAGCGGATCGCGACGTACGACACCGCGTACGAGAGCGCGTTGAAGAGCAGGGCCCACTGCAGGCCGGCGGTGAACAGCAGCGGCGCCGCGAGAGGCGGCCCGATGATCCAGGCCGTCTCCCCGGTCGCCTGCGCGATGCCGGCGGCCCGGGCGCGGTCGGCGTCCCCGGTCACGAGGTCCGCGAGGATCGCGAAGCGGGCCGGCGAGAAGAACTGGCCGGCCGCGTGCAGCAGGAGCACCGTCGCGTAGACCAGGCCGAGCCAGACCCCCGCAGGGAGGGCGTCGACCGGCAGGAGGGAGACGACGGTCAGCAGGGCCACGAGCCCGCCGCGGACCGCCTCGCTCAGCAGCATCGTGCCGCGCTTGTCCCAGCGGTCGACGAACACGCCCGCGAGCGGACCGATGACCAGGACGGCGGCGCTCGACGCCATCAGGACGCCGCTCACCGCCACCGGCGCCCATGTCTCGTCCTTCGCGAGGACGGTCGCCACCCACAGCACCAGGGTGGTGCTGAAGACGGCGTCGCCGACGGACGAGACGGCCTGCCCGAACCACAGCCGGGTGTAGTCGCGGTTGATCAGCGTCAGGCGCGGTGTCATGAGGGCCTCGGCGACAGGACGGTCAGCGCTGTCAGGGCGGTCACCAGGGTCGTGTGGTACGCCTTCCGGAAGAGCTCGCCGGCCGCGGCCGACGGGGGTGCCGCGAGCGCCGCCGACCGCCCCGGGATCGCGCCGTCGGGCCGCTGGGCCCGCACCAGGCACTCCACGGCGGCGGCCCCGGAGGGCGTGTCCAGCGGATCGCTTCCCAGGATGAACTGGGTGAGGACGAGTTCCGCGGCCAGGTCCCACCGCTCGTGCCCGACGCAGTGCCGCAGCATCCGGTCGACCAGATCCCGCGCGTGCGCCAGGGCGGACCCGGTGAGGCCGGTGGTGGTCCGGCCGAAGTCGCCGAGGTAGAAGCCGGTATGGGTCAGGGCGTACGCCTCCGGGGTGGTCAGCGGCGCCGTGTCCACGGAGGTCGTGTGGACGGGGGTGGCCGGCTGGAGCGTGACGAGCGGGCTCCCGGGGAGGAGTTCGGTGTACGGCTCGACGGCGTGCCGGACACCGGCCATGTCCGCGTAGTAGCGGATCTCGATGCGGCGGTACGGCGACTTCCCGCCCGGCGAGAGGAACGCGGGGTCCAGCAGACCGAGCGCGGCCTGGCACTGCGTGTCGTCGATCCCGTCGGGCGCCAGCGCGGCGTAGACGAGCCGGTAGGTGGAGGCGTACGCGGGGACGTCGTCGAAGAGCCGCGGGAAGTCCGGGTCCTGCCAGAGTTTCCGGACGAGGGCCGTCGCCCCGTCGAGCGCGTTCGAGGCGCCGGAGGGGGAGCCACCCGGGCCGCTGCCCACGGCACCCTTCGGTCCGCTGCCCACGGCACGGCTCGGTCCGTCGGCCACCGCACCCGCCGTTCCGCCGGCCACCGCGTCGCCCGGTGCGGCGGGGCCGGCGGGGCGGGACGCGCAGTGGCAGAGCAGGGCCAGTTCCAATGCGGCCTTCGCCTTTCCGTGCGTCGCCGACCGGCCGCTCGCCGAGAACGGGTCGAAGTGGTCCAGCCGCGCGCCCAGCCAGGCGAGCGCGCCGGCGGAGAGCTGCTCCAGGGGTGACGGCATGGCTACAGGCGCCCCGTCTCGTGCAGATGGTCGAGCAGCGCGGTGTCCACCGTGTCCCGGAACCTCGCCAGCGTCCGCGCGTTCTCGTCGTAGCGGTAGAGGTCCTGGCAGGCGATCCACCGGTCGCGGGTCTCCGCGGCGGGCAGATACCCGTCGGCGACGGTGCCGACCTCCCAGTCGGGCTTGCCCGCGGTCTCCCAGCAACTGGCCAGGGTCCCGTCCGCGCTCACCACCGCGCCGTAGCGTCCGTCGGCGTGACCGCAGGTGACGCAGGTCTTGCGGGCACCGGGGCGGCTCACGGTGAAGCCGAGGTCGAGTGCCCGGCGCTGCCACCGCGTGAAGGCGGCCGACAGGTCGCCGTTGTGCAGCAGGCTGTTGGCGTATCCGACGCCGACGTCACCGACCCGCGCGAAGTACAGGGTGCACCGCGCCGGGTCGACCGCGCCCACGAGCCTGTCGATGAGCGCGTCGACGCCGTGGAAGGTCTCCTGGGAGACGTTCACGCGCAGCGTCCACTGGATCGGCGAGACCTCGGAGGCCTTGACGATGTTGCGGACGATCTTGTCGAAGGTCCCGCCGCCGTCCGCCCTTCCGACGCGGATCCGGTCGTGGTCGTCCCGGTCGCCGTCGAACGTGACCTGGATGGACGTCAGTCCACGGTCGGCGAGCCGCCGGGCCAGCGGCGGGGTGAGCAGCGTCGCGTTGGAGATCATCCAGGCCGACGTCGGCGCGATGTCCGCGGCGCGTTCCAGGAGTTCGAGGCAGCCGCGGGGGTTGAGCAGCGGCTCGCCGCCGAAGAGCAGGATCCTGAGCTTCTCAAGGCCGACGGCGGCCATCTGCCGCTCGGTGAAGCCGAGGATCGAGGTGATCGTCTCCGAGGTGAGACGGGTCCGGGCGATCCGGGGCGGCCGGGTGCCGCCCGTCTGGTCCTGCGCGGTGTTCTGGAAGCAGTATCCGCAGCCCAGGTTGCAGTGGGTGCTGGTGAGGACGGTCAGCGCGTAGGCACGGACCCGGGCGGGGGCGAACAGGCCGCTCTCGCGCAGCCGGTGTTCCGCCTCGGGGTGCAGGGTCCCGTCGGCGGCGACGTGCCGGTCGCCGAGGCGGGCCACCCCTCCCGGGCCGAGGAACCACCAGTTCCGCCGGCCCTGGAGGAGGCGCGCGCCGGACGGGAGGGGGGCGGGGCCGGGGACGCCCACCGTGTGACCGGTGGTCGTCGTTCCTCCGACGCTCATCGCCTGGTCCGTGCTCATCGGGCCTCCCTCGCCGTCGATGTCGATGCGGATGCCGATGTGGATGCCGATGTGGATGTGGCTGCTGACGCCGATGCTCCGGTGGAGGACAGCGCACCGGTCCGCCCGCTCGCGACGATCAGCGTCGCGAGCGCCGTGACGAGGGTCGCCTGGTACGACCTCCGGAAGAACTCCACGGGCGTCGCGTCCCCGGGGGCGCGCTTGCCGACGGACCGTCCCGGGATCGCGCCGCCCGGCGACTGCGCCTCGGCGAGCATCCGTACACCGGCCGCCCCCGAGGACGTGGCCAGCGGATCCGCGCCCAGGCAGTACTGGGCGAGGACGAGCTTGCCGACGAGATCCCACTCGCCGAGGCCCACACAGTGGTCCGTGAGCCGTTCCACGACACGGAGCGCCTGCCCACGGGCCTGCTCCGTCAGACCGGGATCGCGCAGGCCGAAGTCGCTGAGGTAGAAGACGGTGTGCGTGACCACGCACACGTCGAGGTCTGCCACGGGCAGTGTGCCGGCGCGGGCCGGCAGGCTCGCCGCGTACAGCTCCGGGTACGAGGCGAACCGGTGGTCCGCGCCCGCGAGATCGGCGTAGAACCTGGCCTCCAGATGGAGGTACGGGGGCTTTCGGCGCGGCTCCAGGTAGCCGTCGGCCTTCAGGCGGGCCAGTACCGCGCGGGGCGCGCCGGTGACGGCCCCGGCCGGAGCCAGCGCCGCGTACATCAGCTCGAACTGCCTCGCGTACCGCCGGTCGAGGGTGAGGAGGCGAGGGAAGTCCGGGCGTTCCCAGGCGCGTTCGACCACTCCGGACACCTCGTCCAGGGCCGGGTCCCCGGGGGCGATCCGTGCCCAGTGGCGGCGGAGCAGCGCGAGCTGCAGCAGGGCCTTCACCCGCGGGGTCACCGGCAGCTCGGCGTGACCGGCCGGGGAGTCGAGGTATCCGGCGTGCCGTCCGATCCACTGCCGCACACCCGCGGACAGACTCGTCACGGCCTCATCGAGGCCGGCTGATCGCGTACTCATGGTCCTCCTTCGGGGTGGTGGATGCGGATGGCCGGGCCGCCCGCTCGACGACGTCGGCCGCGAGGGCCGTGCCGTCCGGCGCGGCCAGCCGGTCGCCGAGCGCACGGGCGCGCGTGCGCAGACCGTCGTCGTGCCACGCCTCTTCGATGAGCGGCGACAGGCCCACGGACGGGGTGTTCGGTACGCGCACGGCCACGCCGGCCCGTACGCAGGCGCCGGTGAGCAGCGGCTGCTCGGAGCCGTTGGGCGAGAGCGCGAGGGGCCGGCCGCGCAGCAGGGCGGCGAGGACGGGGGCGGAGGTGCCGTTTGCCAGCACAAGGCCCGCCAGGTCGACGAGCGGTCCCATCCACGGCTTGCGGACCAGCATGATGTCGGCGCCCGGGGCGGGCCGCGGCTCGGTGGACCGGCCCTGCTCCACCACGGCCTGGAAACGGCCGCCGGTGAACGCCTCGTTCAGCCGGGGCCACAGGCTGTCGCCCCCGAAGAAGCGGCCCAGGTGGACGTAGACGACGGGCTTCCCCGACCGCGCCAGGTGCTCCGTGACCGCCTCGGTCTCCGCCCGCTCGGGCGTCGGTTCCCAGGCCAGCGGACCCACGTGCCGCACCCGCTCGGGGAGTCGCGCGCCCGGGTACTCCAGCGCGGGATCCCCGCGGAGCAGCAGCGCGTCACCGAGGAGCGGGTCGTCCGCCCACCGGGGGGCGCGCCCCGCGAGGCCGACCTCCTCCCGCGTGGCGGCGTGGAGCCCCCGGCAGTCGAGGGTCCGGCTCCTGCGGGTCCTGCCCAGGTGCGGTTCGTCGTCGCCGCCCGACCGGTAGTCCCACAGGTGCGCCGCGAGTCCGATCACCACGACCGGAACGTCCAGCGTCTCGGCGGCGAGCAGGGGGCCGTTGCACAGCACGGAGGTGACGAGCAGGTCGGCACCCGTCTCCCGGGCCGCGCGCAGCGTCGCCCGGTACTGCGCAGGACCGGTCTGCCCCCACCACGTGGCGGAGAACGCCCGGCGCCCACCCAGCTCCTCGGCCGTCACCAGCGGCAGTCCGGCCTCGGCCACGACGGGCGCGACGGAGGCCCGGGCCAGGACGCTGACCTGATGGCCGCGCCGGCGCAGCTCCCGTCCGGTCGCGAGGGCGGGGTAGAGGTAACCGCCGTCGCTGAGCGGGCAGAGCAGGATCTTCACGACGGCGTGCTCCCTCGGGCGTGGATGGTCGACACGGGCCTCGGGTGGACACCGGATGTCCGGCGACGGGGTGTCCGTCGATCGGCTGTCCGGCGGTCGGCGCCCGAGGTGGCCGCGGGCCACCCGGTCCCTGGCACGATGTGCCGAGAACCGGATGGCCCGCGCGGTGCTTCAGAACTCGATGACCTCGGTCAGGAGAGGTCGCTGGAGTTGTTGACGATGCAGCCGGCCTCGGCCTCCTCGTCCTCGCTGTGGGCGACGACCTCGATGTCCTCGTCCTCGGTCGGCTTCGGGTTCGTGTTCTCGGGCATGTTCGTCCTCCTCTGTCGGCGGCGTCGCTGCGCCGGCTGGGAATGAACGTACGGACGCCCGGTATGGGAACGCCTGGGCGATGGTTCGACGCCGGTAAACGGCGACCACAGGGACGCGGAACGACCACGGAACCCGGGCCGCGCGCTCCTTCACGCGCCCCCGCCCGCCCCTCGTACCGGCGTCCACACCCGCCCGGACGAGGGAGTTAACCGGAAACCAGGCGTTCCCGAACCGGAAGTCTGCCGCCCCGGTCCACGATCCGAGCGACGCACGGCGCCACGCAACGCGCCACGCACCGCGCGGCGTACGGGCGGCGTACGAAGCACGGAGGAGGAGCCATGGATCTTGCGGAGCTCATCGGCCTGCGGCCGGTGCCCTGCGGCGGCCTCCTGATGACGCTCACCCGTCGCTGCCCCCTCAGCTGCGCGCACTGCTCCACCGACTCCTCCATGGCGGCGTACGAACGGCCCGACCCGGAGCATCTGCTCCGCTTCGTCGGCTCGTTCGGTACGGAGGACCGCCCGGAGGTCGTCATGCTCACCGGCGGCGAACCGCTGCTGCTGCCCGAGCTGGTCGTCCGCCTGGCCGGACGCGCGCACGAGGCGGGTTCACGGGTGGCGCTGCTCAGCGGGATGTTCTTCGCCCGCGACGAACGCGTCCCCGACCGCATCATGCGGGCCATCACGGCCCTCGACCACTTCTCGGCGAGTCTCGACGTCCACCACGAGCGCGAGGTCCCCCGCGCGGCGGTGCTGCGTACCCTCCGGACCGTGCTCGACGCCGGTGTTCCCGTCAGCATCCATCTCACCGGCACGGGCGCCGACGACCCCTACCTGGCGGACGCGGTCGCGGACGTACGCCGCGCCTTCGCGGCGGAGGTGCCCATGCTGGTCAACGAGATCCGGCCGCTCGGCCGCGCCGCGGGACTCGTCCGGCCGACACCACCCGGACCCGACGGCGACGTGGCGACACCGTGCGCCCTCGCCGCCTGGCCGGTGGTCGCCTTCGACGGGACCGTGGCCGCCTGCTGCAACCAGTGGACGGTGGACCGCCGCCCCGTTCCCCCACACCTGCGGCTCGGACACATCGCCCACGACGACTGGCCGGCCGTCCGCGAGCGTTCCCTCGGCTCCCCGGTGCTGCGGATGCTGCGCGCCGTCGGCCCCCGGCGGCTGCACTCCCGCTACGGGACCGCGCCCGCCCCGGCCGGCTACTGCCGCAGCTGCCACGCGCTCGGCGACCGCCCGGAGGTCCTCGCCGGCGTGGCCCGCGACGCCTCGGGCCGGGTCGGGGAACTCCTCGACCGGCTCGGCGCGGAGCAGCAGCGCGCCGCGGGACCGGCCGCCCTGGTACGTCGTCTGGGCTGCGCCCCCTACGCGCACCTGGTCGAATCGCCTTCCGCAGAGGAGCAGAGCCGCCGATGAACCCGCCCGCGTCCCTCGCGCTCAGGACCACGCTCACGCCCACCACCCCCGTTCTCAGGGCCGCCGTCGCGTCCCTCTGGCGACCGGACGGACTGCGGCGCAGGTATCCCCGCTACCTGGCGGCGATGCACACGCTCGTACGGGCATCGGTGCCGCTCCTCGAAAGGACCGCCGCGCGGTGCGCCGAACTGGAAGGTCCGGCGGCGCGGCGCCTCGCGGCGTACTGCGTCCGTCACGCCGAGGAGGAGCGCGGCCACGACCTCTGGCTGCTCGACGACCTGGCCGCCGCCGGTGCCCGGCCGGACGCCGTGCCGCACCCCGTCGCCGTCGAACTCGCGGGCGCACAGTACTACCGGACCGAGCACGAGCACCCCGTCACCCTGCTCGGCTACATCGCCGTCCTGGAGGGCAACGCCCCCGGGCCGCGGCTCGCCGACCGTCTCGCGGCGACCACCGGGCTTCCCGAGGGCGCGTTCCGCACGCTCAGGGCACACGCGGAACTCGACGGCGGCCACCTCGACGACCTCTTCGGGGTCCTCGACGAACTCCCGCTGACCCCGGTCCTTCGGACAGCCGTCTCCGTCAGCGCGCTGCACACGGCGAACCTGCTCACCCGGCTCTTCCTCTCCCTCGCCGCCGACCCCGGAGGACAACCGTGACCGACGACCCCGCACCGTACGACGCGCCTGCTCCGTACGACGACCCCGGTGCGTACGACCCCACCGCCCCCGGAAGCGACACCCCGTCCCCCGGTTCCCCGCCGGAGCCCACGCTCGACGCACTCGTCGCCGCGGGCTTCGACGTGGACGCGCTCAGCGAGGAGCAGCACGAGGTCCTGCGCACGCTGACCCCCGAGGAACTGGCCCTGCTCGTCGACATCAGGGGCCGTCTCGACGCGGCGGCCCCCGAGGTACAGGCCCACGCCGACGTGGCGGGTGGCGCCCTCTTCTGACCCCGGCCGCCCCACCGTCCCGCGCCCACCGGAGGAACCCATGACCTGCGCCTCGTGCCGGAGCGCACTGCCGCCCGGCGCCCGGTTCTGCCCCTCCTGCGGCAGCCCGAGCGCCCCGGGGCCGGTCATGGCGAGACCGACCGGCCGCAAGGTGGTGACCGTCCTCTTCTGCGACCTGGTGGGCTCCACGGCCCTCTCGGGCGCCCTGGACGCGGAGACCCTGCGCTCGGTGACCCTCCGCTGGTTCGACCTGATGCGGCTGCGGATCGAGGAGCAGGGCGGCACCGTGGAGAAGTTCATCGGGGACGCCGTCATGGCCGTCTTCGGCGTGCCGACCGTCCGGGAGGACGACGCCCGCCGGGCGCTCGCCGCCGCCCTCGCCATGCGGGAGGCCCTCGCCGGGCTCAACACCCGACTCGAGCAGGCCGTCGGCGTCCACCTGGACATGCGCATCGGCGTCAACACCGGGCAGGCGGTCACGGGTTCGGCCACACCGCGTCAGGCCATGGTCTCCGGTGAGGTCGTGAACGTCGCCGCCCGCCTCGAACAGAACGCCGCCGCCGGGGAGATCCTCATCGGCCCCGACACCCTCGCGGCCGCCGGTCCCGGCGTACGGACGACGGAGACCGGCCCGCTGCTCCTGAAGGGCAAGAGCGACCGGGTCGCCGCCCATCGGCTGCTCGGCCTCGACGAGGAGGACGGTCCGGAGGCGCTCCGCCGCTTCGATCTCGGATTCGTCGGCCGGTCCCGTGAACTGGCCCTGATCGACGAGGCGTTGGAGGGGGTGGTGCGCAGCCGGCGGGCCGGACGTCTGGTGGTCGGCGGAGAGGCGGGCCAGGGCAAGACCAGGCTCGTACGCGAGTGGCTCCACCGGACGGCGGCCGCGCCCGCTCCGGCGGAATCCGGGGATGACCCCGCGACCGCGGTCCCGGCCGTCCGTCCGTGGCATGGTGTGGGCCGCTGCCGGGCCCGTGGCGAGCAGCCCAGCCTCGGACCGCTCGCGGACGCCGTCGCGGACCTCCTCAGGACGGGCGGCACGGTCATTCCCTCGCCCGAACTGGACATGCTCCACCGGGGTCTGCTCCTCGACGGGACGCCCAACCCGTCACCGGCCGACACCTTCGCGGCGCTCGCCAAGGTCCTCGCCGAACTGTCCGACGCGCGTCCCGTCGTGCTGGTCGTCGACGACTGCCAGTGGGCCGCCCAGCCGTTCTTCGACGCCCTCGACCGGCTGCTGCGCGCCCTCACCGACGCGGCCGTCCTGGTCGTCCTCCTCGGCCGCCCCCAACTGTTCGACCAGCGCCCCGAACTGCTTGCGGACGCCGTGCCGCTCGGCGGGCTCACCGACGCCGAGGCACAGCTCCTCGCGGCCGAACTCACCGGCGTCACGGCGGACGGCGGACCGCTCGGCCCCGCCGTACTTGCCCGGGTGGGCGGAAACCCGCTGCACCTGGAACAACTGCTCGTCGCCGGGGACCCGGTGGACGCCGACAGCGTCCCGCTCCCGCTCCAGGCCCTGATCGGCGCCCGCATCGACGCCCTCGACCCGCCGGAACAGCTCGTCCTGGGGCTCGCGTCCGTACTGGGCGGCGACTTCACCGCCGACGAACTCGCGGCGCTCGCCGGACCTCCCACGGAGGAGTGGGACGGGGCCGAGGTGCGGTCGACGCTGCGCCGACTGGTCCGGCACCGGCTGCTCAGGCCGGACGGCGAGGCGTTCCGCTTCGCCGGAGGCCTGATCCAGGAGGTCGTCCACGCCAGCCAGTCCAAGCAGGACCGGGCCGACCGGCACGAACGCGCGTCCCGCCTCGACTCGGTCCGCGCGCGGGGCAGTGCCGCGGTCGGCGCCCACCTGGAACAGGCGTACCGCTACCGGGCCGAGCTGGGCGCCCAGGACCCGTACACCGACGGGCTGCGCCGAAGCGCCGCCGACACGCTCGCCGAGGCCGGTCGTCTCGCACTCGCCCACGCCGACCCCGTCTGGGCGGCGGACCTGCTGACCAGGGCCACGGCCCGGTACGCGCCGGGCGAGCCGGGCAGCACGGCGGCGCGTCGGCGGCTCGGTCAGACGCTCCTCGACCTGGGGCGCGGCGCGGAAGGCAGGACGCTGCTCGAAGAGGTCCTCGCGGAGGCCCCCTCGGACGCCGGGGGCGCCCTGGAGGCTGCACACGCCCGCCTGGCCCTGGCCTCCGTAGGCCGGACGGCGGGAACGGCGGATACGGCGGGAACGGATGGATCGGGGTCGGCCGGCAAGGGAGCCCCCAGGGCGGCCGGAGCGGCCCCGCGAGCGTCGGCCCCCGGAGCGGCACTCCGAGGGGCCGACGAGACGGCCGCCGAGGCCGCCGGCGCGACCCTGCCGGTCTTCGCGGCGGCCGGTGACGACCTCGGCCAGGCCAGGGCCTGCCTGCGGCTCGCCCAGCGCGCCCAGGAACAGGGCCGGCACCGGGCGGCGGAGCGGCTGCTCGACCGCGCGCTCGACCACGCGGTCCGCGCGGACGCCGAGCCCGAGCGGGCGGCGGCCCTCGGCGCGATGGGGGTGTCGCTCTGGCGCGGCCCCCAGCCGGTCCCGGACGCCGTCGCCCGCTGTCGCGCACTCCTCGCCGACCAGGGCACGGGCCGCCGGGCCGTTCGCCTGACGCTCAACTGTCCGCTGGCCGTGCTGCTCGCCCTCCACGACGACCGCGACGGGGCCCTGGCCTGCCTCGCGGAGGCGGAGCACCTCGCGAAGCGGCTCGGCTATGCCGAAGCCGACGCCTTCCTGCCGCTCTTCGCCGCGACCGTGGCCGACGTGGGCGGCCGTCACGAGGAGGCCCTCCTGAACCTGGAACGGGCCGCCGCCGCCGCGCGGAAACTCGGCGCCACGGCGCTGTTGCGCAGCGCCCGGCTGGATGCCGCCCGCATCCGGCTCGACCTCGGCGACCGGCGGACCGCCCACGAGGTCCTCGCCGACCTGCTCGGAACCGGAGGCGAACCGGTCCCGCCGCACGCCGGACCGCCCCTGGCCCGTGTCGAACCGGTCCCGTCCCGTGTCGAACCGGTCCCGTCCCGTGCCGAACCGGTCCCGGCCCGCGCCGAGTCCGCCGACCTCGACGGGCTGCGCGCGCGGCTGGCCGCGGCGCGGGGGCAGGACGCGGCCGCCACCCGGCTGGCCGCGAGGGCGCTCGGCACCGCCGGCCGCACCGACTCGCCGATCGTCCAGGGCCTCGCCGCCCTCGACGCGGCCCGCACGGCCCTCCTGCTCGGTCGCCCGGCCGAGGCGGCCGACGCTGCGGCGCGGGCCCGCCGCCACTTCGCGGCCAAGGGCCATCTGCCAGCCGTACGGCTGGCGGAGGCCACGGCCGCACAGTGCCGTCGCCGCCCGCCGGGACAGGGGCCCGCCGCCGGACGGGCCACCGGAGCCGGAGAGGAGGCACCGCGATGACCACCGTGCGGCGACCGGCGCCCGGACTCACCTGGGGCCTGCGAGGGCGCGGCCCCGACGACGTACCCGTGGACGCGGACGGTCCGCCGTCCCCGCCCGAGGGGGGCCTCCTCGGCGGTACGGGACAGGGCATCCGCGTCTGTGTGGTCGACTCGGGCGTCGAACGCGACCACCCCATGGTCGGCCCGGTCGCCCGGTCGTGGCGCGTCCTCAAGGACGAGGACGGCGTGCGCGTGGAGGAGACGGAGGAGGGGGACGCCTGCGGTCACGGCACCGCCTGCGCCGGCATCATCCGCCGCACCGCGCCCGACTGCGAACTGTCCAGCGTCCGGGTCCTCGGCGAGCGGTTCTCCGGCAGCGGGGACGTCCTTCTCGAAGGGATCAGGTGGGCCGTCCGCCAGCGGTTCGACGTGATCAACCTGAGCCTGTCCACCAGCAGCGACCGCTTCGTGGAGCAGCTGCGCCGACTGGCCGACGAGGCCTACTTCCAGCAGACCGTGATCGTCGCCTCGGCCCACAACACGCACGTGGAGAGCTTCCCCTGGCGCTTCTCCTCGGTGATCTCGGTGGGCAGCCACCAGGAGGACGACCCGGACCTCCACCTGTACAACCCCGAGCCGCCGGTGGAGTTCTTCGCCCCCGGCCAGCGGGTCCGCGTCGCGTGGCTCGGAGGCACGTCGATCCGCAGCTCGGGCAACAGCTTCGCCACCCCGTTCATCGCGGGGCTGTGCGCCCGGATCCTGTCGAGCCACCCCCGGCTGACGCCGTTCCAGCTGAAGAACGCCCTGTACCTGTCCGCAGCCAACGTCCGTGTCCACGGAAGCCGGTAACGACCGGCGCCGGAAGGGAACCCCCATGGCCCAGCCGATCGCCCCCTTCGCGTCCGCGGCACCCCAGCCGGATCCGGCCATGGAGGAGCTCCTGCAGTCGGTGGTCGACACCGCACGCGCCATCTTCGGCGCCCAGGCGAGCTCCATCCTGCTCCTGGAGACCGAGAAGGACGAACTCGTCTTCGAGGCCGTCTCCGGGCAGGGACAGGACTTCCTGGTCGGCCGGCGGTTCCCGGCCGGCCGGGGCATCGCCGGCTGGGTCGCCGCCTCGGGCGAGCCGATGGTGGTGGACGACCTGCACGACAGCACGTCCTTCGACCGGGACATCGCCCGATCCACCGGCTACGTTCCGGACGCGCTGATGGCCGCCCCCCTCGTCCACGGGGACCGGGTCCTCGGGGTCCTGGAGGTGCTGGATCCCTCTCCGCAGGCCAGGTCCAGCCTGACGGAGCTCGACCTGCTGTGCCTCTTCGCCCGGCAGGCCGCCGTCGCCCTGAACGTCCTGACCACCCACACGCGCCGCGCGCCGGCCCCCGACGCCTCCCCCGACCCCTCGCGCACGGAACTCCTCCGGCTCCTCTCCGAAGCCCGCCGCCTCCTCGGGGAGTGAGAGAGCGGCGGGGGCGGGGGGTCAGGTCGGCAGGTTCTGTTCCGCCCAGACCACCTTGCCGGTCACCGTGCGGCAGGAGCCCCATCGGCGGCACAGCATGTTGATGAGCTGGAGCCCGCGACCGCCCTCGTCGCTGAGGTCCGCGTGCTGGATCTGGGGCAGGTCCGGGCCCGTGTCCGAGACCTCCACGACGAGGCGCTCGCCGCGCAGCAGCCGGAGCTCGCCGGGACCGTTGCCGTAGCGCAGGGCGTTGCCGACGAGTTCCGAGACGACGAGTTCGCACACGTCGGCGAGCTCGGCCAGGTCCCAGGCGGCGAGCTGCTCCGTGACCAGGCCACGGGCGACGGACGCGGCGCGCCCCTCCTGCGGCAGCTGCCACACCCGCAGGTCGGCCGGTGTACCGGAGGCGGTCGTCGCGGTGAGGAGCACCGCCTCGTCGAACCGGGCGGAGCCGGCCGGGGCGCGGGCGACCAGGCCGCCGTCTTCGAGGGTCCCGGGTTCCAGGTCGCGCGCCGCCGTGCGCAGCAGGTCGAGCTGGTGGTCCAGGTCCGCGTGCCGCGACTTGATGAGGCCGTCCGTGTACATGACCAGGTGGCCGCCCGTCGGAACCCTGAGGCGGACCGGGTCGTACGGGATGACTCCCGCGCCGAGCGGCGCGCCGGTCGGCACGTCCACGAAGTCGGCGGAGCCCCGCCCGTCGAGCAGGAGCGGGGGCAGGTGGCCGGCACTGGCCAGGGTGTACGTGGAGTCGACCGGGTCGTAGACGGCGCACAGGCAGGTCGCGACCTGTTCGTCCTCCAGATCGCGGGTGGCCAGGTCGAGCCGGGCGAGCACCCGCTCCGGGGCCATGTCGAGGGTCATCAGGGTACGGGCGACCGCCCGCAGGCGCCCCATGGTCGCGGCGGCGGGCAGACCGTGCCCCATCACGTCGCCCACCATCAGGGCCGTACGACCGCTGGGCAGGGCCATGACGTCGTACCAGTCGCCGCCCACGCCGTGGTGGGCGGTGGAGGGCGCGTACTCGGGGTGCACCAGAAGCCCGGGCGTCACCGGGGTGGCCCGCGGCAGCAGACTGCGCTGCAACGAGACCACGTGCGCGCGCTCGCGCCCGTACAGCCGGGCGTTGTCGATGAAGACGGCGGCCTGGGAGGCCAGCTGTTCCGCGAGCGCGAGGTCGGTGGAGGAGAACGGCGGGCTGCCGGGACCGCGGACGAAGTCGGCGCTGCCGAGCAGCAGCCCGCGGGCGATCAGCGGCACCGCGAGGTAGCTGTGCACCCCGGCGGCCCGCATCTTCGCCGCGGCGCTCTCGGTCGGCGCCACCTTGATGAAGTCGTCGTCGCGGATCCTGCTGACGAGGACGGGCCTGCCCTGCCGGAGGCAGTACCGGTGGAGGAGCGTCTCGTGCTGCTGCTCGCCGCGGAGGAACGTCTCTCCCAGCGGTGTGGGCTCCAGGGAGGACAGCGACTCGACGGCGCTCAGCGCGGCCGCCCGCATCAGGGGGACGCCCGAGCCGGTCCAGCGGGCGCCCTCCTCGCCCCTCAGGACGCTCTCCAGGATGTCCACGGCGGCTCCGTCGGCGAAGCCGGGCACGGTGAAATCGGCCAGCTCCTGAGCGGTGCGTTCCAGGTTCAGGCTCGTGCCGATCCTGGAGCCGGCGGAACTCAGCCAGGCGAGCCGGCCCCGGGCGGAGAGCCGGTCGAGGGAGACCCCGCCGGTACTCCGCCCGAGCCGGCCGCGGTTTCCGGCCGACCGTTGCGCCGCGACGCTCCGGCCGGCGGAGGCCCGGCTGGTCAGACGCCGCCTCCGGCTGCCGCCGTTCACTCTTTCGGCCTCCAGACAGGAACTCGACGCTCTTTGGTGCACAGCATGCACCGGAAGCGGCCGCAGTGCACGAGGCATGCGGAAGACGAGCCGCCGCTCGTGCGCCTCCCGGGGGCCTGTTCCCCGTCGGCAGTGCCGCGGAACGCCCAGGACAGCAGGCCCGCAGACCGAGGCGTCACCGTGGGTAGCGGTGCGTGCGCGCCGACGAGGTTCAACGGAGGCGGAACACCGGGCCGCGGGGCGTGAACGGCAGTGAGGCGCCCTCCGGGACGAGGTAGGCGTGCTCGGGCCGTACGCGGAGCGTGTCGCAGGCGCCGTCCGTGATGATCAGCACCGGCGCCGTCGCCGGGAAGTCGTCCGCGCGGCGGAGCAGGTCCAGGCCCGGCTGGAGAACCGTGCCGCCGCGGCCGTGCACCCGGACCCTCCCGGCGATCTCCGTCGGCGGAAGGTAGCCGGCGTCGTACGCGGCGGCGTCGCAGAACACCACCCGCGCGGCCGGGACGTCGCGCGCCTCGGCGTACGAGGCGATGGCACCGAGCGCCTTGCCGAGCAGCGCCGCGTTCATGGACCCCGAGGTGTCCAGGACGACGCCGAAGGTGCAGCGGGCGACCTCCTCGGGCGGGAAGTACCGTCCGGCACGCGGGATGTCGGGGGTGGACGCCTGGCGGCGGGCCGGCCGCGCGTAGCTCCGCACCGGCTCGGGGCGGGGCACGAACTCGTCGAACCAGCGGGCCAGCCGGGCGTCCCAGGGCACCGGCGGGTGGGCGAGCGCCCTGATCTCCTGGACGAGCCCGGCCGGCAGCACCCCGCGCTCACCACTGACATGCAGGTCGAGCCCTTGGGCCAGGCCGCGCCGGTAGAACTCGTCGAGGTCGACCGAGTCACGGCGCACGCCGCCGAGCGGCTCGCCGAGGATGTCCCCGGTGCCCTTGCCCCTCAGCGTGGCCAGGCGCCTCATGCGCCGGACGTCGGTCGCGATCCGGTCGTACACCTCCTCCGTCGACAGGCCCGTCAGGCCGGGGTCGTACAGGAGCCCTTCGGGCATGGTGCCGACCCGCATCTCGACCAGCCAGCCGTTGACGACGTAGTCGGCGGCGACGTTGAAGAGGTACGGGTCGCGGGCGCCCCGCCGGTCGCCGTGGCGCAGCGCGGCGTGCAGCATCTCGTGGGCGAGGACGAACCGCCATTCCTCGTCCTCGAAGCGGCGCAGCGGGTTGAGGTAGATCTCGCCGAGCGTCGCGTCGACGGCGGCGACGCCGATGCCGTGCGCACGGGCGAGCTCCGCGTCGGCGACGATCTTCAGACCGGCCGCGATGCCGCCGAGCAGGGGATACGAGGAGACGAACCAGCTCAGCGCCCGGTCCCAGGGCTGCCTGGGGCGCCGCTCACCGGTGAGCGTCTCGCGCCGGCCGCCCGCGACGTCCATGGCGGCGGACATGGTGCGCGTCAGGGCGTGCGCGAAGGCGAGCTGCCAGTCCGGCGGGGTGTGCCAGGTCGACCACGGCACGAGGATCTGGTCGGGGACGTCGCCTCCCGTACCGAGGTGCTCGTACGCGGGCGGGATGCCGTCCCTGCGCCAGCGGCCGGCGAGCTGCTCCTCGTCGCCGTCGGGGTAGGAGACGGGCAGGTTGTCCGGGGCGCGGCCGACGGGGAACGTGAGCAGGAAGCGGTCGACGACGGTGCAGCGGGCGGCGAGGTCGAACCGGTCGGGTTGCGGGCGGGTCTCCTTGTGGGCCGGGACGTGGCCGAAGCCGAGGTGGATCAGGCAGTGGGCGAGGGCCCTGGCCCAGTCGGCGGGTTCGGCGCGGCGGTCGGGGTGGACGTGGACCTTGCCGTTGGAGTCGACGACGGCCAGGCCGTGGCGCGGGTTGCGCGCGCAGTCTCGGGTGCGGCAGATGTCGGCGTCGAGCGCGGCGAGGGCCGGATTGCGCTGGACGATGGCCAGTCCCGCGAGGAACGCCTCGGTGGCCGCGTCAGAGCCCGCCGCCTTCCCGCGACGCGACGGCGCACCGCTCACCGGCGGGCCTCCACGAGGCGCGGCATGTCGCGGGCGGCCTCCACGAGGAACCAGGCGGGCAGCACGGGCTGACCGTCCTCGTCGTCGCGGATGACGGTCTGGGCGACCTCGACGGAGATCTCCGCCAGCTGCACGAGCAGGGACTTGGCACGGTGGGCGGTCTGCCGCAGGGCGGGCGAGATCTGGTCCTTGCCGGCGGGGAGTTCCTTGACGAGCCGGCCCCGGAAGGCGTCGGCGAGGTAGTAGAGCAGATCGCGGTCCTCGACGCGGCGGGGCCAGGACGCGTCGCCCTTGATGATGGCGTCGAGGCCGTACGCGTGCCGCACGATCTTGGCGTGACCGCAGAAGGAGACGGCGTGCCGGGGGGTGAGGGTGCCGTGCGCGATGACCTTGAGGGTCTCCTCGTCGAGCGTCGGCCCGAAGGAGTGCAGCGCGTCGGAGAGCATGTGCCAGGAGCGAGGCGTCGAGAACGGCTCCTCGGTCTTGGGCGGCTGGGACCACAGGTGGTCGGGCCGGTCGGTGACGTAGTCGACGACCCACGGATGGATGCCGTTCTCGCCCGCCCACACGAGCCAGTCCGTGGTGGAGGCGCGCAGATGGACATGGGTGAGCCGGTTGACCAGCGCGGAGGCGATGGGGCGGGCGAGCGCGTTGTCGGTGGCACGGTTGCCCGCGCCGATGACGATGGAGCCCGCGGGCAGCTCGTACGACCCGATGCGGCGGTCGAGGATCAGCGAGTAGAACGCCTTCTGCACGTCGGCGGTCGCCGCGTTGAGTTCGTCGAGGAAGAGGCAGTACGGCTCGTCCCTGGCGATGGCCTCCGGCGGGCAGAACACGGACCTGCCGTCGCGGATCTGCGGCACACCGATGAGGTCCTCGGGCGCGAGCTGGGTGCCGAGCAGACTGACGCATTCCAGGCCGAGGGACTCGGCGAAGTTCCGTACGAGGGACGACTTGCCGATCCCGGGCGCGCCCCACAGGAAGACGGGCCGGACGGTGGCGAGACCGAGCAGCAGCTCGGGGACGCGGGACGGCGTGACGGTGACGGCTGCCTGCAAGCGGAGAACTCCTGAGAACGGGTGAGGTGCCGGGGCGCGCCTCGGCTGTTCGATGTGCTCGAACAGTGTGGAGGGGGCGGACGGGACGGCGCAGCCCAATTAACCGCCGCCGGGCGGTCGGCGCCGGTCGTCCGGTCCGACACGGCGTCGTCGGCCCCGGGGAGGCTCCCCGAGGCCGACGCGGTGGTTCAGCCCGTGTGGTTCCCGGTGCCTACCAGGTGACCGTCCGGCCGCCGAATGCCGTGACGAGGCGGCCGTCCGCGGCGTAGGACCAGCTCAGGGCTCCGGCGTACGAGGAGCAGCGGGAGCCGTTCGCGCCGGACCAGAACTGGTTCGTGCCGTCGACGTCGCCGATGGTCCGGTCGTTGGTGCCGCTGGAGCTGCGGCAGGAGGTGTTGCTCCGGAACACCGAAGTGCCCGCGTCGAACGAGAAGTTGCGCTGTGCGTTGTCGATGCTGATGTTGTTGGAGATGGTCATCGAGCCCGGGTTGCTGTTGTACGTGAACCCGTGCTTGCCGTTGTGGAAGGCGATCGTCCGCCGGACCGTGTGGTTGACCGGGATGTCCTCGCCGCCGAGCTTGAAGCCGTTGCGGTCACCGGCGCCTGCCTGGGATCCGTCGCTGAGGGTCCCGTTGTCGTACGCGAGGGAGTCCTCGATGGTCACGGTCCCGATGGGTCCGGTGTCCGTCTTGGTGTACAGGTCCCAGCCGTCGTCGATGTTGTGGTGGGCCACGGCGTAGCGGAAGACGTTCCCCGAGCCGACCGTGAGCTTCGCGGCGAAGCCGTCGGCGTCCTCACCGTCGGAGTCGGCGTTGTCGTGCGACTCCGCGCTCAGGATGAGGTTGTTGGACGGCCACTGCTCGCGGGGCGTGGTGGAGGCCGCGCGGGAGAGCTGCAGCCCGGTGTCGCGGTTGAAGCGCGTCACGGTGCGCTCGATGATGTTGTTGCTTCCGCCGACGAAGATCCCGTTGTCGCCGGCGCGCTCGACGACGACCCCGTTGACGTGCCAGTACGAACCGTTCAGGGCGAGGCCGCGGTTGGCCGGGTCCTCGATCATGGCCGAGAAGTTCAGGACCGGGGTCTCGCCGGGGTAGGCGGACAGCTTCTTCAGGGCGCCGGCCGTGCCGTTATTGCCGGTGGGGACGGTGACCGTCGTGGAGTGGCGGTAGGTGCCGCCGCGCAGGTAGATCGTGCCGCCGGCCGCGACGCGGCCGATCGCCGAGGTGAGCGTCGTGGGGTCGGACTGGGTTCCGGAGGCGGTGTCGGTGCCGTTCGGCGCGACGTACAGCGCGCTGCTCGTCGGCGGCGGCGGGGTGTCGCCCGTCGTGACGTTCAGGGAGTCGACGTTGGGCAGGCCGGCGGAGGTGGTGGGGTTCAGCCGGATCGTGTTGCTGCCCGCGTTGAGCGCGACGGTCAGGGTCTTGGTGGTCCAGGTGGACCACGCGCCCGTGCTCTCGAACGACGGCGTCTGCACGGTGGACCCGTTGACGACGAGACCGGCCGGCCGCGCGGTGGTGCCGCCGTTGGCGAACCGGACGGCGAGCGTCGCCGTACCGGCGGCGGGGGCGTTCACCGTGAACTGCGCGTAGGCCCCGGTGGCGTTGGTGGCGTTGCAGAAGCCGCTGCCGGTGTAGCCGGTCCAGTCGGATTCGATGACGCCGGTGCAGACGGCGGGGGAGGACTCGGCTTCGTACAGCGTGGACGCGGCGTGGGCCGTGTTCACGGAGAGGGCGACGAGCGTGCCTGCCAGCAGGCTGACGCAGGCTGTGGCGGATCGCAGGTGCATCTGGGGGCTCCGGGGTGAGGGGAAAACGTTCCGGGGACTGGACGAGAAAGCGCTTTCATCGGACGCTAGGGGTGTTGCCGTGGACGCGTCAATGGTTGTGTACGCGACTGATGTTCAGATATCTGAACGGTTGAAGGGGGGTGCAACAGGGAACGCGGGGGCGGGTGTCGAGCGCTCGACCGGTCGCGAATCCGAGCAATTACCGCCGTGTGCAGGCGTTTTCCTCGACAGGGGGCGGACGGTCGCGTGGTTACCGCGACGCGGCGGGAGGGTCATCGTGATTGCCCAGGAGCAGATCGCCGCGATCGTGGAGCCGCCGGGGACGGCGACGGCCGGCGCGGACAGGGCCTGAGCGACGCGAGTGGCATCGGCGGCGCCGACGCGCGGCCCGGAGTCGGTATGCCGGACGAAGGGCCTCGGTGTGTCGCGCGGCGGGGTCGGTGAGTCGCGTACCTGCGACGACGCCATGACCCGCTCCGAGGGGCGGATGCGCGTCGGCACCGAGCAGGTCGAGACCGGCCGCGTACGGCTGCGCGAGTACGTCGTGACCGAAGACGTCCAGCAGACCGTCCCCGTCGGACGCGAGGGGGTCCGCGTGGAGCGCGAGCCCATCACCGGGGCGAACCGGGGTCGGGCCCTGTCCGGACCCGAGATCTCCGAGGTCGAACGCGAGGTGACCCTCCATGAGGAGCGCCCCGTCGTCGAGACCGGGGCCGTCCCCGTCGAGCGGGTCAGCCTGCGGACGGACGAGGTCGCGGAGGAAGAGGCGGTCGCCGGGCGGGTCCGCGAGGATCGGGTCGACGTCGAGGCGGAGGCGGTGGAGGGGGATGGCGAGATCGCCGAGGGCCGCGGCGGCGAAGAGGGTCGCTTCTGACCGCACGTCCGCCCCGGGGGCTTCCGGTGCGCGCGAGTCTGCGAGTCCATTGCAACCCCCGCCCTGATCGTCCATTGCATTCAGCTCCATTCTCATTGCAACGGAGTGCGAAATGATGGCGTAATGGCAGGCCAGTTGAGCCCGTTCGTCGTTGACGAAGCAGTGAACGCAATGTAGCGTCACTGGCGTTCAGCGGTTCTCGAACATCGACGAACGGGGAGACTCATGACGGGAAAGAACAGCGGCGGCTTCTCCGAAGCGGGGCTGCGCAAGGTGCGCGACGTACTGGAGCGGTACGTCGGGTCAGGGAAGATCCCGGGGGTCGTCGCGCTGGTCGGCCGGGGCGACGAGACGCACGTCGAGGCGATGGGGACGATGCGTCACGACGGTGGTGCGCCGATGCGTCGCGACACCATCTTCCGCATGGCGTCGACCTCCAAGCCGGTCTCGGTCTCCGCGGCGATGATCCTGCTCGACGAGTGCAGGCTGCGCCTCGACGACACGGTGGACGACTGGCTGCCCGAACTCGCCGATCGGCAGGTCCTGAAGCGGATCGACGGACCGCTGGACGACACCGTGCCGGCGCGGCGGCCGATCACCGTGCGGGACGTGCTGACCTCCACGTTCGGACTCGGCATGGATATGACGGCGCTTGGCACTCCGATCATGAACGCGGTCTTCGAGCAGGGGCTCACGCCCAACCTGCCCACGCCGATGCCCGAGCCCGACGAGTGGATGCGCCGGCTCGGCGCGCTGCCGCTGATGCACCAGCCCGGCGAGCGCTGGCAGTACCACCTCAGCAACGACCTCATCGGGGTGCTCGTCGCCAGGGTCACGGGTCAGTCCTTCGAGACGTTCCTGCGGGAGCGCGTCTTCGAGCCGCTGGGCATGAAGGACACCGGATTCCACGTGCCCGCCGACAAGATGGACCGGCTGCCGCCGCTCTACGCCCCCGACCCGCAGACCGGGGAGTTCCATGTGTGGGACGAGGCCGAGGGAGGCCGCCACAGCGCGCCGCCGGCGTTCCAGGGCGGCGGCGGAGGGCTGGTCTCCACCGTCGACGACTACCACGCCTACTTCCGGATGCTGCTGAACCACGGAACGCACGGCGACGAGCGGATCCTGTCCAAGCCCGCCGTCGAGCTCATGACCACCAACCGCCTCGCGCCCGAGCAGCAGGCCGCCCGGCACGCCATGGCCGTCGACAACGTCCACATCTCCTTCGGCCAGGGCCAGCACGGCGGCTGGGGCTTCGGGATGGCGGTGCGCACCTACCGCGGCGACTACGCGCCCCTCGGCCAGTTCGGCTGGGACGGCGGAAGCGGAACCTCCACCTATGCCGACCCCGAGAACCAGCTCACCGGCATCCTGCTCACCCAGGTCGGGACGTCCGTCCCCGACCCGGCGCGGCTCTTCCACGACTTCTGGACCACGGTCTACCAGTCGCTCGACGACTGACGCCGGGCAGCGGGCCCCGCTGACGACTGACGCCGGGCAGCGGGCCCCGCTGACGACTGACGCCGGGCAGCTGGCCCCGGGCGCTCAGAAGATCCTGTGCTCCGTCCAGAACGGGCCGAGGTCCTCCGTCGTCGCCGCCTGTGCCGCGCGCGTGAAGTCCGCGGTGGTGGCGACGCCCAGCCAGTGGTCGCGCACGTACCCCCGCAGCATGGCCGTCATCGCCGGGCCGCCCAGGACGCGTTCCAGGTCGTGCAGGGCGCAGGCGCCGCGCATGTAGACGGCGCGGACGTACTCCGAACGGCGGCCGTCCGCGTAGGAGGCCGGGGAGTGGGTCAGGGCGGCCGTGGCGCTGGGCCATTCCCCCTGGTCCTCCCAGCAGGTGGCGGTGGGCTCCCCGTAGTACAGCTGGTTCGCGTACTGGGCGAAGGACTCGTCCAGTCAGGGCGAGGCGAACCGGTCGTTCCCCACGATGCCGTAGAACCACTGGTGGGCCACCTCATGGACGACGGCCGACCCCTCCGGTTCGGTCCACAGCAGGACGGGCTCGTTCCGGGGCCCTCACCTCAGGACCCGGTCCCCCTCTCCACACTGTCGCGCGCCTGGTAGCCACCGGCCTGGAGCGTGAACATCTCCGCGTAGAGGCCGCCGAGGGCCATGAGTGCGGTGTGCGATCCCGACTCCACGACCCGGCCCTTGTCGAAGACGTAGACGCGGTCGCAGTCGACGACGCTGGCGAGCCGGTGCGAGATGAGCACCGTGATCTGGTCCTCCCGCAGCCGGCCGCGCAGCACCGCCTCGTAGACGGCGTGTTCCGACGGCGGGTCCATGCTCGCGGTCGGCTCGTCGAGGAGGAGGAGCGAGGCGTTCTTGTACAGGCCGCGCGCCACCGCGACCTTGGCCCACTGCCCGCCGGACAGCTCCTGGCCGCCGCGGAACCGCTTGGACAGCAGCGCCTCCCACTGCCCGGGGAGCCCCGCGAGGACCTGATCGGCGCCGGCGGCGCGTACGGCCGCCATCGCCCGCTCCGGGTCGGCCTCCGTCAGGCTGCCGGTGGACACGGTCACGTTGGACAGGGCGCTGAACGGGAAACGGACGGGGTCCTGGAGGACGCAGGCGACCTGTCGCTGCAGGGACCGGCTGTCCATGGTCCGGACGTCGACGCCGTCCCAGCACATCCGCCCTTCCTGCACGTCGTGCAGGCCGGCCAGGACCTTGGCGCAGGTGCTCTTGCCCCCGCCGTTGAGACCGACGAAGGCGACGGTCTCGCCCGCGGTGAGCGTCATCGACACCCCGTCGAGCGCGGGGGTGTCCTTTCCCGCGTAGGTGAAGGACACGTCCTCCAGGGTGATCGTCTTCACTCGCTCCGGGGCGTGCAGGTCCGCGGTCCGCTGCTGGAGGCCGCGGCAGCGCTGCTGTACGGCGAGGAGGTCGTCGACCCACATCGCGTGCTCGTACACGAGGTGCGCGGTCTCGACGAGCCGGGTGAGGGCCGCCTGTCCGGCCTGGATCGCGAGCACCGCGCCGGCCCCGGCGGCCAGCGGGAGCCAGCCCGCGATCAGCATGGCGCCCAGGGCGAAGTACGTGACGCCGGTGCCGATCCCGCCGACCCCGCGGCCCGCCAGGTTGAGCACGGCGGCCTGCACCCCGAGTCGGGTGTCCTCCTCGGAGATCCGGGTGATCAGACGCCGGTGCTCGTCCAGGAGCGCGGCCTGCGCGGTGTCGGAGCGGAGTTCGGCGGCGGCGTCCTGGTCGAGGAGCAGCCACGAGAAGACCCGGACGCGGCGCTGGAGCGCGTTCCACCGCTTGAAGGAGTGGAAGCGCGCCCGCGCGCTGCGGACGGCCGCCATGCCGACGGGCAGCACGGACAGGAGGAGCAGCGGCAGCAGGGCGGGGTGCAGGACGCCGAGGACGCCGGCGGTGCCGGCGAGGCCGAGGGCGGAGGAGGCGAGGGAGACGACCTGTCCGACGATCTGCCGTGCGTAGAACAGCCCCCGGTCGTTGGCGCGGTAGACCTCGTCGTGCCAGTCGGCGTCCTCGACCGCCTCCAGCCTCACGTGCGCGGTGAGATGGAAGAACTCGGTCTCCAGGGCGGTGCGGATCTTGGGTGTCACCCGGGCCTGCGCCACCGCGACCGCCGCCTCGAGGAGGGCTCGGCCGGCGATGAACCCGACCACGAGCAGGATCTGCGGGACGGCGGCGCGCACCCGGTCCGGGGTCGGGCCCTGGGCGAACAGCTCCCGCAGCACCGCGACCGAGGCGATGAGACCGAAGGCGCTCATGGCTGCCGACCCCAGCTGGCACGCGACGACGGCCGCTGTCGCCCGCCTGTCGGCGCGCCAGGCGAGCCGTCCGATGCTCGCGGTGATCCGCGGCAGCCGCACCAGGACCTGCCGGACGGTCGCCCGCGCGGCGGCACCGTCATGGACGGACCAGTACGCCTCCTCCATCTCCTCGGTCATGTCCCCGTCCTGCGCACCGACGGGAAGGGTCCGGGGCGGCGGGGCGAGCGAGGCGGCCCGCGGGCCGGGAACGGTGCTTCCGGAAGCCGGGCCGTCGGCGTACTCGCTCATGCCGCCCACCTCCCGCCGAGGGCGGCGGACAGGGGTCCGCACGGCTGCCGCCGTTCGAATCCGGAGACGCACGAGAAGGGAAGGGGTACGGGATGCACGGAGGCCTCCGAAGGAGCTCGATGGGTACGTGTGTGCTCTCAAACGGGCCTCGCCTTCACCCGTTACGGGGCGTCGGGGAGCAGATCCGGGGTGAATGTTCGAATGTGCGCCGCAGGGCGGACGCGCCTTGAGGAGTACCGCCGGAGGCCCTCTCGAACGGCGCTCTCACCCTTCAGGGGACTTGCGGGCGGTGTGGCCGACGGCTGTGAGGGTCCACGCATGGTCGAGATGATCGAATCGCTCATATGTTCGGTTTATCGTCTACGCTGGAACCATGACCGCAGTACGACCGGACGTCCCCGGCTTCCAGGGCTCCCTCTTCGACCAGGGCTCCGACATCGGACCCGGCCCCATGGGCGCCGTCCGGCGCACCGAGCTGGGTCGCGGCGCCTGGGTCGATCACCTGCCCGGCTGGTTCCACGGCGCCGACGCCCTCTTCGAGGAGCTCGTCGCCGGGGTCCCCTGGCGGGCCGAGGAGCGCACGATGTACGAGAACGTCGTGGCCGTGCCGAGGCTCCTCGCGCACTACGGGGAAGGTGCCCCGCTCCCGCACCCCGCGCTCGACGAGGCCCGTGACGCCCTCGGTGCGCACTACGCCGCCGAGCTCGGCGAGCCATTCGCCACGGCGGGGCTCTGTCTCTACCGCGACGGGCGCGACAGCGTCGCCTGGCACGGCGACCGCACCGGCCGCTCGGCCACCCGCGACACCATGGTCGCGATCCTGGCCCTCGGTGACCCGCGTGACCTCGTCTTCCGCCCGCGTGGTGGCGGCCCCGTGGCTCTCCGTCTTCCCTCCGGCCACGGCGACCTCCTCGTCATGGGCGGGTCCTGCCAGCGCACCTGGGAGCACGCCGTCCCGAAGTCGGCCCGTGCCGTCGGTCCGCGCGTCAGCGTGCAGTTCCGCCCGCGCGGAGTGCGCTGAACCGTCGAGCGGTCAGGAGAGGGAGCGCCAGGCCTCGTTCAGGGCCGCCCGGAACGCGGCGGTCTCTTCGGCGTCCATGCCGGCGGTCATGCGTTCCTCGATGTGGCGGGCCGGCTCGGCGTACTCGGCGAGCAGTCGCCGCCCGGGGTCGGCGAGCAGGATGAGGCGCTCACGGCGGTTGGCGGGGTTGGGCTCGCGGCGGATCAGGCCACGGCTCTCCAGGGCGCGGACCATGTCGGCCATCGACTGGGCGGTGACGAAGGAGTCGCGGGCGAGCTGGGCCGCGGAGATGCCGTCGTGCCGTTCGAGCACCGTCAGGGCGGTGTACTGCAGCGCCGTGACCCCGGCGGGCTTGAGCAGCTCCTCCAGGCGTGCGCGGACCACCAGTTCCGTCCTCTTGATCAGGTAGAGCAGTGACGTGCCCACTTCGTCCTCCCGTCGTGACCGCCCGCGCGGGCGGCAGCCGTCCCATCCTAGGTCATTGACAGGAATCCTGGCGATTGCCCAGACTGGCGTTCATCAGGATTCCTGTCGATCCCGGCTGTGGCCGGGATCTCCGGCATCCCCTCCTCCACTCCCTCACGAGAGGCACCCCTCATGGACCTTCAGGGCAAGGTCGCCGTCGTCACCGGCAGCGGCCGCGGTCTCGGACTCGCATACGCCCAGGCCCTCGCCACCGCGGGCGCCGCCGTCGTCGTCAACGACGTCGACAAGGACACGGTCGACGCCGCCGTCACCTCGATCACGACCCGGGGCGGCTCGGCGACCGGCGTCGTCGCGGCCGTGGGCGACAGCGAGGCGGCCCAGCGGCTCGTCGACGCGGCCGTCGGAGAGTTCGGGCGCCTGGACGTACTCGTCACCAACGCCGGCATCCTGCGCGACCGCGTGCTGTGGAAGATGACCGACGACGACTTCGACGACGTCGTCCGCGTCCACCTGCGCGGCACGTTCACCTGCGCCCGCGCCGCCGCCGTCCGCATGCGCGAGCAGGGCACCGGCGGCCGGCTCGTCCTGATCTCCTCGCCCGCGGGCCAGCGCGGCAACTTCGGCCAGACCAACTACGCCGCCGCCAAGGCCGGCATCGTCGCCATGGCCCGCACCTGGGCGATGGAACTCGGCCGCGCCGGCATCACCGTCAACGCCGTCGTGCCCGTCGCCGCCACCGAGATGACCAGGAGCATCCCGGCGTTCGCCCCGCTCATCGAGAAGTCCGAGCGCACCGGGGAGCCCCTCCCTGACCGGCTGCGCAAGGACGAGGGCCTCGGGACCGTCGAGGACGTCGCAGGCCTGATCACCTTCCTGGCCTCGGACGCCTCCGCCGGAGTGACCGGGCAGGCCATCGGCATCGGCGGCGACCGGCTGGCCCTGTGGGCGCACCCCAAGGAGAAGGCGGTCGCCTTCGCCGACGGCGGCTGGAGCGCCGACGCGATCACCGCCGCGTGGCGGGACGGTGTCGGCGCCGAGCCCGAGACCTACGGCATCCCCGCGCCCCAGGCCCCGGAGGCGTGAGATGACCGACCGTGCCTACCGGAGCGCACTCGACCTCGACGCGCTGACCGCCATCGACATGCACACCCACGCCGAGGTCTCCAAGGACGGCCACGGGGCCCTCAGCCCCGAACTGCTCGGCGCCTCCGAGGCGTACTTCAAGGCCCACGGCCACCGGCAGCCGACCATCGACGAGACGGCCGCGCACTACCGCGAACGCCGCATGGCGGCCGTCGTCTTCACCGTCGACGCCGAACACGCCACCGGCCACCCGCGGATCCACAACGAGGAGATCGCCGAGAGCTGCGCCGCCCACGCCGACGTCCTGATCCCGTTCGCGAGCGTCGACCCGCACAAGGGCCGGGCGGGAGTCCGCGAGGCCCGGCGCCTCGTGGAGGAGTACGGGGTGCGCGGATTCAAGTTCCACCCCAGCGTCCAGGCCTTCTCCCCGAACGACCGCCTCGCCTACCCGCTGTACGAGGCCATCGAGGAACTCGGCGTACCCGCCCTCTTCCACACCGGCCAGACCGGCATCGGCGCCGGCGTCCCGGGCGGCGGCGGCATCCGGCTGACGTACTCGAACCCCATGGCGGTCGACGACGTCGCCGTCGACTTCCCCGAACTGAGGATCGTCCTCGCCCACCCGTCCTTCCCCTGGCAGGACGAGGCCCTCGCGGTGGCCACCCACAAACCGTACGTGTACATCGACCTGTCCGGCTGGTCGCCCAGGTACTTCCCGCCGCAACTCGTGCGCTACGCGAACACCCTGCTCAAGGACAAGGTCCTCTTCGGCTCCGACTACCCGGTCATCACCCCCGACCGGTGGCTCGCCGACTTCGAGGCGCTCGACATCAAACCCGAGGTCCGGCCGAAGATCCTCAAGGAGAACGCCGCCCGCCTCCTCGGTCTGTCCGGCGACGCGGAGAACTCCCCGTGCTGAACCAGGGCATCGGCTCCTGGCCGGCGCGCCGGGCCCGCAGGACACCCGACCGGACCGCCGTCGTCCACGAAGACCGCGCCCTGACCTACCGCGAGCTCCACCGGCGCGTCCTGCGGCTCGCCCACGCCCTGCGCGCCCTCGGCGTGACGAGCGGCGACCGGGTCGCCTACCTGGGACCCAACCACCCGGCCTTCCTGGAGACGCTGTTCGCCGCGGGAGCGCTCGGCGCGGTCTTCGTCCCGCTCAACACCCGCCTCACCGCCCCGGAACTGGCGTACAACCTCGCCGACTCCGGCAGCGTCGTCCTCGTCCACGCCCCCGAGCAGGGCGAGGCCGCCCGCGCCGCCACCGACCAGGCCGGGGTGCGCCACCGGATCGCGCTCGAAGGACCCGGCGACGGCGCTCCCGGGTACGAGGAACTGCTCGCCGGTGCCCCCGACGAGCCCCTGGACGTGGCCGTGGCCCCCGAGGACCCGTGCATGATCATGTACACCTCCGGGACCACGGGCCGCCCCAAGGGAGCCGTCCTCTCCCACGCCAACATCGTCTGGAACAGCGTCAACGTCCTCGTCGACACCGACCTCACCGCCGACGAGGTCACCCTCGTCGCGGCCCCGCTGTTCCACACCGCCGGCCTCAACATGACCTGCCTGCCCACCCTGCTCAAGGGCGGCCGGGTGATCCTGCTCGCCGCCTTCGACGCCGACCGGGTCCTCGACCTCGTCGAACGCCGCCGCGTCACGTACATGTTCGGCGTCCCCACCATGTACGACGCGATGGCCGCCCGGCCCCGCTGGGCGGGCACCGACCTCTCCAGCCTGCGCACCCTCAACTGCGGCGGCGCTCCGGTCCCGGCCCGCACCATCGCCGCGTACGTCGACCGCGGCCTCGCCTTCAGCCAGGGCTACGGCATGACCGAGGCGTCCCCCGGCATCCTCTTCCTCGACCGGGAGCAGACCACGGCCAAGGCCGGCTCCGCCGGCGTCCCGCACTTCTTCACCGACACCCGCGTCGTCCTGCCCGACGGCGCAGACGCCGCGCCCGGCGAACGCGGCGAGATCCTCGTCCACGGCCCCCACGTCATGACCGGCTACTGGAACCTGCCCGAGGACACCGCGGCCGCCTTCACCGACGACGGCTGGCTGCGCACCGGGGACATCGCCAGGACCGACACCGACGGATACGCCTACCTCGTCGACCGGGTCAAGGACATGTTCGTCTCCGGCGGCGAGAACGTCTATCCGGCCGAGGTCGAGGACGCGCTCCTCGGCCACCCCGACGTCGCCGAATGCGCGGTCATCGGCGTCCCCCACCCCGTGTGGGGCGAGGTCGGCCGTGCCGTCGTCGTCCTCGAACCCGGCGCCCCGGCGACCCAGGACGACCTCCTCGGCCATCTGCGGGGCCGGCTAGCCAAATACAAGATCCCCAGGTCCGTCGTCCTCACGGACCGACTGCCCCGAACGGCCACCGGAAAGATCATCAAGCCCGCCGTGCGCGAGGCGTTCTCGACAGGGCCCGTCGAACACCCTTACCCGTAAAGGCGTTTCGAGCAGCACCCTCCCGCAGCCCGCGCCATCGAAAGGAATCCCCATGCCCACGACCGCCGACAGTCTCGCCGCCCTCACGTCCCTCGCCGGAGCCGACCTCGGCCGCACCGAGTGGAGGGAGATCACCCAGGACCGGGTGAACACCTTCGCCGACGCCACCGACGACCACCAGTGGATCCACACGGATCCGGAGAAGGCCAAGGACGGGCCCTTCGGCGGCCCCATCGCCCACGGCTACCTCACCCTCTCCCTGATCATCCCGCTCTTCGGCGAGCTGCTCACCATCACCGGCACCCGCATGAGCGTCAACTACGGCCTGGACAAGGTCCGTTTCCCCAGCCCCGTCCCCGTCGGCGCGAGGATCCGCCTCCACGGCGTCGTCGGCACCGTGGAGGAGGTCAAGGGCGACGGCGTGCAGATGCCGATCACGTTCACCGTCGAGGTCGAGGGCAGCACCAAGCCGGCCTGCGTCGCCGAGGCCGTCTACCGCCACTACGCCTGACCGACGCACCCAACGTGCCGGAGTGCCGGTCGCCCCGTGAGGTGGCGACCGGCACTCCGGCATGAGATCTCAGAAAGCGGAGGCGGCGGTCAGCTGCTCCTCCAGGGCCGCAAGCGTCCGGTAGCAGGACATGACCTGGGCGATCGAGGAGTTCGGCTCGCGGCCCTCGCGGATCGCCGCGACGAACTCACGGTCCTGCAGCTCGATGCCGTCCATCGACACGGCGACCCGGCTGACGTCGATCGGCTCGTCCTTGCCGGTGAACAGGTCGTCGTAGCGGGCGAGATAGGTGCCGTTGTCGCCGATGTAGCGGAAGAACGTGCCGAGCGGCCCGTCGTTGTTGAACGACAGCGAAAGCGTGCAGAGGGCACCGTTCGCCGCGCGCAGCTGGATCGACATGTCCATCGCGATGCCGAGCTCGGGGTGGATCGGGCCCTGGATCGCGTGGGCCTGCACGATCGGCGAACCGGTCTGGTACGCGAAGAGATCGACGGTGTGCGCAGCGTGGTGCCACAGCAGGTGGTCGGTCCACGAGCGCGGCTGACCAAGGGCGTTGAGGTTCGTGCGGCGGAAGAAGTACGTCTGCACGTCCATCTGCTGGATGTGGTACTCGCCGGCCTGGATCCGCTGCCGCAGCCACTGGTGGCTCGGGTTGAAGCGCCGGGTGTGGCCCACCATGGCGACGAGACCCGTCCGCTCCTGCGCCGCCAGGCACGCCTCGGCGTCGCCGAGGGAGGCGGCGAGCGGGATCTCGACCTGGACGTGCTTGCCGGCGTCGAGACAGGCCAGGGTCTGCCCGGCGTGCATCGGGGTGGGGGTGGCGAGGACGACGGCGTCGACGTCGTCCATCGCGAGCACCTCGTCCAGGGACGCCACGGCGCGGCCGACCCCCTGGTCGGCGGCGAACTTCCGTGCGCTCTCCAGGCTGCTGCTCACCACGGCGGCCACCTCGACGCCCTCGATGCGCCGGAGCGCCGCCGCGTGCTTGGCGCCGAAGGCGCCGCCTCCGGCCAGGGCGATCCTGAGGGTTCGGTCGTCGGTCATGTCAGTTCACTCCTTCGGCGGGCTCCTGGGCCCGGGGACGGTTCTCGAGGATCAGGTGGCCGACGGCGGTGTTGGACGCCGGCACATGGTAGAAGCGGTGCTTGACGTCGACCTCTCCGGTCCCGTCCACGTCGCTCAACGCCCCGCGGGCGATCAGCCACATGACCAGCTCGATGCCCTCCGAGCCGGCCTCCTGGACGTACTCCAGGTGCGGCACCTGCGACAGGCCGGCCGGATCCTCGATCAGCCGGTCGAGGAACGCGTTGTCCCACTCCCGGTTGATCAGTCCGGCGCGCGGACCCTGCAACTGGTGGCTCATGCCACCGGTGCCCCACACCTGGACCTTCAGCGGCCTGTCGTACGACTCGATGGCCCGGCGCAGCGCCTGGCCGAGCCGGAAGCACCGGGCGCCCGAGGGCACGGGGTACTGGACCACGTTGACGTGGAACGGGATCACCTTGCACGGCCACTTCTCGACGTCCCCGAACATCAGGGACAGCGGGACGGTCAGGCCGTGGTCGACGGTCATCTCGTTGGCGAGCGTGAGGTCGAAGTCGTCCCGCACCAGCGAGTGCGCGATGTGCGCTGCCAGGTCGGGATCGCCCTCGACGCCGGGGACGGGTCGGGGCCCGTACCCCTCGTCGGCGGTCGCGTAGGCCGCGCCCGTACCGAGGACGAACGTGGGGATCAACGACAGGTCGAACGCGGACGCGTGGTCGTTGTAGACCAGGAAGATCACATCGGGGAGGTTCTCCCTCTCCCACTCCTTGGAGAAGTCGTACCCCTCGAAGACCGGCTTCCAGTAAGGCTCGCGGGTCTTGTCGTGGTCCATCGCCGCGCCGATCGCCGGTACGTGCGAGGTGAAGACCGCGCCGGTGATGGTGGCGTGCACGGCGGGGGGCGCCGCATCGGCGTGCGCCGCTTCGAGGACGGCGTGGTCGATGCGGTTGCCCTCGACGGAGCGGCCGCCGCCGGCCATCATCGCGCGGTACTCCTCCTCGGTCATGCCGGTCATCGACCCCGCCATCTGCTGGAACGAGAGCCCCAGCGTGGCGCCCCACTTGGCGAGGAAGTAGATGTTGCCGCCCTCGTCCATGGCCGCGTTCAGGTCGCGGTCGAGCAGGGCCCGCTTCTGCTCCTCCCGCAGCGGCCACGCGTCCAGATACGCGCGCTCGTCGGCGAGGTAGCGCTCGCGGTTCTCGGCCGTCATCAGCGACATGCAGAACTGGTTGAGGTGATAGCCCCTGGCGGACTGCTCGGCGTCGAAGACGATGGTCCCCGGCACGAGTCTGTAGGTCTTGTCGAGTGACATGTTCGGACTCCGATCGTGAGGCGGGTCAGCCGGCGTCCGGCCAGTACAGGCGCGTCGGGTTGTCGACGAGGAGCTTGCGCCGCAGCTCCGGTGTGGGGGCGATGTGCGGGACGAAGTCGACGAGCAGACCGTCGTCGGGCATGTGGGAGACGAGGTTCGGGTGCGGCCAGTCCGTGCCCCACAGCACCCGGTCGGGGAACTCCTCGACGACCCGGCGGGCGAAGGGGACGACGTCGCGGTACGCCGAACGCTCGCCGTCCAGGGCGGGCGGCCCGCTCACGGACAGCCGCTCCGGGCAGGTCACCTTGCACCAGATGTCCGGCCGCGCCCGCATGAGGTCGAGGAACGCCCCGAACTCCGGGCCGTCCGGATCCTTGGTGACATCGGGCCGCCCCATGTGGTCGACCACGAGCGGAACCGGGACCGACAGGAGGAAGTCACGCAGGTCCGGCAGGTCGGCCGCCTCGAAGTAGACGACGACGTGCCATCCGTACGGGGCGATCCGCAGGGCGACGTCCCGCAGGTCCTGCCGCGGCGCCGCGTCGACGAGCCGCTTGACGAAGTTGAACCGCACGCCGCGCACACCGGCCTCGTGCAGTTCCCGCAGCTCGGCGTCGGAGACGTCGGGCCGCACCGTCGCCACGCCCCTGGCCAGCCCTCCGGAGGCCCGCAGGGCCTCGACCATGGCGCTGTTGTCGGCGCCGTGGCAGGTCGCCTGGACCACCACGGTACGGGAGAAGCCCAGGTGGTCGCGCAGGGCGAAGAGCTGGTCCCTGGACGCGTCGCAGGGCGTGTACTTCCGTTCGGGCGCGAACGGGAACACGGCCCCCGGGCCGAACACGTGGCAGTGCGCGTCGACGGCCCCCTCGGGCATCCGGTAGCGCGGCCGGCTCGGACCGGCGTACCAGTCCAGCCAGCCGGGAGTCTTCCTGAAACTCGTCGTCATCCTCACTCCTCGTAACGCAGACCGAGCTCGGCCAGCGGGCCGCGCATGCCGTACATGTCCAGGCCGAGTTCGCCCGCGCGGAACCGTGCCCGCTTGCCCTCCTCGGCCGCCTCGCGCCGGGCCGCCGCCGCGGCGACCTCGGCGGCGCGCTCGCGCGGCACGACCACGACGCCGTCGCCGTCCCCCACGACGACGTCGCCGGGACGGACCAGGGCGTTGGCGCAGACCACCGGCACGTTGACCGAACCGAGGGTGGCCTTGATCGTGCCCTTGGCGTTGACCGCGCGGGCGAACACCGGGAAGTCCATGCGCTCCAGGTCGGCCACGTCGCGCACGCCGCCGTCGATGACCAGGCCCTGGCCACCGCGGGCGCGGAACGAGGTGGCGAGCAGCTCGCCGAAGAATCCGTCCTCGCTCTCGGCAGTGCAGGCCGCGACCACCACGTCGCCCTCCCTGATCTGCTCGGCGGCGACGTGCAGCATCCAGTTGTCGCCGGGCTGCAGCAGCACGGTCACCGCCGTGCCGCACAGCCGCGCCCGGGGGTAGACGGGCCGCAGGTAGGGGCGCATCAGGCCCACCCGGCCCATGGCCTCGTGGATCGTCGCGACGCCGTACGCCGACAGGGCGGCGACCTCCTCGGGGTCGGCGCGGCTGATCGAGGTGTGGACGACACCTGTCCGGGTGTGTTCCATGAGGTGTTCTCCTGGGTCAGAGGTCGGCGACGGCGAGCCGGGCGGCGAGCCGGGGGTGGACGCGCAGGGCGTTGCCGGAGTAGACGGCTGCCCGTTCCGCGTCGGTGAGGTGCGCGGTGGCCTCGACGTACCGCTTCGTGTCGTCGAAGTGGTGGCCGCTGCGCGGGTCGACGTCGCGGACCGCGCCGATCATCTCGCTGGCGAACAGCAGGGAACGGCTGGGTATGACCCGGGTGAGCAGGTCGATGCCGGCCTGGTGGTACACGCAGGTGTCGAAGAAGACGTTGTCGAGCAGCGTCTCGGGATCCGGCCGGCCGAGCGCCATCGCCAGACCTCGGAACCGTCCCCAGTGGTAGGGCACCGCGCCCCCGCCGTGCGGGATCACGAACCGCAGCGACGGGAAGTCGGCGAACAGATCGCCCTGGACCAGCTGCATGAACGCCGTGGTGTCCGCGTTCAGGTAGTGGGCGCCCGTGGTGTGGAAGGCCGGGTTGCAGGACGTGCTGACGTGGATCATCGCGGGGATGTCGTACGCGACCATCGCCTCGTAGACCGGGTACCAGCTGCGGTCCGTCAGCGGCGGCGCGGTCCATCCGCCGCCTGACGGATCGGGGTTGAGGTTGACCGACACCGCGCCGAGCTCCTCGACCGCGCGGCGCAGCTCGGGCACGCAGGTCGCCGGGTCGACGCCCGGTGACTGCGGCAGCATCGCGCCCATCGCGAAGCGGTCGGGGTAGAGCCCGCTGACGCGGTGGACCAGGTCGTTGCAGATCCGCGCCCATGCCGAGGAGACCTGGAAGTCACCGATGTGGTGGGCCATGAAGCTGGCCCGGGGGGAGAAGATCGTCAGATCGCTGCCGCGCTCGTCCATCAGGCGCAGCTGATTGCCCTCGATCGCCTGGCGGAGGTCGTCGTCGGTGACGACGAGGTCGTCGGGGTCGGGCGCGTCCTCCGGTGCGCCGACCGCCGCCACCTGCCGTTCACGCCACCGCGCGAGCTGTGGCGGCGCCGTGGTGAAGTGACCGTGACAGTCGATGATCATGGCGTGTCTCCTGGGTTCGTCGGGGTCGGCCCCGGGGTTTGTCCGGGTCAGCCCCGGGAGCCGGCGGGCCAGCCGGTGTACTGCTCGGCGAGGTAGGCGCGGCCGGCGCGCGTGGCCACCACGTTGTCGAGCTCGCCGAGGCGGCGCCGCAGGTCGAACGGCGAGTCGCCCGGCGCGGTGTGCAGCAGCCCCGTCATCCAGTGCGAGAAGTTCTGCGCCCGCCAGACCCGCCGCATCGCGCGCGGCTGGTAGTCGTCGAGAGCGGCCTCTCCGGCGGCGCCGAGCGCCCGGGGCAGGACCTCGGCCAGGATCTTCACGTCGTGCAGCGCGAGGTTGAGCCCGCGGGCGCCGGTCGGCGGCACGGTGTGCGCGGCGTCACCGGCGAGCACCATCGAGCCCCAGCGCATCGGCTCCTGCACGAACGAACGGAACCGCAGGACCGTCTTGTCCAAAACCGGGCCCTCGTGGAGCCGGAAGCCGTCCTCGCCGGCCACCCGGGCCTGGAGCGTCTCCCAGACGCGGTCGTCCGGCCAGGCGTCGACGGACTCGCCGGGGGAGCACTGGAAGTACATCCGCTGCACGGTCTCGGTCCGCCGGCTGATCAGCGCGAACCCGTGCTCGGAGTGGGCGTAGACCAGCTCGGGCGCGCTCGGCGGGGCCTCGGCCAGGATGCCGAACCAGGCGAAGGGGTACTCCTTGCCGTACCGCACCCGCCGGTCCTCGGGGACGAGATCGCGGCACATGCTCCGGGAGCCGTCCGCGCCGACCACGTACCGCGCGCGGATCTCGTGCCGGGTGCCGTCGGCCGCGGTGTAGCGGACTCGGGGAGCGCCGGTGGTGACGTCGAGGACCTCGGTGTCCTTGACGCCGAAGTGGACCGTGCCGCCGTCCCGCTCCCGCGCGTCGGCCAGGTCGATGAACACGTCGGTCTGCGGATAGAGCCAGACCGACGCGCCGACGAGCGCCTTGAAGTGGATGCGGTGCGCCCGGCCGCCGAAGCGCAGCTCGGTGCCCTCGTGTTCGTGGCCGTCGCGCAGGATCCGGTCGGAGACGCCGGTCTCCACCAGGTCCCGGGCCGCGTCGGCCTCCAGGATGCCGGCCCGCTGCGTGGTCTCGATCTCCCGCCGGGTGCGGGTGTCGACCACGACCGTCTCGACCCCGGCGCGTGCGAGGCGGTGAGCCAGCATCAGCCCGGCGGGGCCCGCCCCGATGACTGCGACGGGAACCGAGGCAACGGTGTCGACGACGGCGTCGGCCATGGCATCTCCTGAGCGAGGGTGAACGTCCGGGACACGTCGAACGTTGACACCCGGGAGCACGGCCGGTCTCCGGTGTTTCCGTCAGGCGGAAGCCCGCTCGGTCTCAGGCGGCCGGACGGGCACGCCGATCCTCAGGCGGCCGGACGGGCGCGTCGACGGGCTCAGGCGGTCGGCCGGGCACGCCGGCCGAGCTCGTCGGAGATCCCGTACGCGGCCCTCAGCAGCGGCTCACGGAGCCCGCGGGCACGGCTCGCGCCCCGCGCCGTGAACACGATCCCCAAGGCCGCGCCGACCGGCCCGTTGCGGCCGGTCCGCACGGGCGCGGCCACCGCGACCGTGCTCTCCGAGAGCTGCCGGTCGCTCACGAAGACCTGCTCGCGGCGGATGCGGTCCAGCTGCGCGCGCAGCGTCTTCGGGTCGGTGACGGTGTGCGGGGTCCAGGCCCGCAGCGGCGACGCGAGGACCTCCTCCTGGAGTCCCGGAGGGGCGTGGGCCAGCAGGACCCGCCCCATGCCGGTGGAGCCGATCGGGAACCGGCTCCCCACCATCGTCAACAGCTCCACCGACCGGTGCCCGGCGATCCGCTCGACGAACACCAGCTCCGTCCCCTCGCGGACCGCGAGCTGGATGTTCTCGTGGGTCGCCTCGTAGAGGTCCTGCATGAAGGGCAGGGCCACATCGCGCAGGATCTGGGTGCGCGGGCACCCGGAGGCGATCTCCCAGAGCCTGAGGCCGACGTGCCACGACCCGTCCTCCGCGCGCTCCAGCGCCCCCCATCCCGCCAGCTCGGAGACCACCCGGTGCGTCGTGCTCAGGGCCATGCCGGTGCGCTGGGCGATCTCCGACAGCGTCTGCGACGGGTGCTCCCGGTCGAAGACCGCGAGGACGTCGAGGACTTTTCCAGCCGCTGTGCTCCGGGTCGCGCTCACCCGGCCAGTCTCGCAGACCGGCGTTGATGCAGCTCCGAGGGCGTCGTAGCATCTGCCGGACACCAAGGAGGCGACGTGAACAGAGAGATCTCCGGGCTGTCCTCGATGGCGACACGGCCGCTGCTCGCCGAGCTGTCCGCACACCTTGGGCGCGCGCACGGACTTCCCGTGCGCTTCGCGTCCGCGGGCGGCGTCGAGATCGCACGACGGGTGCGCGAGGGCGCGGAGGCCGACCTGCTCGTGCTCGCCGACGGGGCGCTGGCCGCCCTGGAGAAGGAGGGCCACGTCCTGGCGGGCACGGCGCGACCGCTGTGGATCTCGCAGGTCGTCGCCGCCGTACCGGAGGGATCACCTGTTCCGGCGCTCGACTCGGAAGCCGACCTGCGGGCCGTGCTGCGGTCCGCGCCGAGGATCGCGTACTCCACCGGCCCCAGCGGGACGCAACTCCTCGGTCTCATCGGCCGGCTGGGGCTCGCCGACGTGCTCGCCGGACGGCTCGTCCAGGCGCCCCCGGGGGTGCCGGCCGGCAGTCTGCTCTCCTCCGGCGGGGCCGAACTGGCGTTCCAGCAGCACAGTGAGCTGATGGACCTGCCGGGCGTCACCGTCGTCGGCCCGCTGCCGGGTGACACCGCCCTCACCTCGACCTTCGGCGGAGGCGTCCTGGCCTCCTCGTCCCGGCCGGACCTCGCCCGTGAGGTCCTCGACCACCTCGGCTCCGACACGGCGGCGCGGACCGCGCGTGCCAGGGGCATGCGGGCGGCCTCCCGCGCGTGAACGCGACGTCCCGGCGCCCCACCTGAGGTGGTGACGCCGGGACACCGGAGAACACTCAGCGGGGCAGGTTCACTTGCCGAGCCACGCGTTGTGGATCTTCAGCGTCGAGGTGTTGCCCTGCTTGTCCGTGACCACGGCGGAGAACGAGACGCCGCTGTCTTTCGCCGGACTCGCCACGGAGATCACGCCGTTGCGGACCTGCGTGGGGCGCCAGGTCTTTCCGCCGTCGTAACTCACCGACACAGTCAGCGACTTGAGGTTGGCCCCGGCCGCCGAGCCCTGCACGGTCACCGGGACCCGGACCTGCCGGCCCGCCGGGACGCGCGAGGCGAGGTCCACGGGGGCCGCGAAACGTACCGTCGACACCGGCAGCGCCGTGGTGGCCGCGACCTGCCCCGAACGGAACGTGAAGGCGGCGTCGATCCGGGTGGAGACCGCGGCGAGGCCCGCCGGACGCTCCACCGAGGTCTCCAGGCGGTACGCGGCGTCGGCCGCGTCCACCGTGAAGGGCTGCCACCCGGTCAGCGGGTCGTCGTTCGCGCCGACCTCGACGCCGTCGCGGTACAGCTTCGTCGTGGCCGAGACGTTCGCCGGGACACCGACGTGGCCCTTGCCGTCCGCGAACAGCGGCAGGGAGCCGAAGAGCCGCTGCTCGCCCGTCTCCGGGTCCGGAGCGGTACGGAAGACACCCATGCCCTCGCCCAGGAGAGGCCCGAAGACGCCCGTGTTGAACGTCTCCCGGTACGTCCTGCCGGCCTCGTAACGCTTCGGCCGGACCATCTCGAAGCCGCCCTCGAAGGCCGGGTAGCCCCATTCGTCGAGCGCGCCCAGCTGGTTGAACCTGGTCAGCCACCTCACGCCGTCGGCGGTGGAGACATGGAAGGTACGGGTGCCAGGAGCCGCCTGCGGTGCGGAGAAGCCGTTGCCCTCCGGCGCGCCCGGCAGATGGGCGTACGGGGAGGTGAGAGCCGACTTCCCGGGGGCCGAGGCGCCGAGACGGACCGTGAGCGTGGCCAGTTCGTCCGCCTTCACGTGCCGGGTGTAGCCGGTCGCGACCGTGCTCGCCTTGCCGCCGAAGGCCACCGCGTACTGGCTGCCGGCGTCCTTCAGGAAGTGCGCGTCCCAGGTCTGCAGGAGCGAGCCGTCGGTGACGGCGGGACCCAGGTGGGCGGTACGGAAGCCGGTGAAGCCCCGCAGGACCCAGCCGTTGCCGACACGGCCGCTCCCGGTGCCGACCTCGTAGTACGTCCCCGCGTAGTCCGCCCGGTCGATGCCGGGCACGGTGAGGTCCACCGGCCTCGCGGTGCGGGCGTCGGCGGTGACCGTCGTGTCACCGGAGACGTCCAGCTTCGGCTGGGCGATCCAGTCGGTGCCCTTCGCGTAGTCCGAAGGGTCCTGGTAGACGGCCGTGTTGAACGTGTAGGAGCCCTTGGGCACGCGGATCGTGTGGCTGCCCGGCTCGTCGTCGATACGGGCCTGGAAGCCGGTGGCGGCTCCGGCGACGCCCGTCAGGGTGCTGGAGAAGTTCTCGGCGTCCGTACCGTCGCGGTCCACCGCCCTCACGGTCACGTCGTACGACTCCGCCTCCCGGGTCGCCACCGCGGCCGTGCGCACGGACTGCCCCGCGCCGGTGGCGGTGACGTAGCCCGAGTAGGTGCCGTCGGCGTCACCGGTCCTGGTGTCGGCGACGAGGTCGACCTCGGCCGTGCCGCCCGCGGGCACGGTCACCTTCGAGGCGCCGAGCGAGAAGAACCCGGCCGGGGCCGGCCTGCCCGACGGGTCGAGCGTCGACACCGCCAGGTCGAGGGTGACGTCACCGGTGCCCAGGTTGCGGTAGACGACCTTCCGGGTGAGGAGCCGGTCGTCGGCGTGCGGCCACCGTGCCGTGCCGAAGTTCAGCGAGACCGGATCGGCGATCACGCTCTGGGTCAGCGCCTTGTCGACCTGGACACGGCCGGAGCCCTGCTGGAAGGCGGTGTGGGCGCCCCCCTTCGTGGACGCGGTCAGCGCGCCCTTCAGCTCGGTGGACCTCCACTCCGGGTGCCGTTGCTTCAGGATCGCCGCCGCGCCCGCGACGTGCGGGGTCGCCATCGACGTACCGTCGAGCTGGAGGTATCCCGGTGCCGGGTGCGGCGTGCCGGGGCGCGTGTCGAGGGCGCTGCCGGGGGCGGCGGCCGCGGTGACGGCGACACCGGGCGCGGTCACGTCCGGCTTCACGGCGCCGTCGCCGACGCGCGGGCCGGTGCTGGAGAAGGGCGCCAGTCTGTCGTCCTCGTCCACGGCGCCGACGGTCAGCGCGGCGTCCGCGCTGCCCGGGGAGCCGATCGTCGACGCGCCGGACTCGCCGTCGTTGCCCGCCGCGACGGCGAACAGGATCCCCTTCTCAGCGGACAGCCTGTCGACGGTGGCCTCGAGGGGGTCGACGCCGGGGCTGTCGGGGCTGCCCAGGCTGAGGTTGACCACGTCCGCGCCTTCGGCGGCGGCCCATTCGACGCCCGCGATGACGGCGGAGTCGTCCCCGTACCCCTCGTCGTCGAGGACCTTCCCGCTGATCACCTCGGCGCCGGGGGCGACGCCCTTGTACCGGCCGCCGGACTTCGCGCCGGTGCCGGCGGCGATCGACGCGACGTGCGTGCCGTGCCCGACGCGGTCCACGGCGTCGGGGGAGGCCGAGAAGTTCTTCTCGCCGACGACCCGGGTCCTGAGGTCCTCGTGGGTCTTGTCGACGCCGGTGTCGAGGACGGCGATCCTGACGCCCGTACCGTCGAACCCGGACTCCCACGCCTTGTCGGCGCCGATCCGCCGGACGCCGCGGTCCAGGCTCGCCTCGCGCACCCCGTCCAGCCACACCGAGCCGATGCCGGAGGCGGCGGCGCGCGCCCCGCCGCTCCGCTGGTTCGTCAGGGCTTCCCACACTTCGGCCACGTCGTCCGGCGACGTACGGATGGCGTCGGCGTCGATGGTCGGGAAGGTGCGCCGCAGCTGGGTGTCGCCCGCCGTACGCACCTCGGCCCGTGCGGCGCCGGCACCCCCCTCGTACCGCACGATGAGCTTGAGTCCGGCGCGGTGGCTCTCGCGCAGCCGCGGGTCGGTGAGGACGTCGAGGTCGAAGAGCCGCTGGTCGAGCCTGCCCGTGGCGATCAGGCGCTGGGCGTCGGCCGGCACCACGAGGGTGTGGCCCGGGGTGCGCTGTATCCGTACGGGTATGTGCTCACGGCCCTCGGCGGACTCGAAGCCCACCATCCGGCCCTTCGCGTCCACCACCACACGGTCGCCCGTGACGAGCGGGATCCGTTGGCCGCCGTCGACGCGTGCGGTGTCCGGTGCGGCTTTCGCGTACGCGGCGATCGCCGTCGCGGGGCCGGTCATGCCTGCTACGAGGGCCACCGATGTGGCCGCCGCGATGGTGAAGGCGTGTGCTCGCTTCACTTGTGCGCGCAAGTCTCCCCCAGGAGCTTGGGATGAGGTCGAGTGGTCGATCCGGCGCGGGGCGCGAGAGCGTGCCCGCCGCCGGTCAGCGCAGTATGTGAGGTGATCGACGGCGCTGCGGGAGCGCGGCGTCGAAGCGCATGCTTTCCGGCCACCTTGCGGCGACGCGGTGCGATGGGACGGCGATGGGGGTGTGACGAACGTGTGACGCCGGAGCGATCGTTGCGCGACACCGGCCCGCCACGGACCCTCCGGAACACGGTCGGGGCCGGGCCCCGAGCGGCTTTCGAGGGCCGGCGCCCTCGCGGTCGGAGCCCGCCCCTCCTCTTGGCCGTATCAGCCCCCCTCGGTCTCGAACGTGCGCAGCAGGTCGGCGGCGACACTGACGGCGATGGTGGCGGGCTCCTTGCCGGTGATGTCGGCGATCCCGATCGGGGTCTTGATCCGGTCGACGGCGGCCTCGTCGTGACCGCCCTCCGTGAGGAGGCGTCCGCGGAACCGTCCCCACTTGGCCGCCGAGCCGATGAGCCCGATGGAGCCGAGATGGTCGGTCCGCAGGGCGGCGTCGCACAGGGCGGCGTCCTCGGCGTGATCGTGGGTCATGATCAGGACGTGGGTGCCGGGCGGCAGCTCGTCGAGGACCTCCTCCGGCAGCAGCGGCGTGTGGTGCACCCGTACCCGCGCCACCGCGTCGCCGAGGACGGCGAGCCGCTCCTCGGCGAGGAGGTCGGAGCGGCTGTCGACCAGATGGAGGTCGAGGTCCTGGCGCGCCAGGACGCGCGCCAGTTCCATCCCCACGTGCCCGACGCCGAAGATCGCCACCGCCCGTACCACCGGCAGCGGTTCGAGCAGCACCGAGACCGTGCCGCCGCAGCACTGGACGCCGTGCCGGTTGGTCACCTTGTCGTTCAGGGCGAAGTCGATCAGCTCCGGCTCGGGCCGGGCGGCGAGGAACATCTCCCGGGCCCGGTCGATCGCGACGGCCTCGACGTTGCCGCCACCGATCGAGCCCCACGTCTCGCTCCGGCCCACGACGAGTTTCGCGCCGGCGTTGCGCGGGGCGTGGCCGCGCACGGTCGCGACCGTCACGAGCACGCCGAACTCCCGGCGTGCCCGCAGCCCCGCGACCGCGGCGACCCACGTCATGTCAGGCACTGCCGACCGCTTCCGCAGCCACGACGGCCGCTTCCGCAGCCCCGACGACCGTTTCTTCCGCCCCGGCGACCGCGTCTGCCGCCCCGGCGGCCCTGCGAGCGGCCTGGACCGCCCAGTACACGGCCTCCGGCGTCGCGGGCGACGCCAGCTCGACGGTGACCCCGGCAGGTCCGAACGCGGCGGCGGCCTGCCGCAACGCCTCCCGCACCGAGAACGCGAGCATCACCGGAGGTTCACCCACCGCCTTCGACCCGTAGACCGCGCCCTCTTCGGTGGCGTTCGCGAGCAGCCTGACGTTGAACTCCTCGGGCATCTCCGAGAAGCTCGGCAGCTTGTACGTGCTCGCCGCCTGGGTGAGCAGCCGGCCGCGGCCCGGCCCCTCACCGGCGTCCCACCGCAGGTCCTCCAGCGTCAGCCAGCCCGCGCCCTGCACGAAACCGCCCTCGACCTGACCGATGTCGATCATCGGGGACAGGCTGTCGCCGACGTCGTGCACGATGTCCACCCGCCGGACGCGGTACGCGCCGGTGAAGCCGTCCACCTCCACCTCGGCCGCGGCGGCGCCGTGGGAGAAGTACTTGAACGGGGAGCCCTGGAACCCTTTGGCGTCCCAGTGCAGGCCCTCCGTACGGTAGAAGCCGGCCGCCGACAGCTGGACCCGCTGGAGGTACGCGGTGCGCACGAGGGCGTCCCAGGCCAGCTCCCGGTCGCTGCCCGGAGTACGTGCGACGCCGTCGACGATGCGTACGTCCGAGGCGTTCGCACCGAGCCGCGTGGCGGCGACCTGGAGCAGTCGCTCGCGCAACTGCTCGCAGGCGTTCTTCACCGCCGCGCCGTTGAGGTCCGTCCCCGCGCTGGCGGCGGTGGCGGAGGTGTTGGGCACCTTGTCGGTACGCGTCGGGGCGAGGCGCACCTTGTGCGGGGGGATGCCGAGGGCGGTCGCGGCCACCTGCAGCATCTTGGTGTGCAGGCCCTGGCCCATCTCGGTGCCGCCGTGGTTGATCAGGACCGAGCCGTCCTTGTAGATCAGCACCAGCGCGCCGCCCTGGTTGAAGGCGGTGAGGTTGAACGAGATCCCGAACTTGACGCCGGTGAGCGCGAGGGCCCGCTTGGTGTGCCGATGCGCGGCGTTGAAGGCGGCGATCTCGCGCTCGCGCTCGGCGAGGCCGGCGTCGGCCTTGACCTGCTCCCAGACGGCCCTGATCCGCTCGGGCCTGACGACCGGCTGCCCGTACGGCGTGGACTGACCGGGGCGGTAGAAGTTCCGCTCCCGCAGCTCCCTCGGGTCCAGGCCGAGCAGCGGTGCGCACCGGCCCATGATGTCCTCGATCACCAGCATGCCCTGGGGCCCGCCGAAGCCGCGGAAGGCGGTGTTGGAGACCTTGTTGGTCCTGGCGACGCGGCCGGTGACGCGCGCGTGGGGGATCCAGTACGTGTTGTCGATGTGGCACAGCGCCCGCGCCACCACCGGCTCCGACAGGTCCAGGCTCCAGCCGCCGTCCGCGGTGAGGGTGGCCTCCAGGGCCTGGATGCGGCCGTCGGCGTCGAAGCCGATCCGCCACTCGGCGTGGAACCCGTGCCGCTTGCCGGACATCGTCAGGTCCTGGGTCCTGGTGAGCCGCACCCGGACCGGCCGGCCGGTCAGCCAGGCGCCGAGCGCGGCGACCGCCGCGAACCCGTGCGGCTGCATCTCCTTGCCGCCGAAGCCGCCGCCCATCCGCAGGCACTGCACGGTCACCTCGTGGCTGTGCAGACCGAGGACGTGCGCCACGATCTCCTGGGTCTCCGAGGGATGCTGGGTGCTGCTCTGGACGAACACCTGCCCGGCCTCGTCGATGGACGCGAGCGCCGCGTGCGTCTCCAGGTAGAAGTGCTCCTGGTCGGAGAACCGGAGCTCGCCGGTGAACACGTGCGCGGAGTCGGCGAAGCCGGCGTCGACGTCACCGGTCGTCATCACGGGCCGGGCGCCGTGGAAGCTGCCGGCCGCGATCGCCTCCGGAAGCGTGACCAGGGAGGGCAGTTCGTCGAGATCCACCTCGACCGCCGCCGCTCCGAGCCGGGCCGCCTCCAGGGTCTCGCCGAGCACCCAGGCGACCGCGTGGCCGTGGAACATGACCTCGTCCGGGAACAGCGGTTCGTCGTGCTTCATCCCGGCGTCGTTGACACCGGGCACGTCGGCGCCGGTCAGCACGCGGACCACACCGGGCACGGCGAGCGCCGGTGCCGTGCGCAGCGCGGTGATCCTGCCGTGGGCGCTCATGACCTGGACCGGGTGGGCGTGCAGCACGTCCTTGGTGCGGTGCACCAGATCGTCGGTGTAGAGAGCGGCGCCGGTGACGTGAAGCGCGGCACTCTCGTGCGGCATCGAGAGGCCGACGACGGGCTTCTCGGGGCGCTCGGACAGATGACTCATGACGACACCGCCTCGGTGGTTCGCGCGTACAGCTTCAGCAGGCTCTGGCCGAGCATGGCGGAGCGGTAGAGGGAGCTGGCCCGGTGGTCGTCCATCGGCGTGCCCTCGCCCCGCAGCACCACGGCCGCGGCCTCGACGGTCTGCGCCGCCCAGGGCTCGCCCTCCAGGGCGGCCTCGGTGGCACGGGCGCGGACCGGGGTGGCGGCCACGCCGCCCAGGCCGATGCGTGCGGTGCGGACGATCCCGTCCTCGATGTCGAGCGCGAAGGCGACCGCCACGCTGGAGATGTCGTCGAAACGCCGCTTGGCGATCTTGTGGAAGGCCGTGACCGGCGACAGCGGCAGCGGGACCCGCACCGCGCGGATCAGCTCGCCGGGTCGGCGCACGCTCTGCCGGTATCCGGTGAAGTACCCGGAGAGGGGTACCTCACGCTCTCCGTCGGGGCCTGCGAGCACCACCGACGCGTCCAGCGCGAGCAGCACCGGCGGGCTGTCACCGATGGGGGAGCCGGTTCCCAGGTTGCCGCCGAGGGTCGCGCTGTTGCGGATGAGCCGGGAGGCGAACTGCGGGAAGAGCTCAGCGAGCAGCGGGACGGCGCCGTCGAGGCGCCGCTCGATCTCGGTGAGCGTCAGCGCCGCCCCGATCTCGATGTGGTCGGACGCGACACGCAGTTCCCGCAGTTCGGGCAGCCTGTCGACGGCGACGACACAATCCGCTCTCCTGGAGCGGATGTTGACCTCCACACCCCAGTCGGTGGAACCGGCGACCACCACCGCCCCGGGCCGCTCCTCCAGCAGCCTCAGGGTGTCGGCGAGGGTGCTCCTCCGGAGGAACGCGCTGTCGCCCCGGGTGTACGCGGTGGCGACCGGCGCGGGCGGGGCCTGCTCACGGCGCTGCGCCAGCGGGTCGCCGTCGGCGGGCGCGCCGACGGCGAACGCGGCGTCGCGGATCGGGCGGTAGCCGGTGCAGCGGCACAGGTTGCCGCTCAGGGCGTGCAGGTCGAAGCCGTTCGGACCGTGCTCGGCGTCGGCGCCGTCCGCCGGATCCTGGTGCGCGCAGCGGTCGGGCCGGTAGTACTCGGCGGCCATGCTGCAGACGAACCCCGGCGTGCAGTAGCCGCATTGGGAGCCGCCGCGGACCGCCATCTCCTCCTGCACCGGGTGCAGGACGGGCCGGCTGCCGGGTTCTCCGGCGGTGGCGAGGCCCTCGGAGGTGACGATCTCCTGACCGTCGAGCGCCGCGGCCGGGATCAGGCAGGCGTTGACCGCCACCCAGTCGGTGGGCTTCTTCACGCCCGGCCGGGCCACCAGGACCGAACAGGCGCCGCACTCGCCCTCGGCGCAGCCCTCCTTGGTGCCGGTCAGGCCACGCTCGCGCAGGAAATCGAGCACGGTGGTGTGGGGCGCGGCGGGAGCAAGGGGTGTCTCTCGCCCGTTGACGATGATCCGGGCCGCTACCACGACGGGCCTCCGCTTCGGCGCGAGATGGGTCGATTCTTCATGTTCGCCAAGGTCAGGCAGCTTTCTGTGCTCGGAGGCGCCACGTGACGGAGACGGGCGCGAGACGGCACGCGACAGCGGCGTGCCGGGAGAAGGTGAGGGGGAGAGCGGGATCGCGCCATGGAAGGGCGCGGCGGAACGGCGTGTCAGCAGCCGTGCGCGATACGACCCGGAACCCAGGCCGTGGTGCGGGCGAGGCGACTCAGGTCGGAGCTGGTGTACATCCGCCGGTCGCCCCCCTCGGTCGTTCAGGTCTACGTCGAGCGAAAGCTAGTGGCTGACTCCACCGAGGTCAAGGGGTGCCCGGGCCGAGGCCCAGGGCGGCCGCCAGGCGGGCCCGGTGCCAGGACGGCGGGCCGAAGAGCTGGGACGAGCCGTGGGCGCGCTTGAAGTAGCGGTGGGCGTCGTGCTCCCAGGTGATCCCGATGCCGCCGTGCAGCTGGATCATCTCGCCCGCGACCACGGAGAACGCCTCCGAGCAGGCGGACTTGGCGGCGGCCGCGCAGCGGGTCAGCTCCGGTGAGCCCGCGGCGGCCTCCGCCGCCGCGGAGGCGGCGCCGAGTGCGGCCGAGCGGGCCGACTCCACCAGGACGTACGCGTCCGCGAGACGGTGCTTGACGGCCTGGAAGGAGCCGATGGGCCGACCGAACTGGACCCGCTCCCGGGCGTAGGCGAGCGTGAGTTCGAGGCAGCGCGAGGCGGCGCCGACCTGTTCGGCGGCGAGTGCCACGCAGGCCAGGTCGAGGACGTGCGGCAGGATCCGCTCGCCCGCGCCCTCCGCTCCGACGAGCCGGCCCACGGCCCCGGCCAGCACCACGCGCGACTGCGTCCGGGTGGAGTCCATCGTCACCGCCGCCCCGCGGTCCACGCCCGGACCGTCCCCCGACACCTCGAAGAGCGAGACCCCGGCTCCCGTACGGGCCGCCACGAGCAGCACGTCCGCTCCGGCGCCGTCGAGCACGTGCTCCTTGGTCCCGGTGATCCGCCACCCGTCCCCGTCCCCAGGGGCAGCCTCGGCCCGTACGGCCGAAGGATCCCAGGAGCCGTCCTCCGCCCACGCCAGGGCGCCCACCCCGGCACCCGAGGCCAGTCCCGGCAGCAGCCGCGCGCACGCGGTCTTGTCGTCCGAGGCGAGCAGCGCCTGCGTCACGAGCACCGCGGACCCGAGGTAGGGCACGGGGCTCAGCTCCCGGCCCAGCTCCTCCATCACCACATGGACCTCCATGGCCCCGCATCCGGCGCCGCCGTACTCCTCGGGAACGGCGAGCCCCGCGACGCCGACCCGCTCGGTCAGCGGCCGCCAGGCCGCCTGCCCCGGACGGCGGCCGAGTACGGCCCGCACGGCGGACCGCAGCTCCTCCTGTTCCTCCGTCAGCCTCACGCCTCTGCTCCCTTCGATGCGGTACGGGTACGGGTCTGCTCGCCCGCCAGGGGAGCGTGCGGCCTTCAGCGCGCGAGGACGCGGGCGCGGCAGGCGGCCGGGGTGCCCCAGGCGTCGCGCAGGGGGCGGGCCTTGCGGATCCACAGGGCGAGGTCCAGCTCATCGGTGTAGCCGACGGCGCCGTGGAGCTGGAGGGCGGTGCGGGCGGCGGCGTACGCGGCCTCCCCGGCCGTGACCTTGGCCGCCGCGATCTCGGCGGAGGCGTGGTCCGCCCCCTCCGCCAGGGCCAGGGCGGCCGAGTAAAGCAGGGGCTGCGCGAACTCCAGGGCGATGAGCGTGTCGGCCAGGCGGTGCTTCACCGCCTGGAACGAGCCGACGGCGGCCCCGAACTGGGTGCGCTGCCCGACGTATGCGACGGTCCGGTCGAGGAGGGCGCGGCCGAGGCCGAGGGACTGGGCGGCGGTGGCGAGGGCCGCGACCTCGGCGGCGTGCGAGGCAGCGGCTGCCACGGCGGGTCCCCGGGCCAGGACGGTTCCGCCGAGCGGGCGCGCCAGTCGCCGCACCGGGTCGGCGGAGGGCTGGAGGGGGCCGGTGGTCTCCGCCAGGCGTACGGTGTCGCCGTCGACGACGAGTACGGCGTCGGCGGCGTCCGGATCCAGGGCGTACGGGCCGCTCGCGGCCGGCACGCAGAGGGAGAGGAGCGCCTTCCCGCCGGCGATCCGTGGCAGCCACTCCGCCGCGGCCCCCGCGTGACCGAACCCGTCGAGCCCGTCGAGGCGATCGACCTCATCGAGCCCATCGAGGCGATCGACCTCATCGAGCCGATCGAGGAACGCGGCCGCCGCCACCGTCTCCACCAGCGGACCGGGCACGGCGTGACGGCCCAACTCCGCGCACGCGACGGCGAGTTCGAGCGGCATCGGGCCCAGCCCCTCGTGCCGCTCCGGTACGGCGAGCGCGAAGACACCGGCCTCCGCGAGCCGCGCCCAGAGCGCGCGGCCGGGCGCGGTGTCCCCGGCCGCCCAGGCCCGCGCGGCCCCGGGGGTGTCGGCCGCTGTGAGCATGCCGTCGAGCGAGCGGGCGAACTCCCGCTGCTCGTCGTCGAGGAGGAACCGCATCACCGGCGTCCCTTCGGGAGGCCGAGCAGCCGCTCGGCGATGATGTCGCGCTGGATCTCGTTGGTGCCGGCGTAGATGGGTCCGGCGAGCGAGAAGGTGTGTCCTTCGGCCCAGCTGCCGTGTGCGGGCGCCTCCGTGGCCTCGTCCGACAGCTCGCCGTACGGGCCGAGCAGATCGAGCGCGGTCTCGTGCAGGGCGATGTCGAGCTCGGACCAGAAGACCTTGTTGAGGCTGGACTCGGCGCCGATCGAGCCTCCGGCGGCGATGCGCGAGGCGCCGGCGTAGGCGAACAGGCGGTAGGCGCGGGCGCCGATGACGGCGTCGGCGACCCGGTCGCGCAGGGCGGTGTCGGAGGGGTCGGCGTTCTCCCGCCACAGCGCGGTGAGCCGCTCGGCCGCGGCCGTGAACCGGCCGGGACTGCGCAGGGTGAGCCCCCGCTCGTTGCCCGCGGTGCTCATGGCGACCCGCCAGCCCTGTCCGGGTGCGCCGATCACGTCCTCGTCGGGCACGAACACGTCGTCGAGGAAGAGTTCGGCGAAGGCGGGCTTGCCGTCGAGCCGCCCGATGGGCCGTACGGTCACGCCGTCGGCGTCCAGCGGGAACATCAGGTACGTCAGGCCCTGGTGCGGTCGTCCGGCGGCGGGGTCGCTGCGGAACAGGCCGAAGGCGCGGTCGGCGAAGGCCGCCCGTGACGACCAGGTCTTCTGACCGCGCAGGAGCCAGCCTCCTTCGGTCCGTTCGGCCGTGGAGCGGAGCGAGGCCAGATCGGAGCCGGACTCCGGCTCCGACCAGGCCTGGGCCCAGACGACGTCGCCGCGGGCCATGGAGGGCAGGACGCGGGCGCGCTGCTCGTCGGTGCCGTGCTCGAAGAGGGTGGGGGCGAGCAGGTTGATGCCGTTCTGGCTGACCCTGCCGGGCGCCCCGGCCGCGTAGTACTCCTCCTCGAAGATCAGCCACCGGAGGATCGAGGCGCCTCGGCCGCCGTACTCCTCGGGCCAGGAGACGACCGACCAGCGGTCCGCGAACAGGGTCCGCTCCCATTCCCGGTGGGCGGCGAAGCCGTCCTCCGTCTCCAGGGAGGGCAGGGGGCTCTCGGGTACGTGGGCGGTGAGCCAGGCGCGGGCCTCGGCCCGGAAGGCGTCCTCCGCCGCGGAGAAGTCGAGATCCATCAGGCACCCCCCGCCCTCATGGCGTGTACGTCCGTGCAGCCGAGGGCGTCGGGGCCGGTCGCGGCGGTGTGCGCGTGCGCGAGGTGGTTCGAGTGAGCGGACATCCACCCTCCTTCCCTAACAAGTGTTTGGTAGGTTAACGTACGGCCACGAGCGACGTCGAGGAGTTCCCATGACCAACGTCGAGGAGTTCCGCAGAGAGGTCCGCGGCTGGCTGCGCACCCACCTCACCGGCGAGTTCGCCGCCCTGCGCGGGCGCGGCGGACCGGGACGCGAACACGAGGCCCATGCCGAACGGCTCGCCTGGGAGCGGCACATGGCCGCCTCGGGATGGACCTGCGTCGGCTGGCCCGAGGAGTACGGCGGACGGGGCGCGACCCTCGAAGAGCAGGTCGCCTTCCACGAGGAGTACGCCCTCGCCGACGCTCCCGCCCGCGTCGGCCACATCGGCGAGCAGCTCCTCGGCCCCACCCTCATCGCCTTCGGCACACCGGAACAGCGCGAGCGATTCCTGCCGCCGATCGCCGCCGCCCAGGAGCTGTGGTGCCAGGGCTACTCGGAGCCGGACGCCGGCTCGGACCTCGCGAACGTACGGACGCGCGCCGAGCGTGACGGGGACGACTGGACGGTCACCGGGCAGAAGATCTGGACCTCTCTGGCCCACGAGGCCGACTGGTGCTTCGTCGTGGCCCGCACCGAGCCGGGATCGACCCGCCACCGCGGCCTGTCCTACCTGCTCGTCCCCCTGGACCAGCCCGGTGTGGAGATCAGGCCGATCGTCCAGCTCACCGGGACGTCGGAGTTCAACGAGGTGTTCTTCGACGGGGCCAGGACGGGCGCGGCGAACGTCGTCGGCGCCCCCGGCGACGGCTGGCGGGTGGCCATGGCCACCCTCGGATTCGAGCGGGGCGTGTCCACCCTCGGCCAGCAGGTCGGCTTCCGCCGCGAACTGGAGGCCGTCATCGCACTGGCCAAGCGCAACGGCGCCGCCGCCGACCCGCTGATCCGCGACCGCATCGCCCGCGCATGGACCGGCCTGGAGACCATCCGGTTCAACGCCCTGCGCATGCTCGGCGCGGTGGCGGCCGGAGCCCCGGGCCCCGAGGCCTCCATCGGGAAGATCTTCTGGGCCACCTGGCACCGGGACCTCGGCGAACTCGCCATGGACGTCTGCGGCGCCGGCGGCATGCTGGCCGACGGTGAACCGTACGACCTCACCGACTGGCAGCGGCTGTACCTGTTCTCCCGCTCCGACACCCTCTACGCCGGCTCCAACGAGATCCAGCGGAACATCATCGCCGAGCGCGTCCTCGGCCTGCCCAAGGAGGTCCGCCCGTGACCCGCACCCCACCGGACTACGTCCCCGGGCACGGTCTGCTCGCCGGGCGCGGTGCCGTCGTCACCGCCGCCGCGGGCGCCGGAATCGGCGGCGCGACCGCCCGGCGGCTCCTGGAGGAGGGCGCCCGCGTCCTCATCAGCGACGCCCACGCCCGCAGACTGAAGGAGTCCGAGGCCGAACTGGCCGCGGAGTTCGGTGCGGACCGCGTCATCGCGCTGCCCTGTGACGTCACCGACGAGACCCAGGTCGCCGCGCTCTTCGACCTCGCCGCGGAACGCCACGGGCGCCTCGACATCGTCGTCAACAACGCGGGCCTCGGCGGCACCGCCGACCTGGTCGACATGACCGACGAGCAGTGGGACAAGGTCCTCGACGTCACCCTCAACGGCACCTTCCGTTGCACCCGCGCCGCACTGCGCCGGATGAAGGCCGCGGGCGCCGGTGGCGTCGTCGTCAACAACGCCTCCGTGATCGGCTGGCGGGCCCAGCGGGGCCAGGCCCACTACGCCGCCGCCAAGGCCGGCGTGATGGCGCTCACCCGCTGCGCCTCCCTTGAGGCAGCCGCGTACGGGGTACGGGTCAACGCCGTCTCCCCGAGCCTGGCCATGCACCCGCACCTGGTGAAGGTCACCACCCCCGAACTCCTGGCGGAGCTGACCTCCCGCGAGGCGTTCGGGCGCCACGCCGAGCCGTGGGAGGTGGCCAACGTGATCGTCTTCCTCGCCAGCGGCTACTCCTCGTACATGACGGGGGAGGTCCTCTCCGTCAGCAGCCGGCATCCGTGAGACCCGCGCCCGATCGGCGTCGGCAACTCCTGGACACGGCGGCCGAGGTGTTCGCCGCCCAGGGGTACGACGCCACCACCGTCCGCCGGATCGCGGACGCCGCCGGCCTGCTCGCGGGCAGCCTCTACTACCACTTCGACTCCAAGGAGTCGATGCTCGACGAGATCCTCTCCGCCTTCCTGGACGAGCTCCTTGCCGGGTACGACACCGTGCTCGCCGCCGGGCTCGGCCCCCGGGAGACGATCGAGGCCCTGGTCACCGAGTCCTTCCGCGAGATCGACCGGCACCGCGCCGCCGTCGCCATCTTCCAGAAGGAGTCCCGGCACCTCCAGGACCAGCCGCGCTTCGAGTACCTCGCCGACGCGCGCCACAGGTTCGAGACGGCCTGGCTCGGAACCCTGGAGCGCGGGGTCGCGGCCGGGGACTTCCGCGCCGACCTCGACGTCCGCCTCACCTACCGCTTCGTGCGCGACACCGTGTGGGTGGCCGCGTCCTGGTACCGGCCCGGCGGCCGGCACAGCCCGGAGGAGATCGCCCGCCAGTACCTCTCCATGGTCCTCGAAGGCATCGCTTCCCGTACCCGTACATGACCTGACATCGTGGACATCGAAGAAGGAGTGGCCATGGCCGAGGCATACATCGTGGACGCCGTCCGCACCCCGGTCGGCAGGCGCGACGGCGGTCTTTCCGCCGTCCACCCGGCCGACCTCGGGGCGCACGTCCTGAAGGCGCTGATGGAGCGCTCGGGAGTCGACCCGGCCGCCGTCGAGGACGTCGTCCTCGGCTGCCTGGACACCGTCGGCCCCCAGGCCGGCGACATAGCCCGCACCTGCTGGCTGGCCGCGGGACTGCCCGAGGAGGTGCCGGGCGTGACCGTGGACCGGCAGTGCGGCTCCTCCCAGCAGGCCCTGCACTTCGCCGCGCAGGGCGTCCTGTCCGGCACCCAGGACCTGGTGGTCGCGGGCGGCACGCAGAACATGTCGCAGATCCCCATCGCCTTCGCGAGCCGCCAGGCCGCCGTGCCGCTCGGACTGACCGACGGCCCGTACGCGGGCTCCGAGGGCTGGCGCGCCCGCTACGGCGACCAGCCGGTCAACCAGTTCCACGGCGCCGAACTCATCGCGACCAAGTGGGACGTCTCGCGCCGGGACATGGAGGAGTTCGCCCTCCGCTCGCACCGGCGGGCGCTCCGGGCCATCGACGAGGGCCGCTTCGACCGCGAGCTCGTCCCGTACGGGGACGTGACCACCGACGAGGGCCCGCGCCGCGACACCACCCTGGAGAAGATGGCGGGCCTGCGGCCGCTGGTCGAGGGCGGCCGGCTGACCGCCGCCGTCTCCTCGCAGGTCTCCGACGGGGCCTCGGCGATCCTGCTCGCCTCGGAACGCGCGGTACGGGAGCACGGCCTGACGCCGCGCGCCCGCGTCCACCACCTGTCCGTACGGGGCGAGGACCCGATCCGCATGCTGTCGGCCCCGATCCCGGCGACGGCGTACGCCCTGAAGAAGGCCGGGATGACGCTCGACGACATCGACCTCGTGGAGATCAACGAGGCGTTCGCCCCGGTCGTCCTGGCCTGGCTCAAGGAGACCGGCGCCGACCCGGACAAGGTCAACGTCAACGGCGGCGCCATCGCCCTCGGCCACCCGCTCGGCGCGACCGGCACCAAGCTGACGACGACCCTGCTGCACGAACTGGAGCGCACCGGCGGCCGCTACGGCCTCCAGACGATGTGCGAGGGCGGCGGCCAGGCGAACGTGACGATCATCGAACGGCTGTGACGGACCCGGCGTGTCGGAGGCCGCACCAGCGGGAGGCCGCCGGGGTGACATCACCCCGGCGGCCTCCCGCCGTCCGACTCCCCACCGCGGCAGTCGGGGCGGAGGTGCCGTGAGCGGTGCGGTGGTTCAGCCGGTGGCGGGCAGGGCGCGGAGCGTCGCCAGCGCCTCGGTCATGACCCGGTCGACGAGTTCGGCGCAGGACGGCAGGTCGTCGATCAGGCCCGCGACCTGCCCGGAGGCCATCACTCCGAGATCGGTACGACCGTCCACCATGGAGGCCTTGAGCAGCATCGGGGTGTTCGCGGCCAGCAGGACCTGGCTCCAGGTCAGGTCCTTGCCGTGCCTCATCGCCAGGCCGTCACGGACCATCCGGGACCACCCCATGCCGGACTCACGGCGGAAGGCACGGGCGTGCCGCACCGCCCGCAGCAGCGATACGGTCCTGCCCGAGCGCTCGAGGGCGTCGACGAGCTCCGTGCGCAGCATCCGGTGCGGCAGTCCGTCCACCTTCGTGGTGACGGTGACGTCGCCGACCGCCGCGGCGAGGTAGCGGGCCTTCACCGTGTCGGGGACCGTGCTGTCGGAGGTGAGCAGGAATCGGGTGCCCATCGCGACCCCGGCCGCGCCGTAGGCCAGCGCCGCGACCAGGCCGCGTCCGTCGTGGAAGCCGCCGGCGGCGACGACCGGGATGTCCACGGCGTCCACGACCTGCGGGAGCAGGACGGTCGTGGCGACACTGCCGGTGTGGCCGCCGCCCTCCCCGCCCTGCACGATCACCGCGTCGGCGCCCCACGCCGCGACCTTCTCGGCGTGCCGCCTGGCCCCGACGGAGGGGATGACGACGACGCCGGCGTCCTTGAGCCGCGCGATCAGCTCGCGGGACGGGGCGAGCGCGAACGACGCGACCCGCACGCCCTCGTCGACGATGATCCGCGCGCGCTCGGCCGCGTCCCCGGCGTCGGCCCGCAGGTTCACCCCGAAGGGCGCGTCGGTACGGGACTTGACCTCGCGTACCGCGGAGCGGAGCTGGTCGACGGTCATCGTCGCCGAGGCGAGGATCCCGAGCGCGCCCGCGTTCGCGGTGGCCGAGACGAGCCGGGGACCGGCCACCCAGCCCATGCCGGTCTGCACGACGGGATGCCGCACCCCGACGAGCTCGGTGAGCGGAGTCGCGAGCGTGACGTCGCTCATGCCCGTACCTCGCGGTCGCGCAGCCCCTTCGGGTCGATCTCCTCACGGATCAGGCGCAGTTCCTCGGCCGTGGGCTCGCGGGTGTACGGCACCTCGTCGGGCACGGCCAGGGCGAAGCCGGTGGACTCCACCACCTGCGCGACCGTGACGCCGGGGTGCAGGGAGCGCAGCCGCATGGTGCGGTCGGGGGTCTCGAAGTCGAAGACGCCCAGGTCGCTGATGACGTCGGGGAGGCGGTGGTAGCGGGTCGCGGAGGGGCCGGCCGCGGCGGCCCGGTCGTAGCCGACCCCGCAGACCATGTCGACCCGCTCGACGAACACCCGCGTCGAGTGCTTCGGGACCCAATAACTGGTCGGGTTGTTGAGGGTGTTGACCGGCGCGCCGCGCACGCCGAGGAGCTGTCGCCGGGGCCGCTCCCAGTCGCCGACGCAGCTGATGTTCTGGTTGCCGTACCGGTCGAGCTGGCTCGCGCCCATCATCACGTGCCGCCGCCCGGTGGCGACGAGGGCCAGATGCTGCCGGTACGGCAGCCAGCCCTCCACCACCCCCGGCGCGGCGCCGACCGCCGGCACGTCGCCGACGAGCAGCGCCTCGCCGTCGGTGAGCAGCAGGTCGGGGGAGAAGGTGAGTCGGGCCAGGCGGGCACCGATCGTCGGGACGGTGCCCATCGGACTGGCCAGGACCTCGCCCGCGCCCCGCCACGCCTCGGCGCAGGCGACGACGCAGTACTCGGCCCGCGTCGCCGGCGCGGCCGCCGTCGTCGTACCGGTGCCGCTCATGCTTCCTCCTCGTGGAACGCCGCGACCGCGGCCTGGTAGGCGTCCTCGTCGCCGGACAGGAAGCGGGCGGTGAAGGCCCGCCACTCCTCCGGGTCGCGCGCGGCCCGGACGTACGCGCGCTGGAACGCCTCGTCCCGGTCGTGGTCGGGGGCGCAGGAGGTGAAGTGCGCGCCGTTCGGCGTCTCGACGACGCCGTCGACGAACGCCCGCTTGAGCAGCAGCGACTGCGGCCCCGCGTCCTTGAGCAGCTCCGAGGTCTCCACGATCCGCTCGCAGGAGACGTACGCGCTGTCGGCGGCCTCGCAGAACAGGTCGTCGAAGTACGGGTCGGGGCCCAGGTACTGGCCGTTGCCGTGCGCGTCGGAGCGGTTGAGGTGGACGAGCGCGGCGTCGAGGCGGAGGGCGGGGACGGCGACCAGCTCCTCGCGGTCGTCGTACGGCGACCTCACCGTCCGCAGCGACGGGTTGACGCGCATCACGTCCGAGGCGAGCCCGGCCCTGATGGGCATGAAGGGCAGCCGGTGCACGGCGGCGGTCAGACCCCACATGACCATGGCCTCGTCCAGCTCCACGAGCTCGAAGGCGCCGCGCTGCCGGGCCGCGCCGAAGTGCGGTTCCAGGGGGATGGAGTCGAGCGTGGCGAAGGCCGCGACCAGCTTGCGGATCTTGCCGGCGGCGGCGAGCAGCCCCACGTCCGGGCCGCCGTACGAGACGACGGTCAGGTCCGTGAGGTCCGACCGCAGCAGCGCCCGTACCAGGGCCATCGGCTTGCGCCGGGAGCCCCAGCCGCCGATGCCGATCGTCATCCCGCTCCTGAGCCGCCCCACGACCTCCTCGGCGGTCATCGTCTTGTCCTTGGTCACGACTCCTCCTCGCTCTTGTCGACGGCGCCGTCCTTGGCGAACGTGTCGCGGACCCGGTCGGCGACGCCGCTGAGGTTGGCCTCGAAGGTGAAGCCCTGTTCGAAGCGGTAGCTGCGGCGGACGTCCACCGGATCGATGCCGTTGATCGCGGCCTTCGCGAGCCGGATCAGCTGTCCGTCCTTGGCGGCGATCTCCCGCGCGAGGTCGAGCGCGGCTTCGCGCAGGCGCTCGCGCGGGACGACCCGCCACACCGAGCCGTGCCGGTGCAGCTCCTCCGCGGTGACCGTGCGCGAGGTGTAGTACAGGGCCCGCATCAGCTGCTGGGGGACGAGCCGGGCCAGGTGGGTGGCCGCGCCGAGCGCGCCCCGGTCCAGCTCGGGCAGGCCGAAGGTGGCGTCCTCGGAGGCGACGATCGCGTCGGCGTTGCCGGCCAGGCCGATGCCGCCGCCGAGGCAGAAGCCGTGCACGGCGGCGACCACCGGCACCTCGCAGTCGTAGACCGCGGCGAACGCCTCGTAGCAACCGCGGTTGGCGCCCAGGAGGGCGTCGTGCCCGGCGGTGCGCTGGATCTCCTTGATGTCGACGCCTGCGTTGAAGCCCCGGCCCTCGGAGGCGAGCACGACGCAGCGCACGCGGGGATCGGCGCCCGTGGCGCGCACCGCGGCGGCCAGGTCGTACCAGCCTTGTACGGGGAGGGCGTTGACCGGCGGGAAGTCGACGGTGACGACGGCGACGCCTTCGTCGGGGACTGAGGTGGAGACACCCATGAGCGGATCAGCTACCTTTCCACCAAACGTTTGTTAGGCGGAAGATAGCAGCGGTTCGCCCGCTGCGGGAGGTGTCCCTTGGCAGTCATCACCGATCTGTCGGGATCCGTCGCCGTCGTCACCGGCGGCACACGCGGCGTCGGAGCCGGAATCACCAGGGCTCTGCTCGAAGCCGGCGCGGAGGTCGTGACCTGCGCCCGGCGGCCCCCCGACACGCCCGTCGAGGCGGACGGGCGCACGGCCCGCTTCCTCCCCGTCGACCTGCGCGACCCGGCGGCCGTCGGAGACTTCTTCGCCCGGGTGCGCGACGACCACGGACGGCTGGACCTCCTCGTCAACAACGCCGGGGGAACCCCGTACCGGATGCTCGGCGACGGGGGAGCCGAGCGGCAGGCCCGGGTCGTCGAGCTGAACCTCCTCGCCCCCCTGACCGCCTCCCTCGCCGCGTACGAGGTGATGCGCCATCAGAGCGGGGGAGGGGCCATCGTCATGATCGGCAGCGTCAGCGGCACCCGCCCGTCACCGGGCACCGCGGCCTACGGAGCCGCCAAGGCGGGCCTGGACAGCCTCGCCCGGTCCATGGCGGTGGAGTGGGCGCCGCGGATCCGGGTGAACACGCTCGTCCTCGGCATGGTGCGCACCGAGCTGTCCCACCTGCACTACGGGGACGAGGACGGCCTCGCCGCCGTCGGCCGCACCGTGCCGCTCGGCCGGCTCGCCGAGCCCGCCGACATCGGCGCCGCCTGCGTCTTCCTCGCCTCCGACCGCGCCGCCTACATCAGCGGCGCCAGCCTGTCCGTACACGGTGGCGGGGAACGTCCGGCGTTCCTGGACGCGTCCACCGCCCACCACTGACCCCACCCATCGAAAGGACCCAGCCATGCCAGGACTGTGCAACGGACGCGTCGTGATCGTCACCGGAGCCGGGCGCGGGCTCGGCCGCGCGCACGCGCTCGCCTTCGCCGCCGAGGGCGCCGAGGTCGTCGTCAACGACCTCGGAGTCGCCCCGGACGGCAGCGGAGGGGAGAGCGGACCCGCCCAGCGGGTCGTCGACGAGATCAGGGCGGCCGGCGGAGAGGCCGTCGCCCACGGAGGCGACATCGCCACCCCCGACGGCGCGGCCTCGCTGATCACCATCGCCCTGGAGACCTTCGGCCGCGTCGACACCCTCGTCAACAACGCCGGGTTCCTGCGCGACCGCATGCTCGTCAACCTCGACGAGGACGCATGGGACGCCGTCATGCGCGTCCACCTCAAAGGGCACTTCCTGCCGCTCAAGTACGCCACCGCGCACTGGCGCGCCGAGGCCAAGGCCGGCCGGAGGCCCGAGGCGCGGGTGATCCACACCAGCTCCGGCGCGGGCCTCCTCGGCAGCGTCGGCCAGGGCAACTACGCCGCCGCCAAGGCCGGCATCGTCGGCCTGACCCTCGTCGCCGCCGCCGAGACCGCCCGCTACGGGGTCCAGGTCAACGCGATCGCCCCCGCCGCCCGCACCCGGATGACCGAGCGGACCTTCGCCGAGGCGATGGCCGCCCCCGAGAAGGGCGCCTTCGACGCGATGGCCCCGGAGAACGTCTCCCCGCTCGTCGTCTGGCTGGGCTCCGCCGCCTCGGCCGGAGTGACGGGCCGGGTCTTCGAGACCGAGGGCGGCCGGATCACCGTCATGGAGGGCTGGCGCCCGGGCCCGACGGCCGACAAGGGCGCGCGCTGGACACCGGCGGAGGCGGGCGAGGCTGCGCTGAAGCTGCTCGCGGACGCGGAGCCGCCGCAGCCCGTGTACGGGACACGCTGACGGCGGCCCCACGCGGCGTCCCGACCCGACGGACCCGACCCGAGGGACCCTCCTCCGGGCGGCTCTCCCGCTCACCGGGAAGGTGACGCGACTTGTTCCGGGCTCAGGCTGTGGGAGCCGCCCCGGCCCTGCTGATCGTCGCCGTCACCTGGGTCAGCGCGTGGCGGCAGGGCCGCCTGGCCGTCGACGAGTTCGACGAGTTCGCCGAACTCGTCGAAGCGGCGGTCGACCCGTACGGCCTGGATCTGGCGAACGCCCCGGGCGTCCCCTGCGAGGGACGGCTCACGGCCGCCGAGAGCATGGAGATCACCCGAGTCCTCCGCAAGGGAACCTGACGGCCGGACGGAAACCGCGCTCCGGCTCGGAACCCCCGCTCCGGCCCAGGACCGCCTGCTCGCGCCCAGGACCGTCTGCTCCGCCCCCGCTCAGGACCGCCGGCCTCCACCGGCCGGGGGAGGGCCGTCCGGCTCCCAGAGCTGCCCATGGTCCTCGGCGTAGGCGGCGAAGACCTCCTCCGGGCCCCCTCCCGCACGCAGGAAGCGTGCGTCGAGCACGGTCGCGAGGTCTTCCAGCGCCCGGCGCAGGACCGACGCGGAGAGCCTGACGTCGGGGTGCCGCGCTTCCTCGGCCTGATCCGCGAGGCCGAGGGCGTGGCCGAGCTGTCGCGGGAGCGCCGTGTCCTCGTCCGCGTCATGGAAGTAGTACGACTCGGCGTACTGCAGGAAGTCGACGGTGGCGGTGGCCAGGGCGGAGGCGAGCCCGTCGAGGATCGCCGCGCCGCCGTCGGAGTCGAGCGCCCGCGCGTCGGCCCGGCTGCGGCGTACGTGGGACAGCCGCAGCGCCAACGCCCTGCGACGGGCGAGGGCGGGGTAGATCCCGAGGTTCCAGGCCACGGTCGCCGACAGCAGCGCGAAGCCCACGAGGGCCTCCAGAGGAGCGAGGACGCGCAGCCAGCCCGTGGCCGGCGCGATGTCGCCGAGGCCGAGCGTGGCGAGGGTGACCAGGGAGACGTACAGGGCGTCCCCCGGACTCGCGTGCTCGGTCGGGTCGAGCCCCGCCGCGTACGAGAAGTCCTCCGGCATGTGGGGCCAGTACACGAGCCCCCACCCCACGGCCACCGTCAGCGCCCAGACGGCGACCACCATGACCATGCCGAGCGGGCCCGCGAGCCCGGCAGGGCGCCACCGTGCGCCGCGGTGGGCCGAAAGGCGCCACATGCCCCGCATCACGAGCCGGCTCAGACCGCCGTGACGGGTGGGGTGCCAGAGCGTGTGGAAGACGTCCCGGAGGATGAGCAGCACCATGAGGGCGCCCAACGGCGTCGCGATCCAGGCCATTGGGTCACCTTTCCCGCCCGGTCCGTGAAGCCCCCTCCCGGCCGGTGATTTCATCCCGGTGGCGCAGCCTGCCCGCTCGGACGGACGCCGTGCACGCGGACGAATCCGTTTACACCCTGCAGCACGACAAGAGGTGAGGTCAGAGGCGCAGATCACTGGTTGACCAGAATTCCGGTCCGGGTGATAGTGACGGTCGCGGCCGCGTCAGTCCGGCCCGCTGTACCAGGGGTGGGGACTCTTGAACGACACCAGTGACGATGTAAGCGAGCGGGTCGACGCGCTGGTCGCGGCCGGCCGGGCGGCCGAGGCGCGGACCGTCGCGCGGAGCGCGCTCGACACGGAAGGACCCGATGCCGGGCTCCTCCTCGCGCTCGCCCGCGCCCACATGGCCGAGGACGACGACGACCACGATGACGCCGCCGAGCGGGTCTTCCGCGAGGGACTCGACGCCTTCCCTGACGACATAGGTCTGCTGGCCGGGTACGCGGAGCTCTGCGCCGGAACCGACGCGGTGGACCGCCCGGCGCGGAACGCCCGGAGCGTCACGCTCCTCGCCCGCCTGCGCGAGATCGCGCCGTACTCCGTGGAGTTGTCGCGCGCCGAGGCCGCGGGAAGCTCCGTGTCCGCCGACGCCAAGAACACCGCTTCGGTGCGCCGGATGCAGTCGTTCGACGCGGGCCGGGTCTTCGCCGGCGCGCCCACGCCCGGGGCCGCCGCCGCCCAGGCCGCCCACTGGGCCGCCGCCGCCCCGCGCGACCTGCGGCTCGCCGTCCTCGCCGAGACCACGGCAGCCCTCGCCGCCCCCGGCCGGACGTGGTTGCGTCTGCTCCTTCTCCGGAGCCCCGAATACCGCTGCGCGGTCGGTACGGTCGTCGCGCTGCTCGCCGTCCTGCGTCTCACCGTCCCGTCGGCGGTGCCGTACGGCGTGGTGGCGGGTGTGTGGCTGCTGACGGGGCTGCCTTTCCTCGTCCTCCGCAAGCAGCTCCTCGCCGCCCGCGAGCGGGCTGCCGAGCGGATGGTCGCGGCGGTGAACGAACCCGCACGGGACAGCGAAGCGGATGCCGGGGGCGACGGGTTCGGGCCGCCCGCGCTGCCGCCGGTGCCGCGCATGACCCTGCGCGAATACGTCCTCGGCGCGGTCGGAGTCGTCCTCGTCCTGGGCGTCGGCACAGCGGTGTACGCCTCTTCCCTCGCGTACCCCCGCTACGACATCGTCGCCCACGACACCTTCCGGGGCCTGGAGGGATTCGAGCTCCGCGAGCAGTACGACCCGTTCGCCGCCCTGCCCGACCGCAGGGCGGCGGAGACCATGGCCCGGGTGTACGTCGCCGAGGACGCCGCACGCGACGCCGCCGCCGAGTACCTGGTCGGTGTGGCGACCGGAGACTTCCACGAGATGCGGGAGTCGTACCTGTTCGAGGACGGTGGGATCGTCCCCTCGATCACGGCAGGTGTCGGAGTCGTCCACGACACCTGGCGGGCCGGCGCGGGCCCGTACGGAGGCTGGATGCGGTGCCTCCGCTACACCGAGGCGACCACCGGAACGCCCCGGGCGATGTGCATCTGGGGAGACAAGGGCAGCATCGGCATGGTCCTGTTCACGGCGGAGGACGAGAACCAGGACGAGATCGAGGAGACGGCCCGCTCCATCGGCGCCGCCTTCCTCCGCCCGGCCGACGACTGACGGGCCTCCGTCAGCCCCGCGCCGCGGCCGTCGGGAGTCCTTCACGTACCCGTACACGCGTACGGCGCGCTCTGTGGTGATGCAGTGATACTGGCGTGGCCGGAATCGAGAAGTGAACCGCTGGGGGGCGTGGATGGCCGACTTTCGCGTGAGTCGAGAGATGACGTTCGTGGAGTGGAGGAACCCGGCGGTCGCCGCCGAGGTCTATGCGAGGTGTACTACTCCTCGCGGCGAGGTGACCCTGGTCCGGGAACGAGGACCACGGACCCGTCCGGAGGACCACGCCGATGCGGTGGAGAGCTGGACGGTGTCCCTGCGGGACGGAGAGGTCACGCTGAAGGTGCACCGGCTCGTGCCAGAGCCGCTGCGGCTGCGGCTGCGGTGGAGGCTCGGGAAGGGGTACGAGGGAGAGGCGAACGGGGAACCGTTCCGTTTCACCGGCACGTCCGGGCTACGGCGCTCTCGCCGATCGGTCACGTACGAAGGACCCACGATCGACGTCCGGATCGCGCCGCGCGCGTTCGGCCTCCGTCTTGTCGAGCAGGGTGAGGAGGTCGGATCCCGTTCCTTCAGCAATCATTGGAGGCTGCCGAACCCCACGGACCACGCCGTACTGGCCGTCTGTCTCTTCGAGTGGGCCGGGTTGGAGGACCTGCTCAGGACACCCGTGCTCCGGGACCTGTGACGGACCGGCCCTGCGAGATCCCCTGCACGCGACGACATCCTGTCCGGCACCGTCGCGGCGATCGAACGGTCCGGGGCCGTGGAGGACATCGGCCTGCCGGCCCGACGAGTGCTCCTCTCCCTGCCGAAGAGCGAAGCCCCTCGAACCCATCGAGGTCGAGCCAGACGTCCCGCTGCCGCACAGGGCTCGCCAGCGCCACCACCGCCTGCACGACATGGAGGCGGTAGTAAGGCAAGGCAACACCGTGATCAACCACGAGGCGAGACTGCTCACCCCGTGACCTGCACCGCCGACCGAGGAAATCGACCACGCGGACCCGCCCGCAGCCGGAGGGGCGCTCCATCTGCTCGTCGAAGTGGCCTTGACCGGGACGTTGTTGGCCGGCGCTCGGTTGCTCGCGACAGCCGGGAAGTTCAACCGGGTTCCCCGATGGATCAAGCGGGTTCCTCTCGGGGGCGTTGTCCTCGTGCAGTGCGTGATCATTGGGCGTGCCCTGCTGAACATCGCCGGAGCCCGACGGCCTCGGTGACGTAGCGTCAGACGGGGGTCGTTGCCGGGCATACGAAAACCCATCCACCAGGGGCTTCATCCGTCCGTCGGGGCCAACTGGCCATCCAACAGGCGAGATTGGTAATGGCTCACTGTACGGCTGGCCGCTGCCCCGCCCCGGGCCGACCGGTGACCAACGTCTTCGATTACGTATTTCTACTGACGCCTCGGGAACGCGGCGTTGGCAGACTCACTCCATGAGCTTCATGACGGAGCCGTGGTGTCACGCCGGGGAGCTTGCTGACTCCCCAACTGCGCAACCGTCGCCAGCTGTTCAACAGGTAGCGAACGCTGTCTGGTCCATAGAGCCGCGCCTGAACATTGGAGAGTCCTCCGTTGGTTTCCAAGATTCGAGTCCTTCTGGGCATGCTCGTGCTCCTCGCGCTGGCCCTCGGCGCCATCGCCCTGCTCGCGGCCATGAAAGCCGATGCCACCTGGTTCACGGTCGTTCCTCTCGGCATCCTCGTTATGGGCGCGTCCGTCGCCCAGTCGCTCGGATGGTTCAACAAAAAGGGCAGGTGACTGGCCTGGCGCCTCGCAGGGCCCACAGCTTCTTCTGCAGAGCCCTTCTCGCGGGGCAACGAGGTCCGTCCGCCCGGCTCATCCGGGTGCCGTCGTGAGCCGGTCTGCAACCTTCCTGCTCAACTGATCGCGGCCATGGCTGACCGCCCCCGCCCATGTCGGACGGCATTTCATGGGAGGGAGAGGCATGCGCGAGGTGTGCCGGACGACGAACGGGATGAGCGGATCCTCCGCAGGCTCCGCTGCTCGACGACCCGAATCACCAGCCTCGTCCGAGCCGTCCTCACCCTCCATCTGGCCGGCTCAAGCTGAGGATGGAAGAGGCTCCCCGCATCTGAAGCGAGCTCTTCCCGATCCGATCACCGAACTGGTAGCTGTGGTCGGCCGATTCTGCCCGGCAATCGGAACGACAGTCGTGGGAGGAGTCAGGCTGGTCCCGTCAAGGCCGAAGGTCCTTCTTCCTCCGTGGCCATGCGCGCTTGCCTCGCTACCTCGTCACGGCCAGGCTGACCGCTCGGTGCGATCGGCGCCGCCGTCGCCGTCCACCACGTAGGTCAGTGCCTCTGCGAAGCTGGCGCCCAGGTGCCACTGGACGCCCGGTCCCATGGCGAGGACACGCCCGCTCGCCGCCACGTATGACCTGTACTGGATGGACCACATCCCCAGAGGGCTGTAGTTCTCCCCGTATCGGCGCCTCAGTCTCCGAGCCTCCTCGGACGCGTCGATACAGGCGTCGACGGGATCCACGTGCAGCGAAGAGGAAGGGACTCGAGTCGGCGAACTCGAGATCGTCAGTGCGCCGAACTCTGCCCAGATCGCTGTCGCCACGTCGTTGAACTCGAACCCAGCCGCCGCAAGTCGCCGTGTCCAGGTGTCAGTGTCGATCCGTCGCCCCGCTCTCCAGCCGGCGGTCGTGAGCGCTTCCACCACCGAGGGCCCGCAGCCCGTCAACAGTCCACCGATGCGCTCTATGCGCCCACCCCGTCTCCTCAGCGAGTCTGCTGTCACGTAAGTCTGACATCGCAGTGCGGCGGCCCGTCCGGGCGGGGTTCCCAGTCGGTTGTGCGCTGTGGTGCCAACCCCTGGGCGCCGGAGGTCAACACGGCCGGTGGGGCCGCTCGTAGCTTGAAGGAGTGCCGGGCCGCGGGAGTGCGGC
>NZ_JNZP01000011.1 GCF_000725545.1 Streptomyces exfoliatus | reverse complement strand
CCCCCAGACCCCCCGCCCCCCGCCCATGCCGACGGGGCCGCGCCTGCGGAGATCCTGGCAGCACCGGAAGGGCCGGGAGGCCCGGAACGAGCACCGTCACCCTTGGCGCGTACGTCCGAGCCTCCTGGCGCGCGTACGTCCGGCGCGCGGCCTTCTCAGCCGATGGGCGCGTACAGCACGCCCAGCTTGTCGATCTCCGTGCCCGACCTGCCCGTGAAGCCGACGATCCGCAGGCCGGCGGGTGCGGTGAAGGTCCGCGCGTCCGAGGTCGCCGTACCGGCGGAGAGGGAGCGGCCCCGGTCGGTCGTGAAGGCCGCGGAGAAGATCCGCGTGCGGCCGTCCTTCTGGCCCCGCGTCAGTCGTACCGAGGTGAGGTGCTCACCGGGGGCGAGAGTCAGGGACGTCGCCGTGCCGCCCGTGCCGCCGTGCGCCAGGGTCGTACCGCCGTCGTGCGTCAGCGACACCGCGTCCAGGCGGGACGCGCCACGCAGGGTCAGCGTGCGCGGGGACACCGTGGCCGGCAGGTCGTCCGCGTCGTTGAAGGCGGTGCCGTGCGGGCCGCCGAAGAAGTCGCTCGCCCTGAGGGACGGGGCGAGGGTGTAGGAGAAGTCGACCGTGTGCGGGTAGTGGTCGGAGAGGTGCCTGCCGTCGGAACGGAGGAACGACGCCCACACGTTGTCGTAGCGGGTGGCGCTCAGGCTCAGCAGTTCGCTGCCGCGGTAGAGGACCTTGTCGACGACCTCGCAGCCGTTGACCGGGGCGGCGGAGTCGCAGAGCAACGGGTCGCTGCCCTGCGCGGGCGCGGTGCCGCCCTTGACCAGGTCGACCCACGGGTCCTTCAGACCGTTCTCGGACAGCAGGGTGCGGATGTTGTCGCCCGCGCGCGTGTACCGCGTGTTCGTGTCGCCCATGACGATCACGGCGTTGCCCGAGGAATGGGCCTGGATGAAGTCGGACAGCTGCTCGATGTTGGCGCGGCGGGCGGCGAGGGCGTCATCGGTGCTGTCGGCGTTGGTGTGGACGTTGTAGAGATCCACGAAGACGCCCTCGGCCAGCCGCGTGCGCGCCAGCGAGAAGCCCTTCGGCGTCAGACAGTTGGTGCCGGTGCAGTTGCTCCACCTGACGCGCTCGAAGTCCTCGAAGGGGACGTCGGAGAGGGTGTTGAGACCGTCACCTATCGCGGCTCCGCCGCTGGTCGGTGTGCGGTGCGGGTGGGTGTCGTTGGCGTACAGGGAGGCGTGGTAGTTGAAGTCCTCCTGCACGTTCACGATGTCGTACGCGCCGAGCCGCTGGCCGATGAGCGGGGTGTTCGTCGCCGGGTCGCTGTCGCCGAGGCCGAGGGGGAGGCCGGCGATGTTGTACGTGAGGACGTTGAAGGACCCGGTGACGGCGGCGGCCGCCGCGGGCGTGGCGGCGGTGGCGGTGGTGGACGTGGCGGCCGGGCCGGTCAGGGCCAGGGCGGCGGCCGCGAGGGTTCCGAGGAGTCTTCTCATGGTGGGGTGTCTCCGGTCTGGGGAGCCGATGAAACGTGAACGGTGCTCAGGTTCGGCGCACAACAGCCCCACGGGCAAGGGGACTTGGGGAAGCAGTGTGCGCGGAGGTGATCCGCCGTGCCCGGGTCGCCCGCCGCTCATCCGCTAGTCGTTCAACATTCACCTTTTTCTTCGATCCTCCTCGGGCGGCGCAGCAGCCCCGCGCACGGCAGCGGTGATCAGGAGGCGTCCCATGGGGCACAGCCACGCGCACGGTCCTCACCAGCACGGACACGGCGACCAGGACCATGACGATGACCACGGTCACGGTCGGTCGGCGGCGGAGCTGCCCGCCGCCTTCGACACCTCCGTGCCCGACGAGGCCCTGACCCCCGAGCAGCGGTCGCGCCGCTCGCTGCTGCGCCGGGCGGGCCTGCTCGGCGCCGGCCTGGCCGCCGGGAGCGTCCTCGCCTCGCCGGTGTCCGCGGCCGCTTCCTCCTCCCGGCGGACGAACGGCTTCCTCTGGCTGGCCGGCGACCACCACATCCACACCCAGTACAGCAATGACGGCAAGTACCGCGTCGTCGACCAGGTCCGTCAGGGCGCCAAGCACGGCATGGACTGGCTGGTCATCACCGACCACGGCAACGCGACCCACGCCAGGATCGGCGTCGAGAAGGTCAACCCGGACATCCGCGAGGCCCGCGACGCCTACGCGGACACCCTCGTCTTCCAAGGGCTTGAGTGGAACATCCCCGGTGCCGAGCACGGCACCGTCTTCGTCCACCCCGGCAGGAACGAGGTCTCCGTCCTCAAGCGGTTCGAGACCGACTACGACGGCAGCGTCAAGGGCGCCGGTGACTCCACGCCCGCCAACGAGGCCCTGGCCATCGCGGGACTCGGCTTCCTCGCCGACCAGATCCGGCGGCGCCAGGTCGAGGACGTGCTGATGCTCGCCAACCACCCGGCGCGCAAGGGCATCGACTCGCCGCACGAGATCCGGGCCTGGCGCGACGCCACCGGCGGGGGCCGCCGTATCGCCGTCGGCATGGAGGGAGCCCCCGGCCACCAGGCCGCCGGGATCGCCAAGGGCCTCGGCATGGGCCGGGCCCGCGGCCTCTACGACGGCAGTCCGGGAGCCAACTCCTTCCCCGGCTACCCTCTGGAGAGCTACCGCACCTGGGGCGGCTTCGACTGGATGACCGCCACCGTCGGCGGACTCTGGGACAGCCTCCTCGCCGAGGGCAAGCCCTGGTGGATCACCGCCAACTCCGACTCCCACAACGTCTACGCGGACACCGCCGTGCGCGGCCCCGGCGGCGACTTCGCCGTCGACGGCAGGCACGCGGACCCGGTCTACGGCGGGAAGCTCGACCTCGCCGAGGGCGACTACTGGCCCGGCTACTACAGCCGCACCCACGTCGGCGCCGACGGCTTCGGCTACGCAGCCGTCATGGACGGCATCCGGGCGGGCCGCATCTGGGTGGACCACGGGCAGCTGATCAGCGGTCTCGACGTCCGCGTGGCCGGCGGCGGCCGTTGGGCCACGCTCGGCGGCGCCCTGCACGTCAGGAAGGGTACGCACGTCACTCTGACGGTCGACCTCGCCCTCGCCGGTGGCCCCAACTGGGCCGGCTTCGTGCCCGAGCTGGCCCGTGTGGACGTCGTCCAGGGTGACGTGACCGGCCCGGTCGCGGACCGGGACACCTTCACCGCGCCGACGGCCAGGGTGGTGAAGTCGTACGAGGTGAACAGGGCGTCCGGCACGGTCCGCCTCACCTACGACCTCGGCCGCGTCGACCACCCCGTCTACGTCCGGCTGCGCGGCACCGACGGCAACCGCACCGCCGTCGGTCCGATGGGTGCCGCGGTCGACCCGGCGGGCCCGGCCATCGACGTGGTCGGGGACGCCGACCCGTGGCGCGACCTGTGGTTCTACTCGAATCCGGTATGGGTGTTGCCGTCGTGACGCCGTACGTCCTGACCGTGGACGCGGGAGTCCGGGACCTGCGTGCCGCCGACCACCTGCTCCACGCGCTGGCAGCCGAACTCGGCTTGCCCAAGCATGTGTGGGGATGCACGCACCTGGTGCGCGGGGAGCGGCCGCGGGTCGTGGTGTCACTGGACCTTGCCTCCGCCCCGCTCCTGAGCACCGTCGAGGAGCGGCTCGCCGCACGTGGCCACCAGGTGACGCCTGGCACCCCCGACGCGGTGGGCCGCGCGGTGCTGTACCCGGGAGCGGCCGCCCTCACGGGCACGCTCACGGTCACCGACGTCCTCTCGCGGTCGGCGATCGACCGTGTGACCGTGCTCGGGAGTCCGGATCCGCCGGCCCCGGACACGCGCCTGGTGACGAACGGGCACGTACGACCTCAGCTCACGGTCGAAGGCGAACTCGTCCTCGCCGCCATGCCCGCCGCCGGCGGAGCCCTGGTGCCCTTCGAGATGCCGGACCCGACCCCGTGCTGCGCGGACCACTGAGCACGGGGTCTGCGGGGAGGAGGTGGCGGCGAAGTGGAGCCGGGATCACCCCGGCTCCACTCCATGGTGCGGTGTCTCACTGGAACTGTGCGAAGAACCTCCAGATCTCTCCCTTGGTCCAGGTCGCGACGCCGCTCTCGGCGGGGGAGCCGTCGACCGGACCGGGTATGTGGCCTCCGTCGAACGCGGCCCATTGGACGGGGTACCCGGCACGGCAGCCGGAGTAGGTGGTGGTGATGTGCGTCCGGCTGCCCGGCGCGGGCTCGCGCGGGCTCTGGGGTGTGCAGCCGTTGTTGCCGACGAATCTGTCGCGCAGGGACCGCCCTTGCGCGATGGTGAGGACGGAGTCGCCTATGCCGTGGATTCCGAAGTAGGCGATGGGCTGCGCGCCGCCGCTGCACCCGCTGATCTGGCCGCCGGAGATGACCGCTACAGCCCTGAAGACGTTCGCCCGGCTGCACGCGAGTGCGTAGCTCATGCCGCCGCCCCAGCTGAAGCCCGTGGCGAAACGCTGTGCCGTGTCGACACAGAGGCCGCCCTCGATGCGCCGGATCATGTCGTCGACGAAGGTGACGTCCTCACCGCCCGCATTGGCCCAGCCGTTACCGAGGCCCTGCGGCGCGACGAGGATGGCGCTGTTGTTCGACTGCTCCTGTTGGCCGTAGTACGACCACGCGGTCCCGCTCGTTCCGCCCGAGGCGACTTCGCCGGCGGTTCCGCCCCGCCAGTGGAACGCGAAGATCAGCCGGTAGGGATGGGCGTTGTCGTAGGCGGCGGGAACCCTGAGGATGAAGCTGCGGCTCTTGCCGCCGCTCTGGATCGTGTGCGTACCACTCGCCAGAGTCGGGGCACTGCCGCATCCGCCGGCACCGGACGACAGCTTGATCATCTGCCATTGCTGGTTGGCGCCGCCCCAGTCGGCGTACTGGACGACATTGCCGCCGTCGGTGGTGGAAGCGCCCTGTACCTCCACGGCCTTGCCGCTGTTGCGGTTGATCAGCCGGACGTGGCCCGCGTCGGAGTCGGCCAGGCGGAACTGCTGGTGGGCGCCGTTGACGTCGGTCCACTGCGCGATCGCGGCACCGTCGGTGGTCGAGGCACCGGCCACGCCGAGGACCTTGCCCGAATGCCTGGCCTTGAGCCGGTAGAAACCGCCGCCGGAGTCCACGAACTGCCACTGCTGGTTGGCTCCGTCGTTGCGCGTCCACTGGCTGACCCGCGCGCCGTCGGCGGTGGACGCGCCGTAGACGTCCAGCGCCTTGCCGCTGTGGCGATTGACCAGGACGTACGAGGCGTTGGTGTCCACCGTCGCCGCCTCGGCGGGTGCCGGCTTCGCCACGACGAGCGTACCGATCGTGAGGGTCGCCGCCACCACGACGGCGAACCGGGACCACCAGCGATGTGCTTGCGGAGGGGAGAGGGAAGCCTCAGCGTAGGTCTTCATAGGTTCACCCTTTCGCTGTGGCGGGTCAGGTGCGGGTCCAGTGCTGGTTGCTGCCGTTCCAGCAGGAGTAGAGCTGGATCAGGGTGCCGTTGGCGGTGCCGTTCGCAGCGGCGTCGAGGCAGAGGCCGGACTGGATGCCGACGATGGATCCGTCCGAGTTCAGGCGCCACTTCTGGTTGTCGCCGCCCCAGCAGCTGTAGATCTGGACCTTGGCGCCGTTGCCGGTGCCGGCGGCGTCCAGGCACTTGTCGCCGTAGACCCTGAGCTCACCCGCGGCGGTGTAGGTCCACTGCTGGTTGACGCGGCTGTTGCAGTCCCAGAGCTGCAGCTGGGTGCCGTCGGTGGTGCTGGAGTTGGGCACGTCCAGGCAGCGGCCCGAGGCGACGCCCTTGATCTGTCCGGAACCGGGCGGGGGAGTGGGGGTGGGCGTCGGGGTGGGCGTCGTGGAGCCGGCGTTGAGCGCGTTGAGGACGGAGGTGTAGGCGGGCTTCTTGCTCCCGTCACCGTTGAACAGCAGCGGCGTGTGCTCCGCTCGCCAGGAGTCCGTGTCGCGCACACCCCACACCGTGATGCCGAGGCAGCGCGGGACGGCCAGGCAGTCGTTGGTCACGTTGGCGTAGGTCGTGCCCGAGGCGCCCTGGATGTCGAGTTCGGTGATGGCCACGTCGACGCCGAGGGCCGCGAAGTTCTGCAGGGTGGTGCGGAAGTTGCTGTTGTACGGGCTGTCGTTGTTGAAGTGCGACTGGAAGCCGACGCAGTCGATGGGCACGCCGCGCTGCTTGAAGTCCCGGACCATGGCGTACATGGCCTGGGTCTTGGCCCAGGTCCAGTTCTCGACGTTGTAGTCGTTGTAGCAGAGCTTGGCCGCCGGGTCGGCGGCGCGTGCGGTGCGGAAGGCGACCTCGATCCAGTCGTTGCCGGAGCGCTGCAGGTTGGAGTCGCGCCGGGCCCCCGACGTGCCGTCGACGAAGGCCTCGTTCACGACGTCCCACTGGGCGATCTTGCCCTTGTAGTGGGTCATCACGCCGGTGATGTGGTTGTTCATGGCCTGGCGCAGCGCGCTCCCGCTGAGGTTCTGCATCCAGCCGGGTTGCTGGGAGTGCCAGGCCAGGGTGTGGCCGCGCACCTGCTTGCCGTTCTGCACCGCCCAGTTGTAGACGCGGTCGCCGGCGGTGAAGTTGAACTGGCCCTGCTGGGGTTCGGTGGCGTCGATCTTCATCTCGTTCTCGGCGGTCACCGAGTTGAACTCGCGGTTCGCGATCGTCGTGTACGTCGCGTCGTTGAGCCTGCCCGAGGCGATGGCGGTGCCGAAGTAACGGCCGCTCTGCGCCGCCGCCTTGCCGAGCGTGCTTTCCGCGGCGTGTGAGGTCAGCGGCGCCACCAGCACGGCGGCCGAACCGAGGACGCCGACGGTCAGCGCCGCGAACAGGCCGCCGACCTTTCGGCGGGCATGGGAGGGGGGACGGGAATTCGAGCGCATGAGGGAGCCTCCAGGAGGGAAATCGCGGAAGGAATTGAGCGCGGCGGAATGAATTCGCGTGAGCGACACCCGCGTCCGTGGTCAAAGGACTCTTACCGCCGGGGCGTTACGGTCCGAGGCCGGCACCCGGCTCTCGGGCAGAGGGGCTACGCCGCCTCGGGACTCAGTGTGGAAACCTGGCAGAAACATGTCAAGAGTTTCGAAAGAATTTCGAGACGCGAGGCCCTCTGGGCAGCCTTGATGCCTCTCCTGGGAGCACAGGAGCCTTCGAAAGTATTTCGATGGAGTGATCGGGTGACGTCACCTCGTCGTCAGCGCATTCGCATACGGACAAACGGAGAGAAACGCGGGTCGGGCGCGCATGGCGGTGCCGACAGATCGGCGCTCGATACGAACGGGTTCCCTCTCGGGAGAGACCGCGCCATAACCGAGTGATTCGGTGCGCGCCTCTCCTAGGGGCGGGGCGCGGCGGTGGAGTGTCGGACCTTGAGTTCGGTCGAGAGCTCCATCCGAGGGCTGACCAGAGGCTGGTCCTCCAGAAGCTGGAACAGGGTGCGGGCGGCGAGTCGGCCCATCTCCTCCAGCGGCTGGCGCACCGTCGTCAACGGCGGTGAGAGCCAATCGCACATCGGCAGGTCGTCGAAGCCGACGACGCTGAGGTCCTGCGGGATTCTCAGTCCCTTCTGCCGGGCGGCTTCGTAGACGCCCATCGCCTGCTGGTCGCTGCCGGCGAAGATGGCGGTCGGGGGGTCGGGCAGGGCGAGCAGCTCCCTGGCGCCCTGGAACCCGCCCTCGTGCTGGAAGTCGCCGTACCGGATCAGGTCCCGGTCGACCTCGATCCCGGCCCGCTCCAGGGCCGCCCGGTACCCGTCGATGCGTGCCTGGCTGCAGAGCATCTCCTTGCGCCCGCCGATCGTGGCGATCCGGCGGTGCCCCAGTTCCAGCAGGTGCTCGGTGGCGGCCAGGCCGCCCGCCCAGTTGGTCGCGCCGATGCTCGGCACGCCGTTGCCCGGCAGGTCGATCGGGTCGATGACGACCAGCGCCACCCCGGCCCGCTCGACCTGGGCGCGCTGGGCGTGGGTGACCGAGGTGGTGACGAGGATGACGCCGTCGCTGTGGTGCAGGACCGGCAGCGCCGCCCAACTCGACGGCGTGGCCTCGCCCGGCGGGACGAGCGACACGACGGTGCCGACGCTCCGCCGGGCGCACTCGGCCTCGACGCCGCGCAGTATCTCCACCGCCCACGCGCTGTCCAGGCCGCCGATGATCAGGTCGACGAGGCCCGACCTGCGCGCTCTGCCCTGCCGGCCCGGCTGGAGGTAGTTGTGTGACCGCAGCAGGCCCTCGATCCGTTCGCGTGTCGAGGGTGCGACATCGGAGCGGCCGTTGATCACCTTGGACACGGTGGCCTGCGAGACCCCTGCCTCCGCGGCGATGACGGCCAGGGTCGGACGCTGCTCGCTCAACTTCACTCCTCTGTGCGGACGCCTTCGACCGGCGACAGGTATCGCAAACTTTCGAAGAGTTTCTGGGCGGCGTGACTGCTTGTCAAGACGGCCAACACCCGCTGGTTTTAGTTAAATCGGCGACAGGTCTTGACCGAGAAGCCTCGTGTTCCTAGTTTGTGGCAGCACAGAATTCGAGAGTATTTCGAAATGTTTTCGGGCATGAACCGGCATTCCCCGACCCGGAGGTCCCATGGCCAGCAACCCCCCGAGCCGACGACGCTTCCTGGCGCTCTCGGGCTTGACCGCACTGTCCGTCTCCATGGCCGCGGCCTGCGGCGTTGACGATTCCGGTGGCGAGCCGGGGGCCGACGGCAAGGTGACGTTCGCGTGGTGGAACATCGCCACGACGGAGCCGGGCAAGTCCCTCTTCCCGGAGATCTCCTCGGCGTTCATGTCCGACCACCCGAACATCGTCATCAGAACGACCTCGTTGGAGAACGAGGCGTTCAAGTCCAAACTGACCGCCACCACCTCTTCGGGCAAACTCCCCGACGTCTTCCAGACCTGGGGCGGCGGCGTGCTGCGGCAACAGGTCGACGCGGGCCTCGTCGAGGACCTCACCGACGTGTTCGACTGGTCGTCCGACCTCACACCGGTCTCGCTGCAGGCCTATCAGTTCGAGGGCAGGACCTACGGGGTGCCGTACGACATCGGCATGGTCGGCTTCTGGTACAACAAGAAGCTCTTCGCCCAGGCCGGGATCACGGCCCCGCCGACCACCTGGGCCGAGCTCCTCGAAGACGTCCGGAAGCTCAAGGCGGCGGGCGTCACTCCGATCGCCCTCGCGGGCAAGGAGAAATGGCCGGGCCACTACTACTGGGCCTACCTCGCGATGCGCGTCGCGGGTCTCCCCGCGCTGCAACAGGCTGCGACCACCAAGGACTTCACCGGCGCGGGCTTCGTCCAGGCGGGCGCCCACCTCAAGGAGCTGGTCGACCTCCAGCCGTTCCAGCCGGCCTTCCTCGGCGCCGGGTACGCCACCCCCGGCGGCCAGGCCGCGACCATGGGCAACGGCAAGGCGGCCATGGAGCTGATGGGCCAGTGGGGCCCTTCGGTGCAGAAGGACGCGGGCGCCGACCTCGGAGCGGACCTGGGCTTCTTCCCCTTCCCGACGGTGGACGGCGGTGTCGGTCGCGCCACCGAGGTGTTCGGCGGCGGCGGTGGCTTCGCACTGCGCAAGGGAGCACCGAAGGAAGCGCTGGACTTCCTGAAGTTCCTCGTCCTGGACAACGAGTCCAAGCTGCTGGCCTCCAACGGCTACCTGCCGGTGGTCAAGGGCGCGGAGAGCCAGCTCACCGACGCCAACAGGAAGGTGGTGGCCGACAGCCTGGTCAAGGCGACGGGCTTCCAGCTCTTCCTCGACCAGGCCTACCCACCGGCCGTCGGCCAGGAGGTCAACGACAGCGTCGCCGACCTCATCGCGGGCAAGAAGACGCCCGAGCAGGTCACCGAGTCGATCACCGAGGCTGCGAAGGGTGCCTAGCTCCGTGTCCGCCAAGACCGAGGAGCGGGCGGAGGACACGGCGCCGGTGCCGGTGCACCCGCCCGCCCCGGCCCGGTCGCTCCTGCGCAGGTGGGGAAGCTGGGCGTCGGTCGCCTGGTTCCTCGTCCCGGCCCTGGTCCTCTTCCTCGTCTTCGTCCTCGCCCCCATCGTCGTCGCCGTCTACACCGGCTTCTTCAAGTGGGGCGGAATCGGCCCCATGGACGACTTCGTCGGCTTCGCGAACTACACCAAGCTCTTCGACGACCAGGTCTTCCTCGGCGACCTGGGGCGCGGGCTGTACCTGATCGTCCTGTCGATCACGGTGCAACTGCCGTTCGCGCTGTTCACCGCGGTCCTGCTCAACCAGCGGCTGCGCGGCCGGGCCGTCTACCGGATGCTGTTCTTCGCGCCGTACATCCTGTCCGAGGTCGTCACGGCGGTCCTCTTCACGATGATCTTCCTGCCCGGCGACGGCATGGCCGACCATCTCGTCGGTCTCCTCGGCCTGGAGGGGTTGCAGGGCAGGTGGTTCGCCGATCCCTCGACGGTCATGCCGACCCTGTTCGTGGTCATGGTCTGGAAGTACTTCGGCTTCCACATGATGCTCTTCCTCGCCGGACTGCAGGGCATCCCGGGCGAGATCCTCGAGGCCGCCTCCATCGACGGCGCCGGCGCCTGGCAGCGCTTCCGGCACGTGACGCTGCCGCTGCTCGGCCCGACGATCCGGATCAGCGTCTTCCTCTCGGTCATCGGGTCCATCCAGCTCTTCGACCTCGTCTGGGTCATGACCGCGGGCGGGCCCAACCACTCCTCGGAGACGATGGCGATCTCGATGTTCCAGTTCGGGTTCAAGCGGTACCAGGTCGGCTACGCCAGCGCGATCAGCGTGGTGCTGTTCATGATCAGCCTGGTCTTCTCCCTCTTCTACCAGCGTTACGTGCTCCGCCGTGACCTGAGCGGGGCCGTCACCACGGGAGGTGGCCGATGAGCGCCCGCAGGACGGTACGCGGCCTGTCGCTGCACGCCGTGATCTGGCTGATCGGCGCGTTCGTCGTCGTGCCGCTGGTCTACGCGGTGATCTCCGGGTTCAAGAGCACCGGTGAGCTGACGACCAACCCGTTCGGCCTGCCGGAGCAGTGGCAGACCGGCAACTACGCCGGCATCCTCGGCGACGGCATGTTCTGGCGGCAGATCGCCAACAGCGCGGGCATCGCGATCGGCACGACCTTCTGCACGGTGGCGGTCGCCGCGATGGCGGCGTTCGTCCTGGCCCGCTATGCCTTCCGAGGCCGGGAGTTGTTCTACACCCTGTTCACCATCGGCTTGATGTTCCCGTTCGCGGTGGCCGTCCTGCCGCTGTTCCTCATGCTGCGGAACTTCGACCTGCTGGACAACCCGCTCGGGGTGATCCTCCCGCAGGCCGCCTTCGGGCTCCCCATGACGATCATCATCCTCCGCGGCTTCTTCCGGACCATCCCGGCGGAGATCGAGGAGGCGGCCATCGTCGACGGCTGCGGCAAGTTCCGCTTCTTCTGGAAGATCCTGCTGCCGATGGCGCGTCCGGCGCTCGGCACGGTCTCGGTCCTGGCGATCGTCACGAGCTGGAACAACTTCTTCCTGCCGCTCCTGGTGTTCAACGACCCGAAATGGCAGACGATTCCCGTCGGCGTCCAGCAGTTCCAGGGCCAGTACTCGACCGACTACGCGCTCGTCCTGGCGTACATCGTGCTCGCCATGGTCCCCGCGCTCGCCTTCTACGCCGTCGCCGAACGGCAGTTGATCGGCGGCCTCACCGCCGGCGCCACCAAGGGCTGACCCCTTCCGAGCGCCCTCCACCCCCGAGGAGACCTTGTGAAACGCCTGACCGCACTGACACTCGCACTGATGTTCGCCTTACCGTCCCAGGCCGTGTCCGCCCCCGCGCGATCCGGCATCGACTTCCACGCCGAACTCCAGCCCATCGACGGATTCGGCTTCTCGATGGCCTTCCAGCGGGCCGACCTGCTCCACGGCGCGCGCGGCCTCAGCCCGGCCAAGCGACGCGAGGTACTCGACCTGCTGCTCAGCAAGGACAAGGGCGCCGGCCTCTCGATCCTGCGCCTGGGCATCGGCTCGTCGACCGACAGGGTCTACGACCACATGCCCACCATCCTGCCGGTCGATCCCGGCGGGCCGGACGCCCCACCGAAGTACGTCTGGGACGGCTGGGACGGCGGACAGGTCTGGCTCGCCAAGGAGGCCAAGGCCTACGGCGTCGAACGGTTCTTCGCCGACGCCTGGAGCGCCCCGGCCTTCATGAAGACCAACGCCAGCGAGAACGACGGCGGCGAACTGCTGCCCGCATGGCGTCAGGCCTACGCGAACTACCTCGTCCAGTACGCGAAGTTCTACCAGCGCGAAGGCATCAGGATCACCGACCTGGGATTCACCAACGAACCCGACTGGACGGCGACCTACGCCTCGATGCGGTTCACCCCGCGACAGGCCGTCGACTTCCTCAAGGTGCTCGGGCCGACCGTGCGCGCATCCGGACTGAAGACCGCACTGGTCTGCTGCGACGCCGCGGGCTGGGACCGGCAGGTCAGCTACACCGAGGCCATCGAGGCGGACCCCGTGGCCGGCAAGGCCGTCCGGACCATCACCGGACACCGCTACAGCGGTCCGACCGACGTCCCGCAGCCGACCGACAAGCGCGTGTGGATGTCGGAATGGTCACCGGACGGCACCACCTGGAACGAGAGCTGGGACGACGGCAGCGGCTACGACGGCTTCACCGTCGCGGCCGACATCCAGAACACCCTGACCGTCGGCAACGCCAACGCCTACGTCTACTGGACCGGCGCGTCCCTCGGCGCGACCCGCGGGCTCATCCAACTCGCGAACCCCGGAGACGACTACCGGGTGTCCAAAAGGTACTGGGCACTGGCCGCCTTCAGCCGGTTCATCCGCCCCGAAGCCGTCCGCGTCCCGGTCACGAACCCCGACCCGGCACTGAAGGTCACGGCCTTCCGCAACACCGACGGCAGCCGCGTGATCCAGATCCTCAACACCGCGACCACCGAAGGCTCCGCCGACTTCTCCCTCCGTGGCGGGCACGACCGGCACCCCGACGGCTACGTCACCGACGAGACCCGCTCCATCACCCCCGCCGACGTCGTCTCCACGCGCGGCACGACTCTCACGGCGAAGCTAGCGCCGCGCGCGCTGACCACGATCGTCCTCGACTAGGTCGTGTCCGGCAACCATCCAGAGGAGTCCCGCATGTTCCTGTCCCGGAACCTCGTCGCCCTGTCCGCCGCCATCTGCCTCGGAGCCGGCCTCGCCGCCGCGCCCGCGGCCGCCGAGCCCCGGCCCAGAACGCTCGGCGAACTGGCCAAGAAGCACCACAAGTACTTCGGCTCCGCCACCGACAACCCCGAGTTCACCGACGCCGCCTACCTGAAGCTGCTCGGCAGCGAGTTCGGACAGACCACCCCCGGCAACGCCATGAAGTGGTACGCCACCGAGCCCGAGCGCGGCGTCTTCGACTTCACCGCCGCCGACGAGGTGATGGCCTTCGCCAAGGACCACCACCAGAAGGTCCGCGGCCACACCCTCGTCTGGCACAGCCAGCTCCCCGCCTGGCTCACCGAGGGCACCTGGACCGCCGACGAGCTGCGCGCCGTCCTCAAGAACCACATCCAGACCGTGGCCCGGCACTACAAGGGCCAGGTGATCCACTGGGACGTCGTCAACGAGGCCTTCAACGAGGACGGCACCTACCGCGAGTCGCTCTTCTACAAGACGCTCGGCCCCGGCTACATCGCCGACGCCCTGCGCTGGGCCCACGAGGCGGACCCGCACGCCAAGCTGTACCTCAACGACTACAACGTCGACGGGATCGGCCCCAAGAGCGACGCGTACTACACGCTGATCAAGCAGCTCAAGGCCGACGGCGTCCCGGTGGAGGGCTTCGGCATCCAGGGCCATCTGGCACTCCAGTACGGCTACCCCGCCGACGTCCGGCAGAACATGCAGCGCTTCGCCGACCTCGGGGTCGAGGTCGCCGTCACCGAGCTCGACATCCGGATGAACCTCCCCGCGACCCCGGAAAAGCTCGCCACCCAGGCCACCTGGTACGCCGACTACGTCAAGGCCTGCCTGGCGGTCGAGAAGTGCGTCGGCATCACCATCTGGGACTACACGGACAAGTACTCGTGGATCCCCTCCGTCTTCCCCGGTGAGGGCGCGGCGCTGCCCTACGACGAGAACCTGCTGCCCAAGCCCGCCTACCACTCGATCAGGAAGGTGCTGGGCGGATGATACGCACGGCGATCGTAGGGACCGGCGGGATCGCGGGCATCTGCCACATCCCCGCCCTCCGCGCGCAGGCGCACCGCGCCGTGATCGTGGCAGCCGTCGACGTGGACGCGGCGCGCGCCGAGGCGTTCGCGACCGAACACGGCGTTCCCGCCGTCTACACCGACCTGCGCACCATGCTCCACGAGCAGAGGCCGGACCTCGTACACCTGTGCACACCCCCGTTCCTGCACGCCGAACAGGCCGTGGCCTGCCTGGAGTCGGGAGCGTGGGTGTGGTGCGAGAAGCCGGTGGCCCTGTCGCTGGCCGAACTCGACCGGATCCATGCCGCCGAGGGGCACGCCGTCGCGGGCGCGGTGTTCCAGCACAGGTACGGCTCGGGGGCCCGGTACCTGCGCGGCCGGATCGCGGCCGGCACGCTGGGCCGACCGCTGGTCGCGCAGTGCGTCACCACCTGGTACCGCGACGACGCCTACTACGACGTGCCGTGGCGCGGCACTTGGGAGAGTGAGGGCGGCGGCCCGACGCTGGGTCACGGCATCCACCAGATGGACCTGATGCTCGCGGTGCTCGGCGAATGGGCCGAGGTGCGCGCGATGGCCGGCCGTCTCGAGCGCGACGTCCAGACCGAGGACGTGTCCGCGGCTCTGGTCCGCTTCGAGAACGGAGCCATCGCGACGGTCGTCAACAGCGTCCTCTCCCCGCGCGAGGAGAGCTACCTGCGGTTCGACCTCACCGACGCCACGGTCGAGCTGCGGCACCTGTACGGCTACTCCAACGCGGACTGGAAGGTCACGACCAGGTCGGCCGGCGTGACGTGGGAGCCGCCGGACGACCTGCCCAGCTCGCACACCGCCCAGCTCGCGGACTTCCTTGACGGCTACGAGGCGGGTGTCCGGCCCGACCTCGGCAGATCCACCATGGAACTGGTCACGGCGCTGTACAAGGCCGCGATCACCGGCCTGCCGGTCCGGCGCGGGGAGATCGACGCGGCCGACCCGTTCTACGGCTCACTCAACGGGGGACGCCCGGAGGTGTTCCGATGACGTTCGAACTCCTCGAGAACGAGGACTCGCTGACCGTCCGGACCCGCGGCGTCGACCTCTTCCGGTACGTGCACCGACCGGTCATGGACCCCTTCGAGGCGCCGAAGCCCTACCTGCATCCGGTGCGCACGCTCGCCGGCGACGTCGTCACCGGATACCGGCCGCACGACCACCGCTGGCACAAGGGCGTCCAGATCACGGCGTCGTGGCTGTCGGGGCAGAACTTCTGGGGCGGCGGCACCTACCTGCGCGGCCGGGGCTACGTCGACCTGCCGAACCTCGGCACGATGCGCAGCCTCACCCTGTCCGCCGGGACGGGAGACGGCCGCGCCGTGATCACCGAGGACCTGGCCTGGCACACGATGGCGGGGGAGCACTGGATCGACGAGCGCCGCACGCTGACCGCGTGCGAGGTCGAAACAGACTCCTGGACCCTCGAGGTCACCACCGCGCTGACCAACGTCCTCGACACCGGTCTGGTGTTCGGCAGCCCGGGCACCCAGGGCAGGGAGCTCGCCGGATACTCCGGTCTGTTCTGGCGCGGCCCGCGCGACTTCACCGGCGGCGAGGTGATCGGCCCCGCGATGGGGGAGAAGGGCGACTGGCTGGCCTTCATCGGCAGGCACGACGAGGTCGACCGTGCCTCCACGCTCCTGTTCCTGGACGACCCGGACGCCCCCTGCCACTGGTTCGTCCGCAGCGAGCCCATCCCCGCCGTCAACCCGTCGCTGGCGTTCGACACGGAACTGCCGCTGGCACCGGGCGACACCCTGTCCCGCCGCTACCGGATCGTCGTGGCCGACGGCGCGTGGACCCCCGGGCGCCTGTCCCGCCACGTCGCGGAGCACCCGTGGTGACCCCGTTCCCCGGCGGTGTCGGGATCTCCGGGCTGACCGTGTACGACTGGGAGGCCGCCGACGGACTGTGCGGGGGCGCACCCCACATGCACCTCGTGTGCTCCGAGGCCTACGTCGTCATCGGCGGCGCGGGCAGCGTCCAGACCCTCACCACCTCCGGCTTCGCCGACACCCCGTTGCGTCCCGGCGACGTCGTCTGGTTCACCCCGGGCACGATCCACCGCCTCGTCAACGCCGGCGGCCTGCGCCTCGTGGTGCTCATGCAGAACAGCGGACTCCCCGAGGCGGGCGACGCCGTCTTCACCTTCCCGGCTCCCGTCCTCGCCGATCCTCCCGCCTACCGGAAGGCGGCCGCCCTGACCGGCGACCACAGCGCGGCGGCGCGCCGCCGCCGCGACCTGGCCCTGGAGGGTTTCCTCGCCCTGCGCGAGGGCGGGCTGCGGGAGTTCCACACCGCGGCCGCCCGCCTGAAGAGCGAACTCCTGGACGCCTGGCGGATCCGCTGGCGTGACGGCCCGCTGGCCGCGGCCGTCGCGACCGGCCGTCAACTGGAACGGCTGAAGGCCGGAGACCTCTCGCACCTCGGCCACGGCGAGGTGGCACGCCTGGAACGCCCGGAGCACCAGGTCTTCGGCATGTGCGGCCGCCTTCACACCTATGCCCTCCCCGACCCGCCGACGCGTCCGCTCGCCGGTTCGCCGGGGTCACCTCACCCCCACCCCCCGAAGGAGCTCTTCTGATGTCGACACGCCATCCGTTCACGAACCACCTCAGAGGCCTGATCGCCGTCCTCGCGCCCTTACTGCTCCTGGCCACCTTCTTCACCGCCCAGCCCGCGGGCGCGGCGCCGGTCATCGACACCAACGCCTCGTACGTACTGGTCAACCGCAACAGCGGCAAGGCCCTGGACGTCTACAACCTGGCGACCGGCGACGGCGCCCGCATCACCCAGTGGTCCAGGAACGACCAGAACCAGCAGCAGTGGCAGTTCGTCGACTCCGGCGGCGGCTACTACCGCGTCAAGTCCCGCCACTCCGGCAAGGTGCTGGACGTCCAGGGCGCCTCCACCGCCAACGGCGCCGCGATCGTCCAGTGGGCCGACGCTAACGGCACCAACCAGCAGTGGCGTCTCGCCGACAGCCCGGACGGTCACGTCAGGCTCATCGCGCGCCACAGCGGCAAGGCCCTCGAAGTGCAGGGCGCCTCCACCGCCGACAACGCGAACATCGTCCAGTACGACGACTGGGGCGGCACCAACCAGCAGTGGCAGCTCGTCAAGGTCGGCGCCGGCACCCCCGGCACGTGCGCCCTCCCGTCGACGTACCGCTGGACGTCGACGGGCGCGCTGGCGCAGCCCAAGGCGGGCTGGGCCTCCCTCAAGGACTTCACCGTCGCCCCGTACAACGGCAAGCACCTCGTCTACGCGACGACGCACGGCGCCGCGGGAACGGGAGCGGGCTGGGGCTCGATGAACTTCGGGCTGTTCGGCAACTGGTCGGAGATGGCCTCGGCCGGCCAGAACACCATGTCGAACTCCGTCGTCGCGCCCACGCTCTTCTACTTCGCGCCGAAGAACATCTGGGTGCTCGCCTACCAGTGGGGAGGTGGGAGCGCCTTCTCCTACCGGACGTCGAGCGACCCGACCAACCCCAACGGCTGGTCGGCGCAGCAGGTGCTCTTCTCCGGAAGCATCACCGGCTCCACGACAGGCCCCATCGACCAGACGCTCATCGCCGACGGCACGAACATGTACCTGTTCTTCGCCGGTGACAACGGCAAGATCTACCGGGCGAGCATGCCGATCGGGAACTTCCCGGGCAGTTTCGGCTCGACCTACACGACGATCATGAGCGACACGACGAACAACCTGTTCGAGGCCCCGCAGGTCTACAAGCTCCAGGGCCAGGACCGCTACCTCATGATCGTCGAGGCGATCGGCTCGCAGGGCCGGTACTTCCGCTCGTTCACGGCCACCAGCCTGAACGGCACGTGGACGCCCCAGGCCGCGACCGAGGGCAACCCCTTCGCGGGCAAGGCGAACAGCGGCGCCACCTGGACCAACGACATCAGCCACGGCGAGCTGATCCGTACCAGCGCCGATCAGACCTTCACCGTCGATCCCTGCAACCTGCAGTTCCTCTACCAGGGGCGTGACCCCAACTCCGGCGGCGAATACGGTCAGTGGCCCTACCGGCCGGGTCTGCTGACGCTGCAGCGCTGACGGCGTGACACGGGGCCGGCCCCGGAGTGGAGCCGGCACGGCGGGCTCGGCGAAAGGCCGAGCCCGCCCTCGTCATGCGCTCGTCGTGCCTCGGTCAACTCCCGCTGCCCACAGGGAAGATGGTTGGAGGGCGCGATGCGCGGACCGTTGACACACCCCTCGCGACGTCATTACGGTCACGCCACGATTTCGAACGGGTGACGAAATATCGAACGTCCTACGTCAAGGAGCTCCATCGACATGACCATCAACAGGCGTACGGTGATGGCGGCGGGCGCCGCCGGAGTGGCGGCAGCCGCCGCGGGAACGGCCCCGGCGTTCGCCGCGGGCGGCACGGAGCGCCCGGCCGGAAGGCCGGCGAAGGAGCTTTTCGGGACCCTGCCCGACGGCACACGCGTCCACCGCTGGACGGTGGCCGCGGGAGGCACCCGGCTGAGCGTGCTGTCGTACGGCGGCATCGTCCAGGCCCTCGAGATCCCGGACCGGCGCGGGCGGTACGCGAACGTGTCGCTGGGCTTCGACAACCTCGAGGACTACGTGGCGGGCAGCCCGTACTTCGGGGCGATCATCGGCCGCTTCGGCAACCGCATCGCACGCGGCGCCTTCACCCTCGACGGCCGTACGTACCGGATCCCCGTCAACGACGACCCGAACAGCCTGCACGGCGGGGACAAGGGCTTCGACAAGCGGGTGTGGGACGTCGAGCCGTACGCGCAAGGACCGGACACCGGCCTCACCCTGCGCTACGTCAGCGCGGACGGCGAGATGGGCTACCCCGGCACCCTGCGCGTCCGGGTCGACTACGTCCTCACGCCCCGCGGCGACTTCCGCATCGACTACGAGGCCACGACCGACAGAGCCACCGTCGTGAACCTCACCAACCACACGTACTTCAACCTCGCGGGAGAGGGCCGCGGCAGCATCCTCGACCACACCCTGAGGATCGCCGCGTCCCGCTACACCCCCGTCGACGCCACCCTCATCCCGACCGGCGAACTCGCCAAGGTCGCCCACACGCCCTTCGACTTCCGCAGCGGCAAGCCCATCGGCCGGGACATCCGCGACGCGCACCCGCAGGTCCTCTTCGGCCGTGGATACGACCACAACTTCGCGCTCGACAAGGGACTCACCGACACCCCGCGGCACGTCGCGACCGTCACGGAGCCCGTCCACGGCCGCGTGATGAAGATCGCGACCACCGAGCCGGGCGTGCAGTTCTACAGCGGCAACTTCCTCGACGCCACGCTCGCGGGCACCTCCGGGAAGGTCTACCGCCAGGGTGACGGCTTCTGCCTGGAGACCCAGCACTTCCCCGACTCGCCCAACCAACCGAACTTCCCGTCGACGGTGCTCCGCCCAGGCCAGACGTACCGCTCGACGACCGTGCACTCCTTCGCCGCCCGCTGACACGGAAGTGACGCGAACCCGGATCGGAGGTGGCTCCCCCGGCCGGGCCGCGTCGTGGCGTCGGCACGGCGCGCGAGCGCCCCGCCGGGGATTCCGTCACGGTTCGGGCCGATCGGGCGACGTCGTCGACTCGCGTCGTGACAGCCCGAGCCGTACCGCTCCGACCATGACCTTGGCGATCAGACCCACGAGAAGGAGGTCGGCCACCATCTGAACGGTGGTCAGCACCCGCGCCGTCTGCGAGACGGGCACGATGTCACCGAAGCCGACGGTCGCGAACACGGTCACCGAGAAGTACAGGGCATCGATCCGGCTGAGCGGTTCGGAGAAGGTGTGGGGTCCCTGCTCGCGCGCGTACAGGAAGTAGGTCGCAGAGAACAGCAGCAGAAAGAGCGGGACGGCCGTGGTGAGCGCTTCGACGGCCCGCAGCCGGGGGTAGGGCGAGGCGACGACGGCGACCGTCTGCAGCGCGAGGAGCGCGCCGATCCCCAGCAGGCCCAGGGCGAGCACCCAGGCCGTGTGCTGGTCGAGATCACGGTCGAGGGGGAGCAGGAAGTACAGGGCGGTGACCGCCGCCACCACGACGGCGGAGCGCAGGAGCGGGAAGAGGAAACGCAGACGGCGCCGGTGGGGCCGCCGCCGCGTTCCACCCTCCGGCGGCGTGTCGCTCATGAGGGCAGCGGTTCCACCGGCCGGCTGGGCTCGGGTGCCATAGAGGTCTCCTGCAGGACGCTTCGCGGATGTGACGTCGAGCGGCGGACCACCCGCCGTCAGTCCAGCAAAGGCGCTCCTCCCCGCTCCCGCGACCGGAGCGACGCCCCGGTCCCTCCTTTGGCCGAGAGGGAGGCTAGGGGAGGTACTGCCCGCCGATGCCCTGGTGGTCGGCCTGCTGCGCGATGCTTCGGCGGGCCGGGTCGGGGAACTCCCTCTCGACCGACTCCCGCAGCAGGGCCATCTGGGTCCGTACGGAGGGGTGCTGCCCGGCCGGCAGGGCCTCCAGCAGACCGTCGAGCATCGCGTGGAGCCTTCGGCAGATCTGCACGGAGGAACTGCCGTAGTCGCGGATCTCGCAGACGGCGAGCTGGAGATAGTTGTCCCAGTCCCGCCCCGGAAGCACGAGCCGGGCGGTCCCGCTCGGATCGGCCAGGACGTAGCGGCCGGGGAGGCGGACGCTGCCGACCATGTGCAGGAACCGTTCGATGTAATTGATCACCTGCACCGCTGTGGTGGGGTCGTTCACCGCCGGGGACAGGGCCCTGATGGCGATGTCCACGAGGACCCTCAGCGCGAAGGCCGGGTCCTGTTCGATGGTGCGCTCGGCCCCCAGGGCGACGAGACCGGTCACTCGTTCCGGGTCGGGTCTCGACCTGCCCCCGTGGACCTCCACCAGTACCGCGCCGGGCGGCAGGAAGTCACCGACCAGCCGGGTCAGGACGAAGACGCAGTCGTGGCGGGTCGCCTCCGCGAGGAGCCCCGGCACGTCGAACGCCTGGACGGCTCCACCACTCTCGGTACGGATGCGCATCACCGGACCGTCGGACGGCACGGCGCCGTCGCCGCGGGGGGCTGCGCCCCGGATCACCTCGGCCCCGGAGGTGAAGACGCCCTCTCCCATGCGCGTGACCAGCTCGGCGATGGCCACGGGACGGAGGCTGTGGGTGAAGCGGTTGAGGTAGATGAGCAGGAGCACGAGGCTCACGGCCACCGCCATCCCGGCCAGGGTGACTCCGAGATCGGGGACGGAGTCGGACTCGATGCTGCGCAGCAGGGAGAAGGCGAACGCGAACGTGCCGGTGAACGTCGCCAGAACCGCCTTCTGCAGCCGGTCCCGGTACCACAGGCGCATGTAGCGGGGGGAGAGGGTACCCGTGGCCTGCTGCACCACCAGGACGCCGATGGTGACGACGAATCCGAGCAGGGCGACCATCGCCCCCACGATGGCGGTGAGGACGTCGCTCGCCGTCGTCGCGGAGTAGTGCCAGCCGCTCGGCGGCCGGCCGGTGCTGTCGGCCGCCAGGGCCAGCTCGGCGAGAAGAGCGCCCAGGACGAGACCGAGCATCGGCACGATCCACAGGCTCGCCTTCACGTACTGCCGCAGCCTGAATCGGGCCGCCCAGGACGTCGGGACACCCACGTCAGGCCCCCTTCGCCTGGAGGAGCCGGGTGCTCGGCGGGCACACGGAACGGCTCGGAACCGCCGCGATCCCACGGTAGGGGGATCGCGGGACCCGCGCAGCGGCAGCCGACCGGTCGGCTCTCCCGTGCGACGGTCCCGACAGGACGGAAGGGACTCGTCGTCCTAAGCTGATCGGGCCGCCGGGGCCGCCGCGTGACGGCGGCGCCGCGTGGTCGACCGGGGCTGAAAGGGGCCACGATGGACGACTACCCCCTGATCGAGGACCACGGGCTGATCGGTGATCTGCAGACCGCGGCCCTCGTGACGACCGATGCGACGATCGACTGGTTCTGCTGTCCGCGGTTCGACTCGCCCAGCGTCTTCGGCGCACTGCTCGACCGGAGCAGGGGCGGCCACTTCACCGTGCGACCCGCCGCGGAGACGTACACGACCAAACAGCTCTACCACCCGGACACCGCCGTCCTGGTCACACGCTTCATGACCGAGTCCGGGGCGGGCGAGGTCGTCGACTTCATGCCGGTGACGGGCACGAGCGCCACGGACCGGCACCGTATCGTCCGCATGCTGCGCTGCGTCCGCGGCAGCATGACGTTCGAGGGGGAGATCGCACCCCGCTTCGACTACGGCCGCAAGCCGCACGAGCTGCACCTCACCGAGCACGGGGCCGTGTTCGCCTCGGAGGACCTGGAACTCGCCGTCCACCTCGTCCGCGAGCCGCAGGACGAGCGCCTGCTGAGCATCCTCTCGGTCGACAGCAACGACCTGCGCTTCTCGCTGCGCCTGCGGGCGGGCGAGCAGCGAGGCCTGGTCATGGAGTCGTCCCCCGGAGGACCTCCGCACGAGGTCCGCGTCGAGGAGTTCGAGCGGCTCTTCGACCAGACGGTCCACTTCTGGCGCTCCTGGCTCGGCCAGTCCACCTACTCCGGCCGCTGGCGGGAGGCGGTGGAACGTTCGGCCGTGACGCTGAAGCTCATGACGTACGCGCCGACCGGAGCCCTGGTCGCCGCCCCCACGGCGGGGCTTCCCGAACAACTGGGCGGAGAGCGCAACTGGGACTACCGGTTCACCTGGATCCGTGACGCGTCGTTCTCCGTCTACGCCCTCCTCGGCATGGGGTTCAAGGAGGAGGCGGCCGCGTTCATCAGCTGGCTGCACGACCGGGTGAAGCAGGAGGCCGGCCAGGAAGCCGACGGCTCCGGGCCGCTGAACATCATGTACCGGGTCGACGGCTCCGCCGACCTGGTCGAGGAGACCCTCGACCACTGGGAGGGGTACCGGGGCTCCGCTCCCGTCCGCATCGGCAACGGGGCGGCGAGCCAGCTCCAGCTGGACATCTACGGCGAGGCGCTCGACAGCATCTACTTCGCCCACGAGCACGGCATGCATCTCGACCACCGCGGCTGGAAGGCCCTGCACACGCTGCTCGACTGGCTGGTCGACCACTGGGACCAGCCCGGCGAAGGGCTCTGGGAGACCCGTGGAGGCCGCAAGGACTTCACCTACGGTCGCGTGATGTCCTGGGTGGCCTTCGACCGGGCCCTGCGGATCGCCTACGACGACGGCCGCCCCGCGGCCGGCGGACGCTGGGCGGCCGCGCGCGACGAGATCTACGCGCAGGTGCTCGACCGGGGGTGGGACGCCAAGAAGCAGGCCTTCGTGCAGCACTACGGTGACGACGTCCTCGACTCGTCGCTGCTGCGCATGCCGACGGTCGGCTTCATCACACCGGACGACCCGATGTGGCGGTCCACCTTGGACGCGATGGAGGACGAGCTGGTCAGCGACAGTCTCGTCTACCGCTACAACCCCGAGGCCTCTCCCGACGGGCTGCGCGGCTCGGAGGGGACCTTCTCCCTGTGCACGTTCATGTACGTCGACGCGCTGGCGAGGGCCGGACGCGTCGACATGGCCAGGCTGGTGCTGGAGAAGATGCTCACGTACGCCAACCATCTGGGCCTGTACTCCGAGGAGATCGACCTGACGGGCCGCCAGCTGGGCAACTTCCCGCAGGCCTTCACCCACCTGGCCCTGATCGACGCGGCGATCACCCTGGACTCGATGCTCCAGGACGGGTGGAGGGGCAAGGCGTAGCCCGCGCGACGGCCCGCCGGCCGCCGCCGGCCGCCGCGACCGTCCTCAGCGCGGCGCGGCGGTCGGGACGGGCCCGAGGAGGACGACCGTGTCGCCGTCCTCCGGCACGGCTCCGCGCCGTTCCGTGACGGGGTCCAGCCGGTGGTCGGCCCGCACCACGAAGAGCGTGTCGTGCTCCGACGGCAGGGGGGCACCGGCCGGCCGGACCAGGAACCGGGCCCCCCGCTCGTAGCGGTCCGCCAGGGCGTGACGGACGAGCGACCGGCCGAAGAGGATGTCGCCGCCGGTGTACGGAGCGACCACACCGTGGCTGTCGTGCGGCGGCCCCACCCGGTAGACCGGACCCTCGACGTTGTCCTCCATCACGATCGAGGCGAGCGCGTTGAAGTCGTCGTCGTCGGTCGCCAGGAAGACGGCCGTCACGCCCTCCAGGCGGGCCCCCGGGTTGATCGCCGTGGCCAGCAGATCGCCCTGGGCCAGCTCGAGGCCCGTCCGCCTGATCTGCTCCCGCTCCTCGTCGCGTCCCGCCCACATCAGCACGTCGAGGCCGGCGGACCGCAGGGCCCGTCCCAGGTCGACCACCCACGGCTCGCCCCCCACCAGGAGGACGCGCGTGCCCTCCGCCTTGACGACGCCCAGCCGTCTGGCCACCGGCGCCGCCGTCAGCGCGTACACCAGGACGGTTCCCACGATCACCAGGAAGGTGACGGGAAGGACCTTCGCCGCCCCCGTCACGCCCCGTTCCACCAGGCCGGCCGAGAAGGCCGAGGCCGTCGCCGCCGCGACGATGCCGCGGGGATCCATCCACCCGAGGAAGGCGCGTTCTCCGCGCGAGAGCTCCGTGCGCGCCGCGGCGGCGAAGGCCACGAGCGGTCGGACCACCAGGACGAGGATCGCGATCAGGCCGAGCGCGGGGAGGAGCACCGGAACCAAGGACGCCGGGGTGACGGTGGCGGAGATGGAGATGAACAGCAGTCCGATGATCAGCTGGACCAGGGTCTCCAGGAACGGCCGGCGCGCGGGCATGTCGAAGCCGCGGATGTTGGAGACGGCCAGGCCGGCCACGATCGCGGCGATGAGACCCGTGTCGTCCCGCACGATGTCGCAGCCGGCCGACACACCGATCACGACGGCGAGTTGTGCCAGTGTTCCCAGGGTCTCGCCGAGTCGCAGCGTCCGCAGGGCGAACCACAGCAGCGCGGTCGCCACGGCCCCTCCCACCAGCCCGAAGGCAAGGCTGAGGGCGAACTGACCCAGCTGGTACCCCCTGCCGATGTCGATCTGGTGCGACGAGGCCACCGCGTGGAAGGTGAGCGCGCCGAGGATGGCGCCGATCGGGTCGACCAGCGTCCCCTCCCAGATGAGGATCCGCCGCACCTTGTCGCTCGGCCGCACGAAGTCGAGGATCGGCCCCACGACCGTGGGCCCCGAGACGACGAGGATCATGCCGAGCATCGCGGCGACGCGCAGCGGCATGTCGAACATCACCGGTGCCACCGCTCCGGTGACGAGAAACGTCAGCACCACTCCGTACACGAGCAGCCTGCTCACGACGCCCCGGGTGTGATGCGCGAGCTTGCGCAGGTCGAGTCCCAGACCGGCGTCGTAGAGGATCACCGCGACGGACAGCGACACCAGGGCCGAGAAGTCCGGCCCCAGCAGCTTGTCCGGGTGGATGACGTCCGTCGCCGCGCCGGCGGCGAACCCCACCGGCAGCAGGATGATCAGGGCCGGGACCCGCAGCTTGGCCGCCAGGACCTGCGAGCCGGTGGCGAGCACCACCGTCAGGGCGAGGCCGAGAAGGATCTCGTCATCGGTCACAGCGGCTTCCTCCGTCGGGTGCCGGGGCCAGGGGGGATGGATGTCGGGCGGACACGAGGGGACGGTCAGTCGTCGCGTAGCGATCCCTCACCCGCGGTGCCGCTTCCCCTCCGCAGCTCCGCGTCGGTGAGCTCCTCCAACTCACCGTGGGTGTCCAGCCAGTAGAGGAGGACGACGGCCGGCACGACGACCACCAGGGCCACCAGGGTGACGATCGCCAGCCACGTGAGCGTGGACGGTGCGCCGGCGGCGTCGGCCACGGTCAGCGAGGTGGGGAGCAGGTAGGGGCGTTGCGCCATGCCCCAGGCGATGACGGCGGACGCGACGACTCCGACCGCGGTGACGCGCACCCACGTCCCGGGCGTCCGCAGGAGCAGCCAGACGGTCGCGAGGGCGCATGCTCCGGCCACGACGACGAAGAGCAGTCCCAGACCCTGGGTGAGTCCGCGCCAGACGTAGGGGGAGTCCTCGTGGGTGACGAACCCGGTGACCACCGCCAGGACGGTCAGGGCGCCGAGACTGCCCAGCGCCCGCCGTCTGAAGTGACCGACGAGATCGGGCGCGTCGAACCTGCGGGCGTCCCCGGTGAGGAACACCGCCCCGAGGAACGCCGTGGTCGCGAGGGCGACCAGTCCGAAGACGAGCGAGGTAGGACCGGTCCAGACGTCCGCCGACGCCTCGGTGCCGGGAGCCACGCGTTCCGAGGCGACTCCGCCGACGGCGACGCCGAGCAGGAACGGTGTGACGACCGAGGCCGAGGCGAACACGGCACCGTACAGGCGCCGGCCGGCGAGCTTCCGGGTGGGTCTGCGCAGCGCGAAGCCGGCGCCCCGCAGGACCATTCCCACGGCGGCCAGGGCGAGAGGGAGCCACATCGCGGTGAACACGGTCTGGAACAGCACGGGGAAGCCGGTCCACATGATGACGAGGACGAAGACCAGCCAGACGTTGTTGACCTCCCAGACGGGCCCCATGGCGTGGTCGATGAGCCACCGGGGCCGCCGGCCGCGCTCGGTCCCTCCGGCCGTCAGATCCCAGAAGCCGGCGCCGTAGTCCGTGCCCCCCGCGCAGGCGTACGCCGTCACGGCCAGGAGGAGCACCACGGCGATGAGGCCGGCGGCGGTCATGGGCCGTCACCTCCGGGCCGGCCGGAACCGGGACCGGTGACGGGCACGTCGCCCGCGGTCAGTGAGGTCCTGGGCCCGTAGGGGATGTCGGCCTCCGGGGCGTGGACACCTTCCCCCGTGGCCCGCTGCTCGTCGGCGAGCCGCCAGCGCGTGCGCATCTTCAGCAGGACGACGAGGAACGAGCCGAAGAGGAACACGTACACCACCATCACCACACCGAGCATGATCCACAGGGTGGTGGAGCGGGTCGAGGTGACGGCCTCGGCGACCCGCATGTTCTGGTAGACGATCCAGGGCTGGCGTCCGACCTCGGTGGCGATCCAGCCGCACTCGACGGCCACGACGGAACCCACACCGGCGCACGCCGCGGATCGGTAGAACCACGGCGAGACGGGCAGGCGACGGTGCCGCAGCCAGACGAATCCGTACCAGAGGGCGAGCAGGACCAGCGCGGACCCGATGAGGACCATGATGTCGAAGGCCCAGTGGGCGATCGTCGCCTGTGTCGCCGTGGGACGCTGGTCCGCCGGGACGGAGGTCAGACCCACCACTTGGGTGTCCGGGCTGAACCCGGCAAGCACCGAGTCGAGCAGCGGGATCTTGATGCCGCCCGAGACGGTGCCGTCCTCGTTCAGCCTTCCGAAGAGGTACTCCGGAACCCGGGTGTCGGTCTTCCAGACGATCTCCATCGCGGCGAACTTCACCGGCTGTTCGTGGAACACCGACCGGGCGATGGAATCGCCGAGGACGAACTGCACCGGTGTGGCGACGGCGGCGATGGTGAACGGCACGGCGAAGCCCAGCCGGTGGTAGCGGTCCCGACGGCCGCGCAGCCAGCCCGTGGCGTAGACACCCGCCACCATGAAGCCCGCGGTGATGATCATCGCCACGACGAAGTGCCAGTACTGCGGACCGAACATCGGCGTGAAGATCGCCTTCCAGACGTCCACGTCGACCGGGTTGCCCTCGGAGTCGAGGGAGAAGCCCCGGGGGGTGTTCATCCAGGAGTTGGCGGCCAGGATGCCGAACGCTCCCAGCAGCGCGGCGAACGGCAGGGGCAGACCGAGGAGGAAGTGCGTCCGCGGCTTCAGCCTCCGCCACCCGTACAGGTAGATGGCGATGAGCACGGCCTCCAGGAAGAACGCCCAGGCCTCGACGCCGAATCCGATGCCGAAGACATCACCCCACCGTCCCATCAGACCGGGCCACAGCAGACCGAACTCGAACGACAGCACCGTGCCGGTGACGATCCCGAGGGCGAACTGCACCGCCATGACGGCGGACCAGCGCCGCGCCAGGAGCAGTGCCGTGGCGTCCTTCCGGCGCAGCCCGCGGTAGTGCATCACCAGGGTGATGAAGGGCAACGCCACGCCGAGGGGCACCAGGATGATGTGGGAGGCCAGCGTGAAGGCCATGAGCTCCCGGGCGGGCAGGAGCTGGGCCGGCGCATCCGCCAGCAGGTGGAACGAAGTGGACATGCGCGCCTTCGTCGTGCGGGTGGGTGAAGGGCCGGGAAGGCGTCATCCGCCCGTGGCGAAGCCGGGGAAGAGAGTCATGCCGCCGTCGACGTACAGGGTGGTTCCCACCACGTAGTCCATGAGGTCGGACGCGAGCGCGACGACGGCGTGGGCGATGTCGTCGGGTTCCCCGACCCGGTCGTACGGGATGAGCCGCAGAAGGTCCTTCTGCGCCTCGGGCGTCTCCCAGGCCGAGCGGTTGATCGGCGTCTTGATCGCCCCCGGGGCGACCGCGTTCACGCGGATCCTCTCCGGCGCGAGCTCCTGGGCCAGGGTCTGCATCATCATCTGCACGCCGCCCTTGGACGACGCGTAGTTCACGTGACCCGCCCAGGGAATGACCTGGTGCACCGAGCTCATGCAGATGATCTTCCCCGCGGAGCGGGAGACCTCGGGGACCACACCCCGACGCCGGAACTCCTTGGTCGCCTCCCGCGCGCACAGGAACTGCCCGGTGAGATTGACGTCGATGACCTTCTGCCACTGGGCGAGCGTCATCTCCGTGAACGAGGCGTCACGCTGCAGTCCCGCGTTGGCCACGAGGATGTCGACGGTGCCGAACTCCTGGACCATCCGGTCCGTCATGGCGACGACCTGGTCCTCCTGGGACACGTCCGCCTCGTACGCCGCCGAGCGCACCCCGAACGAGGCGATCTCCGCGGCCACCTCCTCGGCGGCCTCGCGACCCGCCACGTAGTTCACGACCACGTCGGCGCCGGCCCGGCCCAGGGCGATCGCCGTGGCCTTGCCGATGCCCGAATTGGCACCGGTCACCAGCGCCTTCTGACCGTGCAGCAATCGCGCCGGGATCACACCCTGCGGTGCTCCCACCGTGGAATCCATGCCGTTCCGTCCTCCTCGCTGCGCGGGCGCGCCGAACCCGGTGCCCGCTCGACCGGGCAGCGTCACGCAATCACCACACGAGGGGCCCGGCATCCCCTGCGGATCGCCGTTGGGCCGTGGGGTCCGGCATTTCGTCCGGACGGACCAGTGCCGGCCCGGCCTCAGCCCAGTCGGGCCAGGAGGTGGTCGCCGACCCGGAGCGCGTTGGCGATGGCCGTCAGGGACGGGTTGACCGCGCCGATGCTCGGGAAGAAGCTCGTGTCGACGACGTACAGGTTGTCGAGATCGTGCGCCTTGCAGTTCACGTCCAGCGCCGAGTCGGCGGGATCGGTGCCGAAGCGGACGGTGCCCGCCTGGTGCGCCGTCGCCCCGATCGGCATGCCCTTGTGCAGGTAGATGCTGTGGGACAGCAGGTGGTGCTCGTGCATGCCCAAGTGGCCCAGCATTCCCTGGAGCTTGTGCCTCAGGCGCTTCAGGCCCTCGACGTTGTTCTTCTCGTCGAGGGCGAGCCGGATGCGCGCGTCGCCGTCGAGGGTGACCCGGTTCTCCGCCAGCGGCAGGTCCTCACCGCACAGCCAGAAGTCGACGGCGTGATGGGCCAGTACCTCGAACGGCACGTCGGGCGCCACCGCGCCGGCCCACCGCGGCGCCTCGCCGTGGATCTGCTCGGCGTCCGACTTGCCCAGCATCTGGATGCCGCCCAGCGGGAAGTCCCAGTCCTCCGCGCCGAGGTACCAGTCGTGCAGGGCCAGGGTCTTCTGGAACTGGGTGTCGTTGGGTTCCTTGGAAACCGCCATCAGGGCCAGGTTGTTGTGCCGCATGTAGAACCTGCCGACCACGTCGGAGCTGTTCGCGAGACCCCGCGGATGACGGTCGTTCGCCGAGGCCAGGAGCAGCGCGGCGGAGTTGACCGCCCCGCAGGAGACGACGACCACGTCGGCGGTGAACCGGACCTCCGAGCCGTCGGGGAGCCGGCCGACGACCGCGCTGACACGGCGCCCGCCGTCGTCGGTCTCCAGACGCACCACCCGCGTGTGGGTGACCATCTCGACGCCGGGGTGTTCCAGGGCAGGCTCGACACAGATCACCTGGGCGTCGGACTTGCCGCGAACCAGACAGGGAAAGCCGTCGACCCTGTTGCACCGGATGCAGACGCTGGCGTGGGTGGGCCGTCCTCCGTCCTCCTGGCTCAGGTTGACGCCGATCGGCAGGTGGAACGGGTGCAGGCCACGCTTCTCCAGGTCGTCGCTCAACCGCTGGATCCGCGGCTCGTGTTCCACGGGCGGATGGGCGTACTGGGCGCTGACGGGCCCCTCGCCGGGATCCTCGCCATGCCGTCCGTGGACGAGGTAGAGGTGCTCGGCCTGGGTGTAGTACGGCTCCAGATCCTCGTACCGGAGCGGCCAGGCGGGAGAGATGCCGCCGTGATGACGGAGCTCGCCGAAGTCCTCGGGACGCAGGCGGAAGAGGGCGGCCCCGTAGAACTTGGTGTTTCCGCCGACGTAGTAGTTGACCTCGGGCGGGAACTCGGTGCCGTGCTTGTCGAGCCAGAACTCCGGGGCCCGGTACTTTCCCTTGACGAACACGGCCGTCGAGTCCCAGTTGTCCCGCTCCCGCGGCAGGAAACCGCCGCGCTCGATGAGGAGGACGCGTTTCCCCGAAGGGGCGAGGCGATGGGCGAGGGTCCCTCCGCCGGCGCCGGTGCCGATGATGATGACGTCGTAGTGAGGGGCGTCGCCCACGGCGACCACCGTCCTTGGGATCATGGCCCCGACCTGCTGTCAGGCGCCCGGCGCCCCCCGGGGCGAGGGTCCAGCGGTCCCACCCCCTCATCGAAAGTAGCCGTCTTCTCCCCGGACGGCGATCCGGTCGGCGTCCAGGGGACGGGGCCGGTTCACAGCACCGCGATCGGGTTCACCGGAGAGCCGGTGCCTCCGGTCAGGCGCAGGGGAGCCACCACGCACAGGAAGCTCCATCGACCGGCCCGGGCACAGGCCGGCACGAGGTCCTCGAACCGCAGGTAGTCCATGAGATGGACGCCCAGGGCGTGGATGGCCAGGACGTGCACGGGGAAGGCGACGTCCCGCACCGCACTGGGCGCGGTGTCGTTGTTGCCGTCCCCGCCCAGGGCCGCGACCTCCCGTTCGGCCAGGAACTCCACGGCGCTCGGGTGGAGGCCCGCTCGTGCCCCGGCCGTGTTCCACGGCCCGAGCACGGTGCGCCGGAGACGATGCCCCACCCTGACGAACAGCAGGTCGCCCGCCCCCACCCGGACCCCCTGGGCGGCCTCGGCGGCCGTCAGGTCGTCCGGGGTCACATGGTCGCCCGGTTCCAGCCAGGGCACGCCGCGCAGCCCCGGGACGTCCAGCAGGACGCCCCGGCCGACGATGCCGTCGGCGAGCAGGTCCACGGAGAGCCGTCGGGCGCCCTCGGGCGTCACGGTGCTCGCGGGCACGCCTCCGTAGAGCTCGTCGTCGAACACGACATGGCAGAGGGCGTCGAGGTGGCTGTCCGCGTCGCCGTGCACGTTCATGGCGAAGCGGTCCGTGGCGAAGTGCAGCGCGTCCGAGCCGATCTCGCTCGGGCGGGGCCCGGTCATCCGGTGCACCGCCGGCTCGGGGTCGTCGGGACCCCGTACGGTGTCGATGGGAGCAGCCAGCGACACCGTCTGCCCGATGCGGACCTCGCCTGCGGCCGCTGCCACCCGCTCGGGAGTCAGATGGCGCAGCGCCCCGCACCGGCCGTCCACCGCCGGCGGCGTCCGTCTCCGCAGGCGCTCGTAGAGCTCCCGGAAATCGCGCCCGGTCATGGCGCTCGCCGCCGACGGCTCCACGGACGGTGTCACGCGTCCCCCCAGGGACTCAGGCCCCACCGGAGCACATGGGTCGCACCCGGTTCCAGGACGGTGAGGTCCGTGCCGCTGCGGAAGGCGTCCGGCGGACAGGACATCGGCTCCACGGCGACGCCCCGCCGCCGTTCGGGCCCGGCCAGGGTGTCACCCGTGAACACCTGCACGTACCGGGTGCCCTCGCCGAGCCAGAGATCGACGCCATGACGGCCGGAGGGATGCGCCAGCCGCACGGTCGCGCGGCCGTCGGCGGTGCGGTCGAGCCCGGTGAAGGCGGTGTCCAGTCTCAGATCGCCGAGGGGACGGGCGGTGCGGAAGTCGTACGGAGTGCCGTCGACGGACCCCCGGCCGAGGGGCATCCTGGCGCGGCCGGCCTCGGAGTGGAACGCGTCCGCGTCCTGGTACTCCCAGCCCAGCCGCTCGGCGAGAAGCCGGCCCACCGTCGACTTGCCCGATCCGGCCACGCCGACGACGAGCGCCATCCGCAGTGGTTCCCCCGCCGCTGTCTCGATCACCACGGGTACGGGTTCCGTCAGGTCAGTCCCTCGCGGGCCGCGGAGCGACGCACAGCCCCCAGATGATGAGCGCGTCGATGGCGATGAGCAACAGCGCCCACCACGGCGTATAGGGAAGCCACATGAAGTTGGCGATCATGCTGAGACCGGCCAGCCCCACGCCCACGGCCCGGGCCCAGGTGGCACCGCTGAACAGGGCGGCGCCGGTGAGCGCGATCACGAGGCCCAGGACGAGATGGATCCAGCCCCAGCCGGTGAGGTCGAGCTCGTAGACGTAGTTGCGCGTGGCCAGGAACACGTCGTCCTCGGCGATGGCCGAAATGCCTCCGAGCATCGTCATGACACCGCTGAAGATCATGATGACGGCGGCGAACACCAGCCAACCGCTGCTGTGTGTGGACTCTCGTCGACCGGGTGCGCTCGTGGGGGTCGTCATGACAGGTTCCTCCGTCGTCTGCCCCGAGGCGTCTTCGTCCGGTGGACCGGACACCTCCAATCTGACGCCCCTCGTCCGCCGGCGCACGTCGGCAGGACGAGGGGACCGGGTGTCGCCCCCGCCTGCGGCGCGTTGCCTCCCGAGGCGAACGGGGCGCCGGACCCGCGCCCGTCGGCGCCCTTCCGTCCGGAATCGCGACGTTCACGGCTGGCAGACCTTTGCCATGGCGAGGACTTGCCGTCATGAGGTCTTCACGACCGTGTTCACCGGTCGATAGACCCATGACATGTACTTCCCCTCTCGATTTTCCGCCTCCCGGCGCGGGCGCCGACGGCTGGTCTCCGCGCTCACCGCGGTGCCCCTGCTGGCATCGGGCCTCGTCCTCGCGCAGCCACCGGCCCATGCCGCTCCGGACAAGCCCGCCGCCCTCGCCAAGCCCTCGGCGACCCACGAGGTCACCCTGGTCACCGGCGACGTCGTCACGGTCACCACGGCGGCCGACGGCAAGCAGACAGCCGACGTTCGCAGACCGGACGGCGCCGTCGGCGGTGTGAAACTGCAGGAGATCAAGGGTGACCTGTTCGTCATCCCCGACGAAGCGGAGCCGCTGCTCGGAACGGACAAGCTGGACCGGCGGCTGTTCAACGTCACCGACCTGATCGACATGGGCTACGACGACGCGAAGTCGCCCGCCGTCCCGCTGATCGCGACCTACACCCAGCCGACGTCCCGCGCGGCCGTCGAGCCGACGGCCCCCCGGGGCAGCAAGCTGACCCGCAAGCTCCGCGGCATCGGCGGTGCCGCGCTCAGCAGCGAGAAGCGGCAGATCCGCACCTTCTGGAAGACCGTCGTGCCGCGAGGCGGCGCGAAGTTGAGCGCGGGCGTGGCGAAGCTCTGGCTCGACGGCCGGGTGAAGGCAGACCTGAAGGACAGTGTGCCGCTGATCGGCGCGTCCGAGGCGTGGGAAGCCGGCTACACCGGCCAGGGCGTCAAGGTCGCGGTGCTCGACACCGGCATCGACGTCGGCCACCCCGACTTCGCCGGCCTGATCGACGGCACCACCAGCTTCGTGCCGGGGGAGGGCGTCACCGACGTCAACGGGCACGGCACGCACGTGGCCGGCACGATCGTCGGCTCGGGCGCCGCCTCCGGGGGAGAGAACAAGGGCGTCGCGCCCGGCGCCGACCTCTACGTCGGCAAGGTGCTCGGCGGCGCGGAAGGGTCCGGTCAGGACTCGTGGGTCATGGCCGGCATGCAGTGGGCCGCCGAATCCGGTGCCGACATCGTCAACATGAGCCTCGGAGACTCCTACCCCACGGACGGCAGCGACCCGATGTCGCAGATGGTCGACGCGCTCTCCGCGCAGTACGGCACGCTGTTCGTCATAGCCGCCGGCAACGCGGGCCCGGAGAGCATCTCCGCGCCGGGCGCGGCCGCCGCGGCGCTGACCGTGGCGGCCACGGACAAGCAGGACCGGCTCGCGTCCTTCTCCAGCACCGGTCCGCTGGCCCACTCCGGTGGCATGAAGCCGGACATCGCTGCGCCGGGCGTGGACATCACCGCGGCCCGCTCGCAGGCGATGACCGACGGCGGTGAAGGTCTCTACCGCACCATCAGCGGGACCTCGATGGCCACCCCGCACGTGGCGGGCGCGGCGGCGCTCCTGGCCCAGCGGCACCCGGACTGGACCGGCGCGCAGCTGAAGGAACACCTCACGAGCACCGCGAAGGGCCTCGGCGACGACTTCTCGCCGTACGAGGTCGGCACCGGCCGTCTCGACGTGGCCGCGGCCGTGCGCACCGAGGTCCGCGCCACCGGATCGCTCTTCTTCGGCAGCTACACGTGGCCGCACGAGCCGGGCGACGTCGCCGTCACGAAGGAGCTGAACCTCACCAACACCGGTTCCGCCGACGTCACGCTGAACCTGGCGCTGACCGACGCCGACGGGCCGTTCACGCTGGGAGCCACCGAGGTGACCGTCCCCGCGGGCGGCACCGCCGCGGTCCCCGTCACCGGTGACCCGCGGACCGCCTCGGCAGGTCGGCACGCCGGCCACGTGATCGCCACCGACGCGGCCACCGGCCGGCCGGTGACCCGCACGTCCGTGGCGCTGCTCAAGGAGGAGGAGCGCCACAACCTGAACATCAAGCTCGTCGGCAAGGACGGCAAGCCCGCCTCCGGCTGGGTCGGCATCAACCTGGCCGGCGACCCCTGGCCGTGGAACGTCCACGTCGAGGGCTCGACCACGATGCGCATGGCACCCGGCCTGTACACCGTCGCGGGGTACATCGACGTGCCGGGCGAGAAGGCCGACCGCTCGGGCGTGGCCGTGCTCGTCGACCCGGAGACCGTGCTCGAGGGCGGCTCCGCGGACGTCGTGCTCGACGCGAGCAAGGCGCGCCTGCTGCAGACCGAGGCGCCGCAGCGCACCGAGGACCGCCAGCGCAAGGTCGACTTCAACGTCCACTACGAGGGCTTCGACCCGTACATGGACTACCGCAGCGCGTACGTGCTGCCGCCGACGTACGACGACGTCTACGTCGCCCCGACGGAGCGGATGACGCGGGGCGACTTCACCCTGGTCACCCGCTGGCGCAAGGGCGAGCCGCAGCTCGGCCTGAGCACGCCGGACGGCCGGCTTCGGTTCGAGACACGGGTACAGGCGGGCAGCGCCCTGGGCACGGCCACGGACACGCTGCGCGTCGTACACGCCGGTGACGGCGCGGCGGCCGCGTACGAGAAGGTCGACGCCAAGGGCAGGGTCGTCGTCGTCGAGCGCGGCGACGAGGTCTCGCCGCAGGAGCGCGCCGAGGCCGCGGCCGCGGCCGGAGCGAAGGCGCTGATCGTGGTCAACGACGGTGTCGGTGCCCTGGTGGAGTACGTCGGCGAGTCGGCGATCCCGGTCGCCGCCGTGCACCGCGACGCCGGCCGGGCACTCCTCGCGATGGCCGAGGCCGGCAGGGCCATGCTGACGGTGAAGCAGACCGAGTACACGCCGTTCGTCTACGACCTGACCCGGGACTACCCCGGCCAGGTGCCGGACCGGGCTCTGGTCTACAAGCCCACCCAGGCCGACCTCGCACGGATCGACGCCCGCTACTACGCGGCGGCGGGCGGTCGCCTGGCCGAGGGCTACCGGTCCGACTTCACCCTCAGCCCGTCGTTCAACCTTCCCGAACTCGAATGGCACCCCGGCACCCGCACCGAGTGGGTGACCCCGGGCCAGGTCTGGAGGGAGTTCCACACGCAGGGCGTCGACGGACCGCTGCCGTGGGCGATGGTGTCGGGCGACAACACGTACGCCAAGGGCAGCACCACCCGGCTCGACTGGTTCGCCCCGGCGACCCGGCCCGGCCAGAGCGAGTCCTTCGGTGTGTACAACTCCCGCTGGCAGAACTACATGACCTGGAACGTGCAGGCCTGGGCCTCCGCCAGCGACACCATGCGTCTCGGCGGCTACCTGCCGTGGGGTGAGACGCCGTCCCACCTGCGGGTCTTCCAGGGCGACACGCTGATCCACGACAACCCGGTCAGCGGCGACATGCAGTGGGTGGAGGTGCCGGCCGGCAACCTGCCGTACCGCGCCGTCCTCGACGTCGAGCGGCCCGGCGACCTCTTCCGGCTGTCGACGCGCACCCACACCGAGTGGACCTTCATGTCCGGCACCGTCGACTCGGACTTCTTCGAGCCGTTCTCGGTGCTGAACCTGGACTACGAGCTGGAGACGGACCTGCACGGCGACGTCAAGGCCAACGCCGTCCAGCGGATCGCGCTCGAGCCGGTGTCCATGGACGGCGGCACCGTGCCCGGCAGGGTCACCACGGTGACGCTGGACGTGTCGTACGACGACGGCGCCACCTGGCAGAAGGTGACCCTGACCAAGGGCACCGGCGGCTCCTGGACGGGTTCGTTCCGGACGGCCAGGAAGCCCGGCGGCTTCGTCTCCCTCCGCGCGAGCGCCGGGACGGACGGCGGCTACGGCGTCACGAACGAGATCATCCGGGCGTACGGCCTGCGATGAGCCGCACGGCCGGGCCCCGGGAAGGCGACTTCCCGGGGCCCTTCTCCCCGTACCCCCTCCCAGCAGGGGCTTTTCACGGTCTGCCGCCATGGCGCATACTCACTCCGCTGCGGCAAGCGGAAGAGAGTCGATCGCCGATGCTTGATGCTCTGGGTCTCGAACCCGATGACGAGCGCGTCTACAGGGCGTTGGTCGGACGGCCCAGGACCACCACGGCCCTTCTCGCGGACCTGCTCGCACTGTCCCACGCCCACGTCGACAAGGCTCTCTCGCGCCTGGTCGAGTGGGGGCTGGCGACCCGGTCGGCGGACGCCCTGTTCACCGCCGCGCCGCCGGCCGTGGCACTCGGCGCTCTCATCGGCCGGCGCCGGGACGAACTGCGTACGGCCGAGCAGGCGCTGGTGACCTTCGCGGAGGAACACCGGGCCGCGATGACCGGCAGCAGCATCACCGACCTGATCGAGGTCGTCACGGGCGTCGACGCCATCCGTCACCGGTTCCTCCAGGTGCAGCAGGCTGCCAGGACACAGGTCCGCTCCTTCATCACCGCACCGTTCGTCGCCCTCCCGCCCGACGAGAACACGGCCGAGCCCGTGGCCCTCGACCGCGGAGTGCGCTTCCGGGCCGTACTGGACCGCGAGGTGCTGGCCGAGCCGGGCATCGTCCGCGACGCCATCGACTCCCTGCGCAACGGCGTACAGCTGCGGGTCGCGGACCACGTCCCGATGAAACTCGTACTGGCCGACGCCCATCTCGGACTGGTACCGCTCGCCGTCACACCGGCCGGAGAACACGGTGCCGTGCTGCTGCACCGCAGTGGCCTGCTGGACGCGCTGGACGCGCTGTTCGAAGCGGTGTGGCGCACGGCCCACCCGCTCAGCTTGTCCGAGACAGAAGGCGGATCGGAAGCGACCGTCGAGGTCGCTCCCGAAGGTCCGACCGAGCTGGACCGCAAGATCCTCGCGCTGCTCCTGGCCGGCCTCACGGACCTGACGGCGGCGACCCAGCTCGGTCTGTCACCGCGCACCCTGCACCGGCGCCTGCGCCACCTCATGGACATGGCCGGGGTCCGGACCCGGATGCAGCTGGGCGCCCACGCCGTGCGCAACGGCTGGGCGGAACCCCTGCGCACGTGACCGGCTTCCGGTGGGGCTGAAGGCGGGGGCGTCGGTGAGGCCGAGGGAGAGGTGGTCGACGGAGCGGGGCCGCCGGCCGGCGTCGGCCACCCCGGGGTACGCAGGACGGTCGACCGCCGGTCGATCCGGCCCGGGTCCCTGCGACGCCCAGACGGGCCTCGGCCTCGGACCAGTCCCGCGGCCGACGCCCCGCCGGCGGCGGGACGTAGTGATGGGGCCGGCGGGGACGCGCCTGGCCGCTGGCCGCCGAAGAGCGGGTGCCCACACTGACGGCCCCCGCGGGCGGGTTGTTCCCGCCGACACCTGGCGGCCCGGCGTCCCTGCGGACGACGGGCCGTGGAGCTGACCGCGGAGGCCCTGCGGGGTGAAGGCCCTGAGGTCAGGGACGGGTGGCCGCGATCTCCCGCTTGAGGATCTTGCCGGTGGCGCCCTTGGGCAGCGTGTCGACGATCCAGACCACCCGGGGGTACTTGTACGCGGCGACCTGGGCGCGCACGAACTCCCGCAGCTCCTCGGGGGTCGCCTCGGCGCCGGGACGCAGCGCGACGGCGGCGGCGACCTCTTCGCCGAGCGCGTCGTCGGGCAGTCCGATCACGGCGGCCTCGGCGACGGCCGGGTGCTCGTACAGGACCTCCTCGATCTCCCGGGGGTAGACGTTGTAGCCGCCGCGGATCACGAGGTCCTTCTTGCGGTCGACGATGGAGTAGTAGCCCTCCTCGTCGACGCGGGCCAGGTCGCCCGTGTGCAGCCAGCCGTCCTTCACCGTCTCGGCGGTGGCCTCCGGCCGGCCCCAGTACCCCTTCATGACGTTGTGTCCGCGCACGCACAGCTCGCCGACCCCGTCGACGACGTCCGCAAGACGCAGCTCGACGCCTTCGATCGGCGTGCCGACCGTCCCGGCCTTGCGCGGCCGGTCCGGGTGGTTGAAGGAGGCGACGGGAGAGGTCTCGGACATGCCGAAGCCCTCAAGCAGCAGACAGTCGAAGGCCTTCTCGAAGCCGTGCAGGACCTCGACGGGCAACGAGGCACCGCCGGAGACGCACATGCGCAGGGTGGAGACGTCGTAGGCGTCGGGCTCCTGGGCGTGGGTGCCGAGCAGGGCCGCGTACATCGTCGGCACGCCCGCGAGCAGGGTGACCCGGCGCTCCTGGATGATCCGCAGCGCGTGCGCGGGCTCGAAGCGGGGGAGCAGGGTGAGGCGGGCGCCGACGGTGACGGCGGTGTTCATCGTCACGACCAGGCCGAAGGTGTGGAACAGCGGCAGGCAGCCCAGGATGTTGTCCGCAGGGGCGAGGCCGAACAGCGACCGGGCGGCTATCTCGGAGTTGCGGCCGAGGTTGGTGTGGGTGAGCTCGGCGCCCTTGGGCAGGCCGGTGGTGCCGGAGGTGTAAAGGATGACGGCGGTGTCCTCGCCGGCGCCGACCGAGGTGGTGACGGGCTCGGTGTGGCCGGCGAGCAGCCCGGTGAGCGAGCCGGCCCCGATCGGGACCACCGCGACCTGCGAGTCCGCGGCGCTGCGGCCCGCGTCCACCTCCTCGACGAGGGACTCGTGGGCGAACAACAGCACCGGGCCCGAGTCCCTGAGGTAGTGGGCGATCTCGCGGGCCTTCAGCAGCGGGTTCATAGGGACGACGACGGCGCCGGCGCGCAGCGCGCCGTAGAAGAGGGCCGGGAACTCCAGCAGGTTGGGCAGCATGAGACCGATCCGGTCGCCGGGCACGACGCCGCGCGCGGCGAGCAACGCGGCCGTCCTGCCCGCGAGTTCGTCAAGTGCCGCGTACGTCAGCGACGTGTCGCCGAGTTCGACGGCGATGCTGGGGCCGTGCTGGGCCGCACTGCTGCCGAGGAGGTCGGAGAGGTTCATGAGGGTGTCCTTCTGAGGGGTGGGGCGGAGGGAAGGGGCGGCCGACGCGCTTCAGCCGCGCAGCGCGGAGGCGAAGATGCCGGGCAGTTTCGCGATGTCAGGGGCCGCGGTGAAGCGGGTGACCCGCTGCAGGGTGGTGGCGCCGGTGCGATGCGTGACGAAGTAGGGAGGCCGCGGCGACAGCGAGGGCGAACCGGTGAACAGGCCACGGGGAGCGGGCGCGAAGGGCGCGCGCAGCACGGTCTTCTCGATGTCGTCGTCGGCCAGCATGAAGGCATTGTGGACGAAGCCGACCCCGCTTCCGATGGACTGGCGGGTGTGACCGGGATGGGCTCCCCACGGGGTGTAGCCGAGGAGGAACCCGATCGCGGACCAGCAGTTGACCCCGATCGTGCCGTACCGCAGGCCCGCCAAGGCCGTGTCGACCGCGGCGCGGTGGTCCTTCTCCGTTCTCGGGTGGACGAGGAGCGTCGCGCCGAGGGTGCCGGGGAGGCGGTCGTTGGCGAAGGCGACGGCCTCGCCGAGGAAGGACTCCGGGGTGGCGCCCGGGAGGCGTACGACGCCCAGCGCGCTGCCGAACACCTCGTCGGTCAGCAACATGTCGGCCTGACCGTCGACGTCGGGGACGTGGGAGGCATCGGTGGCGGTCGGGACGTCGGGGACCAGGAGCCGGCAGTCGCCCTCCCCGTGGACCTCGGCCTTCGGGTGCGCCGCCCGCACGGCCGCAAGCCGCCGGTCCGCACCCGGGTAGTAGTCGGTGCGTGCGGGCAGTTCGCGCAGGACCTGCCGGATCTCGGTCAGCAGCGGCTCGGTGCCGTCCCAGTCGCGGGGGAGTACGAGGATCTGGCTGGCGACGCAGTTGTGGCCGGAGTTGTTCATCTTGCTGGTGACGATGTGCTCGGCCTGGAAGCGGAGGTCCGCGGCGCTCCACGGGCCGGGCACGACGACGCAGGGGCTGACGCCGCCGAGCTCGCTGCTGAACGGCTTCGTGTTCAGCGGGGTGTCCGCGCGGCGGCGTTCCTCGGCCTTCTCGTCCGTGCCCCAGACGATGGCGTCGTGGGTGCGCTCGCTGCCGGTGACGTGGATGCTGTCCACGCCCTCGTGCGTGGTGAGATGAGCGCCCTCCGCCGCTCCGCCGTCGACGAACCGCACCCAGCCCCGCGTGACGAACTCGCCGAAGACCCGCTCGAAATGGGGGCGGAGGTAGGCGTTGACCGGGTTCATCTTCGCGAGGACGACCTGGCCGTCCACGTACAGCTTGTGCAGGATGTCGAGCGCGGTGATGGCCGCGACGTTGCCGGCGCCCAGGACGAGGGCGACGCCGGAGGCGACGGGCCGGCCACGGTACGCGGCCGCCGCCCGCCTCCGTACCCCGTCAGCCGTCGTGCCGGGCCGGGTCCACACCCGGGCCGTGAACCCGTTGAGCAGCAGGCCGTCCCAGCCGGTGGCGGGGAAGACGTCGACGACCGTCCGGCCGTCCCGCTCCCGTACGGCGCGGGCGTCGACCGGCTCCTTGCCGGCCGCGATCCGGCGCAGCACCCGGAGATAGGCGCTCGTGGTCTGGGCCAGGGCCCACGGCGCCCCTGCCCAGTCCTCCGCCGCCCAGGGGGAGTCGGGGCCGTAGCCCTTGGCGCGGGCGCAGGCGGTGACCATGTCCTCGGCCCCGTCGGCTATCCGCGGCAGCAGTCGCTCCAGGAGCCGGACGCGCTCGGGGAGCGGCGTGGCCGTCCAGGTGCCGGCGCCCTCGCGCAGTTCGGCGACGGCGCGGTTCAGCGCCTCGATGTCGAGGATGGGGGAGGTCATGGTCGGGCTCCTTGGACGGCGGGCGTCGGTCGGCGTGGATCGGTGGGAGTACGGGGCTGATCTACGGGGGCGGGGGCGGGCGGCCGGGGGTGTCAGGCGCTGGTGCGTGCCGCGTCGCGCGCCGGGTCGATCAGGGCGAAGGCGACGACGGCGCCGAGCAGGAGCAGGACGGCGGACAGTACGACGGCGTTCTGGTAGCCGGAGGTGCCCTGGCTGTCGACCATGCGGCCCACGAGGGTCGGGGCGATCAGGCCGCCGGTCGTCACCACGGCGTTCATCGTGCCGAGGGCGCCGCCACGCCGTGCGGCCGGGGCGAGTTCGGCGACGGTGGTGATCGCGACGGTCGCGAAGGAACCGCCGAGCCCGCAGCCGGCGATGAGCAGCGCCGTCTTCGCTGCGGTGCCGTCGGCCGCGGGAACGGCGAGGAAGCACAGCGCGCCGAGGAACAGCAGACCCGCGCCGACGCGGCCGCGCGCCCAGCGGCTGGCCACGCCGCGGCGCATCAGCCACCCGGTCAGCGCGGCCTGACCGAGCAGCACCACGGCACCGAGTGCCCAGGGCAGGGCCACCAGGGTGCCGGCGGTCGCGGGGGAGTGGCCGAGGCCGTTCTTCAGGTAGGACGGCAGCCACACCAGCATGAGGGCCACGCACCAGTAGCTGGTGAAGTACGCCAGGGTGGTGCCGATCCAGGTACGGCTGGCGAAGACGCGCCGGTACGCGGGCCAGGCCCGGGACTTGGCGGGCGCGGGGCCGGGCGCGGGGGCGGACGCGGCGTCGGGGGCGGTCCCGGCCTCGGTGTCGCGGTACCTGCCGTCCGCGCCGCACACGAACCAGGCCGCGGCCCACACGAGACCCACGCCCGCGACCACCCAGAGGGCCGAGCGCCAGCCGTGGTTCTGGATGACCCAGGTGAGACCGGGGGCGGCGGTGATCACCCCCAGGGTGACGCCGAGGGTGACCAGGGCGCCGGGCAGGTTGCGCCGGTCGTTCGGGAACCAGGACAGGGCGGCCTGCTGGGCGACGGGGAACGCGGGTCCCTCGGCGGCCCCGAGCACGACCCGGGTGCCGATCAGGACGGCGAGCCCGCCACCGAGGGCGGCGGGCACCTGGGCCACCGACCAGAGCAGCGCCATGACCAGCAGAAGCCGCTTCAGGGACACGCGGTCGGCCAGCAGGCCCACCACGACCGCGGCCACGGAGAACAGCAGGAAGAACGCGCTGTTCGCCAGCCCGAAGTCGGTCGCGGACAGACCCAGATCGGCCCGGATCTCGTCGGCCGCGAGACCGAACACGGCCTTGTCGGCGAAGTTGATCATCATGAAGACGACGAGCATGCCGGTGACGATCCAGGCGCGGACGCCGGGGTCGTCCGCTGCCTGCGTGGCCCCTGCGAGTGGTGGTACGGCCGAGGTGTCGGCGGCGGTCACGGGAACCTCCGGAGAAGAGGGACGGCGCATGCGGAGGTGCGGTGCCGCGCCGAGAGGGAATGGAGGAGGGGGAGTGGGGGAGTGGGGAGGGGGACCGGCGGGCGCGGGCGGACACCGGCCGGGACGCCCGGCCGGTGCCGAAGGGGACGCCCGGCCGGACCCGACCGGGACGGAGGCCCCGCCGGCGCTCCGAGGGGCAGGACGACGGCTCAGGAGAGCGGCACCCCGGCGACGGCGATGCGCTCCATGACACGGCGCCGCGGGTAGTAGTCGTTGATCGCGTAGTGCTGGACGGCGATGTTGTCCCAGATCGCGATGGAGTCCGGCTGCCACCGGAAGCGCACCTGGTACTCGGGGATGCGGGCCTGGAGCACGAGCGCGTCGAGCAGTTCGCGGTTCTCCTCGTCCGACAGGCCGACGATGCGCGTGGTGAAGGGCTCGTTGACGTAGAGCAGCTTGCGGCCGGTCTGCGGGTGGCGGACGACGACCGGGTGCTCGACGGGCGGCAGGGACTGCCGGAAGTGGGCGATCTGTTCCTCGGTCATGACGGAGCCCCAGCTGGGCACCCAGTCGTGGACGGCGGTGAGGCCCTCGACACGGGCCTTCATCTCCTCGGAGAGGTTGTCGTACGCGGCTCCCATGTCCGCCCACATCGTGTCGCCGCCCGAGGGGGGCACCTCGACCGCGCGCAGGACGGAGCCCAGGGCGGGGGCGGCCATGAAGGAGTGGTCGCTGTGCCAGATGTTCTCCTGGCCGACGGCCATGGCGTCCTTGGCCAGCCGGGAGACACCGGCGGTCTCGCTCTCGGGGAAGAAGGGGTTCGCCTCGGGCACGCCCCAGACGCCCGCGAGGGCGAGGTGGTGCTCGGGGGTGAAGTCGCGCTGGTCGCGGAAGAAGAGCACCTTCCACTCCAGCAGGGCCTGGCGGAGTTCGGCGGCGAGCTCCTCGCCCATCCGCCCTGTGAGGTCCACCCCGCTGATCTCGGCGCCGATGTGCGGGGTGAGCGGGGAGACGTCGAGGAGCCGGTACGCGACCGGCGGCATGTCCGGAGCCGTGCGCTCCAGCACGCGCCGCCCGTAGTGCAGCAGGGGCTTGTCGAGAACGGGCTGGGGGGTGGTGGCGGGCGTGGTCATGGAGTACCTCCGCGGTGACGACGATGACGTCGGTGACGACCGAGCATTCGGTTCGGTGACGACCGAGAATTCGATACCGGGAGTATCGATATAGGGGCGCGCGAGGGCAAGGGGTTCGCGCCCCTCGATTTCAGTGCCCCTTGAGGGAGACCGCTTTCGGTCAGTCCTGCGCGGACACGGCGCGCGAGACGAGGTCGACCACCGTGTCCACCAGGGCGGTGTCGGGCGGTTCCAACTCTCCGACGAGGCGGAACACGAGCGGAGCCGCCACCATCGTGGCCACCGCGCGGACGTCGATGTCCGGCCGCACGTCGCCGCGGGCGATCCCCCGCTCCAGGATGTGCCGGGTCTCGCTCATGACGCGGGCGGAGTAGTCCCCGTACGCGCTGCGCACGGCGCCGGCCTCGGCCGCCGCCCCGATGACGCCGGCCATCAGCCGGTCGACCCCGGGTGCCAGGTACGCCTCCAGCCGGGTCGAGAGCACGACCCTCAGCTCGGTGCGGAAGTCCCCGAGGTCCGGGACGGACAGCGGGCCGATACGGGACTCGGCCGCCGCGATCAGCAGGTCCTGTTTCGTCGGCCAGCGCCGGTAGATGGCCGGCTTGCTGACCGCCGCCCGCTGGGCCACCGCGTCCATGGTGACGGCGCCCAGGCCCTTCTCCGTCACCAGGGCGATCACCGCGTCCAGTACCGCGTGGTCGACCCGCTCCTCGCGCGGCCGCCCAGGCCCCCGCCCCTCGTCCCGCACCCGCTTTCCAGCCATGCGTCGAGCCTACGGGCACGTCCTCCGCCCCGGCCGGGCAGGGGAGCCCGGCTCTGGCGTGACCGCGACGGCCCTGTACTCAGCCGGCCCCGTGTACCGCCGGCCGTACCGCCATCCCCCTGCCCCCGATCCAGGGACGTCACCCCGCTCGCGTCCACCAGCGCCGAGCGCCGAGCCCAAAGGGCCCGATGACCGCACCCGCCGACACCACCACCACGCCGCCGCGCAGCGAACCGGCCACGGCCTGGCCTTCGGTACGCTCCCGGCCGGCCTCGGCATCGCGGGCGTCATCGCCCGCGCGTCGGGCGCCACCGGCTGAGCCGGACCGGCCCGCGCCGCCGCGTCAGAACCGAGCCCCGTGCGCTCGGTCACGCCCACGCGGCGCGGAGCCGGTCGCGGTGGGCGGCGAGCCACGTGTCGAAGTCCTGGAGGGCGGGGTTGAGGTCGCGTACGGCCACGAGGTCCCGTGCCGCGGTGAAGCGGTGCTCGCAGTCCGCGTAGTACTGGAACATGTTCCCCGACTCGTCCGCGTGCGGGAACCGCTGTGCGCGCCATTCGTCCGCGGTGAGAGGCCGGTAGTGCACCGGCTCGCCGATCGCCGACGTGAGCGCCGCGGCCATGTCCGCGACCTTCAGGTGTTCGCCGGCGATGCTGATCGTGGCGGCGATGAGGTCGGCGCCACGGCGGAAGATCGCCAGGGCGGTCTTGCCGATGTCGTCCGCCGCCATGCCGGAGAGCCTGCTGTCGCCCATGGGGTAGGCGAGGTGGAGGGCGCCGTCCGGGCCGCGCTGCGGGGCGAAGAGGTCGAGAAGGTTCTCCCAGAAGTACGTGGTGCGCAGGAACGTGGTCGGCACCGCCTCTTCGGCGAAGTAGTGGTCCGCTTCCGCCTTGCCGTCGAAGTGCGGCACCTTGTAGTGCTCCTGGAGGGTCGGCATCCGGTCGTCGTCGAGGGGCACGCACTCCCGCGTGTCCTCCAGCGTGGACCAGATCGCGTGCTGCACTCCCGCGTGGGAGGCTGCCCGCGCGAGGGCCCGGGCCTGGGTCTTCTCCCGCTCCGCGGACACGTGCTCCCAGAAGTTGGTGACGAGGAAGGCGCCGTACGCGTGCTCGAAGGCCGGCGCGAGGCTCGCCTCGTCGTCCATGTCCGCCCGGACGACATCGGCGCCCAGTCGCCTCAGCTCCTGCGCACTGTCGGAGTCCGGATGCCGGGTGACGGCCCGGATCGAGAAGGTCGGATCCCGATCGGCCAGGGCCGCTCTGACGAGGCCGCCACCCTGGCGGCCGGTGGCCCCGAACACCGTGATGATCTTCTTGCCGGTCATCGCTGAATCGCCTCGCACCCAGGACTCATCGCCGAACTGCTCGCACCTTGCCTGCCGTTCGTCCTACTTGCTTCCGCCTTCCCGCTTGTCCTCGTCGACGAGCTCCGCGTCGACGACGCCCTCCTCATCGCCCGCTCCGCCGCCGGCCGCGGGCCCGGCTCCCGCCGCAGGCCCGGCCCCCGCCTCGGACCCCTGCGCGCGGGCGTACATCGCCGTGCCGATCTTCTGCGCGGCGGTGTTCAGCCGCTCGACGGCGGTGCGGATCCCGGCGGTGTCGCCGCCCTCGAGCTTCTCCTTCAGGTCGGCGAGTGCCGTCTCGACCTCGGACTTCACCTCGCCAGGGACCTGGTCGCCGCTGTCCCGCAGCAGCTTCTCCGTCCGGTAGGCGAGCTGCTCGCCCTGGTTGCGGGTCTCGGCGGCCTCGCGTCGGCGGTGGTCCTCCTCGGCGTACCGCTCCGCCTCGCGGACCATCCGTTCGATGTCGTCCTTCGGCAGCGAGGAGCCGCCGGTGACGGTCATCCTCTGCTCCTTGCCCGTGCCGAGGTCCTTCGCGGTCACGTGCATGATGCCGTTGGCGTCGATGTCGAACGCGACCTCGATCTGCGGGACGGCACGCGGAGCCGGCGGAAGGCCGGTCAGCTCGAACATGCCGAGCTTCTTGTTGTACGCGGCGATCTCGCGCTCGCCCTGGTACAGCGGGGTCACGTCGAGGAGCAGGACGTCCTTGACCTCACCCTTGAGGACACCGGCCTGGAGCGCGGCGCCGATGGCGACGACCTCGTCCGGGTTGACCCCCTTGTGCGGGTCCTTCCCGGTGAGGGACCTGACCAGGTCCGTCACCGCAGGCATCCGGGTGGATCCGCCGACCAGGATGACGTGGTCGATGTCGGCGACCTTGATCCCCGCGTCGGACACCGCTTGCCGGAAGGGGGCCTTGCAGCGCTCGAGGAGGTCCTCCGTCATCTTCTCGAACTGCGCCCGGGTGAGCTTCTCCTCCAGGTGCAGTGGGCCTTCGGCGGAAGCCGTGACGTAGGGGAGGTTGATCGTGGTCTCCGTGGCCGAGGACAGCTCGATCTTCGCCTTCTCGGCCGCCTCGCGCAGACGCTGCACCGCCATCCTGTCCTTGGACAGATCGACGCCGTACCCGTTCTTGAACCGGGTCACCAGGTGGTCCACGACGCGCTGGTCCCAGTCGTCACCGCCGAGGTGGGTGTCCCCGTTGGTGGCCTTCACCTCCACGACCCCCTCGCCGATCTCCAGCAGGGACACGTCGAAGGTGCCGCCGCCGAGGTCGAAGACCAGAATCGTCTGGTCGTTCCCCTTGTCGAGGCCGTACGCCAGGGCGGCGGCGGTCGGCTCGTTCACGATGCGGAGCACCTTCAGGCCGGCGATCTCGCCCGCCTCTTTCGTGGCCGTGCGCTGGCTGTCGTTGAAGTAGGCGGGAACGGTGACCACCGCGTCCGTGACGTCCTCGCCCAGGTACGCCTCGGCGTCGCGCTTCAGCTTCTGCAGGACCCGCGCGGAGATCTCCTGCGCCGTGAAGCGCCGGCCGTCCACATCACCGCTCGCGGGGAACCGCCAGTCCGCCTCGCCCATGTGCCGCTTCACCGACCGCACCGTGCGGTCCACATTCGTCACCGCCTGCCGCTTGGCCAGCTCGCCGACGAGCACGTCACCCCCCTTGGCGAAGGCGACCACGGAGGGTGTCGTCCGCGCACCCTCCGCGTTCGCGATGACGCTCGGCTCGCCGCCCTCCAGGACGGACACCACGGAGTTCGTCGTTCCCAGGTCGATACCGACCGACCGAGCCATGCTGGCCTCCCAACATCCGCCGGGGCGCACCGCACCCCGCGCACCGCCCGGCGCCTTCCCCGCTGGAGAGCGGGCATGCGCGACGGCCGCCGCCGGCGGGGTCGGCCGCCTGTCCGCCCTGGGTCGGTGCGGTCCGAGTCGGCACCGGGCCGGCGTCCGGCTACAGCCCCGGGACCGCCGCCTGCGCGCGCTGGGGCACCGGCGTGTCGGTGCCGTCCTGCGCGGGCTCACCCGCGCTGGTGGAGCGAGTACGGCATGGGCGAGGCTGTCGTACACGCGGAGGCCGGCGTCCAGCAGGGTGCTCTCCAGCAGCCGCCGGAAGGACTCGTTCCGGCTCACCAGGCGAAGCTCACCGGAGCGCTGCCCGGCTTCGCGGCCCGCGGTGACGAGGACGTTGAGGCCGGCCGCGTCACAGAACTCCACGCCGCTCATCCACCGTTCAGACCACCGAGAGCAGGTCCACCACGAAGACGAGGGTGGAACCCGCAGGGATCAACGGCGAGGGGGACTGGCTGCCGTAGCCGAGGCGCGGGGGAACGATGATCTCGCGCCGACCGCCGACCCTCATCCCCCTGATCCCCCGGTCCCAGCCCTTGATGACCCTGCCGCCACCCACGGCGAACTTGAACGGCTCGCCCCGTTCCCATGAGGCGTCGAACTCCCTTCCGGATTCGAAGGTGACCCCGACGTAATGAACCCGGATGACCCTGCCCGGCTTCGCCTCGGGTCCGTCCCCGACGACGAGGTCCCGGATCGTCAGCTCCTGGGGAGCGTCACCCCTCGGCCGTTCGATCTCGGGCTTCGTCAGTTCGCTCATGGCAGCCTCATCACTCTCCGCCGGAATCCTTCGTACGGACCAGCCGGGCGCGTGGTCACTCCACGCATGGACGATCAGGCTACCGAGAACGCCGCCAGGGCGAGGCCATGAGCCGAGGTCGCTGAGCCGAACGCCGGGCAGGCCTCACCTCCAGTCGCCGAACCTCTCGAAGAACGCCTCCGCGGAGCGCACACTCGCCGCCTCGACGGCGTCCCGTTGCGCCTCCCAGTCACCGGCGAACGCCTCGACCAGCACTTCCGCGGCCCTGGGCGTACCGATGACCTTGCGCAGGCACTCCTCGCGGCGCGAGCCGTCGAAATGGACGAGGGCCACCCGTGCCACGTTGTACGCGCGGCTCGCGGAGCTCAGACGGTAGGGCGGGTACGGGCGGAACCGGTGCTCCAGGCGTGCCGACGGGACGGCCAGCACGTCGATCCCGGCACGCCACGCCCGCAGGCTGAAGTCGACGTCCTCGAGCCCCAGCTCGCGAAAGGCCCCGAAGCCGCCCAGCCGCTCGAACACCGCCCGCCGCACCGCCAGACAGCCTCCCGGCGCGATGGGCACCGGGTAGGGGGCGCCGTCCGGCCCCGGCGGCAGCCAGCGCACCCGCAGGCCGGCGTCGATCAGCCGGGCGCCGCAGCCCAGGGCTGTGCCCCCGAAGTCGCGCAGAGCGGGTGCGAGGACGGCATCGGTTCCGGCGGCCGGCGCGGCCCGCAGCCGGCCGAGGCAGTCCCGCTCCAGGCGGCAGTGCGCGTCCAGGAACAGCAGGTGCGTGCCCCGGGCGAGCCGGGCGCCCGCGTTGCGGGCCGCCGCGACGCCGCTGCGCGGGATGCGGCGTACCACGACCCCTCGCGCGCGCCACTCCTCCCGCTCCAGGGCGGCACAACTGCCGTCGGTGCCGCCGTCGTCGACGACGATGGTCTCGTCGGGGACGTCCGACCCGGCGAACACGGACCTCAGGGTCTCGTGCAGTTCCGCGCCCTCGTCCAGGCTCGCGATCACCAGCGAGACGGTCACCGACCGCTCCAGAGGTCCCCGCCCCGCCCCGGACGCCGTGCGGGTCATTCCAGCGGGGGGCCGGGCGTGCCGGGCGGGACTCCCCCGGGCGGAGACGTGGCGATCAGGTCGATCAGGCCCGGCAGTACGGCCGCGTACCGGATCGAGTCCTGCAGGTAGGCCGTGAGGCCGGCGCTCAGCGCGAAGTGGTAGGAGCTCAGCCGGTCGAGCTCGCCGCCGTCCAGGCCGAGTGCCAGCAGGTCGCCGAGCCTCAGCCGGCCCAGGCTCAGCGCGTCGAGCACCTTCTGCGGTTCCGCGGAGAATTCCAGGTAGTCGGCGAAGTCGGTGGACGACTGGAAGTCGGCCTCGGCGAAACCGGCCTGCTCGAGCGCGCGCTCAAGGGCTCGGTCGTCCTGGCGGACCAGATATCCGGCCGACGGCACGTTCGCCTCGCGCAGATGCTCAAGGAGCTGCTTCGTCAGGGCACCGACGAGGCCGATGTTGGTTGCGTTGCGCCGGTCCGTCAGGACGGGGGTGAGATGGGCCCGGTTCTCGCTGCCGATCATGGCGATGCCCACGGCCTCGACGGTCTGCGACCCGATGCCCTTGGGCGGCCACGGCCGCTCCGTGGTGGCCAGCGCGAGCACCAGGCCGTCCCGGGACAACAGCGGTTCGAGGATCTCGGAATAGAGGTGCGGAAACCCGTTGCGGCGGCAGAACGCGGCGAGCGCGGTCCGCGTTTCGACGTCGGTCTCCTTCGTCACCGTCATCCGGACCGACTCGTTCGCGGGGGAGTGGTGGGTCATCGGGGGCCTCCGAGGGCGGGGGAGTCTGCACTGGACATCCACCCCGCGACCGCGTACCGCGTGCCGTCGCGCACGGTCGCCACCTCGTGCATCAGGGAGGACCGGAACAACAGCAGCATGCCGGGCTCGGGCACCACGACCACCCGGCGGTCGCGCAGGTCCGGGTCGGTCTCGTAGACCGTGAGCGCGCCGCCGTCGAACGTCGGCAGGGTCTGCCTGCCGTCGCGCCCGTTGAGATAGAGCAGCAGCGACCACCGGTGGGCGGCCAGCCGGGGCGGATCGTCCTTGTGATTGGCCACGTCCCGGTGCGCGCGGAAGTAGCTGCCCTTCTCGTACGACATGAAGTACGGGCCGTACAGATGGTCCGCGTCCGAGTCGAACTCGGCGCGGTGGTCCACGAAATAGGACGCCATGCGTTCGCCGATGCGGCGCTTGAAGTCCTCCGGGAAGTGGTGGTCGAAGCACAGGCGCAGCGACTCGTCCAGGATCGATTCGCCCGCGCGCACGATCTGGGCCGGCTCACGCGGCGCCTGCGCCATGGCCTGGATGACGTCGGCGCATTCGGCGACCGAGAGGAATCCACCGGTCGACGCGATGTTCCGCGTCCTGAACTGGGGCTGCATGGCGTGGCGCCTCCCGGTCGCGTACGTCTCATGGGGTGGCAGGAGACTCCTCCAGACAAGCCCCGGCCACCGCGACCCGCACGCCGGACTAGCCCGACCGACGGGTACGCCGACACCCGTGTACGCCGATCGCGCGGTCACCCCTGACCGTGCCGCGCGATCACGACGGGATCCTCGATGAGCCGCACGGTGGGAGCAGGCTCGGGCACCGGACGCTTCCACACGCCCTCCTTGTCCACGACCTCGGCCAACCCCCAGTTGCGGCAGGTCCCGTCGAGTGCCAGCGGGTAGAGGGTGAGCGTGCCGTCCCGCGCGAGGTGCATCCGGAGGAAGCCCTTGTGGTCGTCGAGGGACTGCCCGGACATCTGCCATTCGGCGACCAGGCCCCGGTTCGTCCACAGCACCCATAGGGCGAAGAGCTGGGAGCCGAGGGAGGCGCCCATCACGGCGGCGACGACCAGCAGGATCGCCAGGAGCACGAGGCCGTTCCAGGAGGACGGGATCGACCGGGCGATGGCGGCGGTGATGGTCAGGGCCGCGGCGGCGACCGCCGTCTGGAACAGCGCGGCCACGACCGGACCGGACGGCGCCCTGGGGCGCCGTTCGCGCAGCAGCCCCCTCCAGCAGCCGATCACGAAGGGCAGGACGAAGAGGGCGGCGCTCGTGCAGAGCAGGCCGAGCAGGTCGTCGGCGTCGGCGCTCCGCAGGGCCCCGACGGGATGGCGGCGGCCCTCGGCCAGCGCGAACGCGCCGCTCATGATCAGGACGATCACCATCTGCACCGCCCCGGCCAGGACGGCGAATCCGGGGTTGCGCCGCGGGAGCCAGTACCGCGACCAGGGTGTGGCGATCGCGCGGGCGAGCGAGCGGGACTCCGCCGCGTCCGGGTACGTGTGCTGGGCGAGGGCGAACGCCGTCGGCGGATGGTCCTTCCTCCACATGCGTGAGGTGGCCGGCGGCAGGGGCAGGGCCTTCGGGAGCCTGTGGGTGGACGAGAGGAAAGCGCCGCCCAGGCCGCACGTCACCATCTGGCGGCGCCGGGGGTCCGGGGGCAGCACGTCGTCGGCCCCGGCCCCGTCAACGGGCAGCCGCTCCGCGTAGCGGGCGTAGTGGTGCTTGTCGCCGGTCAGCCACAACCGGATCGAGGCGCCCGTCTCCTCGCGCTCCCGGGTCGTCCGGTCGAAGCGGGACCGCACGATGTTGCGGTCGAACCAGTGCAGCGAGTTGAAGGCGTCGGGCCTCTCGCCGCTCCGCACCCAGGTGGGCTCGGCCGAGCACACGATGACGCTGTCACCCGGACGCAGCCGCGGTGAGAGGTGGGTCTCGAAGTAGCGCCGCTGCGGATCGTCGAAGTAGGAGCCGAGCTGGCTGTCCAGCCCGACGAGCCACCAGCGCTGCGGCAGTTCCACGGCGAAGTAGCTCCGGGTCTGCCGGGTCTGCCAGCCGCCGATCTCGCTTTCCTGGGCGAACATCCGCAGGAACGCGGTGAGTCCGTCGTACCAGTCGTGGTTGCCCGGCAGCGCGACCATGAGCGGCTTGTCCGGCGCCGATGGGAGCGCCGCGCGGTAGGGCCCCTTCATCCGGTCCTCGTAGGCGGTCGCCGACGCCACCGGGTACACCTGGTCCCCGCCGAGGACGAGCAGCGAGCCACGGGGGAGCGAGCCGGGTCCGTGGACGGCGAGTCGGTCCGCCCCCAGGGCGGAGGCCACCGAGGCCGTCGCCTCGAATCCGTCGCCGAGGTCCGCGACGAAGTCGATCCAGATCTCCTCGGCGTCGGGATCGGCCAACGGCGCCCGCAGGAGACCGGCCTCCAGCGCGCCCTGGATCTCTCGCTTGTCCGAGTAGTCGGCGAAGACGGCGGCCAGGCAGACCTTGACCGCCGTGCGCGCCAGCTCCTTCGGCGCGAGCCAGCGCACCGGTTCCTGCGGAACGAAGCGGAGCTCGTCCGCGCGTCTGCGCAGCTCATGGAAGTCCACGTCGGCTCCTCCTCGGTCACAGCGGGGACCAGGGCAGGACGTTCTGCGCGTACACGTCCCACAGCTTGCCGACGAAGAACTGCCCGAACCGTCCCATGGTGGTCACCCTGCCGCGCAGCGTCGGCGCCTCGAACCGGAAGGTGGTGAGTTGCTTCACGAAGTCGGCGGGGCGGATGTGCACGCTTCCCGCGGCCACCGACTGGGCTCCGGACTCCTCGTCGGCCTCGACGTGACCACGGTAGATGTGCGTGTAGAGGACGGACGTGTCCTTCCAGATCCCCCTACGCGAGTCCTCGCTGACATCCTTGTACCCGCTGAGGGTGAGCCGGTGACCGGCCCGGTCGCCGAAGAACAGGCGGTAGCGCATCCGCAGGTGCTGCGGGTCGTCGTGCTCCACGAACAGCTGGAAGGTTCCGCGCTCGACCGGAAGGCGCCCGCCCAGCTCTTGGCAGAGGATCTCTCCGCGCAACTCGGCCTCGTGCTCGGGATCGGAGAGGAAGCGGTCCATTCCCCCGATGTCGACGGTCAGGTGCAGGGCGATGTCAGCGGCGGCGCCGCCCGTCGACGAGGCCGCCCGCCGGGCGTCGTCCTCCCCGAAGACGACACGGCCGACCATGCGTTCGGTGAATCGCATGCGGGTCGGGTCGTCTGGGCGGCCGGGAGGTGCTCCGGGCTTCCAAGGGATGCCCTGGTCCGTGCACCAGCGGCGCGCATGCCGGACTCCGAGTTCCACGGCCTGCGCGAAGCGGTCCCGGCTGAAGTTGACGAGGTAGTTCAGGGGGACTTCGCCGCTCAGCAGCCGGACCTCGATCGGGCGCCCGAACTCTCCCTCATCCCCGTTGCGGAGGGCGGCGTTGCTGGCCTCGATCCGGCGCAGCCAGTGTTGCAGCCGGCCGTTGGCCGTCGTTTCGATGATGTGGAAGTAGTTGGCCACGAAGCCGTCGCGCCAGCGGTGCCTTCGGCTGACCGTCCAGATGATCCACAGTTCGTCGCAGCCCCGCCGGATCGCCTCCTCGACGTTCGCGTCGGTCAGATACACCGGGTCGATGTACGTCTGCCCGTCGATGACGACCGGAGGGAACCACATGGGCAGGGCCACCCCGGCACAGAACCGGTCCTCGTCCATGCGGTCGGCGGTCACCGGCTCCACTTCGTTGGCGCTGAAGTTGTAGAGGGTGAAGGTGGCTTCACGGTCGGTGGCCCGTATCCGCTCCCAGTCCAGCCCCCAGGCCGGGAAGACGCGACGCCGATAGCCGTCCAGGGTGAAGAGGGAACGGGCGTAGGGCCCCTTCGGCAGCTCGCGCCAGTTCGGGGTGACGCCTTTCAGTGGCGAGAGCGTGCGCCAGTTGTCCGCGATCTCGCGCCCGGACATCCCCTGGCAGTACATCGCGAGGTTGAACACGCCTCCACTGGCGCCGTCGGCGTGGTCGAACGTCAACTCGGTCTCGTCGAGCAGGACCTGGAGGACGCCGGCCTGGTAGGCCACCTTCAGCCCGCCGCCGGCGAGGAGGAGAGACCTGCGCGGGGGCCCGCTGCGGGGCGTGGTGCCCTGTCCGGTCGTCATGAGGAGCTCTCAGAGTCGTGCCGGCGGTCCTCGACGATGCGAAGGGCCGACCGGTCGGCCAGCGCGGCGATGGTGAGCGAGGGGTTCGGGCCGACGGGGCCGGGCAGCACCGAGCCGTCGGCGATCGACAGTCCCGGGTAGCCGTACACGCGGCCGTAGGAGTCCACCACGCCGTCCCTCGCGTTCTGCCCCATCGGCGCGCCGCCCACGGGATGCACGGTGATGAGGCGGTTGAGCAACCACAGGGGATTCGCCGCGTAGCGTGCGCCGAGACTGTGGGACACGCGCTCCATGGTCGAATTCATCTGGTCGAAGTACTGATCGGACGCGGCCAGTTTCCAGTCGAGGTCCAGATGCCCGTCCCGGAGGAACATCCGGCCGTTGGGGACGTCCCTTCCCATGCCGAGCAGTGGCAGGGACGTCGCGGTGAACAGCCCCTTGCCCATGGCGTCACCGAGCTGTCGTCCCACCCGGCTGCGTGCGGTCCCGGTCAGCTGCGACCATCCTCGGCGCAGCAGGAATCGCGCGACCCGGTCGGACATCGTGAGGACGTTGTGCTCGATGAGCCAGTTGAGGAATTCCGGGTACCCGGCGTCCTCGATGTAGAACCCCCGGTCCCTCTCGCCGGTTCCCTTGCGGTCCACCCGCATCGCACTCGTGATGACCGGTCCGAAACTCGGCTCCATCAGGTGCGGCTCGGTTTCCCCGGGCCGGTCGTGACGCCTCTTCCGGGCCTTGATCGCCAGCCCGAGGAAGTCCCCGTTCCCGGAGAAACGGGTGCCGAGCGCCGGACTGAGCGCGGGGAAGGCGCTGCGGTTCCGCAACAGCAGATAGGTCGTGCCGAGCGTGCCGGCGGAGAGGACCAGCCGCCTCGCCCTGACGGTCCGCCGTACGGGAGGAGCCGACGGATCCTCGTCGTCGGCCGCGCGGTGCTCGATGTACGAGACCTGGAAGCCCTCTCGGACCGGTTCGAACGAGCGGACCTCGCAGAGGGTCCGGATGTCGGCCCCGAGCCGGTCCGCGGCGCTGAGGTAGGTGAAGTCCATGCTGTTCTTGCTGCCGAAGTTGCAGCCCAGGTCGCATTCGCCGACGAGCCTGCACGCATAGCGGGGGCTGTGGTGCAGATTGTCCTCGCCGCCGTCGAGAGGGGCGCCGGGCACCGGGGGGTCCCCGAAGGAGACGGCCAGCCGCGGAAGTTCCCACGGAAGACCCAGCCGCTCGGCCGCCTGACGCATGGCGAGCGTCTTCGGTGTGCTCCGGTAGGGCTCCACGTCGAAAGGGTATTCCTGCGCGCCCAGCGTGGTCTCGACGGAGTGGTAGTGCGACTCGAGGTCCTCATAGGTGACGGGCCAGTTCTCGTAGCCGCCGTCGAACGACTCGTGCACGAACCAGCTCTCCGGCTTGCGGATCAGCACGTTCGCGTAGATCAACGACCCCCCGCCGAGACCGCTGGACACGAGCGCGTCCATCTTCGAGAAGCTCCACATGTCGTACAGCCCGTACAACCGGGAATCCGGGTCCCAGAAGTTCTTGGCCGCCTCGTGGGGACTGCGGGGAAAGGACCCGGGCGGGAACCGCTTCCCTCGTTCGAGGACGCATACGCTCAGGCCGGCGTCGGCCAGGCGAAACGCCGTCACGGACCCGCCGAAACCCGAACCGACGACGACGGCATCGAAAACGTCCACGCTCGCCACCTCTGGAGATCGGAGCCGGAACAGCTGCCTGACTTCCCCCTCGTCTGCGGCTGCCGCACGCGCGACCTCTCTCCATGGTTCACCCGCGTGTGGTGAAGCGCATGTCGAAGCGTCGGTCCTCACCGGTCAGGACGCGCGTGCGCCGACACGGTGGGCGAATGTGCTCGGTCCCCCCGGCCGTGACTGCCGGTCAGGCCCGCGGGGCGCGTGGCTCCAGCCGGAACTCGAAACCGAGAGTGCCCGGGTCGAGGACGGTCGCGCCGCCGTCGACGGTGAGCGTCGCACCGTTCACGAACGAGGCGGCGGGCGACAGCAGCCAGGCGATGGCCTCCGCGACCTCGTGGGGCTCACCGGGCCGCCCGGCGGGCAGGACCCGGGTCACCTCCTCGTACGCCGCTTCCAGACCGTCCCCGCCCAGGCCCGCCTCCTCGACGAACCGGTTCATCCGGCGGTCGGCCATGTCGGTGCGCACCCAGCTCGGGCACACGGTGTTGGCGCGCAGCCCCGCGCCGCCGTAGTCGACCGCGAGCGAGCGGCACAGCTGGAGCAGCGCCGCCTTGGAGGTGGCGTAGGCGGCGTTCCCGACGCCGTTGCGCAGGGCGGACACCGAGGCCACGGCGACCACCGCGCCGCGGGCGTCGAGCAGATGCGGGAGCGCGGCGCGCAGCAGCAGGAACGGGCCGGTGAGGTTGGTCCGCATGACCTCGTCCCAGTCCTCCAGGGTCACCTCGCCCACCCCGCCGCCCCGCCCGATGCCCGCGTTGAGCACCAGACCGTCGAGCCTCCCGTACGTGCCGACGACCGTCTCGACGAGCGAGGCCACGGCGACGGGGTCCCCGATGTCCGACGGTACGGGCAGGGCGCCGGTCTCCTCGGCGACCAGGCGCAGGGGCTCGGGGCGGCGCCCGGACACCGCCACCTTGTGTCCCGCCCGGGCCAACGACCGCGCGGTCGCGGCCCCGATCCCCGTTCCGCCCCCGGTCACCAGGTACACGCGCTCGTCCGCCACGTCCGCCGCCTCTCCCGTGCCTCGCCCGCCGTGCCCGTCCCGGTGATCTTAGGATCCGATCCCGGTGAACGGGCGAGCACACGCACCCGGTGCGACGGCTTCAGCAGCACGACCACGCTCCGTCCCAGACGCGAGCGGGTCCACAGCGGCGCGCACTACCCCTCCGACGTCGCAGCCGGCGCCGCCATCGGCCTGGCCGCGGCCACCCTCGTACGGGCGACGCCCCGCCTGCTCATCCGCGCCTGGGGATGACCTGAGTCGTGGTCGCGTGACCGGCCGCTCGCGGGGTAGGCGCGCCGTGACAGCGGCGTGCACGTTTCAAGCAGGGAGGGGTCTGCAACGAACGGGCAGGTGATCGCGACGAGCGAGCACTACGAGAGCCATCGCTCCTGCCTGGAGGGCATCGACTCCGTCAAGCGCGACGCCGAAAAAACGCCCCCATCCAGGACACCACCGGTAGCAATTCGGACCGCTGACCGGCGCGGCCCCGCCCAGGCGACACGAACGGCGGCCATCGTGCAGCCATCGCGCCAAACGCACCAAGCATGCGGAGAAGGTGAAATGTAGATGAGCGCCGTAGGACGGCACCCGAACCCCGGCAGCAGTACCGAGGAATCGTTGGGCGCCCTCGTATCACGGGCGTCGCAGCAGATTTCGGAGCTGGTCCGTGAAGAGATGCAGCTGGCCCGGGCGGAGATGACCCAGAAAGGTAAACGCTTCGGTGTGGGCGGCGGCCTGTTCGGCGGGGCCGGCCTGGTCGGCTTCCTGGCCGCGCAGGCGCTGGTCGGCGCCATGATCGCAGCCCTCGCCCTGCTCCTGCCGGTCTGGGCCTCGGCTCTGATCATCGCCGCCCTGCTGGCAGCCGTCGCCGCCGTGATGGCCGCGGCGGGGAAGAAGCAGATCGCCGAGGGCGGCACCCCCGCACCCGAGCAGGCCATCGACAGCGTCAAGGCCGACGTGGCCGAGATCAAGGAGGCAGCACACCGATGAGCACCAAGAACGGCAAGGAAACCGCACTCACTCCCGAGGAGCTGCGCGAGCAGGTCGAGCACACCCGCGACGAGCTCGGCCGGACCGTGGAGGCGCTTGCGGCCAAGGCCGACGTCAGGGCGCAGGCCAAGGAGAAGGCGACCGAGCTCAAGGAGCAAGCCGCCCAGAAGGCCACCCTGGTCGGCGGCCAGCTCCGGGAGAGGGCGGCGCACGCCGCTCAGCTGGTCAAGGACAAGACCCCCGATCCGGTCCTGGACACGGCCGCCCACGCCACGGCCCAGGTACGCGACACCGCGACCCGCGCCGGACAACTCGCCGCCGAGAAGACCCCGGACCCGGTCCGCGAGAAGGCCGAGTCGGCCGCCACCATGGCGAAGGCCAACCGCACCCCCCTGATCGCCGCGGCCGTCGCCTTCGTCGTCTTCCTGCTCCTGCGCCGCAGCCGGAGGTGCCGGTGAAAGCATCCAAGATCGCCTACAAGCCGGTCGGCCTGGCGCTAGGCGCCACGAGCGGCATGATCGCCGGTGCGGCGTTCAAGAAGGCGTGGAAGATGATCGGCCACGACGACGATGCCCCCGACGCCACCGACGAGCACCGCACCTGGCAGGAAGTCCTGATCGCCGCCGCCCTGCAAGGCGCGATCTTCGCGGTCGTCAAGGCCGCCGTCGACCGGGCCGGCGCCGCCACCACGCGTCGCCTGACCGGCACCTGGCCCGGCTGAACCGTCCGAGGGCGGCGTCGACCTCGCGTGGAGGACCGGCGCCGTCAGACCAGAAACCGTGGAGGAAGTCGTGGCCGCGCACCTGCCGACTCCACCTGTGTCGTCACTCCGAGCTGACGAGGCTCGAAGCCGACTCGGGCAGCAGGCCACGGAGATGGCCGAGGACCAGGCGTCGGCGGCGTCGGGGTAGCCGTCGGCGTGCTGACGGCTCGTGTCGGAAGGCATTCATCAGCGGCTGCTGCCGCGTCCGTGATCTGGCAGGGCTGACCGGCGCGACCACTGGAAGCGGCGACTCCTGAACAGCATCGCGACCGGGCTTGGCCAGGCAAAGGGAACCGGAACCGGCACCGGGGCCGCCGCCCCCGTGGCCTCGTCCTGCTGCCGACCGACGACCCGCGCGGCACCGGACTGGCTGCCGGAGCCCTGCCGTTGGCCATGGGCGGCCTGCGCGCCGCCCTGGGGCCGGCTTCCGCCGGAACGCGCTCAGCCGGCTTGCGCTCGGCGAGGTCGGATGGGTCCAGACGGCGGACTTCCTGCTTGCCGGTGCGCTGCTCGCCGCGAGTGCGGTCTCGGACCGGACAGGTCCATCGGCAGCGCCTGGCCGCCGCCGGAGGCGAGAGCGTCCAGGCAGACGTCGGTGGCGATCCGGTACACCGACGACCGCAGTGCCGACCGGCCCTCGAAGCGGTCGACGTTCCGCCACGTGCGGACCAGCGTCTCCTGCGCCACGTCCTCGGTCTCGGCATACGACCCCGGCATCCGGGAGCAGTGACCGGTCAGCTCCCGCCGGTACTCCTCAAGCCCAGCCGCCGCAGTGCCGACCGTCCTGGTATCCCCCATGCCGCACCCTGTCGACGGGTCATCGTCAGGTCGCTGACCCGCCGCTGCACCGTACGGCCGGGCCGGGGCCGAGGTATGCGGCACAGCCCTCCGGCGTTGCCCGCGGCGCGGCGCCCGGCGGTCCGGAGAGCCGACACGCGTTGGACGAGCCGGTTGACGCCAGAGGCGTATCCGATGCCGAAGAGCAGGGAGACGACGAGGGCCAGGGGTTCCGACACTCCGTCGAAGAGCGGAAAGACCTGCCAGTGCGTCAGGTAGATGGCGAGGGAACTGCCCGCGAGCAGACCGGCCACCTGGTTGACGCGGTGCACGCTCGGCAGCGTGGGAAACCACACCAGCAGGCAGAAGCCCACCATGACGAACAGCTCCCGGCGAGGCTCGCCGGAGAAGAAGCCCGGGACGGTGGCCAGGGCGGTGGCCGTCACCAGCAGCCTGTGCGGCACGGTGCGGGACCGCGCCGCCGCCCAGCCGAGGGCGAAGAGCCAGAACACGGTGACCGCGTCGGTGATCTGGGCGCGGGCCGGCAGGCCCACCAGTTCGTAGCGGGTGAGCAGACCCACACCGGCCAGGGCGACCGGCAGTCCGTACGGGAACCGGCGTTCCAGGCGGTGGACCGCGGGGACGGCGAGCAGCGCCGTGAGGGCCAGCAGGATGTAGACGAGGGCCTCGACGAACCAGAGATGGATACCGGTCCCCATGACCTCCGGCCAGAGCGCGTTGTGGAGGAGGAACAGGTTGGACAGGTCGTAGTCGTCGCTGATGAGGAGGGCGAAGGCGGTCCAGGCCATGGTGGGGACGGCGATCCGCCCGATGCTGCGGACCGAGCGACGTGTTCGTTCGCGGCGCTCGTCCGAGGAGAGCAGGAATCGGGCGAAGTTGAACCCGGCGACGGCGAGCAGCAGATGGGCTCCGCCGCGGATCTCGAAGAGACGGATGTGGGAGCCGACGACACACACGATCGCCACCGCACGCAGGACGACACTGGTCTCCACGCTCCGCCGCCGGGACCTGCCGCTGTGCCAGGCCCTTGCACCCTGCTCCAGCTCGCGGAGGGGTGTCGTGTGCCAGTTCGTGGGCAGTCGGCCGAGGCGCGCTTCGAGGTGCAGGGACATCTCGACGTACGACAGGGAGTCGCCGCCGAGGGAGACGAACGAGCTGTCGGGCGTGACGTCGGGGCGGTCCAGGATCCGTGCGTAGAGCGCGCAGAGATCGTCCGGCGTTCCGTCTCCGTCGGCCGGGGGCTGTTCGGCCGGCCGGTCCAGGGCGCGTACGGCCTGGTAGTCGGGCTTGCCCGTGGCCAGCCGGGGGAGTTCGGGCAGCAGGTGGACGCGGACGGCGCGGGCGGGAAGACCGCACTCGTCCGCCACCCGTCTTCGGATCCGTCTCTCGTCCCACCCGGGCAGGGGGACGACGGCGAGGGCGACCCGCTCGTCGTCGCCCGTGCACAGGGCGTTCAGGCCGTGGCGTTCGAGCAGGGCCTCGATCTGCTGGGGGTCGACGCGCAGGCCGAGGATCTTCAGGAAGCGGCTGCGCCGCCCCACGATCTCGTACAGGCCGTCCTCGGTGCGACGGGCGAGGTCGCCGGTGCGCAGGGCGTCGACCGTGCGGCCGAGGGCGAGGTCTTCGGGGGTGTGGGCGTAGCCGAGCATGACGTTCGGGCCGGTGTAGACGAGTTCGCCCACGCCGTGGGATGCCTCCTCGACCGGCTCCAGGCGGAACGAACCGCCGGGCACGGGGACGCCGATGGCCGTCGGGTGCTCGGCGGCCATCGCGGGAGGCAGGTACGCCATGCGGGCCGTCGCCTCCGTCTGGCCGTACATGACGAACAGGTCCCAGCCGCGTCGCTGGCCCAGTTCGGCGTAGTGCGCGACCCGTTCGGGCGCGAGACGGCCGCCCGCCTGGGTGACGTACCGCAGGCGCGGGAGCTCCATGTCAGCGAAGCCGACCCGGTCGAGAAGGTCGAAGGTGTACGGGACGCCCGCGAGCGCGGTGCCGCCGGCCGTCCGGAAGAGGTCCCAGAAGCAGGCGTCGGCGACCGAGAGGCCGGTGAGGACGAGTCCGGCGCCGCGCAGCAGATGGCTGTGGATCACGGACAGGCCGTAGCAGTAGTGCATCGGCAGAGTGGTCGCGGCCCGGTCGGTGTCACGGATGTCGAGGTACGTGGCGATCGACTCGGCGTTGGCCTGGAGGTTCTCGTACGAAAGCCGCACCAGCTTGGGGGAGCCCGTGGAGCCGGAGGTGCTCAGCAGCAGTGCGAGGTCGGGGTGGAGCGTGTGCGCGGAGGTGGCGTGCCGCTCCTCGACGCGCCAGGCGTCGCCGTCCTCCGGATGGATCACGATGTCCGGGTCGTACGCGGAGGTGAGCGCGGCGACCGCGTCGGGGTGGTCGCCGGGCACGAGCAGCACGGTGTGGCCGGCCGACAGCGCGGCCAGATGGACGACGAGCGCCCCGATGGTGTTGGCGCCCGGCAGCAGGACCAGTCGCCGCTCCGGGCCGAGGCGTCGGGCCGTCTCCTCGACCCGCGTGGCCAGCTCACGGTAGGAGATTTCGCCGTCGGCGGTCAGGAGGGCGGTGCGGTCGCCGTGGCGTGCGAGGTCGCGGGCGAGACGGAGGGCGTGGCCGACGGGCGGGGCGGGGAGGAGCGTCACGGACGCATCGTAGGTAAGGCTTTCCTTAGGGAGAAGAGGGGGAGGTTGCTCCGGATGCCGATTCGCGACCGGGCCGTTATCAAAACCTGACTTGACCCTTAGGTTAGCTTTACCTTATCAATACCCTATTCGCAGGTTTCCTCTACAGAGAACAGCAGGAAGGCCCCTCCCGTATGCGCCGCCCCCTGGCCCGCACGCTGACCGCGCTCACCGCGGCCGTCCTGCTCACCCCTCTCCTCGCCGCCTGCGGCAGCGACGAGCCGGCCGACCTCGTCATCTACTCCGGCCGCAACGAGAACCTCGTGAAGCCGCTCATCGAGAAGCTGGAGAAGCACCTCGGCGCCAACGTCGAGGTCCGCTACGGCGACAGCGCCGAACTCTCCGCGCAGCTCCTGGAGGAGGGCGACAAGACCGAGGCCGGCCTCTTCCTCTCCCAGGACGCGGGCGCGCTCGGCGCGCTCTCCAAGGAACAGCGCCTCGCTCCGCTGCCCCGGGCCACCCTCGACAAGGTCGACGCCGCTTACCGCGGTTCCGCGGGCGACTGGGCCGGCGTCAGCGGCCGCGTCCGCGTCCTCGGCTACAACCCCGACCAGGTGCCGACGCCCCCGAACAGCGTGCACGAGCTGGTGAAGCCGGAGTGGAAGGGCAAGATCGGATTCGTCCCGACCAACGCCTCCTTCCAGGCGTTCGTCACCGGCATGCGCGTCCTGGAGGGCGACGACGCCACCCGCACCTGGCTCAAGGGCCTCAAGGCCAACGAGCCCAAGGCGTACGAGAACAACCTCAAGGTGCTGGAGGCGGTCGACAAGGGCGAGGTCTCGCTCGGCCTGATCAACCACTACTACTGGTACGAGCAGGCCGCCGAGAAGGGCGCGGACAAGCTCAAGGCCAAGGTCCACTACCTGCCCAAGGGCGACCCGGGCGGCCTGGTCAACGTCGCCGGCGTCGGCATCCTCAAGGGCGCGGACAAGAAGCAGGCCGCGTTCGCGCAGAAGGCCGTCGACTACTTCCTCTCCGCGGAGGCCCAGACCTACTTCGCCCAGGAGACCAAGGAGTACCCGCTGGCCGCCGGAGTGAAGACCGCCGAAGGCGTGCCGCCGCTGGAGACCCTCCAGCCGCCGAAGATCGACCTCGGCCGGCTGGCCTCCCTCAAGGAGACGCTGGCCTTGCTCCAGGACGTCGGACTGGTCTGACGTGACCGCACCGGAGCGCTCCGCCCCGGCCCGTCGCGACCCCCGCCCGGCGGGTGCCCAGGCACCCGCCGGGCGGGGGCGCGCCGTCGGCCGGCCGTCCCTGATCCTCATCGCGCCCGCCGTGCTCGCGGCCGCCCTCGCGGTACTGCCGCTCGGCTACCTCGGCGTGCGCGCCCTCGAACACGGCCCCGCCTTCGCCTGGGACGTCATCGCCGACTCCCGCACCGGCGAACTCCTTCTGCGCAGCCTCGGCCTGACCGCCGTGGTCGTCGCCGCCTGCCTGCTCATCGGCATCTCGCTCGCCTGGCTCACGGTCCGCACCGCGCTGCCCGGCGCCCGCGCCTGGTCGGTCCTGGTCACGCTGCCGCTGGCGGTGCCCAGTTACGTCACCGCGTTCACGTGGCTGTCCGCCGTGCCGTCCCTCGCCGGTTTCACCGGCTCGGCGACCGCACTGACCCTGGCAAGCTTTCCCTACGTGTACCTTCCGGTCGCCGCCGCGCTGCGCGGCACCGACCCCGGACACGAGGAGGTGGCGCGCTCCCTCGGCCACGGCCCGCTGCGCACCTTCCTGCGCGTCACCCTGCCTCAGCTGCGCCCCGCCGCCGCCGGTGGCGGACTCCTCGTCGCGCTGTACGTGCTCTCCGACTTCGGCGCCGTCTCCCTCATGCGGTACGACACCTTCACCCGGGGCATCTACACCTCCTACCGGGCCAGCTTCGACCGCACCCCGGCCGCCGCGCTCAGCGCCGTCCTGGTCGTCATGACGGTGCTGCTCGTCGCCGCCGAGACCCGCACCCGCGGACGCGGCGGCTACGCCCGCACCGGCACGGGTACCGCCCGGCGGGCCGTCCCCGCCGCCCTCGGACGCCTGAAGCCCCTCGCGCTCGCCTGGTGCGGCGCCGTCGTCGCCCTGGCCGTCGGCTTCCCGCTCGCCACGCTCGGGTACTGGCTCGCCGCCGGCACCTCCGCCACCTGGGACCCGGCCACGCTGACCACCACCGCACTCACCACCCTCGGAGTGGCCGCCGCGGGTGCCGCGCTCACCGCTCTGCTCGCGCTGCCGGTCGGCGTCATCGCGGCCCGCCACCGGGGCGGCCTCGCCCACCTCCTCGAACAGGCCGCGTACGCGGGCCACGCCGTTCCCGGCATCACCGTCGCCCTCGCACTCGTCTTCTTCGCCGTCCGCTACGCCCGCCCGCTCTACCAGGAGACGCCGCTGCTGATCTGCGCCTACGCGGTGCTCTTCCTGCCCGTCGCGGTGGCCGCCACCCGGGCGGCCGTCCTCCAGGCCCCGCCCGTGCTCGACGACGTCGCCCGCTCCCTCGGCCGCACGCCCCTCGGCGTGCTGCGAGAGGTCACGCTGCCGCTCGCCGCACCCGGCGTCGCGGCCGGCGCCGCCCTCACCTTCGTCGTCTGCATGAAGGAACTCCCCGCCACACTGCTGCTGCGCCCCACGGGCATGGACACCTTGGCGACCCGGCTGTGGACCGAGACCGGGACGGGCTCCTTCGCCGCAGCCGCCCCCTACGCCGCCGCGCTCATCCTGCTGGCCGCCGTCCCCTCGTACCTCCTCGGAAGGCATCGCACATGAACGACCGAGACATGAACGAGCTCGAGGTGCGCCGGGTCGTCAAGGCGTACGGGTCGGGGGCGCCGGTCCTCGACGGCCTGGACTTCGCCGTCCCCGGGGGCGCCCTCGCCGCCGTGCTCGGCCCCTCCGGCTGCGGCAAGACCACCCTGCTGCGGGTGATCGCCGGCTTCCTGAAGGCCGACGCCGGCACCGTGACCGTCGCCGGCAGGCTCCTCGGCGGCCCCGGCGTCCACCTGCCGCCCGAGCGGCGCCGCATCGGGATCGTGCCCCAGGAAGGCGCGCTCTTCCCCCACCTGAGCGTGGCCCGGAACGTCGCCTTCGGACTGAGCGACCTCGACCGTTCCGCCCGGCGGGTGCGCGTGGGGGAGATGCTCGACCTGGTGGGTCTGCCCGGCTATGGCGACCGCATGCCGCACGAACTCTCCGGCGGTCAGCAGCAGCGCGTGGCTCTCGCCCGCGCGCTCGCCCCCCGGCCCCATCTCGTGCTGCTCGACGAACCGTTCAGCGCGCTCGACAGCGGACTGCGCGGTGCCGTACGGGCCGAGGTCCGTGCGGCGCTCCGGGAGAGCGGCGCGACCGGACTGCTCGTGACGCACGATCAGCAGGAAGCGCTCTCCACCGCCGATGTCGTCGCCGTCCTGCGTGACGGGCGTGTGGCCCAGTGCGCCACTCCGGAGGAGCTCTACCACCGGCCGGTGGACCCGTGGCTGGCCTCGTTCGTCGGAGACGCCGTCCTCGTGCCCGGCACCGCCGACAAGGACGTGGCCACGACCGTGCTGGGGCGCATCCCGCTGGCTGCCGCTCCGGCGGGCCGGCGCGAGGGCCTGGTCCTCCTGAGGCCCGAGCAGCTCCGGCTCGCGGAGCCGGAAGCCGCCGACGCCGAAGGCGTCGTGACCGACGTCCGCTTCTTCGGCCACGACGCCCTGGTCACGGTCACCGTCGTCGGCCTGGACGAGCCGGTCGACATCCGCACCACCACTCCGCTGCGGGTGGAGCAGGGGCAGACGGTCGGCGTCCGCCTCACCGGCGAGGCCACCTTGCACCCCCGCACGGCCTGAACGAGTCCGACAACGCGCCCCATACCGGCTGGGGGCGCAGTGCCGCCTCGTTGAACGCGTCGAGCTGTGAGGTCGCCTCGTCCAGGAGCAGCAGCCGGGGCCTGCGCAGCAGTGCGCGGGCGATCGTGACGCGCTGGCGTTCGCCGCCGGACAGCTTCGAGCCGCGGTGTCCGACCAGGGTGTCCAGGCCGTGCGGGAGACGGTCGACGAGGGTGTCGAGCCTGGTACGGGCGAGGACGGCGCGGATGTCGTCGTCCGTCGCGCCGGGCGCGCTGAAGACCAGGTTCTCCCGCAGCGTGCCGGCCAGGACCGGAGCGTCCTGTTCGACGTACCCGATGACGGACCGCAGCTCGGACAGCGGCCACTGCCTTATGTCCCGGCCGTCGACCAGGATGCGCCCGCCGGTCGTCTCGTAGAACCGCTCGATGAGCGAGAAGACCGTCGACTTGCCCGCACCCGAGGGGCCGATGAAGGCCGTCATCCCTGCGCCCGGCACCTCGAAGTCCACCCGCTGGTGGATGTACGGCAGCCCGGGCCCGTAGCGGAAGGACACGTCCTCGAAGCGGACCGACGCCGGACGCACCTCGGTCCGCACCGGCTTGTACGTGGCCGGCGGCTCCGCCGCCAGGCGGTCCACCTCCTTGATCCGGGAGATCGCGGCCGCACCCTCCTGGTATTGGGAGGCGGCCTCGACCAGCTTGTACACCGGCTCCATCAGGTAGAACAGGTACAGCAGGAAGGCGATGAGCGTGGAGACGGGGATGTCCCCGGAGGCCACCCGCGCCCCGCCGACGGCGAGCACCGCGAGGAACGCCAGCTCGACGGCGAGGTTGTCCGCCGTTCCCAGCAGGGCCTCCTACTTCGCGCCGCGGACGCCGTGGCGCCAGGCCCGCCGGGCGGAAGCCTCGACGCGGGCGGTCTCCCGCTCCTCGGCGCCGGACGCCTTCAGCGTGCGGAACGCGCCGAAGACCCGCTCCAGGCCGGTGGACATCTCCCCGACAGCCTCCTGCGCGCGCTCCGCGGCCTGCCCGATCCTCGGCATCACCAGGGCGGCGCCCGCGCCGACGACCGCGACCACACCGAGCGTGACGCCGAGCAGGACGACATCGAGGAAGGCCGTCACCACGACCGCCGCGATCAGCGTCAGCGCCCCGGTCGCGGCGTTGACCACCGCCTGGGTGCTGACCGCCCGCAGCAGCGTGGTGTCGGAGGTCACCCTCGACATCAGATCGCCCGGCTGCATCCGGTCCACAGCCGTGAGCCGCAGTCGCAGCAGGCGGCCGATCAGGCTGCGGCGGGCGGCCAGGACCACCGACTCGGCCGTCCGCTCCAGCACATAGGCGCCGAACGCCTCGGCCACCGTGCTCAGCAGCACCAGCACGGTCAGTGCCAGCAGGACGGCGGCGAGCGTGCCGCCGGACGAGAGCCGTTCGACCAGCGCCTTCGTGGCCAGCGGCTGCAGCAGCCCGCCGGCGGCGCCCACCAGCGCAAGCAGCAGACCGAGTGCGACGGCCCACCGGTGCGGGCGGACGTACCCGTGCATCGCCTTCAGCGTCTCGCGGACGCGCAGGGACTCGGCACCCGTCGTCTCCGGGGCGGATGCGGTGTTCACAAGATTCCTTTCGTACGTGGTCTCCCGCGCAGCGCGTCAGCAGCGGCGGGCATCGTTCCGAACGGGGCCGTGGCGCTCGACTCAGGGGTCCAGCTCTACGGCCGTCGCGGCGATCGTGTGCAGAGCGGCAGCGCGGAGGCCAGGGCTGACGACCGCCAGACAGAGGCCGCTCGCCACGAGCGCCATGCCGAACTCCCAGAACGCGCTCCTGCGCCGCCCGATGTCCCTACGGCCCCCTGCTCCGGCCGGGTGCCGACGGGAAGTGTGGGGCTCCAGCTCCTGCGCACGCTCTGTCATGCCACCAGCCTGGAAGCCCATGCCTTCCGTCGGCCATCCGACGATCGTCGGCCACACCCCCGCCAAGTGGCTGGCCCCCCGGCACACACACTGTGACCGCTGGTATCTCAGGCGCACAGTGGTTTGCGTCCACGGCGTACAGCACCGCGTTCCGGTCCGTCTGTACGATGAGCCGTTGATGTCCTCGCCGTTGGTGTCGGTAGCGCACACCGGGGCCGTCGTCGGTGGAGGCCACGAAGTTGCCTCCGTACTCGATCACGGCCCGTTGAACGTCTCGCGCATCCGAGCGCGACGGCACGGCGCAAGAGGGCTGCCTTCAATGAAGTGCTCAACACGGCAGTGGATAAGGGATACTTCGCGGAGATCCCCCTCAACGGCCTCCGGTGTAACGCTCCGGCGGTCAACGAGGAGGTCGACCCGGCTGCCGTTCCCGATCCGGCACAGGTTGCGCGGCTCCTCGCGGGCAGTTGCTCAGCAGCGCGGGCGGGTCAGATCGCTGGCTTGTGGAACTTCTTGATGAGTTCGAGTTCGAGTTCGACCGCCGATGCTGAGAGGACTTGCCGCTTCGACGGGCCGGCCACCGTCGTCAGCGGTCCCAGTGGCACCGGCAAGTCCAGACTTCTGATGCTGCTCAAGATGTGGTGAGTGGCAATGCCGTGCTGACTCCGGCCGTCCGCGATCACGTTCTATCCGCCCACGCCGATGTAGTCATCGGCGAGCAGCACGTGATCTTCAAGAGGACCGTCAACGACGTCCGCTCCGGCCAGGTCGAGGTCCTCGACCCAGTGACCCTGGCCCCGCTCAACACCTGCGCCGTGCAAACGGACGGCAGCCTGCCACTCCTGTCGGACTACGTTCTGGCTGGCCTCGAATTCCCTCGCGAGACATTCCCCTCACGCAGCGACGGCAAAGCCACAACGCGGAACCTCACCGTCACCGACCTCTTCGCCCACGTGTACCGGGAAGCCCGCAACATCGCCCGCGAAGTCGTGGGACACCTCGACACGGGGTTCAGGACGGATCGCACCGCGGTCTCTGGCCGACCGGGGCACGCGGCCCGGCAGCGGTCGGGCCAGAGAGGAGTTTCTCCTGCTGCTCACCGAGGCTGCCGAGGCGTGCCACGGGCGGGGCCTCCGGGCACCCGCCGAGCCCTCACAGATCCACGAAGGCACGTTCGCCGGGGGCGACCAGCCGGGACAGGAACATGCCGATGCCCGCCGAGCCGGTCGCGTAGTCGTGGGCGATTCGGTTCAGCCAACGGCCAGGGAACGCGATCCCGCCCTCCTCCTCGACCCGGAACCACAGGATGGTCCTGGCGACGGCGTAGGCCCTGTCCCGGTACTCCTCATCGCTGGTGCAGCGGTACATGTCCAGCATGAACTCGCCGATCCCCGCCAGGCCTTCGAACAGACCGGGCGCATAGGAGTACGTGACGAAGGTGTCGTCAGCCACCCGCCGTGCGAGCTCGCCGTACCGCTCGTCGCCGAGCAGCCGGTGGAACCTGACCAGCACACTGCCGACCCCCGCGCCTCCGTGGATCCAGTACGGGTACACCACGGGGTCGCCCTCGACCCGCTGCCACTGCAGGCCGAGGCCGCTCTCGGTCGCACGGCCCAGGTCGAACTCCAGACCCCGTACGGCGTACGAACGGAAGCGCTCTTCGCCGGTCGCCAGGTGCAGGTGGAGGAGGAAGAGGGCGATGCCGCTCGCCCCGTAGCCGTACCCGTAATGGACGAGACCGTCGAGAGAGGACCGCCACGAGCAGGTGTCGCCCTCGTGCTCGGCCGTTCTGAGGAGGTGATCGCCCGCCTGCACGGCACGGTCGAGATGGAGCTGCCGCCCGGTCCGCGCGTGGAAGCGCAGCGAGGCGAGTCCCCATCCGGCGACGCCGAGGAACACACCCGGATCGTCGTACAGCAGGGAAGAGGAGCGCATCAGGGTCATCACGGCCTCGCCCCGCTCCTCCCAGCCCAGGTCGTGGAAGGCCCATGCGATGCCGGCCAAGCCGACGTACAACCCTGGCGGATAGGTGTCGTTGTCCAGCAGTCGCCCCTGCATCCAGGCGGCCACTTCGGTCGGCAGCCCGGCCGCCGGCGCCGCCCGGCCGCGCGTCCTCGAACCGAGCAGTAGCGCAGGCCCGCAGGCGCCGTAGGCCACGCTCAGGGGGTTGGTCGCGAAGACCGTGTAGTCGGCGGGCCAGAGGCGGTCGGTGCGCCGCTCGTCGAAGGTACGGAGCAGCAGGCCGGCGATCCCGTCGACGGTGCGCCGGACCTCCGCTTCAGGACAGGCCGGGACCCCGTCCCCGGACCTGCGCCTTTCGGTCACCTGGGGCGTCATGGCGTCATCCGTCCTTCCAGTCGGCCAGGACTCTCTTCGCCTCGTCGACCCGGGCGGCGGCCAGGCACGACACGACGGACCTCACCTGGGTGGGGACGCCGAGGGCGACGAGCTCGTCGAGGAAGAGGTCCTTCGCCGCGGGGTTGAGGCCGAAGAAGGCGGTGGCGGGCACGACGGTGCTGTAGAGCAGCATGGCCGCGGCGTACCAGTCGTCGCAGGGGAGGAGCCGGCTGCGCGAGGAGCGGTCCGGGTGAAGGAAGCCGGGCGTGCCCCAGCGGGTCCCGTAGGACAGCATCGCCGCCTCGTCGTCCTCGTGGACAGCGCTCTCGAAGTCGATGAACCGCATCCGAAGCGTGTCGGCGTTGATCAGGACGTTGTTCGGCGAGAGGTCGCCGAGGACCACACCGCGGGCGTGCACCTCTTCGATCATGGGGACCAGGCGGCCGGCGACCTCCCGGAACAGGGGGACGAACCGGTCCACCCTTCCCTCCCGTCGGATGTACGGGGCGAGGATGACCTCGTCGCGTGCCCAGAAGTCGTGGAACGCTACACCCTCCAGCCGTTCCTCCACCAGGAACGTGTGCTCCCATTCCCGGAACAGGTCCACCGCCCGGGGGACGGAGTCCAAGCCCTCCAGTCGGCGCAGTACCTCGTACTCGTGGCGCAGCATGTCGACTGCGTCGAGCGTGCGGTCTCCGCTCGTCCAGCAGTTGGTGAGCCGCCGGGCCTCCTTCACGACGACCGGATCCCCGGTGAGTCGGTCGGTGCCGTGATAGACGCCGCCGACGTTGGAGAAGGCGAGGGCGCCCTCGACGAGATAGCGATCGTGGAGGAGTGTGCCGTCGGACTCCGCGCCGGACCGCGCCGCGGCCTCGGACGCCGGTCGCTCCGCCGACTCCTCGGCGAAGGGGTCGCGGACCCAGGGCGGCAGCCGGAAGAGGGGCAGCCGTTCGTCGGCCACGTACGAGCCGTCAGGCGCCACCAGAAACGTGCTCTGCGTGCCGTCGATGTTGAGTCGCCGTGGCGGCCGGAAGCCACCGTAACGATAGAACAGCACCCTGCTGTCCCGATAGCGCCGGTCGGAGAGGATGTACGGCCCCTCGACAGCCTCGTCGGCCGTGCACTGGTACAGGGTCTCGATCAGCTCGGCGAAGACGTGCTCGTCGGGCGGGTACAGCGTCATGAACTTGCCGGAGAAACCACGTTGCTGTGTCTTCGAGTTGAGTATGGCCAGCATCATCGGGTCGGCGGCGGCCTTGAATTCGACGCGGTACGACACGCACACAGGGACCACGAGTTCGAACAGGCGGACGGCGTGCACGGGGGCGGAGGAGACATGGATCTTGAAGCCCTGGGTGGGCGGCGGAGCCGACCGCCCCGTAGAGCCCGGCGCCCTCCGCGCGTGCAGCCAGACGTCCCCGCGCTCCAGAACCCAGGCGTCCGGCAGCAGCCGGCGCAGCGGGTCGCGGTACTCAGAGGTGATGGCCCTGCGGGACAGCGGCTCGTAATGCCGGGGATCGGCGAGGCCGAAGAGGTGGTGGGCAGCCAGGGCCGCCTGGCGGTCCACGGCCGCTCATCCGCCGGGGCCCCGCGAGGGGCCCCGGCGGGCTCGTGATCCTTCCGCGGTCACATCTGCACCGTTCCGCCGCCGCCACCGCCGCATGCCACGCTGTACGTGCTGCAGCCGATCGACTGGGTGCTGTGGAAACCGGCGACGGCGGGGGTGGCAGCACCCCCTTCGGGTTGCATCCCCTGCAGCCCCAGCACACGGTCGACGTCGGCGGAGGCCCGTTCAAGGCTCGCCTTGACCTCGTTCAGCGAGGCGGACCTCGCCTTGCCCTGCTTGGCCATGAGTTCCTCCTGTCTCTAGGCGGACGTGCTGCCAGGAAACGGCCGGCCATCGTGCGCTGCCAGCCCGCAAGGCCTCCACCAGCCCTTCCTGACGGCTTCTCCACCGGGTCCGACCTGCGGGAACTCCGCTGTACGGCCCCCCAGCGGACCTGGTCCGAACGGGTTATCGGTCCGAGCTCTTCGCCGCTCGAGGGAGACCCCACACGCCTGCCCCGGACCCAGCCGTGCAGCCACAGGCACCGCGCCCTGGGACGCTCCTCGCGCCGTCGACCGGAGCTGTGCGGCCAGGGGACCGGCGAAGACACGGGAGACCGCGCCGGCCGGCCAGGGCGTCGGTGGGACGATGCCGTGGGTACGGGTGGTGGTCAGGTCGTGTGTGGAGCCGGGCAGTGCGGGCGAGGCCCACAGCAGGTGGCCGAACCTGCACACCGCCGCCGGCGCCCGCACCGTCCACCACCGCGCCGGCTACGCCTACCTGCCGCGCAGCGACACCACCGCGCACCGCGGCACGCCGCTTCCCCAGCCGGGGCTGCGGCGCACCGTGCCGAACTCCGCGTCCACCACCCCAGCCGCCCGCCCGCATCGCACCGATTCGGCTGCCGAGCCCTATACCTGACGCCGCGACGGGCAGGGGGGCGAGCACAAGGACCGGTGCGGCCGGACGACCGGGGCAGCCGGTCGCGGGCTGCGTCCCGGCCGTGTGCCGGGTACGCACGGGCAGAGCGAGTGTCGCCCGGTGACCGGTCTGCTGAGCGGGGTCCGCTGCTTCTCTCGTTGCCCCGCATCCACCGTTCCAAGGCCTCAGGCGGGTGCGATAGCGGGCAATCCCTCCCGTGGCGATGAGGAGCTCGGCTTCCGAGGTCGGCAAGAGTGGCGGGCGCTTGCGGTTGGGCGCCGTTGGCGGTCGCAGGGCGAACTGACCATGCGTTCGGCAGAGCGGGACCCGGTAGGCATCGGTCGAGTTTCTCGCCCCGGTCCGCGGTGGTGACGGCGGCGTAGGCCGACGATGCACAGCCCGGGCCGCGTGCCCCACACGATCGACCGGCCCGCTGCGGCGGGCCGGTCCTGGATCCCGCGGTCGCGTCCTACGGGAAAGCAGCCGCTGAGCACCTCACGGAGCGGCCTCGCGCCGAGGTCGCTGCTCAGAAGAACCCGAGCTTCTTGGGGCTGTAACTCTGCAAGATGTTCTTCGTCTGCTGGTAGTGGTCCAGCATCATCCGGTGGGTCTCGCGGCCGATGCCCGACTGCTTGTAGCCGCCGAAGGCCGCGTGAGCCGGGTACGCGTGGTAGCAGTTGGTCCAGACGCGGCCCGCCTGGATGGCGCGGCCGGCGCGGTACGCGGTGTTCGTGTCGCGGGTCCAGACGCCGGCGCCCAGGCCGTAGAGGGTGTCGTTGGCCGTGCGGATCGCGTCGTCGAAGTCCGTGAACGAGGTGACCGCCACCACCGGGCCGAAGATCTCCTCCTGGAAGATCCGCATCCGGTTGTCTCCCTCGAAGACGGTGGGCTGCACGTAATAGCCTCCCGCCAGTTCCCCGCCGTGCTCGACGACCTGGCCACCCGTCAGGATCTTCGCGCCCTCCTTCTGCCCGATCTCCAAGTAGGAGGCGATCTTCCGGAGCTGGTCGGCGGAGGCCTGGGCGCCGATCATCGTGTCGGTGTCCAGGGGGTGGCCGGGGACGATCAGTTCCGTACGCGCGACCGCGGCCTCCAGGAACTCGCCGTAATGGCCGCGCTGGACGAGGGCCCGCGAAGGACAGGTGCAGACCTCGCCCTGGTTCAGGGCGAACATGGTGAAGCCCTCCAGGGCCTTGTCGCGGAAGTCGTCGTCCGCCGCCCACACGTCGTCGAAGAAGATGTTCGGCGACTTGCCGCCGAGCTCCAGGGTGACCGGCTTGAGGTTCTCCGAGGCGTACCCCATGATCAGCCGTCCCGTCGCCGTCTCACCGGTGAAGGCGATCTTCGCGACCCGCGGGGAGGAGGCGAGGGGCTTGCCGGCCTCCTCGCCGAAGCCGTTGACGACGTTCAGGACGCCCGCCGGCAGCAGGTCCGCGACCAGGCTCAACCAGAAGTGCACGGACGCCGGGGTCTGTTCGGCCGGCTTGAGGATGACGGCGTTGCCGGCCGCGAGCGCCGGCGCCAGCTTCCACACCGCCATCAGGATCGGGAAGTTCCACGGGATGATCTGCGCGACGACGCCGAGCGGTTCGTGGAAGTGGTACGCGACGGTGTCGTCGTCGATCTCGCTCAGGGAGCCCTCCTGGGCCCGCAGCGCCCCCGCGAAGTAGCGGAAGTGGTCGATCGCCAGCGGGATGTCCGCGGCGAGCGTCTCCCGGACGGGCTTGCCGTTGTCCCAGCTCTCCGCGACCGCCAGCGCCTCCAGGTTGCTCTCCATCCGGTCCGCGATCCTCAGCAGGACGGCCGCCCGCTCGGCCGGCGCCGTCCGTCCCCACGCCGGGGCCGCCGCGTGCGCCGCGTCCAGGGCGCGCTCCACGTCCTCGGCGGTGCCGCGGGCGACCTCCGTGAAGGGGCGGCCGTCGACCGGACTGGGGTTCTCGAAGTACCGCCCGCCCGCCGGCGCGACGTACTCGCCCCCGATCCAGTGGTCGTAGCGGCCCTCGTACGACATGAGCGCGCCCTCGGTGCCGGGTGCGGCGTAACGGGTCATGGCATGGCCTCCCTGGAGCACGCCGGCCGTCCCTGGCCGGCGCTCACCGGCGAGTGTGCGGCCCCGGACGTTGCAAGACCGTTGCACCGGCGCACAGTTCCGCCTCCAACGAGTCGAGCCGTGCGCGTACGGGCGGGCGGCCGGACGCCGGTACCGCCGCGCACAGCGCCCGCCAGACCACCACGTCGTCCTCGCCCCACGTGCTGTACGCCCAATCGGCGAGCAGCCCCGGATCGCCCCGGTCCACCAGTGCCGCCCGCAGCCGGCCCGCCAGGCGTTCCCTGAGCCGTACGACCCCGGGCGCGAGCGACGCCGGGAGCAGCGGGCCCGCGTAGGCGCCGACCGCGGCCGAGACGGCCCCGGAGGCCACCCGACGGTCGACCGCCGAGAAGTCCGCCTCCACCACACCCGTCAGCCGGTACGGTCGCGAACGCAGCAGGTCGGGACCGAGCAACGCCCGGAGCCGGGACAGCTCCGCCCGCAGCGTCACCGGAGTGACCGACTCGTCCTCGTACAGGAGCGTGAGGAGTTCCTGGCCGCCCACCCCTTCGGGGCGGTGCGCGAGCAGCACCAGGATCTCGCTGTGCCGGCGGCTCAGCCGGATCCGCCGCCCTCCCGTCGACAGCACCGCCTCGTCCCTGCCGAGCGCCGAGAGGCCGAGCCGGTCCGGCTCGGGGGCGGGCCCCAGAAGTGCCAGCTGGGACTCGGCGGCCCGCGCGACCGCCTGGACGAACCCCAGGCTGTGCGGGTGCGCGAGCCCGCGCCCGCCCGTGATGTCGACCGCGCCGAGCACCCGCCCGGTGCGCGGATCGTGCACGGGGGCGGCGGCGCAGGTCCACGCGCGTACCGGGTGCAGGAAGTGTTCGGAGGCGACGACCTGCACCGGCCGGTCGACGGCGAGGGCGGTCCCGGGAGCGTTGGTCCCGGCCGCCGCCTCCGACCAGCGCGCCCCGGCCACGAAGTTCATCCGCCGCGCCTTGCGCAGCGTGGCCGGGTGGCCCTCGACCCACAGCATCCGCCCGGCGGCGTCGCACACCGCGAGGAGATGCTCCCCGTCCGTCGCGTAGGCCCCCATCAGCTCCCTGATCACCGGCATCGCCTCCGCCAGCGGATGGCCGTCCCGGTACGCGGCGAGGTCGTCCTCGTCCAGCTCGACGCGCGCCGCCCCGTCCGGGCTCACGCGCGCGCGTGCGGAACGCCGCCACGAGGCGGCGACCAGCGGCCGGACCCTCCCCGAACCACCGGGACCCGGCTCCGTCGCCGCCTCCGGCCGCCCGGTCACCCACGCGTCGCTCAACTCGGCCTCCCCGTCGAGGTCGTCCCGGTCCTTCGCATCCTGCGCGCTCATCGTCATGCGCCCGCGGGCCGCCGACAAGCGCCCCGACGCCAGGGGACCCGCACCCTGTCCGAGACCGGCCCCCCACCCCTCACGTACAGTGGGCCCGGGCCGTGACTGGCGCTCGAGGTGGATCACCACCGGGGAGCGGCCCGGCGGGAGCGTCCTCACCGGCGCGACCGCACCGATGCCGTGCGCCTGGGCGAACCATCCGTCAGAGACGATGCCCAGGAGTCGCCATGTCCACCAGCACCGCCGCCCTCATGGACGGCACGGCCCTCGCCCGCCGCACGGTCGAGGAGACCGCCGCCCGCGCCGCCGAGATCACCCGCCGCACCGGCGTCACCCCGTGTCTCGCGACCGTCCTGGTCGGCGCGGACCCGGCCTCCGTGACGTACGTGAAGATGAAGCGGAACCGCTGCGCCAAGGCCGGAATCCGCTCCAGGCACGTCGAGCTGCCCTCGGCCACGACGACCGAGGAGCTCGTCGCGGCCCTCACGGCCCTCTCCGAGGACCCCGAGGTCCACGGCATCCTCCTCCAGCACCCGGTCGGCCCGCACATCGACGAGCGCGCCGCCTTCGAGGCCATCGCTCCCGAGAAGGACGTCGACGGCGTCACCATGGCCTCCTTCGCCGCCATGGGCTTCGGCCTGCCCGGCTTCGTCTCCTGCACCCCCGGCGGCATCATGCGCCTCCTCGACGCGTACGACGTCGAACTCCGCGGCAAGCGCGCCGTCGTCGTCGGCCGCAGCGCGATCCTCGGCAAGCCCGCCGGACTGCTCCTCCTCGGACGCGACGCCACCGTCACCTACTGCCACTCCCGCACCGAGGACCTCTCCTCCGTCATACGCGAGGCCGACATCCTCGTGGCCGCCGTCGGCAAGCCCGCGTTCATCAAGGGCGCGGACGTCAAGCCGGGCGCGGTCGTCGTCGACGCCGGCTACAACCCGGGCAACATCGGTGACGTCGACTTCGCCTCGGCCGCCGAGCGCGCCTCGCTCATCACCCCGGTGCCCGGTGGCGTCGGCCCCATGACCATCGCCGTGCTCCTGGCCCAGACGGTCCAGGGCGCGGAGCGTCAGCTCGGTCTGTAGGCCGGCCGGTGGCGTGGTGGCGGTCCACGGGGCGGGAGAGGGCGCGGCCTGAGATGGTCACGGTTCTGTACAGGCCGCGCGCAACCTTCGAAAATGGGTGGTCCCCGACCCGCCGACGGGCGAACCTGGACCCCGTGCCGCCACATCCGCCGACCTCCACCCCGCCGCCGGCCCGCCGGCCGGACGCACCCGGCCCGCACGGTGAATCGGCCGCCCCTGCTCCGGGCGGCTCCGATGCCGACTCCCGGTATGAATCCGGTGCCGACGCCGGTGCTGATGCCGGTGCCGGTTCTGAGTCCGGCTTCAGCTCCGGCTCCAGCTCCGGTTCCGGCTTCGATTCCGGCTCCGGTTCCGGTTCCGAGCCCGGGTCGTCGCCGCGTCTCTTCCGGCTCGGCGCGCCGCGACCCGGATCCGTCGAACCACGGCGCGCCCGCTGGTTCGGCGTGCCGCTCGTCCCGCCGCTCGTGGCCGCCCTCGCGGCGACCGCCTTCCTGGTCGCGGGCGGCGGCAGCCCTTCCTCCGACGGCCGCCCCGGCGGCGGCCAGGCCGGCGCGCCGTCGCCCGTCGGCATCCCGTCGGCGGACGCCACGTCAGCCGAGCCGCGCGGAGGCGAGAGCGGGACAGCCGCCCCCGGCGGGGACGACACGCCCGCACCCGGCGCGACCAAGGACGGCGACACGCCGACGCGTACCCAGGCGCCGTATCCCTCCGCAGGGCCCGACGGAAGCGTGTCCCCGACCGATCCCCGCCCCGGTACCAGCGCCCCCTCGCCGCGGTCGTCCGCCCCCGCGACCGGCGACGGGGACTCCACGCGGCCCGTCACCTTCGAGTCGCTGCGTGTCGGCGACTGCTTCGACATCGACCGCGACGCGCCGGGAACCGCACTCCCGCTCCGCTGCGACGTGCCGCACAACGCCGAACTCGTCGCCCGCCTCCGCCTGACCGGCGTCTACGCCACGGACGGGGCGATCCTCGACGCGGCCACGCTCCTGTGCCGCGAACCGCTGCGCCGCAAGGCCGCCCGGCAACCGGCCGGGACACGCTGGACCACCTTCGTCCAGTACCCGTACCGGACCAGCTACCTCTTCGGCTCGGACACCGTCGCCTGCAGCCTGGCCGCCTCCTCCGCCACCGGCGGCGAGATCAGTCACCGTCTCCAGTAGAACCGCCTTCACCGGTACCACCCGTCCCCGCCGTATCGCCCGCGAGGGCCGTGGCGAGGGCCGTCGCCGGATCACGGTCCGCCGGGCCTGCGGGAGACCAGCGGGCGCCGGACTTCAGGTAGGGCCACCAGTGCCCGTCCTTCCCGAGCCGCAGTTGCGCCTCCGCGCCCACCGCCGTCCACCGCGCGCCGCCGGCCCGCCGCAGCGTCGGCCGCTCGTCGTCCTCCCAGGCCTCCAGGAGCCGGGCCGACGCCCGGGCGAGCGCCTCGGCGTCCGGCGCCCATTCCTCCTCCAGTACGGCGAGGGCGGCGGCACCTCCGAACCGCCACGCGCGCGCGGCCAGGTCCATCTCCGCCCGCGTCCGGCCGGAACCGGAGGCGAGCCGCGCCGCGATCCAGGGCACGGGGGAGCCCGCCGCGAGCCGCACGGCATCCTGAGCGGGCGTCAGCGGCGATTCATGCGATTCGTGCGATTCCTGGGACGCCTGCGGTCCCGGCAGCCCTTCACCGCTCGCCCCGAGGGCGACGACGAGCATCCGGTGCGCGCGGGCCGCCGCGTCCGACGCGAGGAACTCCAGCGCCACCGGGTCGATGCCCGGAGCCGGTTCCGTCTCCGTGTCCAGGGACGGCGAGCGGCCGGGACCGTCCGGGACGGCCGGAGGCGCGGGCAGCGGCGGCAGCAGGAAACCCTCCGCGTACGCCTCCTCGGCCGACACGCCGGCCATGCCGTCGTCACCCTCGGGGACGTCGACGCCGGACGGGTCGTCGGCTGCCCGGTCGACGCGCGCGGCGCGTGAGACGCTGCGCGACTGCAGCTGGTCGAGGAGGGTGCGTTCGCCGCGCCCCCGCATGAGCAGCAGGACGAAGGGGTCCTCGTCGATCAGCCGCGCCACCTGGTAGCAGAGCGCCGCCGTGTGCGGACAGTGGTCCCACGCCTCGCAGCCGCACTCCGGATCGAGGTCGCCGATCCCCGGCAGCAGGTCGAGCCCGGCCGCCGCCGCGTCCTCCACCAGGTGCGGCGGCATCTCGCGGTCGAGGAGCGCCGCGATGTGCCCGGCGCTGTCCACGGCGAGGTCGAGCAGCCGCTCCCACTCCTCCTCGGAGAACTCCCGTACCAGCACGTCGCTGCGGTGAGACGTGCCGTCGCGGTCCTTGACCACCGCCGTGATGCGGCCGGGCCGTACCGACACGGCACCGACCGCCCCCGCCCGCGCGTGCCGGCGTCCCGCCTTCAGTTGCTGGCCGTCGAGCGCGGTGTCCTCCAGGGCCTTCAGCCAGGCCCGGCCCCACCAGGTCCGGGTGAAGGCCCCGCCCTGCGCGGGCGGCAGCGCCGCGAACGTCCGCTCGTCGTCCCCGTATCCGTACCCGCTCATCGGCCGTCCCCTCGCAGTCGTACCAGCTCCGCCAGCTCGGCATCGGTCAGTTCGGTCAGCTCCGGCGGGGTGTCCCCGCCGGTCCCGAGCACCGTGTCCGCCAGCTCCCGCTTGCGGTCGAGCATGCTCGCGATCCGGTCCTCGATCGTCCCCTCGGCGATCAGCCGGTGAACCTGCACCGGCCGGTCCTGCCCGATCCGGTACGCGCGGTCGGTGGCCTGGGCCTCCACGGCCGGGTTCCACCAGCGGTCGTAGTGCACGACGTGTTCCGCCCGGGTGAGGTTGAGACCCGTGCCGGCCGCCTTGAGGGAGAGCAGGAAGACCGGCACCTCACCGTTCTGGAAGCGGGCCACCATCGCCTCGCGCTGGGCGACCGGCGTCCCTCCGTGCAGGAACTGCGTCCGTACGCCCCTCGCCGCGAGATGCGTCTCCAGGATCCTGGCCATCCCGACGTACTGGGTGAAGACCAGGGTGGCGGCGCCCTCGGCGAGGATCGTGTCGAGCAACTCGTCGAGCAGCTCCAGCTTCCCCGAACGGCCCTCGATCCTCGGCGCCTCCTCCTTGAGGTACTGGGCCGGGTGGTTGCAGATCTGCTTGAGGCCCGTCAGCAGCTTCACGACCAGGCCGCGCCGCGCCATGCCGTCGGCCTCGGCGATCGCCGCCAGCGTCTCCCGTACCACCGCCTCGTACAGGCCGGCCTGTTCCGGAGTGAGGGAGACAGTCCTGTCCGTCTCCGTCTTCGGCGGCAGCTCGGGCGCGATGCCGGGGTCCGACTTGCGGCGGCGCAGCAGGAACGGGCGGACGAGCGCGGCGAGCCGCGCGGCGGCGGCCGGGTCCCTGCCGCCCTCCACGGCGGCGGCGAACCGGGTCCGGAACGCGCCCAGGCTGCCGAGGAGACCCGGAGTGGTCCAGTCGAGGATCGCCCACAGTTCGGAGAGGTTGTTCTCCACCGGCGTGCCGGACAGTGCCACGCGCGCGCGTGCCCCGATGGTCCGCAGCTGCCGGGCCGTCGCCGAGTACGGGTTCTTGACGTGCTGCGCCTCGTCCGCGACGACGAGTCCCCAGGTCCGTGCGGCGAGTCGGGCCGCGTCCAGTCGCATCGTGCCGTACGTGGTGAGGACGAAACCGCCGTCGGGCGTGTCCTCCAGGTCCCGGGTGGCGCCGTGGTAGCGGCGCACCGGCGTACCCGGGGCGAACTTCTCGATCTCGCGCTGCCAGTTGCCCATGAGGGAGGTCGGGCAGACCACGAGGGTCGGACCCGCGGACGCCGGGTCGGACTGCCGGTGCAGGTGCAGGGCGATGAGCGTGATCGTCTTGCCGAGCCCCATGTCGTCGGCGAGGCAGCCACCGAGACCGAGGGAGGTCATCCGGTGCAGCCAGTCGAGTCCGCGCAGCTGGTAGTCGCGCAGGGTCGCCGCGAGCGCGGCGGGCTGGGACACCTCCGGCCGGCTTCCCTCGGGTTCGGCCAGGCGTTCCCGCAGACGCTCGAGCCAACCGGACGCCGCCACCTCGACGAGTCGGCCGTCGACCTCGGTGGTGCCGGTGAGGACGGCGGAGAGGGCGTCCACCGGGGTGATCTTGCGGTCCTGCTGGGAGCGGGCCCGGCGTACCTCGGCCGGGTCGACGAGTACCCAACGGTCCCGCAGACGTACGAGAGGCCGCCCTGCTTCGGCGAGCCGGTCGAGTTCGGACCTGGTCAGTTCCTGATCGCCCACGGCGAAGCGCCAGTTGAAGCCGAGCAGGGCGTCGGCGGAGAGGAACGAGGGCAGGCCGGAGGCGGAACCCCCGGCCTCGGTGTCCGCGGGGCCCACGGAGTCCTCAGCGTCCGCGGGACCGTCGGTGGGCCGGGTTCCCGTCGGTCCGTGAGCGGATCGGCCGCCACCGGTGCCGGCCATCCCGCCGCCGGTCTCTCCGTCCGCCGGGCCGATCACGGCCTGGGCGGTGAGACGGTCGGCGAGTTCGCGCGGCCAGTGGACCTGGACGCCCGCCGAGGCGAGGGCCCGGCCCGCCGTGCCGAGGAGCTCCGCGACTTCCTCGTCGGCGAGTTCGACGGTGTCGGGCACCGCCGCGGTCAGGAGCGGGGCCAGCGGGGGCCAGGCACGGGCCCCGCGCCGCAGGGCGAGCAGGGCGTCCATCCGGGCCCGGGGACCGAAGGCGTCCCCGGTCCGGCCGGAGCCCGCCCACACCTCCGCCGCGTCCGCGACCAGCGTGGGGTCGGCGACGGCGTGAAGCTGCAGCACCGCGCGGAACGCGGGCGCCTCCTGCGCCTCGGCACGGAAGCCGGGGAGTTCGAGCCGGAGCGACAGCCGGATCCCCGCGTCGTGCACGGCGGCCACGTCGGCGGCCCACGGCCGCGCCGCTGGGATCCTCTGCGGTTCGTCGGCCGAGAAGGCGCGCCCGTCGGCGGCGAGTGGCGCCGCCGGCGTACGGGGCAGGGTGTCCGCGACGGCGTCGACGAAGGCGCGGAGCAGCGACTCGGGCCGCGGGAGCAGCAGCGGCCGGTCCTGCGAGAGCGGTACGGCGTGGGCGGTGGGAGGCATCGAGGCGGCGAGCGTACGCAGTTCCGCCAGCTCTCCGGGGCCGAGCGGGCCTGCTCGCCACGCGTCGAGGTCGCCGGGGGTGAGCCCGGGCAGCAGCAGCCCCCGCGCGACGAGGTCGAGGGCGAGGAGCGAGGCGGCACCCCAGAAGGCGGTCGAGGGGGACGCGGTGTCGGAGCAGCGGGCCCGGGCGAGCAGGGGCAGGGCGTCCCGTACGGAGAGGGTGAGGGCGGGGACGGTCACGGGGCGGAGGTCGGCGCCGTCCACGACCGTGATCTCGGCACCGGTCGGGCGGAGGCCGGGAGGAGAGCCCGCAACGAGGTTCGAGGAGCTGTCGGTGTCCCGGCCATTCCGCGCGTCCCGCAGCGGTCGGCCGAGCTCGTCGTCCGGGGAAGGCTCGCGGTCCGGGAGGGGCTCGCCGGCAGGGAGAGGCTCGCCGTCCGGCGACCAGAAGGCGATCCGGCTCGCGCGCGGGGGATCGGCGGGGAGGAAGACTGCGGAGTGGCGGACGAGTTCGTGAGCGGTTTCGCGAGCGGAATCATCAGGTCCGTACGACGGCGACAACGCATTCCTCAAATTTGACTACCTGGCGACTGAGCGGCCGAGGATACCTCGACGAACAGCCCGAAGGCGCATCCCTCCCACGTGATCCGCGCCACAGCCGCCGGGGGTGGGGGCTGCCCCACCCCCGGCCCCCGGCGCACCCCCCGCCAGGGACGGGTGGTGACGCCATGGCCCCGGACGATCACGAATCCGTACGTTCTCCACAGGCGCTCACCGATCGAACACCACGGAATCCCGACCGACAGAAACCGGAGCCCGCCATGTCCCAGGCCACCGTCCTGCCCCCGGCCGCCGCCCCCGACGCGGCGCCCGCCCGTGCCAGGGGCGGTAGCGAGTTCACCCCGCTCCTGCGGACGGTGAGGGATCAGGGCCTCCTCGAACACCGCCCCGGCTGGTACGCCCGCGGCATCCTCGTCAACCTCCTCGGCATCGCCGCCGTCGTGACCGGGATCGCCCTGATCGGACCCTCCTGGTGGGCGCTGCCCCTCGCCCTACCCCTCGCGCTGCTCTCCGCCCGGGTCGCCTTCGTCGGCCACGACGCCGGCCATGCCCAGATCACCGCCGACCAGAAGATCAGCCGGATCGTCCAGCTCGTCCACGCCAACCTCCTCCTCGGCATGAGCCGGGAGTGGTGGAACGACAAGCACAACCGCCACCACGCCCACCCCAACCACCTCGACAAGGACCCGGACGTGGCGGCCGACATCCTCGTCTTCGCCGAGCACCAGACCGCAGGCCGCAAGGGCCTTCGCGGGTTCCTCACCCGTCACCAGGCCTGGCTGTTCTTCCCGCTGACGACCCTGGAGGGCATCGCCCTCAAGGTGTACGGCGTCCAGGCGCTCCTCGCGAAGGACGGCCCCTGCCGCACCCGGCGCGAGCGGCTCGTCGAAGGCGCGCTTCTCCTCGCCCACTTCGCCGGCTACACGGCGCTGCTGCTCACCCTCCTCAGCCCCGCCCAGGCCCTCGTCTTCGCACTCGTCCACCAGATGCTGTTCGGCGTGCACCTCGGCATGGCCTTCGCCCCGAACCACAAGGGCATGGAGCGGCCGGACGAGCACGCGGACGGCGACACCTGGGGGCATCTGCGGCGCCAGGTCCTCACCTCGCGCAACATCCGCGGCGGCACCCTGACCGACTGGTTCCTCGGCGGCCTCAACTACCAGGTCGAGCACCACCTCTTCCCGAGCATGCCGCGACCGAACCTGCGCCTCGCCCAGCCCGCCGTACGCGCCCACTGCGCCGCCCTGGGCGTGCCGTACACGGAGACCGGCTTCGTGGACTCGTACCGGCAGGCCCTCGGCCACCTGCACGAGGTGGGCGCGCCGCTGCGCTCCGAGTGGGCCGAGTAATCTCGAAGGTGATCACACGCGTTGTGATCATCGGTCCGGCGGTCGGGGATGCGGCCGCCGGGAAGCGGAGAAGGGGAGCTCCTCGCCATGAGCGACGGCACGGTCACCACCGTCAGCAGCAACGGCACGTACTCGTTCACCAAGCCCAACCGGGAGGGCATCACCCTCCTCGCCGGGCTCGGCGTGGAGGGCGACGTCCACGCGGGCGTCACGGTCAAGCACCGCTCCCGTGTCGCCCGCGACCCGAACCAGCCGAACCTGCGTCAGGTCCACCTCATCCACGCCGAACTCTTCGACGACGTCGCCGACGCCGGCTTCGAGGTCGCCCCCGGTGACCTCGGCGAGAACGTCACGACCCGGGGGATCGACCTCCTCGGCCTGCCCACCGGCACCCGCCTCCACCTCGGCTCCGAAGCCGTCGTGGAGGTCACCGGGCTGCGCAACCCCTGCGCCCAGATCGACGACTTCCGGCACGGACTGCTCAAGCAGGTCCTCGGCCGCGACGAGAACGGCGGGATCGTGCGCAAGGCCGGGATCATGAGCATCGTCGTCACCGGCGGGGAGGTGCGCCCCGGCGACCCGGTCCGCGTCGAGCTGCCCGAGGGGCCGCACCACCCGCTGGAAATGGTCTGAGCCGCGAAGCCTCTTCCGCTCCGTGGGTGGTCACTTCTCCAGAGCGCAGGAGTTGACCACGTCACCGGCCGCGGGCCGCGTGATCATACGGTCGGCGGGCGGCGGCGTCCCCTCCTCGACCCAGCGCGTCAGCGCCTCGAACGCGGAGCGGTAGCACGGCAGGATCGGACGCAGCCGGTCCGGATACGTGTCGTACAGGCCGTCGGTGTGCGTCCCGTCCTGCACCGTGTAGTACCGGTGCAGGGCGCCCCGGCCCCTCCCGTCGATCATCCGCGCGTACACGTCGGAGCCGGTGGAGAGGGGCAGCAGGGTGTCCAGGTCGCCGTGGAGCGTCAGAAGAGGCTTGCCGATGCGTCCGGTGAGCGCCACCTTCGCGACCGCGCGGTGGACGGACGCCGGCCGGGCGGCGTAGTCGTAGGAGGCGTCCGACACGCAGGGCGCGAAGATCTGTTCCACCGTCCCGCCGGTCGTCGTGCCGGGGCAGGCCGGATCGTACGAGGGATCGAACTCGGCCCGGAAGATCTTCTGCGTCAGCCCCCAGTACGCCTTCTCGTGGTACGGCCACAGGAAGCGCGATTCCGGCGCGAAACCAGCCCCGACCAGGTCCTCGTCGGTGGCCCGCCCGAGTGACCTGGCCACCGTGACCGGCAGGCTCGTCAGGAGGTTGGGGCCGCCGGCGGTCCACAGCACGCCTTCCCAGTCGACCCCGCCGTCGTACAGCTCGGGCCGGTTCTCCAGCTGCCAGCGCGTCAGATAGCCGCCGTTGGAGATCCCGGTCATGTAGGTGTGCTCCGGAGCCCGGCCGTACCGCTGCCGCACGGTCTTCCTGGCCGCGCGCGTCAGCTCGGTCACCCGGCGGTTCCATTCGGCGACCGCGTCGCCCGGCCCGCGTCCGTCGGTGAAGAAGTCCGGGCCGGTGTTGCCCTTGTCGGTGGCGGCGTAGGCGAAACCGCGGGACAGGACCTCGTCGGAGATCAGCGCGTCCGTGGCGTACTGGCGGCGGGTGCCCGGCGCGCCGGTGACGACGAGACCGCCGTTCCAGCGGTCGGGCAGCCGGATGACGAACTGCGCGTCGTGCGCCCAGCCGTGGGTGGCGTTGAGGCGCGAGTCGTCGGGGAAGTAGCCGTCGATCTGGACACCGGGGACCCCGGAGGGGTTACGGGTCCCCTTGGCGGCGAGACCGGCCTGGTCCGCCATGTCCGTGTACGGCGTACCGGCGAGACCGGCGGTCGTCAGATCCTCCAGGCAGGCGGACCGCTGGTGCTCGGCGCCGGGTACGTGGAGCCGGTCCTGCCGTGCGCAGTGCGGGGCGAACCGCTCCTCCGCCCCGGCGGGGCTCGCCGGGGCGAGGAGGGCGACTCCCGTCAGGAGCGCGGCGAACAGGGAGACGCCTGGGAACAGGCGCATGGTGGGCCTCCGAAAGGGACGGCGGAAAGGGGTGTGGCGCCACATCCTGCGGCGCACCTCACCACCGGGCCATATCTCCGGACCACACCTCGGGCCCCCGCCCCATGGGGACCCCGTCCCGGCTTCCGGGGCGGGGCAGGGGCTCAGGAAGGCCGTACCGCCATCGCGTCGAGCGCTTCGAGGAGCGCGGGCAGCCGCGCCCCGCGGGCCACCGGCAGCACCTCCCGCGGCAGCTCGTCGAGGAGTACGAAGGCCATGTCGTCCGCCCTCGCCACCAGCGACCAGCCGGGACCGTCCGCGCGGAGCGTCCGTACGCCTCCTTCGGCGGCGACCACCGACCGCACCCGCCCGACCGGCGGCGGCTCCTCCAGGTAGCCGTGGAGCTCGTCGAGCGCCCTGCGTACGCCGTCGTACGGGTCGGCGGCGCCCCGGGCCGCGGTCGGCCCGTCGGCGTCGCCGGCCGCCGGGGTGGCCGCCGTCCCGGCCGGTGCGGCCGTGGAACCGTCGCTCACCTGCTCGCGCCAGGCCGCCCACTGAAGTGCCACCTCGTCGGCGCCGAGCCGACGCTGTGCCGGCCCCCAGTCATCGCCCGAGGGCGGGGCCAACGGGGCGGGGTCGCCCTCCTCCGGCTCCGGATCGTGTGGTGCCGGCACGCCGGGGGCGCGCGTCGCCACGTCCAGTGGCCAGCCCGGCAGCCCCGCCACCACGGTGCTCTCGTGGGGCGAGAGGTCATAGGCCATGCCGCAGTCCCAGGAGGAGATCGCCACCGCGACGAGCGACACGTCGTCGACGACGACCGTCCAGCGGGCCCCGAGCCCGTCCTGGCCGAACACGAGCCCGTACCCCTCGGCGTACGCCTGAAGACCGAGAGCCGCGCAGGCCGCCGGATAGTCGTCACCGAGCACGCTGGGGAAGCGCGCGGGCGTCAGCAGTGCCGCGGTCAGCACGAACAGCGCGTCGGCGTCGCCGGCGGCCTCGGCCGCGGCGATCGGGTCCGTCCCAGCCACGCAGGCCTCCCCATCTGGTCGTCGGCGCACCTTAACCAGTGAGCAGCCGCGCCTGTCCAGAGCCGGGAGCCGTGACCTGCATCGCCGTGGGGAGAAACACAGCCGGATACCCCCGCCCTACCTGCGGCTGAAGCGTGCGCAGCCCCGCCGGCCGTGGGTCTGCGCGCCCGCCGGGCTTACGCGTCCTGCGCGTTCCGGGTGTCGTCCGCCGGTCGTCCCGTGCGCTCCTCCCGCAGGCCGAGGAGGGACCGCGCCACGGCGCCCGGCGACTCGCCGCGTTCCCGGGCGAGGGTGAGGAGGGCCCGGCAGGCCAGCTCGTTGACGCCGAACGACAGCATTCCGGGGGAGACCCGGCCCGCCGCCTCCTCCGCCCTGGCCGGGTCGTCCTCGGCGCACGCGGCCACGTACTCCGCCGCCGCCTCGAAGAGGTTGTGCCCCTGCCGGGGGCGCGGTGGCGCCGGCGCTGCCGCCGCGGGCGCCCGCCGGGCGGAGGGGAGGAGCCTGCGCAGTCTGTCCCGTACCCGTGCCCGTGCCACGCCGCACCGCCTTTCCCGGGTACGACTACCCGGTACATCCACCGTAGACAGTGAAGTCCCCTGACAGAAGGGCTCGTTGGCGCCGATCGTCAAGAAGGCGCGCACGGCACGCCGATCAGGCCCTGGCGAAGACCGCCGTCAACGTGTGCGCCTCCTCGTCGAACGTCACCGCCGTCTCGCCGCTGCGGAGTTCCTCGTCGCCTCCGTACGGTTCCCCGTCCAGGAGCCAGTCCACGAAGACGTACCCGGGGTCGGGCACCGCCGTGGCCACGACGGTGTCGCCGTCCGAGTACGGGCCGTCCTGCGCGCGGTCGCGCCCTCAGATCGTCCGGACGGCCAGGGCCAGGAAACGCGTGTCCTCGTCGACGTAACGGACGAGCCGCCAGCCCGCTTCGGCGAGTACGGGGCCGAGCCGGGGCTCTGCGCGCAGATCGTCCGGCGTGAGCTGTCGCCCGTGGCGGGCCGCGAGGGCGGCCCGGCCGATCGGGTGGAACAGTGCGAGCCGGCCCCCGGGGCGTACGACACGGGCGAGTTCACGCAGGCCGGCGACGGGGTCCGCGAGGTGCGAGATCAGCCCCGCCCCGAAGACGGCGTCGAGCACGCCGTCCCGCACCGGCAGCCGGCCGACATCGGCGAGCAGCAGCGTCGCGGTGCGGTCGGCGGCCTTCGCGTCACCGGATGAGGCAGGGCCGTCCGGGCCGCCGCGCCCGGCGCGGACAGCCTGTTCGAGCATCTCAGGGGTGAGGTCGACGCCGAGTACGGCGCCGGAGGGGCCGACGGCGGCCCGGAGCGGCGGGAGGGCCCGCCCGGTCCCGCAGCCCGCGTCGAGGACGGCGTCGCCCGGCCGCAGTCCCAGCTCGCCCACGGCCGCCGCGTACGCGGGGCCGTCATCAGGGAACCTGGTGTCCCAGTCGGCGGCGCGGGAACCGAAGAACTCTCGGACGTGTGTGGGGTCATCGCTCATGAGCTCATGATTCCGTACCCGGAGGGGTGAACGTTCTGTGTGCACGTTCGAGCCCGGCCCGATCGTTCGGGACCATCTCTCTGTCATATTCCATCAGCTTTCGAAATGCGCCCCTAGTGCGCCCCCCGATGCGCACTAGCGTCCCTGAGCCATGGGACACCTGGACCACGCCACCTTCGGCTGGCTGACACCTGCACTGTCGTACGCGATGGCCTGCGTCGGCGCCGCTCTTGGGCTGCGCTGCACGGTGCGCGCGCTCGACGCGACCGGTCGCTCACGGCGGAACTGGCTGCTCACCGCGGCCTCCGCGATCGGCACCGGCATCTGGACGATGCACTTCGTGGCGATGCTCGGCTTCGGAGTCACCGGCACCGACATCCGCTACGACGTACCGCTCACCATCCTCAGCCTCGTCATCGCCATGGCCGTCGTGGGCGTCGGCGTGTTCGCCGTCGGCTACGGGCGCGACCGACTCCGCTCGCTCCTGATCGGCGGGCTGACCACGGGCGTCGGCGTGGCGAGCATGCACTACATGGGCATGGCCGCCCTCCGGCTCCACGGCGAGGTCCGTTACGACCCCGTACTCGTCGGCCTGTCGGTCCTGATCGCCGTCGTCGCGGCCACCGCCGCCCTGTGGGCGGCCCTCAACATCCACTCACCCGTGGCCGTGGCCGTCGCCTCGCTCGTGATGGGGGCGGCCGTCAGCAGCATGCACTACACGGGCATGTTCGCGGTGCGCGTGGAGGTGGTCCCCTCGGCAGCGCCCCTTCCGGGCGCCACGGTCATGCAGTTCATCTTCCCCCTCGCCGTCGGCCTCGGCTCCTACCTCTTCATCACCTCGGCCTTCGTCGCCCTCTCCCCGACGGCCAAGGAGCGGGCCGCGTACGCCCACGCGGGCCGCCTCACCGAGCCGGACGAACGCGCGGTGGACGTCGCGCCCCCGGGCTTCCGCGCTGCGCGGACGACCGTCCGTACGCATTCGAACTGACCCTCTTCACCCGCTTGATCCACCGCACAAGAGCCAGTCGCAGCCGGAACGAGGAGGCCATGCGAACTCCCCGCAAGACCAAGGACGCCGAGGCGACGGCGCCGCCGTCGGCCGGTGCGCGCGGCAGGCGCGCCCACGCAGGGCCGCCCGCCGAGGAACAGGGGGAGCCCTGCCCCACCACCGGAACGACCGCCGGCCAGTCGTCAGGACGGACCTCCGGACAACCGGCAGGGCAGACCGCCGGGCAGCCCTCTGGGCAGACGGCAGGGCAGTCGGCAGGACAATCCCCCGGACAGGCGGTGGGACCGCCCGTCCGACCACCGGCCGCCGCCGAGGCGCCGCCCCCGCCCCGCGACACCGCCGCCGGTCGCGGCCGTCCCGGGCGCACCGGGCTCCACGGGCTGCGGCCCCGTACCGTCCGCGCCAAGATCGTCTCGCTCCTGATGGTCCCGGTCGTCTCCCTCCTCGCGCTGTGGGGTTTCGCCACCGTCACCACCGCCCAGGACGTCGCCCGGCTGCGCCAGCTGCAGCGCGTCGACGCCGAGATCCGTGAGCCCGTGACGGCGGTCCTCGCCGCCCTGCAGGCCGAACGGCGCGCCGCCGTACGGCAGGTCGCCGCCCCGGGTGCCACCCGGGCCGCCGAACTCAAGGACCGCGTACGCGGCACGGACGAGGCCGTCGACCGCCTCCGCCTGGACGACACGCACACCGTCGGCGACACCGGTGACCTGCCCGGAGACGTCGGCGCACGGGTGGGCACGCTCGTCGGCAAGGTCGAGGGCCTCACCCGGCTCCGTACCGCCGCCACCGAGGGGCGGGCCGACTGGGACCAGGTGTACGAGGAATACACCGCCGCGGTCTCCGCGGCCTTCGCCGTCGCCGGTGCGCTCACCGGCATCCAGGACGCCCAGCAGGGATCCGACGCGCGCGTACTGCTGGAACTCGGCCGGGCCGGCGAGATGCTGGCCCGCGAGGACGCCCTCCTCACCTCCGCCCACCTCGACGGCCGGTTCACCGAGAGCCGGCTCCGCGCCTTCTCCGGCGCCGTCGAGACCCGCCGTACCCTCACCGCTTCGGCGACCGCCGACCTGCCCGCCGCCGCGCGCGCGGCGTGGACCCGGCTCGCCGCCGGCGGGGACCACACGCGGCTCACCCGGGCGGAGGACCGGATCCGTGCCGCGAGTCCGGGCCGAGCCGCCGCACAGGCCGTCACCTCCGCGGACTGGGACGACACGCTCGCCGCCGTACGGAACGGACTCGGCGCGATCGAGACCGACGCGCGCACCGCGGCGGCCGACCGCGCCGACCCCTTCGCCGGGGGAGTGCTCAGCGCGGGCGGCGCGGCGGTCGTCCTCGGCCTCGCGGCCGTCGCGGCCTCCCTCGTCATCTCCGTCCGGATCGGCCGCGGGCTCGTCGTCGAGCTGGTCAGCCTGCGCAACACCGCCCTCGGCATCGCGCGCGGCAAACTCCCCGCCGCCATGCGCCGGCTGCGCGCCGGCGAGGAGATCGACGTCGAGGCCGAGGCCCCGCCGGGACCCGTGTCCCAGGACGAGGTCGGACAGGTCGGCGAAGCCCTCACGACCGTCCACCGCGCGGCCCTCTCCGCCGCCGTCGAACGCGCCGAACTCGCCAGCGGCATCTCCGGCGTGTTCGTCAACCTCGCCCGCCGCAGCCAGGTCCTCGTCCACCGCCAGCTCAACCTCCTCGACAGCATGGAGCGGCGCGCCGACGACCCCAACGAGCTCGGCGACCTCTTCCGACTCGACCACCTCACCACCCGGATGCGCCGTCACGCCGAGAGCCTCATCATCCTCTCGGGCGCCGCCCCCGGCCGCGCCTGGCGCATGCCCGTCCCCCTCACCAACGTCGTCCGCGCCGCCGTCTCCGAGATCGAGGACTACGCGCGCGTGGAGGTGCGCAGGCTCCCCGAGACGGCCGTGGTCGGCGGCGCCGTCGCCGACCTCACCCACCTCCTGGCGGAACTCATCGAGAACGCCGCCCAGTTCTCCCCGCCCCACACGAAGGTCCGTGTGAGCGGAGAACCCGTCGGCAACGGATACGCCCTGGAGATCGAGGACCGGGGACTCGGCATGGGCAAGGAGACCCTCGCCGAGGCCAACGCCCGCATCGCCCAGTCCGAGGCCCTCGACCTCTTCGACAGCGACCGGCTCGGCCTCTTCGTGGTCAGCAGGCTCTCCTCCCGCCACGACGTCAAGGTCCAGCTGCGGACTTCCCCGTACGGCGGCACGACGGCCGTCGTCCTCCTCCCCACCGACCTGCTCCAGGGGGCGCTGCCGACAGGACGCGGCGCACCGGCCATGGGGCACGGCCCCGACACCCCGCCCGCCGGAACTCCGCGCGTGCGCGATCCTCGCGTGGCCATCGCCGGTGCCGGCGCCCCCGTCGCCGACGAGCGCCGTACGGACGACGCGCGGGCCGCACGCGAACACGAGGAGGCGCACCGCGCGGAGGCCCGCCGCTTCGGCCGTCCCCAGCCGCCCCGCCCCCAGGGACAGGCCGGCCCGCCCGCGCCCGCCGCCCCGGCGTTCACCGGCGGCCCGCCCGCCGGATCCGTTCCGGAGCCCTGCGGGACCGCCCCGCGGCCGGCGCCAGGGGAGCGGCCCGTCCCCCTGTCCGAGGGAGCGGGTGGCGCACGGCCTCCGGTACCGCCGGCCGCCCCGCACTCCTCCCGCCCGCAGCCGTTGCCGCGTCCGACCGCCGTCCCCTCGCTCCCCGCCCCACCGGAGTCCGGGCCGCCGCCCGCAGGAGTCACCGAACTGCGCCGCCGAGGCCCCTCCGTACCGTCGCCGACGCGCGAGAAGCCTGCCGGCACGGCCGACGGTCCCGCCGGACACGGCGACCACGAGACGGAACTGCCCCGGCGCGTACGGCAGGCGAGCCTCGTGCCGCAGCTGCGCGAGGCACCCGCCCCGGCGCCGGCGTTCGTACCGGCCGCGCCCGGCACGGGGTCCCGTACCCCGGAGCAGGTACGGGACCGCATGGCGGCCTACCGGGACGGCTGGCAGCGGGGCGGAGGCGCCGCCCCCGGCAGCAGGCGCCCGCTCGGCGCCGGCTTCGAAGTCGACCCGGGCGCGGAACCCGCCACCCGGCCCCGTACGGATCCGCGTACGGACCCGCGTACGGAGCCGCGTACGGACCCGCGTACAGACCCGCGTACGGAAGCCGGCCGGGGCGCGGGACACCACCCCGGCCACGGCACGACCCCCCTCGACGACCCCCGTACCGAAGGAGACCACGCATGATCGACCACGAGAGGATCTCCCACCGCCGGTCCGGCGAGCTCGACTGGCTCCTCGACGACCTCGTCACGCGGGTCCGGGAGGTCCGCCACACCGTGGTGCTCTCCAACGACGGCCTGGCCGTCGGGTCCTCCAGCGGACTCAGCCGGGAGGACGCCGAGCACCTGGCCGCCATCGCCTCCGGCTTCAACAGCCTCGCCAAGGGCGCGGGACGCCAGTTCCACACCGGGGGCGTCCGCCAGACCATGGTCGAGATGGACGACGGCTTCCTCTTCGTCGCCGCGGCGGGCGACGGATCCTGTCTCGCGGTCCTCAGCTCCGTCAGCGCCGACATCGGCCTGATCGCCTACGAGATGGCCCGACTCGTCAAGCGCGTCGGCGAGCACCTGCACACCCCGCCGCGGCTCACGGTGACCCCGCCGGCCGTCGGCTGACCCGGAGAGACCCATGAACGAGGACAGCACCGGCGTGGGCCCGTCCGTGCCGGGCAGTCAGTGGTACGACGCCGACGCCGGACCGCTCGTACGCCCGTACGCGATGACCGGCGGACGGACCAAGCCGGGGCCCAGCAACGTCAGGTTCGACCTCATCGCCCTCGTCGTCGTCGACGACGATCCGCCCGGGCCGGCCGAGGAGTCCCTCCTCGGCCCCGAGCACCGCTCCCTGCTCGCCCTGTGCCGGGCCGTGACCCAGTCGGTGGCCGAACTCTCCGCCGACGCCGACCTGCCCGTCGGCGTCGTCCGGGTGCTCCTCGGTGACCTCCTCGAATCGGGCTTCGTGCGCGTCAGCCGGCCCGTACCGCCCGCACAGCTCCCTGACGAAAGAATCCTGAGGGAAGTAATCGATGGCCTACGAGCGCTCTGAGAGCAGCGGCGCGGACGACAGCGCGGACAGCACCGCCCTCGCCCTGAAGATACTGGTCGCCGGTGGATTCGGCGTGGGCAAGACCACCCTCGTCGGCGCGGTCAGCGAGATCCGGCCGCTGCGCACCGAGGAACAGCTCAGCCGCGCCGGTGAGTTCGTCGACGACACCGGGGGAGTCGACCAGAAGACCACCACGACCGTCGCCATGGACTTCGGCCGCATCACGATCCGCTCCGGGCTCTCCCTCTACCTCTTCGGGACGCCCGGCCAGGACCGGTTCTGGTTCCTGTGGGACGAGTTGTCACAGGGCGCGCTGGGAGCCGTCGTCCTCGCCGACACGCGGCGCCTGGAGGACTGCTTCCCGGCGGTCGACTACTTCGAGCACCGGAAGATCCCCTTCGTCGTCGCCGTGAACTGCTTCACGGGCGCGCGCGCGTACGGCGCGGCCGAGGTCTCCCGCGCGCTCGACCTTGACCGCGGCACCCCTGTCGTCCTCTGCGACGCGCGCGACCGCGACTCGGGGAAGGAGGTCCTGATCCGTCTGGTCGAGTACGCGGGGCGCATGCACACCGCCCGTCTCCTGGACACCGTGGGCTGACCGGCTGACCGGCTGACCGGCTGACCGGCTGACCGGCACGCAGGCCGGTCCGTCGGCCGCACCGACCCTGGTGTCCGTGCCGGACCGGGTCCCGGCTCTAGTCGGCGACCCCCGCCTCGGCGAACACCTTGTGGACGCGTACCCGGACGAGGAGTTCGCCCGGGACCGCGTTCCGCGCCCCGAACTCGTCGGCCCGGTCCTCGCCCATGTAGCGGGCGCCGATGCGGCCGGCCCAGAGGCGCAACTCGACAGGGTCCTCGCTGAGTTCGGCGCGGCCGGTCAGGGAGACGAAGGCGAAGGGAGGGGTGTCGTCGTCGACGCAGAGGGACACCCGACCGTCGCGGACCAGGTTGCGGCCCTTCACCGTGTCCTTGCCGGTGGTGAACACGAAATCGTCGCCGTCCATCAGGAACCAGACCGGTACGACGTGCGCACTGCCGTCGTCGCGTACGGTCGCCAGCTTGCCGGTCCGGGTTCCCGCGGACACGAACGTCCGCCACTGGTCATCGGTCATCCTCGTCATGGCCCCATCCTGCGGCACGCGCGGGCGTGGCGCAGTGCTTGCCCTGTTCACGACAGTGCGTAAGGCTTGCGGCGATACGGCGGACCACGCGGCACCGGGATCACGGCCATCCGGACCACGGCCATCCGGCGCCGAAGGGACGCACCGACCAGGGGGAGGACCACTGATGGCATTGGACAAGGGACTTGACTGGCTGCTCGACGACCTGACCCAGCGGGTCGGATTCATACGGCACGCGCTGGTGCTGTCGAACGACGGGCTGGTGACCGGCGCGAGCAGCGGCCTCGTCCGTGAGGACGCCGAGCACCTGGCCGCCGTCTCGTCAGGCCTGCACAGCCTCGCCCGGGGCTCGGGCCGGCACTTCCGGGCGGGCAGGGCGCGACAGACGATGGTGGAGTTCGACGAGGCGCTGCTCTTCGTGACGGCGGCGGGCGAGGGGAGCTGCCTGTGCGTCCTGAGCGCGGCGGAGGCGGACGTCGGCCAGGTCGCGTACGAGATGACGCTGCTCGTCAACCGGGTGGGCGAGCACCTGGGAGTGGCGGCGCGCCAGCCGGGACATCCGGGGGGCGGCCTGCTCTGAGCCCTGCGGTCGTCGTCCTCGGCGAACGCCACGGGGCATCCGCTCCGGGATGCGCCGCAGGCGTTGTCCACAGGAAGTTGTCCACAGGTCGTGCGAGTTTCGTCACTCTGCGTTACGTTCTCGGTGGTGGGTCGGACGGACCCGCGACACGAGAGACACGGACGTACGGGGGAGGGCCACGGGATGACGGTGGACGAAGGAGCGCGCACGGTGACGCCGGCTCGGGCCGCGCAGGAGCTGGAGCTGGGGCGTGAGGAGTTCCGGCTCGCGGTTCAGCTCGGTCTGGTGAGGACGGTGCCGGTGGGAGAGAGCGACCGGCGGCGGGTCGAGCGGCGCGAACTCGACCGCCTCAGGGCAGGGCCGGACTTCCCCGACGGTCTGCGCGACCGGGTGCGCGCGGTCGGCACCGGGGAGGCCGCCGCACTCCTGGAGATCACGCCGGACCGGTTCACCAAGCTGGCTCGGACGGGCCACGTCAGTCCGGTGCGGTTCTCCGTGAACCGCTACCGGGCGGTGGTGTGGATGTATCTCGCGGAGGAGGTCGCCGAGTTCGGCCTCACCTGCCCTTCCCTGCTCACCGGACGGCTGCCCCTCGACGTGCGGGAGCGCATCGCCGCGCACGAGGACCTTCGGCCGAGAAACTGGCGGTCCCGGCGGCTGAGCCTGTTGCTCCGCGCCGCGGCCGGCCCTTGGGCGCGGGCGGCGGCCATCGCCTCGCTCCTGGATCCGGTCCAGGTGGCCGAGGTGGTCGACGACCCCTACGAGCGTTCCCACCTCGACCGCTTGCGTCCGCCGCGACCTCAGGGGATGCCGGCGCGGTCGGCGGCGCGGGAGGTCGCCGAGCGGCTTACGCGGGCCGACGACCCGGACGAGATCCTCTGGCACCGGATGAGCCTGGCCCTGGCCGTGGACGAGGCGCGCGCCGAGGAGTCGGCTCCGTATCCCGGCGAGTCCGGTGCGGTCTCGCCCGGCGTCGCGGCGGAGGGGTGGGCCGGCGCCAGGATCCCCGTGGAGCCGCGATCGCCCGCACCGGCCGTGGTGCCCGGACCGGCCGTGGTGCCCGCACCGGTCATGATGCCCGCACCGACCGCGGTGCCCGCACCGGCCATGGTGCCCGTTCCGTCCGTACCGGCACCCGTCGGGCGTCCGGCGGCGCCCGACCGTCCACCGGGCCGTCCGGCCCGCACCCGGCTGCTCGACCGGTTCCGGCGTCGGCGGGCGGCGGACACCGGACGCGCCAAGGGACGGAGGCGCCCGGTGTCCTGGCCCTGACGTAGATGTCCAGGGGCTGCCCGGTCCGGTCGGGGCGAGGGGGCGTCGCGGCGGAAGGAGGGGTGTCGGGGTGCGGGGGCGGCGGGGTGTGGGGAGGATGAGCTCATGCTGCTCGCCCGTGTCGCGGAGGTGTCCCGACAGGTCTCCGCCGCCTCCGCGCGCTCGCGCAAGATCCGCCTGCTGGCCGAACTGTTCGCGGAGGCCGCGCCGGAGGAGAGCCCCCTTGTCATCGCCTATCTGTCCGGGAGACTCCCGCAGGGACGGATCGGCGTCGGGTGGAGCGTCCTGAAGGGTGTGGTTCCGCCCGCCGTGCCACCCGTGGAGTCACCGGGGCTCACGCTCCGGCACGTCGACGAGCTGATGACGGAGATGGCCGCGGTGTCCGGAGTCGGCTCCCGCGCGGAACGAACCCGCCTCGTCCACGCCCTGTTCGCGGCCGCCACGCACGACGAGCAACAGCTCCTGCTGCGGCTGCTCACCGGGGAGGTACGGCAGGGAGCCCTGGACGCCATCGCCCTGGAGGGCGTGGCCCAGGCCGCCACCGTGCCCGCCGCCGAGCTGCGGCGTGCCGTGATGCTCGAAGGCGCGCTGCCCCCGGTCGCCCAGGCGGTGCTCGCCGAGGGCGCCACCGCCCTGCACCGGTTCACCCTGCGGGTCGGCACGCCCGTGCAGCCCATGCTGGCGCACACCGCCGCCTCCGTCGGCGAGGCGATCGGCGCTCTCGGGCCCTGCGTCGTCGAGGAGAAGCTCGACGGCATCCGCGTGCAGGTCCATCGGCGCGGGCACGACGTCCGTGTCCACACCCGCTCCCTGGACGACATCACCGACCGTCTCCCCGAAGTCGTCGCGACCGCCCTCGCCGTGCCCGCCGACGCGTTCATCCTGGACGGCGAGGTGATCGCCATCGACCCCGGGACCGGGCGTCCCGTGTCCTTCCAGACCATCGCGGCCCGGGTCGGTTCCCGCACCGACGTGGCCGGGGCGCGGGCCACCCTGCCCCTCACGCCCGTCTTCTTCGACGTCCTCGCGGTCGACGGAGAGGGCCTGATCGACCGCCCCGGCCGCGAACGGCACGAGGTCCTCTCCCGGCTGCTTCCGGCGACCCAGCGGGTCCGCCGGTTCGTCGTCACCGACCCCGCGGACCCGGCGCAGACCGGGGAGGCCGAGCGGTTCTTCACGGACACCCTGGTCCGTGGACACGAAGGCGTACTGGTGAAGGCGCTGGACGCGCCCTACGTCGCGGGCCGCAGAGGACGTACCTGGCTCAAGGTGAAACCCGTCCACACCGTCGACCTCGTCGTCCTCGCCGTCGAACGGGGCCACGGGCGCAGGACCGGACTCCTCTCCAACCTGCACCTCGGCGCCCGCACGACGGACGGCGGGTTCGTCATGCTCGGCAAGACCTTCAAAGGGCTGACCGACGAGATGCTGCGCTGGCAGACCGAGCGGCTGGCGGAACTCGCCGTGGAGGACGACGGCTTCACCGTACGGGTACGGCCCGAGCTGGTCGTCGAGATCGCCTACGACGGCCTCCAGGCCTCGACGCGCTACCCGGCCGGTGTCACCCTCCGCTTCGCCCGCGTCGTGCGCCACCGACCCGACAAGCCGGCCTCGGAGGCCGACACGGTGGAGGAGATCATCGGCCGTCGGTGAGGGCGGGAGGGGCGGGAGGGGTCTCGCGCGACGCCGTCCGGCGAGGGATGCTGGAGAGGTGGCACGGCGGCGCCGGCGCGACGAGCGCGGGCGCCTCGACGACAGGCGCCACGAGCGACGGGCGGGCCGCGAGGAGATGAGCGACGTGTACGACTTGCACATCGACACCGACGTCACCGTGCAGCTGAGCGACTGCTGCCGGGAGGATGCCCAGGCCGTTTTCGACGTCCTCGACGTCGTCTATCAGCTGGAGGACCAGGCCCCGAGCCCGCAGGCGGCCACCGGGCCTTCTCCCACCGTCTGGACGGCCACCTTCGACACGGCGGGCGGACGGCGCCAGGAGGTGCGTCCTCCCAGCCTGACGTCCCCGGTCGGCGTCACGCTCACCGGCGGCTACCACGCCGTCGACGAGGTCGAGAAGGTGCTCGCCGCCGGCTTCGACATCCAGTCCCTGCAGGCCGTCTCCGGTGACCAGGAGACGGAGGCCAGGCTGCTGCTCGCCCCCCGCTGAGCGGCGGGCGGCGGACTCTCCCCGGACGGAGCGGACGGGCGCCGTCCGGGGTCGACGTGTGCCCGCACGAGGGAGGACCCTACCGACACCCCCGGTATACACCGTGTGTAGAGTGCTCGATCGGCCGTGAACACCGTCCTGACCAGACGGAACCCGGCCGGACCGAAGACACCACCGGGGAAGGCAGGTTCCACCATGTTCCGATCCAGGCCGGGCCGACGCAGGGGGACGGCCGCCGTCCTGCTCGCCGCCGCGTCGCTGATGCTGACGCTCGGCGGCTGCGGAGTCGACACCGTGACACCGCAGGACGCGCGGGAAGAGGCCGGAACGGACGACAAGGCGGGCGCCGCGGCCCGCCGCGTCGACTGCGCCAAGGTCAAGTGCATCGCGCTGACCTTCGACGCGGGACCGGGCAAGGACACTCCCCGGCTTCTCGACATCCTGAAGGAGAAGCGGGTCCCCGCGACCTTCTTCCTGCTCGGCAGGAAGCACGTCGACCGCTACCCGCAGGTGGTCGCGCGCATAGCCGCCGAGGGGCACGAGGTCGCCAACCACACCTGGACGCACCGGATCCTGACCGATCTAGACGAGGCGGAGGTCCGTGACGAGCTGTCCCGCACCCAGGAGGCCATCGAGAAGATCACCGGCCGGAAACCCACCCTCATGCGCCCGCCGCAGGGGCGCACCGACGACATGGTGTCCGACGTCAGCAGGGAGCTGGGGCTCGCCCAGATCCTGTGGAGCGTCACCGCCAAGGACTACTCCACCACCGACTCGGCCCTCATACGCCAGCGAGTGCTCGAGCAGGCGCACGGCGACGGGATCATCCTGCTCCACGACATCTACGACGGGACCGTCCCGGCCGTCCCGTCGATCATCGACGAGCTGAAGCGGCGGGGCTTCACCTTCGTGACGGTGCCGGAGCTCCTCGCCCCGGGCCAGGCCGAAGCCGGCTCCGTCTATCGCCCCGAGAAGGACTGACCGACCTGACGAAATCGGGTGATGTGCCTCACATCGCCTATGGGGGAACGCTCGGAACATTCGGGAAAGGTTTATCGTTCATACGTATGTGACTGCGAAGGGGCCCGGTCCCCTGGTCCCCCGCCAGAGGTGACCGCCCTTCGCGTCACGGCGATCGGCCCCGGTTGGAATCCCCCGTCCAACCGGGGCTTTGTCGTTCCCGTTCCCGTTCCCGTTTTCCGTTCCCAGGGGCTCCCGGTCCCGCTCCGCGCGGCACGTCGACGGCGCATGAGGGGCGCGTGCCCCGGCGCGTTCGACCCGTTCGAGTGACCTCCGGCATGGCGGCGCTCCCCTCGGGCAGTGATCATTCCGAGCCGCCGAGTCGATCACTCGCCGAAGCTCCGACCAGGAACGATCCAAGGGGGACCGCCATGCTGTGCAGCGCCGCGCACATCCGTCACACCGTCCTGGCGGCCGCCGCCGCACTACTGCTCGCGGGTTGCACCGCCGTCGGACCGGGAGCACCCGGAACCCCCGGAGTCCCGTCCGGCGCGGCAGCCCAGGACGCGCTGCTCAAAGGCGCCGAGCACCGGCTCGTCGTCGACTGCCTGCGCGACCAGGGCCTCTCGCCGGCTTCCAGGCCCCGCGCCCCGGATGAGGACCGGACCTTCCGGGCGGCGCTGTTCGGCGCCGGTCCCCGGGAACTCTCCGTCACCCTCGCCACGGGCGCCACCGTCACCGCCCACCAGGACGGCTGCCTCGCCACCGCCCGCCACCGGCTCTACGGCGATCAGCGCCGCTGGTTCCGGGTCCAGGTCATCGTCGACAACCTCCGCGCCGAGGCCCAGGCCCGCGTGCGCGCCGACCCCGCCCACCGTGCGGCACTCGACCGCTGGACCCGGTGCGTGACCCCATCCGGCCGTCCCCGCCCCGACCGTCCCGATCCGGCCGTCGCGACCCGCTGCGGCCGGGAGAGCGGACTCGACGAGGTCCGCGCCCGGCTCGAGGCCGCCGAGCTGGCCGCCGTACGCACCCTGCGGCGCGACGAGCTCACCGCATACCGGCAGCTGCGCGACCGCGCGCTGCGGCGGGCAGCCGAACTGCCCGCGCCCACCCACCCGCAGAAAGGCCCCACACTCTCGTGAAGCGACTTCTCGTCACCACCGCCGCGGCGCTGTTCGCCGCCACCGCAGGACTCGCGCTCGCCACCTCCGCCGGGGCCGCCGAATGCCCCAGCGGCGAGTTCTGCGTCTGGCAGGACTCCAACTTCGGCGGTCAGCGTGCCAACTGGAGCGGAGACGACGGCTGGTGGGAGAGCTGGATCTCCGACACCGACTCCTCCTGGGCCAACCACGGCATCTCGGGCCCCGGCATCAAGGACCACGTCAAGGTATACGAGAGCGCATGGCAGGGCGGCGGCGTGACCATCTGTCTCGCCCCGGGACAGGAGGTCGGCTACAACGGCGCCGCCAACGACCGCGGTGACTCCCACGTCTGGTCGACCGGCTGCTGACCGGCTCCCCCGCCCCGTCTGCGACGCGAAGGGGCGGGGGAGGCCTGCCGACCGGGCGTTCCGGCTCAGCTCTCGGCGCCCAGCCACAGGTCGGGACCGAACACCTCGTAGTGGATGCCGGCGGCGGCGACGCCCCGGCCGATGAGGTCACCGCGGACCGAGCGCAGGAAGGGCAGAGGCCCGCACAGGTACGCGGTCACGGCGTCCGGCAGGTCGAGCGCGGTGACGTCCGCACGGCCGGGGCGGGCGGACGCATCGCCCGGCTCCTCGTACCAGAGGTGCAGGGATCCCTGCGGCAGCGTGTCCACGAGGCGTCGCAGTTCGGCGGCGTGCGCGTGGGACGCGGGGGAGCGGTCGGCGTGCACGACCACGACCGGCCGGGTGGAGCCGGTCGCCACGAGGTGGTCGAGCATCGCGAGCATCGGGGTGCAGCCGATCCCGGCGGAAGCGAGCAGCAGGGGGCTCTCGCCCTCGGGGAGCATCAGGTCTCCGAAGGGGGCGGAGACCTCCACCGTGTCCCCCGGGCGCGCGTGGGCGTGCAGCCAGGAGGAGACCTCGCCGGCCGGGTCGCCGTCCATCCGCTTCACGCTGATCCGCCACGCGTGGCGTGCGGGAGCGGCGGACAGGCTGTACTGGCGGATCTGCCGGGCGCCGTCGGGCAGGGTGACCTGGACGCTCACGTACTGGCCCGGCCGGAACGCGCCCGTGGGGGTCCCGTCGGCGTGACGCAGTACGAAGGAGACCGTGTCGGTCGTCTCCTCGTGCCGCTCGGCGATCTCCATCGACCGCCAGACCTGCCCCTCGGCGACGCCGGCCTCCTGGTAGAGGCGGGCCTCGACGGCGATCAGCGCGTTGGCCATGAGCCAGTACACCTCGTCCCAGGCCTGTGCGACCTCGGCGGTCACCGCGTCGCCGAGGACCTCGACGATCGCGGCGAAGAGGTGTTCGTGCACGGTCTTGTACTGTGCGGCCGTCACACCGAGCGAGGCGTGCTTGTGCGCGATCCGGGACAGCATCACGTCCGGACGGGCGTCCGGCCTCTCGAGCAGGGCGGAGGCGAAGGCGGCCATGGAACCCGCGAGCGCCTGACGCTGCTCGCCGTTGGCCTGGTTGCCCCGGTTGAACAGGTCGCGCAGCAGCTCGGGATGGGCGGCGAAGAGGCGCCCGTAGAACCGCTCGGTGATCTCGTCGAGCGCGCCGCCGACGGCGGGCAGAGTGGCGCGGACGACCGGGACGGCCTGCTCGGACAGCATGACGACTCGCAATCTGGTAGATGATCTACCTATTTAAAGGTGTGTATGCACCGCTGGAGTGCGGTACGGCTCAAGCGGTCGGGCGCGGGCTGAGCGAAAGCAGCAGGGGGCCGGTCGGGGAGTCCACGAGATCGGCCACCGTCAGGGGGTCGAGTGCGCGGTAGAACGCCTCCTGCGCCTCGCGCAGCGCTCTGCGCAACCGGCAGGCGGTGCGCAGCGGGCACGGCGGATCGCCCTCACAGGCGACGACCTCCTCCTCGCCCTCCAGGGTGCGGGCCAGCCAGCCCACGGAGGAACGCCTGCCCCGCTCCGTCAGGACCAGCCCGCCGCCACGGCCGCGCCGAGCCTCGATCACGCCGAGGTGCTGGAGTCGGGTGACCACCTTCGCCATATGGGCGTAGGGCACGTCCATCGACTCCGCCACCTCGCGGGTGGTGACGGACTCCTCCGGAGCGGTGACCGCCAGGCGCATCACGGCACGGAGCGCCAGGTCGGTGAACTTCGTCAGCCTCACCCCGTGACCGTATCAAACCGGTATCAGAGATACCTATTAGGGGTCCGGTGTCGTCTCCAGTGCCGCCACAGCCATGCGCCGCCCGTGACCAGGCAGCCGGCCGTCAGGAGGATCCCCACGAGCGGCCACCGCCCGCCCGCGATCCGGGTGTCCGTGACGATCACCAGGAACACGGCCACCAAGGGCACGAGGAGGGAGCCGAGCGCACGCAGCCCCGCCATCGCGGTGGCGGGGTCGATCCGGACACCGCGCGGGGAGCGCGGGTCGGGGGATCCGACGTAGAAGACGGTGGCCCGGTCGGTCAGCTCTGTCGTGGCACGCCGGTACGAGACGGCCATGTAGGGCAGCCACACGTGCGGTGCCACCAGACCGACCAGGAACACCACGAGGAGGAGCCCCCACCGGCCGACGCGGACCAGCAGGCCGGCACCGTCATCGGCCGTGATCAGTCCGAGGAGGCGCGCCATCCGCGAGATCAGGTCCCGCAGCACGGCCAGGTGGCCCGATCCGTTCGGGGCTCGTGGCCGGCCTCCGTGCGCCTCCAGCGCTGCGCGGGCCGCCGTGGTGTCCCCGTACACGCCTTGCAGGAAGAGCAGTTCGGCTGCCCGCTCCGGGTCCGTGGTGTCCCGCCCTTCGGCGGCGGCGAGTTCGAGCACGGTGCGTGCCTGGGAGAGGAGTGCGCCGCAGAAGGCGAACGGGATGAGGAAGAGGAACGGGCCGCCGACGAAGGCCCCTTCGGACACCACCGCTCTGCGTCCACGGACCACGACCAGGGCTCTCAGGTCGGCCGCGTCGGCCTCGGGGTGAGCCGCCCGCAGACGGGCGACGGCGGCTCCGGCGCCCGGACCCAGATGGCGCAGCGCGAAGGACGCGAGCGACTCCGGAAGTCTGCCGGGCTCCGCCAGGACCTCCCGCCACAGGGAGCCCGCGAGCCCGGAGGCCGGTGCCACCCGCGCCTTCTTCCGCACGACCGCGTGTGCTTCCTTCCCCTGAGCCTCCGGTGTCTCAGGCCAGGACCCTGGCCTTCGCCTTCTCGAACTCCTCGGGCGTGAGGGCGCCCTTCTCCTTCAGGTCCGCGAGCCGGGCCAGTTCGTCGGCGGAGCCGCCGGAGCCGCCGCCCTGGGGTCCGGCGGTCTTGCGGATGTACTCCTGGAACGCGGCCTCGCTCTCCCTGGCCCGCTTCACATCACGCTCGCCCATGCTCTTGCCCCGGGCGATGACGTAGACCAGCACGCCGAGGTACGGCAGCACGATGCAGAAGATCAGCCAACCGGCCTTGGCCCACCCGTTGAGGGAGTGGTCCCGGAAGATGTCGGTGACCACCTTGAACAGCAGGAACAGCCACATGATCCAGAGGAAGAACCACAGCATCGTCCAGAAGACGTTGAGGAGGGGGTAGTCGTCCATTCCTGCACACTCCGTTCCCGCGCAGGCCGGGAGAGGCCGGGCGTTGCAGCGAGTCTCACCCGACCGGCCCGTCCCCGCACGTCGTGAGCCCCCCACGTGCGGGCCGTCCGTCCCCGTGGTGGGCTGGAAGTGCGCCGAGCGGCTCAGGCGGTGCGCAGGGCGGCGAGGGCGCGGTCGGCGTGGGCGCTCATGCGCAGTTCGCTGCGGACGACCTCGCGTATCCGCCGGTCCTGGCCGATCACGAACGTCACCCGCTTCGTCGGCGCGAGGGAGAACCCGCGCTTCACCCCGAACCGGTCGCGCACGGCGCCGTCCGGGTCGGAGAGCAGCGGGTAGCCGAGCGAGTGCCGCTCGGCGAACTCCTGCTGCCGCTCCACGGCGTCCGTGCTGATCCCGACGGGGAGCGCGCCGACGGCGCGGAACTCGGCCGCGAGATCCCGGAAGTGGCAGGCCTCGGCGGTGCAGCCGGGCGTGAGGGCCGCCGGGTAGAAGAAGAGGACGACCGGTCCCTCGGTGAGCAGGCCGGTCAGGGACCTGGGGGTGCCCGTCTCGTCCGGCAGGCTGAAGTCCTCGACGAGGTCACCGACGTTCATAGAGGTCCGTCCCCGATCCGTCCAAGATCCGCGACCGGCGGGTCCGATGGCGGACCGGTGACGTTACCGCACGGTAGGCGCGCCGTCACTCCCGCCCCGGCGCTCCTCGCCCCGTCACTCCCGGGCCGTCCCGCCCCGCCCTGTCACTCCCCGGCGGGTCCTCCGGCCAGGCCGGCCACGGCCCCCTGACCCTGCTCCGTCCTCATCCCACCGCCGACTCCTCCGTGGCCCGGCTCCGGGCCAGGGCGCGGCGGTCGAGCACGGCGAGGGTCCGCTCGCCCCAGCGCAGGTTCTCCTCCTCGAAGAACCGGCCGCGCATCAGCGTGAGATACGGGCCGACGCGCTCGGCCTCGTCGAGGTAGCTCGCCTCGTCCCGGCCGGCGAGCATCCACTCCCGCAGCCGGTCGTAGCGGGCCAGCTTCGCCCGGGCCGTCTCCATCCGCTGGGCCACGAAGCCGCGTACGGCCGCCGTGTCCCCCTCGTCGCAGGCCTGTACCTGGACCATCAGCTCGTCACGGACGGCGCTGGGGCGCGGCGGCGACGCCGTGTAGGCGGTCAGGTCCCGGAGCCCGGGCTCCGTGAGGCTGAACATCCGCTTGTTGGGGCGCCGTTCCTGCTCCACCACACGCGCGGTGATGAGGCCGGCCTCCGCGAGCCGGTCCAGCTCGCGGTAGAGCTGCTGCGGGGTGGCGGCCCAGAAATTGGCGACGGACACGTCGAAGATCTTGGCAAGGTCGTATCCGGATGCCTCGCCCTCCAGGAGAGCCGCGAGGACGGCGTGCTTCAGCGACATCCGGACACGCTAGCAGCACGTTGATTAGTTTCTTCCGCACCTAATCAACCAGCGACCCCCCGGTCGGACGGAGGCCCTAAGCTGGAGAAAGGGGACGGCAGACCCGAGGGGCAGCGCGATGGACAGTGACACGTTCGTCTACACCACCTACATCCGGACCACCCCCGACGATCTCTGGAAGGCGCTCACCGACCCGGTGTTCACCCGCCGGTACTGGGGCGTGGCCTTCGAGACGGAGTGGACCCCGGGCGCGCCCATGGTCTGGGACGAGGGCGGGCGCAGGACCGCCGACCCCGAGCAGGTCGTCCTCGCCGCCGAGCCCGGCCGCCTCCTCTCGTACACGTGGCACACCTTCACCCCGGCCTGGGCGGACGCCGTCCATCTCGACGAGGACGTCTACCAGCGCCTGGTCCGGGAGCCCCGGTCCGTGGTGACGTTCGCGATCGAACCCTCCGGCGACACGGTCAAACTCACCGTCACGCACGGCGAGCTCGAAGCCGACGGCATGATGAAGGGGCTGATCGGCGAAGGCTGGCCCGCGCTCATCTCCAGCCTGAAGTCCCTGCTGGAGACGGGCGAGGAGCTTCCCGAACCGCCCCGCTGACCCATTCGAGTCGTCTCGCCCGCCACTCCTCCGCCACGCCCACCGCCTTGATCATCTTTTCCTCCTTTCATCCGTTTTGATGCTGCGGTCGGCATCCCCCGCCGGCGTCGTCGTCCGGAAGGGGAGGCTGTCCGACGTGTCGTCACGCAGATCCGCACGGGGCTGGAGGGCGCTGTCCCTGGCCGTCGGAGCCGTTCTCGTCAGTACGGCGGCCCATTCGGCCCATTCGGCCGAGTCGGCCGCCGGCTCCGACCGGCGCGCCGGCGCCGCGGCCCTGGAGTCCACCGCCGTCGTCTCGGTGGACGGCTGCGGCGCCGTCGGCGGCCTGTGCTCCGCACCCCGCCGCACCCTCGTGCTCACCGGCGGAACCGTCCTCACCGGGCAGCCGGTCACGCTCGGCCCCGAGGCCTCGGGCCCGGTCGAACTCGCGCTGCGGACTCCCGGAGTACTGGCCGACGTGACCGTCACCGACCAGCGCGGCCGCCGCCTCGCCGGCGCGCCGAGCGCCGACGGCACCCGGTGGACCAGCGCCGCGCCGCTGCCGGCGGGAGCCCGATACACGGCCCGCCTCGTCGTCGAGCGGACCGGGACCGAGGGGTCGGGGCACCTCCTCGCCCGCGTCGAGTTCCGTACCGAAGCGGCCCCCGCCGGCGAACGGCTCACCGTCGCCTTCGGGCCTGAGGGCGGCGGTACCTACGGCGTCGGCCGCCCGGTCACCGCGGAGCTCAGCCACGCCGTGCCGGCGGGCGCCTCCGAGGCCCGCCGCGCCGTCGAGCACGGCCTCGTCGTGCGGACGGAACCCCAGGTCGAGGGGGCCTGGTACTGGGTCGACTCCGACACCCTCCACTACCGGCCGCGCCACTACTGGCCCGCCCGCACCACCGTCCGCGTCCGCAGTGCCCTCGAAGGGGCACGGATCACCGACGCCCTCCACGGCGGCCGCTCCCGGCCGCTCACCTTCACCACCGGGTCCCGGATCGAGGCGGTGACCGACGTCTCCGCCCACCAGATGACGGTGCTCCGGGACGGGCGCGTCCTGCGCACCCTGCCGGTCACCACCGGCAAGGCCGGCTTCCGCACCCGGGGCGGCACCAAGGTCGTCCTCGGCAAGGAGGCGCTCGTCCGCATGCGCGGCGACTCCATCGGCATCGCCCGCGGCAGCCGCGACCACTACGACCTGAAGGTGCGCTGGGCCACCCGGGTGACGTGGAGCGGTGAGTACCTGCACGCCGCCCCCTGGTCGCTCGACGCGCAGGGCAGCGCGGACGTCAGCCACGGCTGCACCGGCATGAGCACGGAGGACGCCGCCTGGCTGTTCCGCACCGTCCGCGAGGGGGACCTCGTCCGTGTGGTCAACGGGTACGGCGAGCCCATGCCCACCTTCGGCAACGGCTTCGGCGACTGGAACCTCAGCTGGTCCGCATGGCTGCGCGGCAGCGCTCTCTCCGCGCGCGCCACCGACGGACACCTCCCGAGCCCCGCCGCGGCCGTCCTGAGGCCCGCGTTCTGAGGGGGCACCACACCTCTGCACGCGGCCCGCGCCGCCCCGGGCGCGGCGTGCGGCCCAGGGCCGTACCGCTCGGTGATACTGACGGCCTGTCCGCCCCCCACACCGACCGTCGGGAGCTTTCGATGACGGACATCACCCGGGTCGACGTCGGGGACGCGACCCTCTTCGTGGAGGCGCGGCGCCTGGACCCCGACACGGACCTCGAAGGACCCGGCGGGCTCGAAGGGCTTGAAGGGCTCGGCGGGCGCCTGCCCGACCTGTCCGCGGTGACCGAGGCGCTCGCCTCCTTCGCCGGACAGATCGGGGACGCCCTCCACCGCGCGGCCCCGGACCGTGCGACCGTCGAGTTCGGCTGCCAGCTCGGCCTGGACGCCGGCAAGCTCACCGCGCTGGTCGTCCAGGGGAGCGCGCACGCGAGCCTGCGCGTCACCCTCGAATGGGAGAAGCGGTCCGGCTGAGCGGGACGGGCACCGTCACACCCGCCCGCCGCCCGTCGTGTCCGAGGACAGCCGCTGAGCGGCGTGGATCGGCACCACCGAGAGCAGCACGAGCGCCGCGGCCACCACGTTGACGACCGGGGCCTGCTGAGGGCGGGTCATGTTGTTGCAGATCCACACGGGCAGGGTCTGCACACCGGGGCCCGCCGTGAACGTCGTCACCACGATCTCGTCGAAGGACAGAGCGAACGCGAGCAGTCCGCCCGCGAGGAGCGCCGACCGCAGCAGCGGGAAGGCGATGTCCCAGAAGGTGCGGAAGGTGTGCGCACCCAGGTCCATCGCCGCCTCCTCGTAGGAGCCGGGCAGCCTCCGGAGCCGGGCCACCACGTTGTTGAAGACGACCACGATGCGGAAGGTCGCGTGACCCACGACCACGGTGAACATGCCGAGGCCCACGCCGAGCGGTTCGAGGACCGTGCCGAAGGCGGAGTTCAGCGCGATGCCGGTGACGATGCCGGGCAGCGCGATCGGCAACACCACGGCGAAGGAGACCGTCTCGCGCCCGAAGAAGGCGTACCGCTGCACCGCGAAGGCGATGAGGGTGCCGAGGACGAGGACGAGGGCGATCGCGGTCGCGGCGAGCCCGGCCTTGACCGAGGTCCACAGCGCCGCACGGGCCCGGCCCGCGGGCCGCGCGGCGACACCGCTGACACCCCGCGCACCGTCGGGCGCACGGGGGCCAGGACCCCCTCGGAGGCGGCACGGGGCGGGAGCGAGGTGCTGGGCGACGTCGTCGAGCGTGTACGGGGCACGCTCGACGAGGTCTTCGCCGCCGTCGCCGCGACCGGCGCCGACACCAGCGCGCTCCTCGCGGACCTGTCCCGCTCGGGCGGGTCCCGCCCCGACCGGTCCCGCCGGCCGCTCCCACACCGTCCTGTCCCGGGCCGACGAGCCCCGCTCCGGGCGGGAGCCGCTCGTCTCCGACCTGGCGGCCCTGAGGCCCGGGCTGCGGGCCAGGCTCGCCGCCCACCCGCTGGTCCCCGGCCTCGGCTTCGTCGCCGCGCCCGGCCTCCTCGGCGATGTGCCGGGCTGGTTGGAGTGGTGGCAGCGCGGACCCGGAGGAGCCGTCAGGCCACTCCTGCTCGACCTGGATCCCGAGCACTCCGCGTACTCCGACTACACCCACTGGGACTGGTACACCCTGCCCCGCGAGACCGGCAGCCGCGCCGTCGCCGGGCCGTACGTCGACTACCTCTGCTCCGACGAGTACGGCCTCACGCTCTCCGAGCCGGTCACCCTCGACGGCCGTTTCGTGGGAGTGGCCGCCGCCGACGTCTACCTCCGCCACTTCGAGGCGGCCGTGCTCCCCGCGCTCCAGCGACTGCCCGCACCGGCCCGGCTCGTCAACGCGCGCGGTCGGGTCGCCGCCTCCACCGACACGGCCCACCTCGTCGGATCCCTCACCAAAGGGCCCGACTTCGGCGCCGTCCTCGCGGGGCCGCCGGACGGGCGGCACGCCGACGGGCTGCGCCTGCTGCCCTGCGCGGGCACCCCGCTCGTCCTGGTCACCGCCGAGAGCTGAGAGAGCGGGGCGGGGCCCGTCGCGGGCCCCGCCCCGACCCCGCCCCTACCGGTACTCGACCGTCAGGGTCACCGGCGTGTCCCGGTTCACGAACAGGTACGCCGTCGCGGCGGGCGCCGACGCGAAACCGAGCCTGAACTGCGTGACCCCGCCCCGGTTCAGCGCCGCGAGCGCCTCCGCCGAGAGATCGGTCGACACCGCGCTCCCCGACGAGAACGCGTCGATCCGTGCCGCGCCCGCCACCGAGGCCGCCGCCGACCAGTCCGCGGGCTCCACCGCGCATCCCCCGAAGCAGCCCGTGCGCACGTCCACCAGGAGCCGGTTGCCCGCGGGGGACGCCCAGGGATCGCCCGAGCCGCTCGACCGGGTCACCGTCAGCCAGGCCCGGGTGATCACCTTGCCGACCGGGATCCCCGAGGTGTCGAAGGAGACGAGGGACCGGTTCACCTTGCCGTCCGTGCCCCTGCCGAGCGCGAGCCCGGACAGGTCCTCCAGGGTGCCGACGGCCGCCCCCGAGCCGTCCGCCGCCGCCTTCACGTACCCGTCCTGGGCGTCCGTACTGGACAGGACCGTACGACCGGACGTGGGAGGCGGCGTCCCGGTGCCGCCGCCTCCCAAGGCCCGCACCATACCCATGACCGCTTCGATCTGCTTCCCGCCGTGCCGCGCGTACGCCGTGTCACCGAGGTAGCCCCACCAGTTCCAGCAGCCGTTCGGGTTCTCCAGGGTCGCGGTCGGTGCCGCCTGCGGATAGAGCACGATCATGTCGTTCGTGTCGGCGTACTCGTTGAGGTACGCGTTCTCGACGAACCGGGTCCCGAACCCCTGGTACGCGTACCCCTGCTTGCAGCCGTGCAGTGCCACGAGCAGCCGGCAGCGCGCCCCCTCGGCGCAGGACGACGGCACGTACGCGAAGCCCTCCCCGCCCATCGAGAGCGCCGCCGCCGAACCATCCGGCGCGTACAGGTTCTGGTCGAAGCGGATCAGCGAGCCGCCCGTGCCGGACCCGGGCGCCGCGACCGATCCGAAGAGGTGGCCGAGAAGCGCTCCCTCCGCGTCGATCCCGCAGTTGTTCAGATACGGACTCTGCGTCACCGTGCACGAGTTGGGGCCGAGCGGGGTGATCCACGCGTGCCCCGCCGCCGTCGACCGGTCGTACCGGACGCGGGCTCCGAAACGGCCGTAGTAGTCGGCGAGCGCGTCCACCACGGGCCGCTTCACCGTCGCGTCGCCCGCGCCGCTGAAGACGTACACCGGGTCACCGGCCAGGTTCGCCACCGGGTCGACCTGCCCCTGCGCCGACCGGTCGCGGGTCGTCTGTTCCAGGGCGGCGAGCTGGAGGTTCTGTGTCGTGTCCATACAGGCGTTGAGCGCCGTGGCGAGCTGCCCGCGGGCGCAGTCGTACGGCCCGGAGGCGAACACGGCGGATCCGTCGAACGTGCCCGAGTACGCCACGTGCAGCTGGGTGGCCATGTAGCCGCCGGACGACACGCCCGCACTGAACACGGAGTCGACGTCGTACGCCTGGAGCGTGCCCGGCACGGGCGGGGGAGCGGCGGCCGCGGCCGGGACCGCGGTCGGGAGCAGGGCCGCGGCGGCGCACAGCAGCACCGTCGCGAACCGGCGCGGCCCGCGGAGGCGGGCGGGACGGGGCAGGCGGGATGGACGGGATGGACTGGGTGCACGCATGGGGGCTCCCGGGCGGCTCGTTCCTGACGGAGGGTCGGCCGGGACGCTACGGGTGGTACGGGACCGTGCTCCATGGGCGAGGACGCCACAAACAGGCCCGCCCGGTATGGCGGCCCGTCACCTGGCAGGCGCGCTCGGGCCACCGGCGGCGAGCCGCGAGGACCCGCGCGTCAGTCGTTCACCGCCGTCAGGAGCACCACCGCGTCCTCCAGGGCGCTGAGCCCGTGCCGCTCCTTGGGGATCATCCGCAGCGTGCCCGACGAGAGCTCCTCCGCCCATCCGGCCGCCGTCAGGTTCACCCGGCCCCGCAGCACCTGGAGGCTCGCGGCGGGGGGTGCGTTGTGCTCGTCGAGGGACGTGCCGGAGGTCATGGCGATGACGGTCTGCCGGAGCACCCCGTCGTGCACCACGAGATGGGCGCTGCGCCCGTGCGGCGCCGTACGGGCCGCGGCCAGGTGCTCGTCGGCGAGGGCGGTGAGATCGAGCTGCATGTCTCTCCCTGCGGGTGCGCGGGCGGATACCACCAGCCTCCCGTGTGGCGTCCGGCGCGCAACTCGGAGGCCGGTCAGCCGGCGGCCCGGGGCACCAGGGTCCCCGCCAGATGGTCGTACGCCACGTGCGCGTGCAGCCGGACACCCGTGACGAGGGTGTCGTCGTCCGCGTAGAAGTGCGGATTGTGGTTGGTCACCAGGCCGCGGCCGCCCGGCACGGGCACCGGCCGTCCGGACGCGTCCAGGGTCGCGTCCTGGACGCCGAGCATCACGTACAGGCCGCCGAACCTGCTCACGAACTCGGAGACGTCGTCGTACCCGAGCGTCCCGCCCGTCTCCACCACCCGCTCCTCGCCCACCACCCGGCGGAAGGTGGGGAGCCCCGCCTCGACCCACGGCCCGCTGTTGTGCACGGGAGGGACCGACTGCAGGTACTCCACCGTGGCGGTCGCCCCGTACGCCGCCGCCGAGTGCTCCGCGAGCGTCGTCAGGTGGTCCTTGACCCGCGCCATGTCGGACTCCACGGCACAGCGGACGGTGCCCCACAGCGTCACCGTCTGCCCCACGATGTTGAAGCGGCCGACGTCCTCGACGTGCCCGATCGACACCGTGATCGGATCGAAGGCCGAGACCTGCCGGTACAGCTGGCCGATGCCCGTCAGGACCGCGCCCACCGCGGGCATCGGGTCGACTCCCTCCCACGGAGTGGAGCCGTGGGTCTGCTTGCCGGTGACGACGATACGGACGAGGGCGGAGGCACCGTACTGGTTGCCGACCCTGTATCCCACGTAGCCCTTGGGATGGGGTGTCACGTGCAGCCCGAAGGCCATCGTCGGCACGGGGTCGGCGAAGGCGCCCGCCTCGACCATCGCCCGGGCCCCGCCCTCCTCGGTCACCGGAGGGCCCTCCTCGGCCGGCTGGAAGACGAAGAGCACCGTGCCCGGCAGCCGGTCGCGGACGCCCGCGAGCACCGTCGCCGCTCCGAGCAGCGCCGCCGTGTGGCAGTCGTGGCCGCAGGCGTGAGAGACGGGGAACGGGCCGCCCGGATAGTCCGAGTCGACCGTCTCGGCCGCGAACTCCGTCCCGCACAGGTCCTTCACCGGCAGTGCGTCCATGTCCGCCCGCAGCGCCACGACCCGCTCGCCCGCCCGCGCCCCGCGCAGGACCCCCACGACGCCGTGCCCGGCGATGCCCGTACGGACCTCGTCGAGACCCAGGGCCCGCAGCCGGTCCGCCACCAAGCGCGCGGTGTTGACCTCACGGTTGGACAGCTCCGGGTGGCGGTGCAGATGCCGGCGCCAGGCCACCACCTGATCCGCCACCCCGGCAGCCCGCCGGTCCAGTTCGTCGTGCATCGCCTCGCCGCCCAACGGATTCCCCTTCGTCCCGGCCGGAGCCGTGCTCACGGAACACGTGCTCCCTCAGGCTCGCATCCGGAGCCGGAATCCGTCACTCGGCGAGGTGCCCCTGAAGCCGGCCGAGGGACATCGCCTAGCCCACAAGCCCGGGCCCGCTCCGTTCGATGATCGCCACCGTGTCCACCCCCGCCGGCAGTGTGCCGAAGGCGAGGCCCCGGTCGCCGTCGAGACGCGAGGCGCAGAACGCGTCCGCGACGGCGGGGTGCCCGTGCCGTACGAGCAGCGAACCCTGCAGCACGAGGGCGAGCCGCTCGACGAGCCGCCGCGCCCCGTACGCCACCGAGTCCGGGTCCCCGAGCCCCGCGAGGTCCTTGCGGAGGCCCGCGACCGCCGCGTCCAGGCGCCGGTCGGCGCCCGCGCCCCGGTCGACCTCCGCGAAGTACGCCTCCACCGCCTGCGGCTGACGTGCCATGGCCCGCAGCACGTCCAGGGCGGCGACGTTCCCCGAGCCCTCCCAGATCGAGGGCAGCGGGGACTCCCGGTAGAGCCTCGGCATGCCCGAGTCCTCGACGTAGCCGTTGCCGCCCAGGCACTCCAGGGCCTCGGCCGCGTGCGCGGGCGCCCGCTTGCACACCCAGTACTTGGTGACCGCGAGTCCGAGCCGCCGCAGCTGCTCCTCCTCCGCGTCGCCGCGCGTCGCGCGGTCCACCGCACCGGCGAGCCGCAGCGCCGCGACGGTGGCGGCCTCCGCCTCCACGGCCAGGTCGGCGAGCACGTTGCGCATCAGCGGCTGGTCGACGAGCCGCGCCCCGAACGCCTCGCGGTGGGTGGCGTGGTGCACCGCCTGGACGAGCCCGAGCCGCATTCCGGACGCCGAGCTGATCGCGCAGTCGAGCCGCGTCATGTTGACCATCCGGATGATGGTGGCGACCCCGCGCCCCTCCTCGCCGACCAGCCGGCCGAGGGCACCCTCGTACTCGATCTCGGAGGAGGCGTTGGACCGGTTGCCCAGCTTGTCCTTGAGCCGCTGGAGGCGGATCGCGTTGCGGCTGCCGTCCGGGAGCACCCGGGGCACCAGGAAGCAGGAAAGGCCCCCCGGCGCCTGGGCGAGGGTCAGGAACACGTCCGACATCGGCGCCGAGGTGAACCACTTGTGGCCGGTCAGCGCGTACAGACCGGGCTCGCCCGCCGGGACCGCCCTGGTGGTGTTGGCCCGGACGTCGGAGCCGCCCTGCTTCTCGGTCATCGACATCCCGGCGATGATCCCGCGCTTCTCCGTCGGCACCCGCAGACCGAAGTCGTACGAGGAGGAGGCCAGCAGCGGCTCGTACACCTCGGCCAGCTCCGGCTGGGCGCGCAGCGCCGGCACCGCCGCGTACGTCATGGAGACCGGGCACAGGTGCCCCGCGTCGGCCTGTCCCCAGACGAACACCTTCGCCGCGCGCGCCACGTGTGCGCCCGGCCGCTCGTCGCGCCACGGCGCGCCGTGGAGCCCATGGCGGACGGCCACGTCCATCAGCGCGTGCCAGTGGGGGTGGAACTCGACCTCGTCGATCCGGTGCCCGTACCGGTCGTGGGTGTGCAGGACGGGGGAGTGGCGCTCGGCGAGCCGCCCCCACTCCTGCGCCTCCGCGCCGCCGGCCCGTACGCCCAGGGCGCGGACCTCGCTCTCGGCCCAGCCGGCGCCCTCGCGGCGCAGCGCCTCCAGGAGGGCGGGGTCGGCGGAGACGTCGTAACCGGTCAGGGGCGGTACCTGGTTGGTGACCTCATGCGTGGTCGGCATCGGGGACTCCCAGTGCTCGCAGGGTGAAGGTGACGAGTGCGGGTACGGTGCCGGGCCCGACGGACCCCTCCGCCAGCGGGCCGACGAGCGCCTCGGCGCCCGCGCCGACGAGCGCCGAGGCCGTCAGGACCGGGTCCTGGGGCGGTAGCTCGCCGGAGCGCACGCCTTCCTCGACGCGTGTGGCGAACACGTCGCGGAACGCGCGCCTGAAGACGAGCCGCTCGGCGTCCACGGCCGGGTCGACCGGTTCCGCGAGCAGCGCGTAGGCGAGGCGCGGCGACTTCAGGGCCCGTTGCGCGAAGGTCTCGATGACGGCGACGACCCGCTCGGCGGCCGAACGGTGCCCGGGGTGCCCGGCCGCCTCGGAGACGGCCGCGACCTCTCGGCTCACCACGGTCCTGAACAGTTCCACGGAGAGCTCGGCCTTGCTGGGGAAGTGGCGGTACACGCTGCCGGTGGCGATGCCGGCACGGGCAGCGACGGCCGCCACCGTGCAGCCCGCGTAGCCCTGTTCGGCGAGGAGTTCGCGTGCCGCGTCGACGACGGAGGCGCGCTGGGCGTCGAGCCGGGCCTGGACGGCAGGGGTGCGTCGGTAGGGCATGGAAGGAGTGAAGCAGTGATTCACTTCTTCATCAAGAGGGGTGACGGTGCCCGAACGGCGGACGCCCCCACCCGAGAGGTGGGGGCGTCCGCCGTTCGGGACGAGCGACCGGTGTCAGCCGGTGAAGACCTCGGTCAGTGACCAGACGGCGAGGCCCGCCATGCAGACACCGCCGATGCGCTGCACGGTCTTGAGCGGTACGCGCTTGGCGATGAAGCGGCCCGCGACCAGGGCGAGCGCGGAGACGCTCATCAGGGCGGCGAGGGAGCCGATCGCCGTCGACCAGGTGCCGTTCGTGGCGGCCAGGTTGGCGGTGGTGATCTGGGTGAGATCACCCCACTCGCTGATGAAGACGGCCATGAAGGCGGTCGAGAAGACGGGCCAGAAGCCGGTGACCGTCCTGCCGCCCGCGTCGGCCTCGTCGTCGTCGCCCCCGCCGCGCAGCAGCATGAAGGCGCCGAAGCCGAACAGGAGGGCCGAGACCAGCTTCACGGACCAGCCGGGGAGCAGCCCGAGCAGGCTGCCGGCTCCCACGGCGATGGCGACATGGGCGAGGAAGGCGGTCGAGGTGCCGATCCAGACGTAGAGAGGACGCATGCGCGTGCCCATGGCGAGGGACGCGAACATCGTCTTGTCGGGAAGCTCGGCGAGGAAGATCAGCCCGAAGGCGGTGAGGATCGCCAAGGGGTCGAGGTGCATACCGGGGCTCTCTGCTCGGTCCGGGCCCGTGGACTCGGCACGGCGCCTCGGTGGGCGACGGGAGGACCACTCGGCCCGGCATGACGGACCACGCCCACGGAGGCGCGGACGCGGCTGATGCCTGGCCGAAGGTCTCGCCCGTCCGCGTCACACGCGGACCCGGTCACCGGGAACCCGAGGGCTCCAGTATGTCGACGACCGGTTTGCGGGGCTACTCCCCTTCGCTGTCCCTCAGTGTACCTGACCAGGGCGCGAGCACAGGTAGACACTGTCTACTTCCTCTTGGTAGACAGGGTCCATGCCAGACGAAACCGAAGAACCCCGAGCGGAACACCATGACCCCGATGGCGGCGTCGACGGCAGGGACAGCGGGCTGCGCGGTCGTCTCGTCCGCGCCGGCGTCGAACTCGTGGACACCGAAGGAGCCCAGGCGCTCTCCCTGCGCGAGATCGCCCGCCGCGCCGGTGTCTCCCACGGAGCACCCCGCCGTCACTTCCCGACCCACCTCGACCTCCTGTCGGCCATCGCCCGCCAGGGCTTCGCCGAACTGGCCGCCCGCGTCGCCGCCGAGGACCCGGAGACCGCCGCGCCGCGCGAACGGATCGCGATCCTCGCCCGCGTCTACCTCGACCACGCCGGGTCCCGGCGCGGCATGTACGAGCTGATGTTCCGCCACGACCTGCTGGAGAGCGGCCGCCTGGGGCTGCGCGAGACGAGCCTGCCCCTCTTCGCCCGCCTCACCGGTCTCGTCGCCCTCGTCCGCCCTGGCGCCGACCCCGTTCTCGTCGCGGGCGCGCTCTGGGCCAACCTCCACGGCATCGCCCAGCTGTGGCACTGGGGCAGCCTCCGGCTCGCCACCGGCGGCGACGATCCCGCCCCGCTGCTCGCCGCCGCCCTCGACGCCCACCTCGGCCCCGTGGAACCGGCCCGGTGACCGCGCGCCGCGCTCCCGTCCTCGCGTGCAGCGTCGTCGGCGCCGCCGTCGTCGCCCTGGACGGCACCGTCCTCACCGTCGCGCAGCCCGCCCTCCAGCGCGATCTTCACGCCGGAATCGACCAGGTCCAGTGGACCAGCACCGGCTATCTCGTGGCCGTCGCGAGCCTTCTGGTCTTCGCCGGCCGGCTCGGCGACCGCTACGGCCACCGCCGGGTCTTCGCGATCGGCGCCCTCGGCTTCGCCGCCGCCTCCACCGGCATCGCCCTGGCCCCCGGCATCGGCGCGGTCATCGCGCTGCGCGTGCTCCAGGGGGTGTGCGGCGCGCTCCTCCAGCCCGCCACCCTCGGCATGCTCCGTACGGCATTCCCGCCGGACCGGCTCGGGACCCCGATCGCCGTACGCACCGCCGCCATCGGCCTCGCGGCGGCGGCCGGACCACTCGTCGGCGGCGCGCTGGTCTCCGCGTACGGCTGGCGCGCGGTCTTCCTCCTGGGCGTACCCCCGACCCTCGCCATCGGCCTCCTCGCCCTCGTCACCGCGGAACGAACCGCGGAACGAACCGTGGAACGAACCGCGGAACGAACCGCGCGACCGGCCGGGGAGCGCACCGTGCGACGAGCCGCGCACCCGCCGGCCACGCCCCGGCCCTCCGGCTCCGGCCTCGCCGCGCTCGACCCCGTCGGTGCCCTGCTCCTCGCCGTCGCGCTCGGCCTGCTCGTCCACGGGCTCGTCGGAGCGGCCCGGCCCGGAGGCGCGACGGCCGGCGTGCTCGCCGTCGCCGGGGCCACCGTCGCCGGGGCCGCCCTCGCCCGACACGAGCGCCGGGCCGTGCGACCGCTGCTGCCGCCGGAGCTGCTCCGGAGCGTGCCCGTCGTCGCGGGCCTCGCCGTCCTCCTCGCCGCCTCGGCGGCGCTCTTCGGCACGCTCTTCGTGGCGACGTACTTCCTCCAGGACGTCCAGGGGCTCGACCCACTGGACTGCGCGCTGCGCGTTCTGCCGCTCGCGGTCCTGATGGTGCTCGGCGCGCCCCTCTGCCCGCCGCTCCAGCGGCGGTTCGGCCCCCGGCGCACGGCGACCGCGGGCGCCGCCCTGCTCACCCTCGGGGTGCTGCTGCTCGCCCGGCTCGACGCGACGGCCGGCACGGTCCCCGTCGGAGCCGCGGCCGCCCTGCTCGGCGCCGGCTTCGTCGTCCTGATGGTCACGGCGACCTCGGTCGTCGTCCACCGCGCCCCCGAGGTCCACGCCGGAGTCGCCGGCGGCCTCCAGCAGACCGCGATGAACATCGGGCCCGCGCTCGGCGTCGCCGTCGCGACCCTCCTGCTCGCCCTCGTCCCGCGCGGCGGATTCGTCCCGGCCGAGGGCGCCGCCCTCCCCGCGCTCGCCATGATCTCGGCCCTCGCCCTCCCGGCCGCCCTCGCCCTGCCGGGCGCCGACGCGGACCGAAGGAGGACACGCCGGGGGGCGACGTCACCACCGTCCGGACGCCGGGCCTGCGTACGATCATGAGATGCCCGACGGTCACCGGGGCCGTCCCGGCACAGCGACACGCACGCAGTTCAACATCGGTCGCGCGCTGCCCCTCCTGGTCCTGGCCCTGACGCTCCTCGCCGATCTGCTCACCCCCGACCAGGAGCGCTTCGACCGGCTCCTCGTCGCCGCACCCGCGCTCGCCGCCGTCACCTGGAGCGTGCGCGGGACGATCGGCATCGGGCTGCTCGCCATGGCCGCGCGCGTCCTGCTCACCCTCAATCGCAGCGAGCCGCACGCGTCCGCGTTCCTCGAGAGCGAGATCGTGATCGCGACCGTCACCGCGGCGGCGGCCTGGGTCAGCCGGGTCCGCACCCGTTACGAACAGGACCTGCGGGAACTCACCGCCGTCGCCGAAGTCGTGCAGCGCGTCGTGCTGCGCCCGCTCCCCGCCCGACTCGGCCGCTTCGACCTGCACCTGCTGTACGTGGCGGCGGCCGCCAAGGCCAGGATCGGCGGCGACTTCTACGAGGCGGTACGGGTCCCCGGCGCGGTGCGGATCATGCTCGGCGACGTGCAGGGCAAGGGCCTCGGCGCCGTCGAGACGGCCTCCGTCCTCCTCGGCTCCTTCCGCGCCGCCGTCAACGACGCCCCCGGTCTGGCCGCCCTCGCCGACCGGCTCGAAGAGGGGCTCGCCCGCTACGGCGCCTGGGACCCCGACTCCGACGCCGCCGAACGCTTCGCCACCGTCGTCCTCGTGGAGCTCCCCGACGGCGAGGACGTCGCACGGTTCCTCAGCTGCGGCCATCCCGCCCCGCTCCTCCAGCACGACGGCGAGGTCGGCCCCGTCCACTTCGCCGACCCCTCGCTTCCCGTCAACCTCGCGGGCCTCGCCGACTCGAGGCACCGCATCGAGCAGGTCCCCTTCGGTCCGGGGGACCGGCTCCTCCTCTACACCGACGGCGTCAGCGAGACACGCGACAGGGCCGGCACCTTCTACCCGCTCGAACCGCGACTGCGGGGGTGGGCGCAGCGGCCGGCCGAGGAACTGCCGACGCTCCTGCACAAGGACCTCGCCGACTACGGCGCCGGCGGCCTCGACGACGACGTCGCCGCCCTGCTCGTGGTCTTTCCGCCCGAGGCCCACTGACCCGTCCCGGTCGTCCCCAAACATCGACTTCAGGGCGGCTTGTGTCGTTCCCGACCGGTTGAGCGACACGTGCGCCGTTCGTGCGCTCTGTTCGCTCACCCCCGCATACGTGAGGCTTGCGACCGTCCGCGACGCGGACAGCCACCAGTCCAGTCGAGAGGAACGGGTGCACGTGCCCCAGGAGAACCCCTACACCACCGGCTCGTCGGAACACTTCCCCGGCTTCCATGACGTCACGGCGGGCCTGACCGCCGCCGAGACCTCCCGGATCACCGGACGCGGCCTCTGGGCCGCCGACGGAACGGTGGACCCCGGCGCCGTCAGGCTCGGCCAGACGCTCGCCAACGCCCTCCTCGCCACGTCCGACGACACCGACATCGCCGAGGCGCTGCTCCCCGCCGAACTCGCCGCGTTCGTCCAGGAGGTACGGGGCCTGGCCCTGCCCGCGTACCACCGCATCGAAGGGGCCGCGCCGGACGTCCGGCTCTCCGCCTTCAGCCTCCGGCAGCTCGCCCCGGGCCCGCACCCGCTCGTCGTCGTCCCGGCCGGCTGGACGCCCTTCGGCTGGCCCCTGTTCCTCTGGTCCTACCTCGTCCTCGCCCACAAGGGCTACGACGTCCTCGCCTACACTCCCCGGGGTCTCGGCATCCCCGGCCTGCCGTCCACCTCCAGTGGCTTCGTCGATGTCGCCGGGCCCCACGACTGGGCCGACGGCTCCGCCGTCATCGACTTCGCCGAGGACCACTTCGACACGACCGTCATCGGCTTCATGGGGGAGTCCTACGGCTCCGGCATCAGCCAGCTCGTCGCCGCCCACGACGAACGGGTCGCCGCCGTCGTCGCCCTCAGCACCTGGGGCAACCTCGCGACCAGCCTCTACGACAACAACACCCGCCACCTCGCGGCCGTGAAGGCCCTCCTCGCCCTCACCGGCGGGACGGTCGAGACCAAGTTCGACGAGGACAACCAGCGGATCCTCGCCGACTTCCAGGCCGACCGGAACCTGGACGGCGTCGTCGCGTGGGGCCGGCTGCGCGCCCCCGAGTCGTACCTCGACCTGACCAACGCCAAGGGCACACCCACCTTCTTCTCCAACACCTGGCACGAGAGCCTCTTCGCGGTCAACCAGACCCTGGAGACGTTCAACGGCCTGGACGTGCCCAAGCGGCTCAACCTCTGGATCGGCGACCACGCCGCGCCCGAGGGCCCCGCGCTCATCGGCCCGCCCGCCACACCCGGCGAGGTCAACATCCCGATGGCGGAGGCGTACGCCTGGCTCGACCACCACCTCAAGGGCGAGAGCAACGGGGTGGAGGACTGGCCGCAGGTCTGCAACCAGGTGATGTTCACGTACGTGACGGAACCGGTCCTGGACCCCGTGACCGGCGATCCGACCGGTGAGAACCGGATCGTCACGCCCGCTTTCCGGGAGACCAGCCCCGGCTGGAGCGAGGTCACCCGCGGCGTCGAGGTGTTCGGCCTCACCGGCGACGGCGCGGGCGGCGCCGACGGCCGCCTCCTCCCGGCGGCCGGCGGAGCGCCGGGGGCGGAGGAGACCGGCTGGCGGCGCGCGTTCCTCGCGGGCGTCGACACCGAGGCCACCGCCATGGACGCGATCATGAAGACCGGCCAGGCGGAGTGGGCGGGCAACCCCAAGATCTACGACACCCGCAAGATCGACCGGCGGCACGCGGTCGCGTGGACGACCGAACCGCTGGTCTCGCCCGAAGGCGAGGAGGCCGCCGGCCGCCGGGTCCGCGGCATCCCCCGGCTGCGCCTCACGGTCCGCTCCACCGCCACCTCCGCGAGCCTGTACGCCCATCTGCTGGACGTCGCCGAGGACGACACGGCCCGGATCATCAGCCACGAGCCTCTCAACGTGTACGGCCTGATCCCCGATCAGGACACCACCGTCACCTGGAGGCTCCAGGCGGCGGCGTACGACATCGCCTCCGGCCACCGGCTGATGCTCGTCGTCGACAGCAAGGACCCGCTGTACGGAGACGCCTCGGTCACCTGGACGCAGACCGGCATCGGCTCCCCGGAGGGCGACCCCTCCTTCCTGGAACTGCCGCTCGGCTGACCGCCGGAAGCGGTACGGCGGGCGGGTGCGCGGTTCGTTCGGGCGCGCACCCGCCCGTCGCAGGCCCTCGCGTGCGGGCACACCGCGCCGCATCCGTCGCTGGTCTGACGCGACATGAGCCCCCAGCAGGACGCGCTCTCCCTGCCGCGCTGCCTAGCGTGCCCCCATGAACCGACTCAGCGGGGCGGCAGCGGCCGCCCTCCTCGCCTGCTCCCTCGCGTTACCCGCCACCCTCGCCACGGCGGGCCCCGCCGCCGCGGACCCTGCCCCGGCCGCCGTCCCGGCCGTCACCCGCGTGGTGCTGCCCGCGCCCACCGGGCCGTACGCCCTCGGCCGGACCGTCCTGCCGCTCGTCGACCGCTCCCGCGCCGACCCCTGGGTCCCGAGTGCGGACGGCCGCGAACTGATGGTCACCCTCCACTACCCGGCCGCGCGGCGCGGCGGCGGACGCCCCGCGCCGTACGCCACGGCCGAGGAGGCGCGGCTGCTCGCCGAGCAGCTCGGGCCCGGCGTCTCCGGTGACGTGCTGGCCCGGACGCGCACGCACAGCAGGCCCGACGCCCGCCCGGCGCCGGGCCGTCACCCCCTGGTGCTGCTCTCGCCGGGATTCGGGGTCTCCCGCTGGACGCTCACCCACCTCGCCGAGGACCTCGCGTCCCGCGGCTACGTCGTCGCCTCCGTCGACCACGCCTACGAGTCGTACGGGATCAGCGTTCCCGGCGGCCGGACCCTCACCTGTGTCGCCTGTACCGCCCTCGACGAGGGCGGTGTGCACCCCGGCGTGGTCACCACGACCCGTGCCGCCGACGTCCGCCACGTCCTGGACCGGCTCACCGGTCCCCGTCCCGTCCGGCGGTACGCCGACATGATCGACGCGGACCGGATCGGCATGGCGGGTCACTCCATCGGCGGGGCGAGCGCGGCCACCGCGATGGCGGCCGATCCGCGCGTCGACGCCGGAGTCAACATGGACGGGGCCTTCTGGGAGGACCTCCCGACGGAAGGCCTGCGGGGTCGCCCGTTCATGATGCTCGGGACCCACGACGCCACGCATCTGCCCGGCGGGACCGACGCCACCTGGGACCGCACGTGGCCGGGCCTCGACGGGTGGAAGCGCTGGATCACGGTGTCCGGAGCCGAGCACTTCACCTTCTCCGACGCCCCCGTGATCACACGTCACTTCGGCCTGCCGCAGCCCGAGCTGCCCACCGAGAGGGCCGTCGCCATCACCCGGACGTACGTCGCCGCCTTCTTCGACCAGCACCTGCGAAGGCTCCCGCGCCCCGTCCTCGACGGCCCGTCACCGGCGAACCCCGAGGTCCACTTCCAGCATCGCTGACCGGAACCGAAGCCCCTCAGGAGCGGTACGGGGTGTTCGCCTCGGCCCAGTCGGCGAGCGCCCGCGCGCACTCGGCGACCGATTCACGCCAGGTGCGCGCGGCACCGTCGCCGGCCTCGTCGCTGACGTGCTTCACGATGCGCAGGGGCACCCCGGCGAGCTCCGCGGCCGCCGCGAGCGCGTAGCCCTCCATGTCGACGAGCGGTGCCCGCTCCGCGAGCCGGGCGCGGGCGGCCTCGTCCGAGATGAACGCGTCCCCGGTGGCCAGGACCACCTCGCCGCCGTCCGGCAGGGCGAGGGGAGCCCCGTACGTCTCGCCGGTCAGCGTCGCGAGGAGCTCGCCGTCGAGGTCGTGCTGCAGCACGGTTCCGACCACGTGCGTCCCGGTCCAGCCGGGCCGCAGCGCCCCGGCCGTCCCCAGGTTCACGATCCCGGCCGGCCGCGGGCCCCGGCCGAGGACGGACGCGAGCGCGGTCGCCGCGTTCACCTTGCCCATGCCCGTCAGCAGCACGGGCAGGTCCGTGTCCAGGAACTGCGCCTCCTCCTTGACGGCGAGGACGAGCAGCGGACGGTCGGACGAGATGTCTCCCAAGAGTTCCATGGGGGCCACGCTAGTTCGAGCGCCCGCCCGCCGTACAACCGAGACGCGAGGAGGCATGCCCGAGCCCCAGGTCAGCACGCCTGGCCTCGGGGCGGCAGGCCGGGGCACGCTGGTCGAGCCGGGTGTACCCGGCCGAGGCCAGGGCGCGCGTCGCGGGCGCGCCGATCGCGCGCGGGAAGTCGGTCTCCGGACGATCGGATCCGGTGGCCATGGAACGATCGCGTCACGGCGGCGTATGGACCCGCCCGCCGTCAGACCGGCAGCAGACGGCCGACCAGCGCCCCCAGCTGGCGGGCGTTCCGGCAGGGGCGCATGTCGACGAGACCGGCGTACGCCGGGGCCACCGAGTCGCCCGTGCCCCACAGCGAGGGCTGTTCGGGGTTGAGCCAGTGGACCCGCCGCGCCCGCGCCGCGATCCGTTCAAGGGCCGCGAGGTTCGGGTCCGAGCCGTTGGTGCGGGCGTCCCCGAGGACGAAGACGACCGTGCGCGGGCCGACGGCCTCCGCGTACCGCTCGGCGAACTCGCCCAGCGCCGTCCCGTAGTCGCTCTGCCCGTGCCATCCGGTCAGCTCCGCCTCCGCGAGGATGCGGTCGCCGAGACCCGCCGCGTCCGCCGAGCCCCGGGCGATCAGGCCGGTCACCTCGTCCACCCGATTGACGAAGGCGAACACCCGCACCCGGCTGAACTGGTCGTGCAAGGCCTGCACCAGCAACATCGTGAACTGCGCGAACCCGGCCACCGACCCGGACACGTCACACAGCAGGACCAGCTCGGGCCGCCGCGGAGGACGCCGCCGAAAGACCGGACGCACCGGAACGCCCCCGGTCGACAACGATCGCCGCAGCGTCCGCCGGAGATCGATCTCCCCGCGTGCCGCCCGACGCCGCCGTGCCGCGAGCCGGGTGGCCAGCTTCCGCGCCAGCGGCCGTACCGTCCGCCTCAGCTCGTCCAGTTGCGCGCGCCCGGCGAGCAGGAAGTCCACGGTGTCCGCCGTCCCCGCGACCGCACGGCGTGCGACCCGGTCGCGGCCCTGTCGCTCCGCGACGCGCCGCCGGGCCTCGGTCCGCACCCGCTCGCGGAAGGCCTCGATCCGCCGCCGGATCTCGTCGTCGAGGAGCCGGTCGGTGAACTCCGGGTCCTCCGGCGCGGACGCCGCCCGGTGGAGCTCGCGCACCCGGGCGAGCAGCGTCTCGGGGCGCAGCCGGGAGAGCGCCTGGTACGAGGACCAGCCGTCCGACCCGGGGCCGGAGCCGTAGCCGCCGAAACCGCCCACCGCCTCGGCGGCCAGCAGGTCGAGGGCGGCGTCGTCACCGGCGGTCAGGGCCTGGGTGAGCCGCTCGCGCAGCGCGGCGAGATCAGCCGGGGTGTGTCCGTACGTCTCCGCGGGTCCGGAGTGCCCGAGCGGGAAGTACAGGTCGAAGACCCGGTCGAAGACCGGCCGCTGTGCCTCCCCGTGCAGCAGGGTCGCCGCCAGCGCCTCCCGTACCCGCTCGCGGTCCGTGAATCCGACCGCTTCGAGCGCGTGCCCCGCGTCGACGCTCTCGCCCGTCCCGATCCCGAACCCGTGGTCGCGCAGCGCCCCCACCAGACCAGTGAGCCGTGCGACCGCCCCCGCCCCGGTCGGCTGCGCCGGGCTCACACCGCGTCCAGGTCGAGCTTGGCGGCGGCCTTCACGATGTCCTCCTGGTGCTTCAGGAGGACGCCCAGGGTCTCCCGTACGACCCGCTCGTCCAGGCGCTCGGCGCCGAGCGCGAGCAGGGTCCTGGCCCAGTCGATCGTCTCCGAGACGGACGGCACCTTCCGCAGGTCCATCGCTCGCAGCGCGCCCACGACCCGCACCACGGACGCGGCGAGCGCGGCGTCGAGCCCGGGGACCTTCAGGTTGACGATCCGGCGCTCCAGCTCCTCCTCGGGGAAGCCGATGTGCAGGAAGAGACAGCGGCGGCGCAGCGCTTCGGAGAGCTCACGGCTCGCGTTCGAGGTGAGGACGGTGAACGGGCGCCGCGTCGCCGTGATCGTGCCGAGTTCGGGGACCGTGATCTGGAAGTCGCCGAGGACCTCCAGGAGCAGGCCCTCCACCTCGACGTCGGCCTTGTCCGTCTCGTCGATGAGGAGCACCGTCGGCTGCTCGGACCGGATCGCGGTGAGCAGGGGCCGGGGGAGCAGGAACTCCTCGCCGAAGATGTCCGTCCGGGTCTCGTCCCAGGACTCGCCCCGCCCCGCCGTGATCCGCAGCAGCTGCTTGGCGTGGTTCCACTCGTACAGCGCCCGGGACTCGTCGACGCCCTCGTAGCACTGCAGCCGCACCAGGCTCGCGCCCGTCACCTCGGTCACGGCCTTGGCGAGCTCCGTCTTGCCGACGCCGGCAGGGCCCTCCACCAGCAGCGGCTTGCCGAGGCGGTCGGCGAGGAAGACGGTGGTGGCGACGGCGGGCGACGCCAGATAGCCGGTCGCGGCGAGCCGTTCGGCGACATCGTCGACGGAGCTGAAGAATCCGGTCGTCATGGCGGTCCCCCCGGGGAGCGAGATCTCGTACTGGCCAGTAGCCTCTGCTGTACTTGATCAGACCCGGCGCCGCCGCACAACCGCCCGCGCGAGCTCCGTACCGCGCGCGGGTCGCCACCCGCTGGTGCAATGGGGGAACCGGGTACGCCACCCGGGGACCGCGCGGCGGTGGAGGTGTCGTGGCGGAACAGGACGTGGAACGGGCCGAGGCCCTCCTGACCAGGGTGCGCGCCCTGGAGCAGGCGATCGGCGAGATAGGCACCACGCTCGACGAGACGAACACCTGCCGTGAACTCGCGGCCTTCGCCGCCCGCCACCTGCGCGCCGCCGCGGCCGTCGACGTGGCGACCGAGCCCGGCGCCCCGCTCCGCCGCGCCGCGCACGCGGAACCGACGACCTCCGGTCCCGAGCCGGTCCCGACGGGCGGCGGACCCGCCGCTCACGGTCACCCCCTGCCCGCTTCCGCGGCCGCCGCCCACCGGCTCTCCGTGTCTCTCGCCGTCCACGACGAGACACCCCTCGGGTCGGTCACCGTCAGCCGCACCGACGGCGAGCCCTTCTCCGGCGACGAGGCGGCCCTGCTCCGGCACGCCGCACGGCTCGCCGCCCGGCACCTGGCCCACGCCCGGCGCCTCGCGGCCACCGAGGACACCGCGCTCCACCTCCAGCGCGCCCTCGTCGCCGAGCCGGGCCGCCCGCACCCCAACCTGGAGATCGCCGGCGGCTACCTCCCGGCAGGGCCCCGCGCCCTCGTGGGCGGCGACTGGTTCGAGACGGTACGGCTCCACTTCGGCCGCAGCCTCCTCGTCGTCGGCGACGTCATGGGGCACGGCCTGGATGCGGCCGTCGACATGAACGCCTACCGCACCGCCCTCCGCGAGGTCGCCGCCACCGACCTGCCACCGCACCGGGTGCTGCGCCACCTCGACTCCGTGGTCGCCGAGGACGACGCCCGCCGCCCCGCCACCTGCCTGCTCGTCCGGGTCGACCCCGCCCGCGCCGCCGCGACCTTCGCCAGCGCCGGGCACCTGCCGCCCGTCGTGTTCGGCGCGGACGGCTCGGCGGAGCTCGTCGACCTCCCGGTGGGTCCGCCGCTCGGCACCGGCGTCGGTGGCTACGAACCGACCACCCGCCCGCTCCACCCGGGCGACACCCTGCTGATCTTCACCGACGGCCTCGTCGAGCGGCGCGGCGAGGACATCGACGTGTCCCTCGGCCGTCTCGCGGCCCTCCGGCTCCCCCCGGACTCCGGTCCCGGCCAGGTCGTCGACGAGGTCCTCCGACGCCTCGACGCGCACGGGGCCGAGGACGACGTGGCCGTCCTCGCGGCCCGCATCCGCGCCCGCGCACCGCAGTGACACCGAGTCACGTCCGCCCCACGGACCGCCGTGACGTGCGGTCACATCACCCCTGGCAGGGCCGTGTTTCACGCCTGAGCGGGATTCTTCCCGCAGGACGCTTGTGCGCGGCCCCGGGGCCCGGCACGCTCCTCGTATGAACACGGCCAGGCATGCCAGTGAACGTCTGATGAGCTGGCCCTCGCTGACCCCCGGCCGCGCCCATTGCGGCGCCGAGCTCGGACTGGGCACCGCGACGCAGGAGATCGTCCACTTCCACGGCGAGCACGAGGCCGACGTCCATCTCACCCGCGCCATGATCGCGAAACTGCGCCCGGCCCTCCTGGGGTCGACCGCGGTCCGGCTCCGGGCCGGTTCGGGCTGGGTGACGGTCCGACTCGACATCGGGTCGGACATCGACCTGCTGGCCACCCTGGTGAGCGCCGCCCTCCAGGCCAACGGGGTGCCCGACGTGGCCCCCGACGGCTGCACCCGCACCCGCCCGGTCTCCGGGATCCGCTGAGCCGGGTCCGGACACGAGCCGGGCGCGGACACGAGCCTGGCGCCGGACCCGCACCGGCCTCCGCGCGCACATGCCGAGTCCACGCGCGCGTACTCCCGGACTCCCCGTTCCTGGTTCCTACGCGCGCGTGCCCCCGGAACGCTCCGCCGGGACGGGGAACAGCATGCAGGTGCTGGTCGCGTGGGCGAGCAGCCGGTCCTCGGCGTCGTACAGACCCGCCTCCGCGAGCGCGGTCCTGCGCCCCCGCGACAGCACGGTGCCGATCGCCCGTACCTTGCCCGTGCCTGCGGTGAGCGGCCGGAGGAAGCGGGTCGACAGGTCGAGCGAGGTGTACGCCGTGCCCAGCGGGAGCGTCGAGTGGACCGCGCAGCCGGCCGCCGAGTCGAGCAGGGTCGCGAACACCCCGCCGTGCACGCTGCCGATCGGGTTGTAGTGCTCCTCGCCCGGTTCGAAGACGAACACCGCCCGCCCGTCCTCGACCTCCTCCAGGCCGAACCCGAGGAGCGCGGCGATCGGCGGACCGGGCAGACGTCCGGCCACCATCTCCCGCAGGAAGTCGAGACCCGCCATCGTCGCGGCGGCGCGCGCGGTGGCCCCGGCGTCCTCCCACTCGACCGTGCGTGACCGCCCCATGACCACTCTCCGCCCGCTGTGGCCGGCTGACTCCCAGCTGGCTCTGTGTGGTGAAGCTAGCTTCCGCGTCAGCTGACTGTCAACGACGCAGTCAGGTGGCTAGAGTGTGACGATGAAGTGGCTGGAGACGGACACGGAGAACTGCTCGGTCCGCCGCACCCTCGACCTCGTGGGCGAGAAGTGGACCCTGCTGATCGTGCGGGACGCCTTCAACGGCGTCCGCCGCTACGACGAGTTCCGCAGGCACCTCGGGCTCTCCGAGGCGGTGCTCGCCGACCGCCTCCGCAAACTGGTCGCGGCCGGGGTCCTGCGCGCCGAGCCGTACCGCGAACCCGGTGCCAGGACCCGGTACGAGTACCGGCTCACCCCCAAGGGCGTAGAGCTGTGGCCCGTACTCCTCGCCCTCAAGCAGTGGGGCGACACCCACGCCGGAGTGCCCGAGGGCCCGGTCCTCGACGTCCGGCACACCGACTGCGGAGCCCCCGTCCGGGTCGTCGTCCAGTGCGAGGGCGACGAACGGGCCACCCTCACGGCCCGCGACGTCACCGCCCGCCCCGGCCCGGGGGCCCGACCGCTCTGACCGTCCGCTCCGACCGCCCCGACCGTCCGGCACCCGTTCGGCCGCACCCCTGAGGTGTCCCGCCGTCCCGCCGGGTACGTCACGAGACATGCCCTCCACACCCGGTCCTCCGCACGACGGTGCCCCGACCGAACACGGCCACTGGATCCAGCGGTTCCACGCCCGCGCCGCCGCCTCGCCCGTCGGGCTCGCCTGGAACCGCGGCCGGGCCATGGAACTGATGCACCGCGCCATGGGCTTCGCGGCGCTCAGCCTGCTCACCCTCGTCCCGCTCCTCATCGTCGTCGCCGCGGCCGACCTCGCGAGCGGCCAAGGCTTCGCGCGCTGGCTCGTCCAGGGCCTCGGCGTCTCCGAGGTCTCGCAGGAGGAGGTCGAGCGGCTCTTCGGCCAGCCGGGACAGGCGCTGCAACGCACCACCGCCTTCGGCCTCGCCGCCCTCGCCGCGTTCGGCGTCACCTTCGGATCCGCCGTACAGACCGGGTACGAGCGGGTCTGGGACCTCCCCACCGCCCGCTGGCACACCATGTGGCGGCACGTCGTCTGGCTCGCGGTCCTCGTCACCGCCCTCCTCCTCTTCGTCGCCAACCCCGCACCCGCCGACGCCCCGGTCGTGATGACCGCCTTCGTCGCCCTCGTCGACCTCGTCGGCACCTTCTTCTTCTTCTGGTGGTCCCAGCGCTTCCTGCTCTGCGGCCGCATCCGCTGGCGCGCTCTCGCACCCGGGGCCGCCCTCACCGCGCTCGGCCTGCTGGGGCTGCGGATCTTCTCCCAGTTCGTGTTCTCCCCGCTCATCGCCTCGAACGCGGTGACCTACGGCCAGTTCGGCACCGTCCTCGTCCTGCAGTCCTGGCTCGTCGGCGTCGGCTTCGTCGTGTACGGCAGCGCCCTCGTCGGGCGCCTCGTCCACGAGCACCTCCTCGCCCGCCGCCTCGCCCGCAGCGGAGTCGGCGGTGCCTCCTGAGATCACTGGTCCCGGCGCCGCACCGCCAGTACCGTCACGGCCCCCGCGCCCGACGCCCACAGCGCGTACACCAGCCAGGCGCCGCCCGCCGTCCACGGGTACGGCCCCTCGACCGGCCCCACGGCCACCAGGCGCTGCCACGCGTGCAGCGGTGTCGCGTGGGCGAGGACCGCGGTGAGGTGACGGCGGTCGCCGAGGACCGACGGCAGCAGCAGGAGCAGTACGACCGAACCGACGACCGAGACCGCGCCGTGCCGCAGCAGCGCGCCGAGTGCCGCTCCGGTCAGCGCGCAGACCGGCGCGAGCAGCGCGGACGCCACGACGATCCGCAGCGCCCCGGGGTGCGTGAGCGGCAGCCCCACGCCCCGCTCGGCGAGCACCGCCTGCGTCGACCAGAAGGAGAGTCCCGCGACGACCGCCCCGAACCCGCTCTGCACGCCCGCCACGACCAGCAGCTTCGCCGCCATCAGCGAGCCCCGCGCCGGCACCGCCGCGAAGGTCGTGCGGACGAGACCGCTGCCGTACTCGCCGACCACCGCCACCGCCCCCATCGCGGCGGAGCAGAGGATCAGCACCATCGACGCGTTCCCCGTGAACGCGTCCCCCAGCGCCATCCCGTTCCGCACGAACCCGGCCCGGCCCTCCGCGTCGTACTGGAACCAGTAGCGATAGTGGTCCCAGGCGGTGCCGAGGTTGAAGGCGACCACGGCCAGGGTGCCGACCAGCAGCGACCAGCCCGTCGAGCGCAGCGACCACAGCTTCAGCCACTCCGACGCGATCAGGTCGAGGAAGCGGGCGCGGGGCTCCCGCACGGTGAGGGTGGTCATCGGGCGTCTCCTGCCGGGTATTCGACACTGTCGGCGGTCAGTTCCATGAACGCCTCCTCCAACGAGGCGGTCCGCGTGGTCAGCTGGTCGAGCGGCAGCCGGTGCTCCAGGGCGAGTGCACCGATCCGGGCGGCCGGCAGGCCCGTCACCGTCAGCAGACCGGACTCCTCCCGGACCTCCGCGCCCTCCGAGAGCAGCAGCGCCGTGAGAAGCGACCGGTCGGGCGTGCCGACGGTCACGCTCAGCCGGGCCCCGCGCGCCGCGAAGTCCGTGAGGCTCTCCGCCGCGATCAGCGCGCCGCGGCCGATGACGACGAGTTCGTCGGCGGTGTGCTCCATCTCGCTCATCAGATGACTGGAGACGAACACCGTGCGGCCCTCGGCCGCCAGGCGCCGGAACAGCCCCCGCACCCACTTCACCCCCTCCGGATCGAGACCGTTGAGAGGCTCGTCGAACAGGAGCACGGGCGGGTCGCCGAGCAGCGCGCCCGCGATCCCGAGCCGCTGCCGCATGCCCAGCGAGTACCCGCCGATCCGCCGCCCGGCCGCCGCCGTGAGGCCGACCTCCGCCAGGACCTCGTCGACCCGGGGGAGGGGGATGCGGTTGCCGCGGGCCAGGACGGCGAGATGCGCCCGGGCGGTGCGCCCGCCCTGTACGTCGCCCGCGTCGAGCAGCGCGCCGACATGCCGCAGGCCGCGTGGCCGGTCCCGGAACCGCCGGCCGTCGACCGTGACGGATCCGCTCGTCGGCGTGTGCAGCCCGAGGATCATCCGCAACGTCGTGCTCTTGCCCGCCCCGTTCGGCCCCAGGAAGCCGGTCACGACGCCCGGCCGGACCGTGAAGCTGAGCGAGTCGACGGCCGTCTTGGAGCCGTATCGCCTGGTGAGTTCCCTTGCTTCGATCATGTGCACCACCGTGCCGCCCCGACCAGGCGCCGGGCATCGGACCAGGACGGACAATTGGCGCCGGGGGCTGTCACCCCAGGTCGTACAACCCTGGTCCGATGACCCGCCCTCGTGCCGCGCCCTACGATCACGGCATGTCCGCCACCCCGTCAGCGCCGTTCCTCAAGAGGGTCAATCCGGGCGGCTGGGCCGCGCTCGCCTGGACCGCGGGCCTGCTCTTCACGGCGCTCCTGCGCGTCCGGCTGCCCGGCCAGGAGGAGGCGGACGTCATGGTCGGCGTCGTCTTCCTCCGCTGGGACGGCCTCACCATGCTGGCCGTCGCCACCGCCCTCGCCCTGCGCGGCTGCCTGCTCCTGACCCGCCGTCCGACCGCCGCCCTGTGGTTCCTCCTCTCCGCCGCGGTCGTCGGCTCCACCCCGCTCGGCGTCACCGCCATCCCCTTCGCCCAGTACCTCGCCGTCGACGTCGCCCTGTACGTCATCGCCGCCGCCCGGCCACCGCGCGAGGCCCGCCGGGCGCTGCTCGCCGCCCTCGGAGTCCTCGTCATCCATCTGGCGGTACGCCTGCTCGCGGGGTGGAGCGTGGGCACCACCGGCGCGCTCGCGGTGGGCCTCACCGCCGCAGTCGTCTGGCTCCTGGGCCGGTCGGAGCACCAGAGCCGGACGTACGCGGAACGGAGTCGCGCCCAGGTCGCCGAGCAGGCGGTCACCGCCGAACGGCTCCGCATCGCCCGGGAGATGCACGACACCGTCGCCCACACCATCGGCATCGTCGCCCTTCAGGCCGGCGCCGCCCGGCGCGTCATGGACACCCAGCCGGAGCAGGTCCGACAGGCCCTCACCGAGATCGAGACGGCGAGCCGCGAGACCCTGGCGGGGCTGCGCCGGATGCTCGGCGCACTCCGCACGGACGGGCCAGGCGACCCCGGACCGCGGGCCGCCGACGAGGCCGCTCTCCCCGAGATGCCCGGCCTCGGCGCGCTCGACCGGCTCGCGGAGGTCACCGCGTCCGCCGGAGTCCGCGTCGCCGTCCACCGGGTGGGGGCGCCGCGCCCCCTGCCGCCGGACATCGACCTCTCCGCCTTCCGCGTCGTCCAGGAGTCCGTCACCAACGTCGTACGGCACTCGGGCGCCGACGCCTGCACGGTCACCGTCGACCAGCGGGACCCCGAGGCCCTCGTCGTCACCGTCGAGGACCGGGGCGCCGTCCCCGGCCGGGACCGGAACCGCGCCGCGGGCGGGTCGGGCCACGGCCTCACCGGGATGCGCGAGCGCGTCACCCTGCTCCACGGCGACTTCACCGCCGGACCCCGCCAGGGCGGCGGCTTCCGCGTCACCGCCCGCCTTCCCCTCCCCACAGGAGTCACCACCCGATGAGCGAGACCACCACCGAGCGCCCCGTCCGGGTCGTCCTCGCCGACGACCAGCCCCTGGTGCGCACCGCGCTCCGGATGGTCATCGCCGACACCCCCGACCTCCTCGTCGCGGGCGAGGCGGCGAACGGCGCCGAGGCCGTCCGCCTCGTCGAGGAGACCGGCGCCGACGTCGTCGTCATGGACCTGCGCATGCCCGGTACGGACGGCATCGAGGCGACGCGGCTCATCACCGAAGGACCCAGCGGCGCCCGGGTGGTCGTGCTCACCACCTTCGACGACGACGACCACGTGTACGGGGCGCTGCACGCCGGCGCGTCCGGGTTCCTCGTGAAGGACATGGCCCTGGACGACATCCTGGCCGCCGTCCGCGTCGTGGCCTCCGGTGACGCCCTCATCGCCCCCAGCGTCACCCGGCGCCTCATCAAGGAGTTCACCGACCGCCCGAGGACCGCGTCCGCCACGGCACCCCGGCGCCGGGCCGAGGGCATCACCGACCGCGAGCGCGAGGTGCTCACCCTCGTCGGGCGCGGCCTCTCCAACACGGAGGTCGCCGCCGAACTCCACATCAGCGTCGCCACGGCCAAGACCTATGTGACCCGGCTCCTGGCCAAGCTGGCCGCCCGTGACCGGGTGCAGCTGGTGATCATCGCGTACGAGACGGGCCTGGTCTCCGCGGCCTGACCGGGACCCGCGCCCTCACACGATCCGGTGATCGACTCCCGAGCGGCCGGGCGGCGGCGCCCGGACCGCTTGGATGAAGGCGACCCATCGGTCCGTCGAGAGAGAACCGCCCATGGCGAACATCTGGCTGCCGCCCGTCGAGTACGTCGCGACCCTGCCGAGAGCGACGGCGTACGCCTGCCTCTACTTCACCGACACCGCAGGCCGCCCCTTCCAGCTGCGTGCCACCTACCGCACCGAGCTGTGGCAGTGGCCAGGCGGCAACATGGACCCCGGGGAGACGCCCTGGGAGACGGCGGTACGCGAGTGCCGCGAGGAGACCGGCCTGACCTTCGCCGGTGAACCGCGGCTCCTCGGCACGCACTTCGTCACCGACCGGGGCGAGGAGTGGCCCGCCAACCACATCGGCTTCGTCTTCGACGGCGGCGAGCTCACGGACGAGCAGATCGCCGCCGTCGTCCTCGACCCCGAGGAGCACAGCGAGTACAGCCTGCGGACCCTGGAGGAGTGGGAGCGGGAGATGGACCCGGCGGAGTTCAGCCGCCTCGCGGCCGTCGACCGGGCCCGCAGGACCGGTGTCCCGGTGTACCTGGAGACCGGCGCGTGACGAACTGACGTACGGGGGAGCACGAGAAGGCGGGGCCGTCGCGTGCGGACGACCCCGCCCCGGCCGGGGACGTCAGGCCCGGCAGCCCACCGGGTGGGCGATGTCGATCACGAAGCGCTCCGGGGAGTGCAGCCGGAAGGTCTTGTAGGCGGGCTTGGTGTCGAAGGCGGCTCCGATGGTGACCACCCCCTCGAAGTCGCCGGTCAAGGCGACTTCCTTGAGCGCGGGCAGATGGATCTTCAGCAGCCGGGGTCCCTGGTACACGGACCTGCCGGCGTCGTCGTGGGCGGCCGCGGGGGAGAGCCGGATCTCCAGGAAGTACTTCCCCGCCAGCGGGACCTTCTGTCCCGAGCCGTCGTAGTGCAGCGCGCCGACCTGATGCACGGTGACCGGGGGCATGGCGCCCCGTACGTCGATGACCAGCCGGTCGAAGGCGGCGTGGCCGCCCCAGCGGGCGTTGACGACCAGGGCCGTGGCCTGGGTCGACGAGGTGCGGGACGGGGCGTTCGCGGCGCCCGCCGGGATCGTGGCGCCGATCCCGGCGGTCAAGAGGATTCCCGCGGCGAAGGCCGCGAGGGTGTGACGGTGATGCATGACGTCCCCCATTTCTCCTGCTTCGGGGACAGTGGTGTCATTGGCAGAGACATCCACCACAACCATATGGTTGCACCTGGTATGGGATAAAAGGGCGTTATGTGCTGGAGTGCGACGGCCGACCTCTGGGCGGGCCTCGGGATCGCCGCCGTCGGCGTGGCCTCCCTCGCCTCCGTACGCCGCCCGGGGGATGCCCCGCTCGCCGCCCTGCCCCTGCTCCTCGGCGCCCACCAGATCGTCGAAGCCGCCGTCTGGCGCGCCGACGGCGGGACCGGATCAGCCACCCTCGCCTGGGCCGTGATCGCCCTGCCCCTGCTGCCGCTCTGGGTGCCGGCCGGCGTCCTCACCGCGGCCCGCCCCGCCGACCGGCCGCGCCTGCTCGCCCCGCTCGCGGCCGGAACCGCGACCGCCGGTTTCCTCGCGTACCACCTCGCCGTCCGCCCCGTCTCGGCCGAGGTCCGCGGTCACACCCTCGGCTACGCCGTCGACCTGCCGTACGCGCCCCTCCTCCTCGCCCTGTACCTCCTCGCCACGGTCGGCGCGCTGCTCCTCGCCCGCGACCGGCTCCTCCGGCTCCTGGGCCTCCTCACCGGGGCAGGAGCGGCCGTCTGCGCGCTCCTGTGGCGCACCGAGTTCCTCTCGACCTGGTGCGCCCTCGCCGCCGTCGCCTCCCTGACCCTCCTCGTCTGGATCCGGCGCCGGCCGGCCGTAACCCCCGGGCCGCTCAGCAGTTGACCAGGGCATGAAGAAGCGCAGCATGCTCGCCATCGCCTCCCTCGCCGCAGGCGTCGTCACCGCCCTCATCACCCCGCCGCCGCAGGCGAGCGCCGCCGAGAGCCCGCTGGGCGGCGCCACCGGCCTCCTCCAGGAGGACCAGGGCGTCGGGGCCGTCCTCCAGGACACCGTCCAGGGCGCCGAGGGCACCCTCCCGGCGGCTCCGGCGGCCGGCGGACTGCTCTGACCCACCGTCCCGACCCGCCACGACCAGTGCCCCGCGCCCCCGACGGGCGGCGGGGCACCGGCATGCCGTGACACGGGAGGAGGCGGCCCGTGCGCGCATCGAGTGCGACTAATGAAAGGATGTCCCCATGAGCGACAACGTTTACTTCGACATCACCATCAACGACGAGCCCGCCGGGCGGATCACGTTCAAGCTGTTCGACGACGTCGTCCCGAAGACGGCGCAGAACTTCCGTGAGCTCTGCACCGGTGAGCACGGCTTCGGCTACGCCGGCTCCCCGTTCCACCGCGTCATCCCGCAGTTCATGCTGCAGGGTGGCGACTTCACCCGCGGCAACGGCACCGGCGGCAAGAGCATCTACGGCGAGAAGTTCGCCGACGAGAACTTCAAGCTGAAGCACGACCGCCCGTTCCTGCTCTCGATGGCCAACGCCGGCCCGAACAGCAACGGCTCGCAGTTCTTCATCACCACGATCGTCACCGACTGGCTCGACGGCAAGCACGTCGTCTTCGGCGAGGTCGTCGAGGGCCAGGACCTGGTCAAGCAGATCGAGGGCCTCGGCTCCCGTTCCGGCGCCACCAGCGCCACCATCAAGGTCTCCGAGTCCGGCGTCGTGAAGGCCTGATCGCCTTCCCGAGCTGAGCGGAGGGCGCCCCGCGCCCTCACTCGACCACCCCGGCCGGGGCGGGGAACGCCGTCCACGTGACGTGCGACCCGCCCCGTCGGCGGTTCCCGGGCGCGCCGACCTCACCCGAAGGTGACCGCCTCTCAACTGAAGGCGGGCGCGTGGCGCTCCGCCCACGCGGAGAACGGGCGCGGCGCCCGGCCGAGAACGCGCTCCACATCCGGGCTCACCCGCCGCTCCTCCGCACGCGGCGCGCCCATCACGGACAGCATCCCGTCCACGGCGTCCGCCGGCAGGAACCGCACCAGCCGCGACCGGGCCTCTGCCGCGCTCTGCGCCACGAAGCCGACGGAATCGCCCACCGCCCCCGCGAGGGCCGCCACCTGCTCACGCGGCGACACCGCCACCGGCCCCGTCAGCACATAGGTCCGCCCGGTGTGCGCCGGGTCGCGCAGCGCCCGCGCCGCCACCTCAGCGATGTCCAGCGGGTCCACGACCGGCAGCGCCACATCGGCGAACGGGGCGGCCACCGTACGGGCGGAACGCACCTGTTCGGCCCAGAGGAAGGCGTTCGAGGCGAATCCGCCGGGCCGCAGGACCGTCCAGTCGAGCCCCGATCCCCGTACCGCGGTCTCGAACCGGCGCAGGATCTCGTGCGACACGGAATCGGTCCGCGTTCCCACCAGCTGCGAGGACTGGAACACGATCCGCCGCACGCCGGCCGCCACCGCCGCCGCCACGATCTCGTCCGGGCTCAGCTCGTCCCCGAGGCCCGCGACGAGCAGATACACCGCCTCCGCGCCCTCGAAGAGCCCCTTGAGGCCCGCCACATCGGCCAGGTCACCCTGCCGGTGCGTCACCCCCGCGGGCAGCCCCGCGGCCGGGCGGCGGCTCACCGCCGTCACGGTCTCACCGGCCGAGGCCAGCAGCTCCACCAGCGGTCGTCCGACGTTTCCGGTCGCTCCGGTCACCACGATCACAGCAGTTCCCCTCCAGGGAGTCCTCGGCGGAGCGGGGGCGCTCCGCCGTCTTCGTGACCTCATCCTGGAAGGTGAACTGGCCATCTTCTGGCCAGTTTCACCGGCGACCTTCTGCGAGCGACCGGACCCGGACGCTCAGCCGGTCTCGCCGAAACGCCGCTCGAACTTGGCGATCCTTCCCTCGGTGTCCACCGTCCGGGCCTTGCCCGTGTAGAACGGGTGGCTCTCCGAGGAGATCTCGACGTCGATCACCGGGTACGTCTCGCCGTCGTCCCACTCGATGGTCCGGTCGCTGGTCGCGGTGGACCGGGTCAGAAAGGCGTAACCGGCCGTGCGGTCGCGGAAGACCACCGGGCCGTACTCGGGCTGCTTGTCCTGCTGCACGTGTCCTCCTCGGGCTACCGCCCTGACATGGACCGGCCTGATCGGCACGGCACCCCCAGCCTCCCCGCGCGTACGGCGGCCGACCAGCGCCACGGGCCCGACCGGGTGACGCTCAGGGCCTGTCCGGCCCTGAGCCGCCGGACAGGGCCGAGAGGCCCTAGGGTCTTTCGTTTGGATCAGGCCGGATCAGGGAGCGGGGTCTGGTGCCGTGCTTCGCAAGGCGGAGGAGGGCGCCATGGCGGAGCCACGGGAACCGACGACAACGCGGCGAGGTGCGGTGCCGGACCCCGCGAGCCCGGCATGATCCAAACGAGAGGCCCTAGCCGTGCTCCGGCACGCGTGACGCGAGTAGGAGCGCGATGTCGTCCGGGCGGGCCGTGGCCTGCCGCGCCTCCCGGATCAGCCGGTCGGCGGCCTCCGTGAGCGGCAGCGAACCGGTCGCGGCGAGAGCCCTGCGCAGCCGCTCGATCCCCTCGTCGATGTCCCGGCCGGGACGCTCCACCAGCCCGTCCGTGAAGAGCGCGAGCACCGCACCCGCGGCGAGCCGCAGCCGTGTCACCGGGTACGAGGCCCGGTCGTCGACCCCGAGCACCACCCCGCCCGCCAGCTCCAGCACCTCGGTCGACCCGTCCGGCCGCCGCAGCAGCGGCTGCGGATGCCCGGCCCGTACCGCCCGCATCTCACCGGTGTCCGGGTCGAGGAGTACGTAGCAACAGCTCGCGAACTGCCCCGGATCAAGGTCGATGAGCAGCCGGTTGGTCCCCCGCATGACGTCCTGCGGCCGGTGACCGCCCAGCGCGAACGCCCGTACCGCGCTGCGCAGCTGCCCCATCGTGGCCGCGGCGGCCACCCCGTGCCCCTGCACGTCGCCGATCACGAGTGCGAGGCGCCCCTGCCCGGCCTCGATCACGTCGTACCAGTCGCCGCCCACGTCCATGCCCTCCGTACCCGGCAGATAGCGGCCCACCGTGTCCACCCCCTCCCGCACCGGCAACCGGTGCGGGAGCAGCGCGTCCTGCAGCCCCCGGGCGACCGCCGACTCCGAGTCGTACCGCCGCGCCCGCTCCAAGGCCTGCGCGATGAGACCCGCGAGCGCGGTGAGCACGGTCCGATCCTCCGCGCTGAATCCCCGCGGCCGGTCGAAGCCCAGGATGCAGGTGCCCACCAGCCGGCCCGAGGCGATCAGCGGGAGGAACGCCCGTGCCCCCGAATGCGCGTCCAGCGGAAGGTCCGGATAGGCCTGGCCCAGCTGCTCCATGGACTCGAAGAACAGCGGCCTGCCCGTCGTCAGCGTCTCCACCCCCGGCACCCGGGCCTCCAGACCCACACCGTCGAAGGGTTCGAGGAAGCCCGGCGGGAAACCCGTCTCCCAGGCCAGGTACAGGCGCCGGTCGCTGAGCAGGTAGATGGCCAACTGGCGCCCGCCGAACGCCGGAAGCAGCTCCTCCGTCACCACCGCCGACACCTGGCGCGCCGTCACCGCCTCGGAGAGCGCGATGGCCAGGGCGACCGGCCGGTACGGCGACGGCATCCGGTCACCGCGCACGGAGAGCGAGTCCGCCGGGCCCTTCTCCCCGTCCGGGACCTTCTCGCCGTCCGTTCCCGTGTCGCCGCCCGTTCCCCGGGCGGGCTCAGCATGGTCCTCCTCGGGGACCAGGACCATCGTCAACCCGTCCCGCCCCGGATGCAGCGAGACGGACAGCCACCGGCCGGGCTCCGGCCGGGCCACGAAGCGGACCGCCTGGCCGGAGACGAGGGCGGCGCGCAGCTGCTCCTCGTGGTAGGGGAGGCCGAACCAGGGGAGCGCCTCCCACAACGGCCGCCCCGCCAGGGCCCCGCGGGGCCTGCCGAGCAGCCGTTCGGTGCGCTCGTTGACGTAGGTGACGCGTCCCAGGCGGTCGATCGCCAGGATGGCCCGCGGCAGTCGGTCCGTGGCGTCGGAACCGATCAGTCCGGTACCGAGGTCGACGAGGGTGCACAAGAGCCGCATGCCACCGGCCCCGCCGCCTCCTTCGGGCGAGTCGGGAGCCGGCGCCGCCGGACCGGTCCCGCCGTCCGGGCCCGGCGGGAGGACACGGGCGCGCGTGGAGGCCTCCAGGAGGTGCAGTCCGCCGTCCGGCCCCTTCAGCCGGAACCTCCGCACCGACGGCCGCCCGTCCGCACCCGTCGCCTGACGGGCCGCCGCCCACAGCGCGTACCCGTCCTCAGGTTCCAGGAGGGACGTCAGCGTCTCGATCGAGCACGGCGAGGTCACCTCCGCGCCGAGGATCTCCAGGAGCCCGGCGTCCATCGTCACCGTGCCGGTGTCCAGGTCCCAGTCGAGGGTGCCGAACCGGACCGGCGGCGCGCCCGCCGTGGACAACTGCACGCACACCGGATCACCGGGCCACTCGACCACCGTGCCCAGCCGCGACAGGCCGGCCAGGGACTCGCCCAGGCGCAGTGCCTCCCGTGTCATCCGGTTCCGGTCAGGACCGCTCACCGCCACCCCGGGCGTCGGCGCCCGCAGCACCACCAGCACCCCGAAGCGCTCACGACCCGCGACGACCGGCGCGTAGAGCGAACCGAAGGGGAACGGCAGGCTCGCCACCAGTTGGGGGAACTGTCGCATCGCGTCCTCGACGTCGGCGAGATACACCGGCTGGCCCGAGCGATGCGCCTCCGCCACCGGGAAGGGCCTGTTCTCATGCATCCGCCACCACGGGCGGAACAAAGGTCCCGGCAGCCCGACCAGAACCGCGAGCCGCAGCAGCCCCGTCGTGCCGGAGCGCAGATACACCCCGCCCGCGCACCCGCCGACCTCCTCGACGGTACGAAGCGCCGCCTCCGCGAGCGTCATGGTCAGCGTGTTGGATCCGGGCCCGTCGGCGGTTCCCTTCCCGGACAGACGTCCGGTGCCGCCGACCGGGCCGGGTCCGGACGTGCCGTGCGGGGTCACACAGCAAGGATGCGCCCGGGACGAAGGGCACCGCATCCCCGGACCCGAGCGCCCCCTCCCCGGCCCGTCGGTGTTGACCGGGCGCGCTCGCGCCGTCACACTCGGTCGTCGACCGGCGTCGCGGACGCGGCGCCACCACCACCTCGCGCTCAGGGGGCACGATGACGGACCGCGTTCTTCCGTACGACGTACAGGGCGGCGGCCCCCGGCGGGCCCTCGTGCTGCACAACTGGTTCGGTGACCGCACCAGCTTCGCCCCGCTGCGCGCCCATCTGAACGACACCGACGGCTCCTACGCCTTCGTCGACTGCCGCGGCTACGGCGAGGCGCTCGACCGTACGGGCGCCTACACGATGGAGGAGGTCGCGGCCGACGCCCTCGCGGTCGCCGACGACCTCGGCTGGGACTCCTTCTCCGTCATCGGGCACTCGATGGGCGGCAAGGCGGCCCAGCTGATGCTCCTCGACGCCCCCGACCGGGTCCGCTCGATCATCGGCATCTCGCCCGTCTCCGCGGCCGGTTTCCCCCTCGACGGCGAGACCTGGGAACTCTTCGCCGGAGCCGCCGAGGAACCGGCGAACCGGCGCGCGATCATCGACAACACCACCGGGGGCCGATACGACGACGCCTGGCTCGGCGCCCTCGTCGAGCGCTCGGTCGGGCGCTCCTCCGCGACCGCCTTCCGCGCCTACCTGGACTCCTGGTCCCGCACCGACTTCCACGAGCGCGTCCGCGACAACCCCACCCCGGTCCTGCTGGTCGTCGGCGCCCACGACCCGGCGCTCGGCGCGGACGCGATGGAGGCCACCTGGCTGCGCTGGTATCCCAACGCACGCCTGGAAGTCATCAAGGACGCCGGCCACTACGCGCCCGAGGAGACCCCGCAGGCCCTCGCCGAGGCCATCGAGGCCTTCCTCGCCGCCTGACGGGACCACCTCCCGGCCCGCATGTGCCTACCCTGGAGGTACGGGCAAGGAGGCGGGCGCACACGGTCGCGCCCCGTGCCCGGAGCCGCGCATGCGGAAGGGCGGCGGATCATGTACTTCAGCGATCGCACCGACGCGGGCCGGCAGCTCGCCGCCCGCCTCGGCCACCTCAAGGACCAGGACGTCGTGGTCCTCGGTCTCCCGCGTGGAGGCGTGCCGGTGGCGGCGGAGGTCGCCGACGCCCTCGGCGCCCCGCTCGACATCTGTCTCGTACGGAAGCTGGGGACCCCGGGGCAGCCGGAACTCGCCATGGGCGCCCTCGGCGAGGGCGGGGTACGGGTGCTCAACGAGCGCGTGCTGCGCCGGACCGGGGCGGACGAGCGGGACATCGCCGCCGCAGAGGTGCGGGAGCATGCCGAGCTCGACCAGCGGGCCGGGCGCTACCGGGGCAGCAGACCGTCCATCCCCCTCGAAGGCCGGACGGTCCTCGTCGTCGACGACGGTCTCGCCACCGGCGCCACCGCCCTGGCCGCCTGCCGGGTGGTACGGGCCAAGGGCGCGGCCCGGATCGTCCTCGCGGTACCCGTCGCCCCGCAGGGCTGGACCGACCGGCTCGGCGGCGAGGCCGACGAGACCGTGAGCGTCCACACACCGGAGCTGTTCTACGCGATCGGGCAGTTCTACCGGGACTTCGCCCAGACCCCCGACGCCGAGGTGGTCGCCTGCCTGGACCGCAACCGCGCGGCCCACGGCCCGGTCGTCCACGAGTCGGACGTGCGGATCCCCGCCACCGGGGCCGTCCTGGCCGGGCGGCTCGCGGTGCCCGAGGGGGCCATCGGCATCGTCCTGTTCGCCCATGGCAGCGGCAGCAGCCGGCACAGCCCCCGCAACCGGGCGGTCGCGACGGAGCTCAACCGGGCGGGTCTCGGCACCCTGCTCTTCGACCTGCTCACCGAGACCGAGGCGGCCGACCGGGCACACGTCTTCGACACCCCGCTGCTCGCGGGGCGGCTCACCGGAGCCACGGACTGGCTCGCCGGGCGGCCCGAGAGCGACGGCCTCCCGCTCGGCTACTTCGGCGCGAGCACGGGGGCGGCCGCCGCGCTGTGGGCGGCGGGCGACCCCGGGTCGCCCGTGGCCGCCGTCGTCTCACGCGGTGGCCGGCCCGACCTCGCGGGCGACCGTCTCGCCGGGGTGCGCGCGCCCACGCTCCTGGTGGTGGGAGGCAGGGACGCCCTGGTCCTGGACCTCAACCGGCGGGCCGGCTCCCTGCTGCGCTGCGAGAACCGGCTGGCCGTCGTGGATGGCGCCACCCACCTCTTCGAGGAACCGGGTGCCCTCGAGGAGGTGGCGGAGCTCGCCACCTCCTGGTTCACCGGGCACTTCCGGGATCAGTAGGCGCCGTTGACGTTGTCGATGGAGCCGTAGCGGTCGGCCGCGTAGTTGCAGGCCGCGGTGATGTTGGCGACCGGGTCGTACAGGTCCGTAGACGTGCCCGGCACGTGGTAGGCGTCGAAGGTCGGCTGGATCACCTGGAGCAGACCCTTCGAGGGGGTGCCCTTGGCCGCGTTGGAGTCCCAGTTGTTGATGGCCAGCGGGTTGCCGGACGACTCGCGCATGACGTTGCGGAGGATTCCGTCGTAGGAACCGGGGATACCGTGCCGGGCCATGATGTCCAGCGACTCCCGGATCCAGCCGTCGAGGTTGTTCGCGTACTGGGTGGCGGCGGCCGGGGCCGCCTGGACGGGAGCGGCGGCGGGAGCGGCCACGGCGGCCGGGGCGGCAGCCCTGTGCTCGGAGCGGCTCGCCCGTTCGGCCGTACCGGCCTTCTTCGTCGTGGCGGGGGCGGCCTTCGCCTTGGTGGGAGCCGCCTTCGCGGAATCCCGAACGAGTGTCAGTTCAAGACCCGGGTGAATAAGTGACGGGTTGTCACCCACCGCGCTCCTGTTGGCCTTGTAAAGGCCCTTCCAGCCGCCCTGAATTCCCTTCTTCTGGGCGATCAGGGAAAGCGAGTCACCGCTGACGACGGTGTAGGTGCGTGCTGCGGCGGGCGCCTTGGGCGCGGCCGCAGGGGCGAGAGCCGCGGCGGGAGCGACGGCGGGCCGGCTGATTTCCGGGGCTCCGGAAACGGGCGCGGCACCGGCCGCGGCGGGGGCGATCAGGGGGAGGGCGAGAGCGGCCCCACCCGTACCGACCAGGGCGAGCCCCCGGGAGACGGGGTGGCGTCGGGGGCGGCGGTGCTTACCGTGTGCGGGCATGACGGGTTTCCTCTCCGGCGCCTGCGGGGTGAGCTGTCGGGTTCGGACTGGAGGTGTCCGGCCGCGCGCACGCGGCTTCACCCCGAGCCGCTCCGGAGGTCCGGACCGGCGTATTCGTGGGTCCCCCGCTCCTGCCGTCGGGTGAAAAGGGAGGTGTGACGAGCGGTGGCAGGATTCGGCGATCCGCTCGAATGGAGGTGACCGTAGGCCAGTAATGCGACGGAGAACAAGGGGAGTGGAAGTCGGGACCAGATAAATGGATCACGGAATTCACGGAATTCAAGATCGGACCCGTCCCCTGCCGGTCGAACTTCCTTGTCCGGTACGGTCCGCGGGCCCCAGGGGCGCCGCTGCCTTTCGGGGAAAGTGAGTCGCATCACCAGGCGTTCAATGTCCGAATATGCGCCGTAATTCTGATTATGGGGAAGTGGGCGATAAGGGCGCTGTCGTCCGAGTGGGCACTCAAGGGCAAAAGTCGCAAAGCCGACATTCCTTGTGAAGGATGGAGAAACCCGACCGAGGAGCCCCCGGATGCCGCCTGCCGTCTCCCTGCTCGACCCCGAAACCCTCGACCGCGAGGCCGCCGCCCTCTACGAGAGCGCGACCTGGCAGCGGATCGTCACGGACTGGACCACCCGGGAACCCCTCCCGGCGCCCCCCGACGAACCCCCGCCGGGAACGGAGAGCTGGCGCGACCTGCTCACCGTTCCGGTGGACCGCCTCGTCGCCGACGCCCTCCACGCGCTGCCGCCGCCCCCTCCCGCCGAGCGCCGCCTCCCGGGCCGGCTCGGAGCCGTACTGCCCGACCTGCTGTACGCCTGGCGGCGGGTCGGCCGGTCCGAGCTGCGCCCCTCTGTCCACCTCGGCTACGCGCGCCTCGTCCTGACGGAGTGGGGCTGGCAGAACGCCCCGTACAAGCTGCGCGACGCCCGGGGGGCCCGATGCGTCTGCGGCGCGCTCCTCGCCGCTCACCGTCTCGGCTACGGCAGCGCGACGACGATGAACGAGTCGGCCGCCTGGATCATGGCCGAACTCAGATCGCGGGGCTGGCAGGACCTGATCGGGCCGTGGAACCGGGCCCCGGGCCGCACGGCCGCCGACGCCGTGGCGCTCCTCGACGCCACGATCCACCGCGCCGCGCACGCCGGCCGCTGACCGCACCCCGTACGGGCCGGGCGGCCGGAAGGCCCGCCGCCCGGCCCCCGGCCCCGGGCTCAGCCGGTGACGCTCGCGCTCCCGGTCTCGATGTGGCCCGTGTACCGGCGCGACCAGGTCCCGTCGATGTCCGCGACGATCGTGAAGTCGTACCAGCCGTGCTGGTAGGCCACCGCGTTGAAGAAGTCCTCGCGCGTGGAGTTCGCCGGCACCGTGTACGTCCACGGGCCGTCCGCGCGATAGGCGTTCGAGCGGATCGTGAAGGTCACGGGGCCGGCCGAGGCGTTGCTCATCCTGAACCACAGGGCCGTGCGGCCGGTCCCCGCCTCGGGCGCGAACCGGGCCGCGACCTCCACGGCCTTGCCCGCCTTGGAGGCGTCACCGGTGAAGCGCCGCAGGAAGCGGTTGGGGCCCATCATCGATATGTCGTACTTCCCGGCCCCCGACCCGAGCCCGATGTTGAAGTAGTCGGAGGCCGTGCCGCCCGGGTCGACGGTGTACTGCCAGGCCGCCGTGTCGCGGTGCTGGTGCGGGTGGATCGTGAAGTGCGCCGCACGCTTGGCCTCCGCCCCCTGGTTCGTCATCGAGAACCAGGCCAGGATCTTGCCGGCGGCCCCGAACTCGAACCGGTCCAGGTTGCCGTTGACCTGGTACGGCAGGGCGCGCGCCGGCCGGGTGCCGGGCTCCTGCGCGGGCAGGGCGTTGTTCTGCGGGGCGGGGTTCGGCAGCGGGGCGCAGGTGGACTGGCCGATCACCTTCGCCGTGGAGGGAAGGCCGGCCGGGACTCCGTACACCGGGTGGGCGAAGTCGAAGACCCCGGTCAGATCACCCGTCACCTTCCGCCGCCAGGCGCTGATGTTCGGGCACGTGGCCGGTGTGCCGAGGGCCGTCGTCCAGCTCTCCATGAAGCGCAGCACGGAGGTGTGGTCGAAGACCTCGGAGCTCACCCAGCCGCCCCGGGTCCACGGGGACATGACGACCATGGGGACGCGGAAGCCCAGGCCGATCGGTACGCCGTCGAGGTACTCGCCCGGGGTTCCAGGAGGAGCGACGGGCGGCGGGACGTGGTCGAAGAAGCCGTCGTTCTCGTCGTAGTTGAGGAACAGCACGGTGGAGTCGAAGACCTCGGCGTCGGCGGCCAGTGCGCGGTGGACGAGGTCGACGAAGTGCGCGCCGTCCCCCGGCGGGGCGTACGGGTGCTCGGAGAACGCCTCGCTCGCCACCACCCACGACACCTGCGGCAGCGTGCCCGCCACGACGTCGGCGCGGATCGCGGCGGCGATGTCGTCGGGCGTCGAGCCGGTCACCTTGGGAACCGAGCCCATGCCCCGGTCGTACAGCGGGTCGCCGGGGCGCGCGTCGGTGAACCTCTTGAAGTACGCGAGGCCGTTGTCGCCGTAGTTGTCCTGGGCGTTCTGGTAGACCTTCCAGCTCACCCCGGCCCGCTGGAGCGCCTCGGCGTACGTCTCCCAGGTCAGCCCCGATTCGTCGCCGCCGTCCTTGCTCGAGGCGTCGATCTTGCCGCTCCACAGGAACGTCCGGTTCGGGCCGGTGGCACTGAGCGCCGAGCAGAAGTACGCGTCGCAGACCGTGTAGTGGTCGGCGAGCGCGTGGTGGAAGGGGATGTCCTCGCGGTCGAGGTGGCCGAGCGTCCGGGTGTTGCCCACGCCCGTGACCCAGTTGTCCATCCGGCCCTTGTTCCAGGCGGCGTGCTGCGACGTCCAGCTGTGCGGCAGGTCGCCGGTGCACTGGGCGAGGGTGTCGCCGTCCACCCCGCCGGCGGGCGGGGTGTCGCTGAGCTTCCAGGGGTACTGACGGCCGCCCCAGTTCGGCTGGTTGAACATGCCCCAGCCGCCGGGCAGGTTCCCCGCGGCGCGGTCGCCGAAGCCCCGGACACCGCGCAGGGTGCCGAAGTAGTGGTCGAAACTGCGGTTCTCCTGCATGAGGATCACCACGTGCCGGACGTCGGCGAGGGTGCCGGTGGCCGCCCTCGCGGCGGCGGACGCATGGGTGGTCGGCAGCGTCGCGCCGGCCACGAGCCCCGCGCCGATGCCGACGAATCCTCTGCGGCTGATGGGAATCATGCTCCGCCTCTCCTGTCGCGGTGTGCCCGGGCGGCACATCGGAGACATGATGAGGGAGGCGACCTTAAAGGTATACAGCCGTGCGGTAATTACTGGATTAACACCCAAGGGCCACGGGACACAGGGAAGAAAATTGGTCTGACCGGAGACCAATGATGCAAAGGTCCGTCCTTCGCTGTCGCTCCTACGCTTCCTGGAGCGCCGTCAGGAGACCGCGCACGGCCGGCAGGGCCAGCGAGGACTCCCGTACCGCCGCATGGATCGAACGCACCGGCTCCGGACCGCGGACCTTACGGACGACCACGTTCGGGTGGCGGCTGCCCAGGCCCGTCAGCGGGATGAGACTGACGCCGAGACCGGCCGCGACGAAGCCCTGCGCGGTGGCGTACTCCTCGCACTCCACCGCGATGTCCGGGGTGAACCCCGCGGCCGCGCAGGCATCCGTCACCGCGTCCAGGCACGGGCCGGGACGCTCGCTGCCGACCCATGGTTCGGCGGCGAGTTCGGCCAGCTCGACGGTGGTGCGGCGGTCGGCGAGCGGATGGCCCTTGGGCAGCACGGCGCGGTAGGGATCGTCGAGCAGATGGACCAGCCTGAGCCCCTCGCCCGGTACGGCCGGGCCGCCGCCCCGGGGCCGTACGACCAGGGTGAGGTCGGTCTCCGGGTCGGGAGCGCCGTCGGCGATCCTCAGATCGACGCGGACGCCCGGGTGTTCGGCGCGGAAACGCGCCAGGGCGGGAGCCACGAGATCGGCGCCCGCGGTGGCGAAGTAGCGGACCGAGATCTGCCCGGTGCGGCCCGCCCGCAGATCGGCGAGGGCGGTCTCGGCCTCGGCGACCTGCCGGCCGATGACGGCGGCGTGCTCCGTGAGCAGCCGCCCGGCGGCGGTCGGCCGCACGCCCCGCCCGAACCGTTCGAGCAGCGCGATGCCGGCCTCCTTCTCCAGGACGCCGATCTGCTGACTGACGGCGGAGGGTGTGTACCCGAGGTTCGCGGCGGCGGCGGTGACGGAGCCACTGGTGACGACGGCCCGGAGCACCTGCATGCGTCTCACATCCAGCATGTAGCAGAGCTTAACGCCGGCTCCATGAATCATCGCTTGTCCTGTCGGATGGGCCCGGGGGACCGTGAGGACATGAGATCGGCGACACGCATGGGGGTCCTCGCCCTGCTCTGGGGCTCCGGCTTCCTCTGGATCAAGATCTGCCTCAACGAAGGCCTCACCCCGGGCATGATCACCTTCGTACGGTGCCTGCTCGGCGCCGCGGTGCTTCTCACGCTCGCGTACGGGGCGGGACAGCGGCTGCCGCGGGACCGGTCGACGTGGGGGCGCCTCGTCGTCGCCGCGTTCCTCTGCAATGCGCTGCCGTTCCTGCTCTTCTCGATCGGCGAGCAGACCGTCGACAGCGGGGTGGCGGGCGTACTCAACGCCACCACCCCGCTCTGGTCCCTCCTCATCGGCCTGGCCCTGGGCTCGGAACGCCCCCTGCGCGTCACCCGGTCGGCAGGCCTCGCGCTCGGCTTCGCCGGAGTCCTGCTGATCTTCGCGCCCTGGAGCCACGGCTCAGGACTGATGAGCTGGGGCGCCCTCGTGCTCCTCGGCGCCTCGGCGAGCTACGCCCTGGCCTTCGCGTACATGGCCCGCCGGCTCACCGGCCGGGGCACCGCGCCGCTGGCGCTCTCCGCCGCGCAACTCCTGACGGCGACCGGCCTGAGCACACCCGCCCTGGCGGCCGGAGGACCCGCGGCGGTGACCTGGGCGGGCGTGGTCGCGGTCGTCGTCCTCGGCATCTTCGCCACCGGGCTCACCTTCCACCTGAACTACCGGATGATCGCTGACGAGGGCCCGACCGCGGCCGCCACCGTCGGATACCTGCTGCCGGTGGTGTCCGTGACCCTTGGCGCCGTCGTCCTCGACGAGCCGCTGACCCCACGGGTCGTGGCGGGCATGGCGGTGGTCCTGGTGGGAGTGGGCCTGACGCGGGCGGGGGTGCGTACGGACCGGCCCCCGGCTCCCGGCGGGCCCGCTCAGCCGATCCGTTCGGCCACGAAGACGGGGATCTCCCGGTCGGCCCGGAGCTGGTAGTCGGCGTAGTCGGGGAAGGCCTCGACCGCCCGCTCCCACCAGATCCGCCGCTCCTCACCGGTGACCAGCCGGGACTTCATGTCCCACGCGCGCGTGCCGTCGCGCAGTTCCACCAGCGGCGAGGCGACGAGATTGTGGTACCAGACGGGGTGCTCCACCGCGCCGCCGTTCGACGCGACGAGTGCGTAGGCGCCCTCGTGCTCGACCCGCATGAGCGGGGTCTTGCGGAGCTTGCCGCTCTTCACGCCGACATTGGTGACCAGGACGACGGGCAGGCCGCGCAGGGTCGTGCCCTTCGTCCCGCCGGACGACTCGTACAGCTCGACCTGCTTGCGCACCCACGCTGTCGGGCTGGGCTCGTACTCGCCTTGGAGGGGCATGAGGGTCCTTTCCGGGGTATGCGGCGGCGCCGGCCGGCCGCCTCCCGCAGACGCTAGTCGACGTCCCGCCCGTCGGCAGGCTCTCCCGCGCGTTGTCAGTGCCGACTCGTAGGGTGGCGCCGAACGGTACGACGGTGACGACACAGGGGAGAGCAAACGGCATGCGGGAGTTGTTCCTCACGGACCAGCAGGCGTACATCCGATGGATCGACCTGCCGGGGGACGGGCCCGTCCGGGTGTTCGTCCACGGCCTCGGATGCACCGCGGCCTCGGACTTCGCCCACATCGCGAGCCATCCCGCCCTCACCGGCGGGCGGGCGTTGCTCGTGGATCTGCTCGGCTACGGGCTGAGCGACCGGCCGTTGGGCTTCGACTACCGCATGGAGTCCCAGGCCGCGGCGGTGGCCGCGGTCCTGGACCACCTCGGTCTCGCGGGCGTCGACCTCGTCGGGCACTCGATGGGGGGCGCCGTGACGATCCGGCTGGCGGCGGACCGCCCGGACCTGGTGGCGAGACTCGTCGTGGCGGAGCCCAACCTGTACGCGGGCGGAGGGACGTTCAGCTCCCCGGTGGCCGCGCAGGACGAAGCCGCTTTCGTCGCGGAGGGGTACGCCCGGATGCTGGCCACCGTGGACCGCGCCGACTACGCGGCCCGCCTCAGACTCGCCGACCCGCTGGCCGTGCACCGGAGCGCGGTCGCCCTCGTCGAGGGGAGCGTCCCCGCGCCCGGCGACCTCCTGGCCGCGCTCACGATGCCCCGGACGTTCCTGGTGGGGGAGTGGAGCCTGCCGGACGCCGACGCGGAGAAGGTGGCCGCCTTCGGCGTCCCCGTGGTCGAGATCCCCCGCGCGGGACACAACCTGATGCTGGACAACGCGGACGGGTTCGCCTCGGCGCTCGCCCACGCCCTCGCGGACGCCCCGCTTTCCGGCCCCGCGGGCGGCTGACCGGCCACGTCACCCGTCACCCGGCCCCTCGGGGCCGGTGGCACGGGTGGCTCGTTCCGTGCGTCAGGATGGGGGCATGACCGAAATTCGCACCCCCCGTCTCATCCTCCGCCGCTGGAGCGACGACGACCTCGTCCCGCTGGCCGAGATCAACGCCGACCCCGAGGTCATGCGCTGGATCGGGGACGGCTCCGTCCGGGATCTGGAGCAGACCGCCGAGGACATCGAGCGCTACGAGGAGGAGTGGGACGAGGAGGGCTTCGGGCTCTTCGCCGTCGAGCTCATCGCCTCGGGCGAGCTGATCGGCTTCGCCGGCCTGTCCGTGCCGGAGTTCCTGCCCGAGGTCATGCCCGACGTGGAGATCGGCTGGCGCCTCGGCAGGCCCTTCTGGGGCCAGGGATACGCCTCCGAGGCCGCCCACGCGGTCCTGGAGTTCGCCCTCCAGGACCGCGGGCTCGACCGGGTCGTCGCCATCACCCACATCAGCAACCAGGCCTCCGAGAACGTGATCGGCAAGCTGGGCATGACCGCGGAGCGCGAGACGAACCACCCGGAGTTCGACGTTCCCCTGCGCGTCTACGCCATCGACCTCACCGAGTACGAGGCCTGAGCCGCAGGGGCTGTTCCGTCAGGGGAGTGCTCAGTGCCGCTCGGGCAGGTCCCGCTCCGCCGGCAGCGACGTGAGGTCGCGGGCCGTGGACGGGGCCGCGGCCCGCGCGGACGCCGAGGCGGCGGGCTTCTTCCCGCAGAAGGCCGCCTCGAGGGTCCCACCCAGCGCCGTGTTGGCGGCGCCGTGGTTCGAGGTGTTCGCCAGGGCGGAGAGGCTGCGTCGGCCGTCCCGGGTCGAGAATGCGTACGTGTAGAAGCCCTGCACGGTGCCGGTGTGCCCGTACACCCGCGTACCGCACGACAGGTCGTAACGGCGCAGGCCGAGCCCGTAGAAGCGGGTGTTGGTGGCGTCGGTCGGCGTGACCGTCGTCATGGCCTCCATCATCGCCGGGGACAGCAGCCGGCCGCGCATCAGGGCGGTGGTGAAGGTGTTCAGATCGGCGGGGCTGGAGATGACGGCACCGGCGGACTGTGCCCAGGACACGGTCTGCTCCGTGGAGTCCACGAGCGCGCCGCCGGCCTCGTCGGGGTGCAGGTAGCCGCGCACGTGCGTGCCCTTGATGCGGGTGTCGGGGTGCACGTACGAGGTCTTGCGCAGCTTCAGCGGCTTGAAGATGCGGCTCTGGTACGCCTCGGACACGGGCCGGCCCGTGGCCTTCTCGATGAGCATGCCGACCACCACGAAGTTGGCGTTCGAGTACTTGTAGGACACGCCCGGCTCGGTGGTGCGCGGCTCGCTCAGGGAGAGGTCGACGAGCTCCTGGTAGCTGAACACCCGGTTCCGTACGGCCTCGAAGCCCGGCACGGTGTGCTCGAACATCGCGTTGGTGTAGTCGGCCAGGCCGCTGCGGTGCGTCAGCAGATGACGGACCGTGATGCGGTCGTCGGGGAGCAGACCGGGCAGGTAGGTGTTCACCGGAGAGTCCAGCGCCAGCTTGCCCTCCTGCACCAGCTGCAGGAGCACGACCGTGGAGAACGTCTTGCTGACGCTTCCGATGCGGAAGCGCGAGTGGATGTCCATCGGCGTCCCCGCGACACGGTCCTGTACGCCGACGGTCCGGCTCCGGACGCCGTCGGGACCGGTGAACCGGGCCATCGCGCCCGGTGCCCCGTTGGCCATGGCCGAGTTCAGCGCCGCGACCACACCGTCCATGTCGGGCGCGGGAACGGAGGGCGCCGGGGTGGCCGGGGTGACGGGGGTGGCGACGGGCGCGCCGGGGGCGGCGACGGCGCTGGTGGCGGGAACGACGCCCGCGGCGAGCGCGGCGATCAGGGTGGCGCTCACGGTCAGACGGCGGTGGGACGGCAGGGGCACGGTGGTTCCTCGGCTTCTTCCGGATCGTTCGGCACGGCGCACGGCGGAGGTGCGCCGTGGGGCGGGGGAACACCGCACCGTGAGGTCCGGCCCCCGCACCCATGGATCATGAGTGCCAACGTCCGGGATCGGTTCCTGACACGGGACACGGGTTATGGAGCGGACGATTCCCACCCGGGCCCCGGATCCCCGCCGCCGCACATGAGCCGGGCCCGGCCGACATGACGTCGGCCGGGCCCGGAACACAAAGGGTCAGACAGGGGATCAGACGGGAGATCAGACGGTGTCGAACCGGTCCAGGTCCATGACACGGGCCCACGCGGAGACGAAGTCGTTCACGAACTTCTCCTTCGCGTCGTCGCTCGCGTAGACCTCGGCCACCGCGCGCAGCTCGGAGTTCGATCCGAAGACCAGGTCGGCACGGGTGCCCGTCCACCGGACCTCGCCCGTGGCGGCGTCGCGGCCCTCGAAGAGGGTCGCGTCCCCGGACGTCGCCTTCCAGACCGTGCCCCTGTCGAGCAGGTTGACGAAGAAGTCGTTCGTCAGGGTGCCCGGGGACGTGGTGAGGACACCGTGCGAGGACTGCTGGTGGTTCGCGCCCAGGACGCGCAGACCGCCGACGAGGACCGTCAGCTCCGGCGCGCTCAGGGTCAGCAGGTTCGCGCGGTCGACGAGCAGGTACTCGGCCGGGAGCCGGTTGCCCTTCCCGAGGTAGTTGCGGAAGCCGTCCGCCTGCGGTTCGAGGGCGGCGAAGGACTCGACGTCCGTCTGCTCCTGCGAGGCGTCCACACGGCCCGGCGTGAACGGCACCTCGACGTCGAAGCCGGCGTCCTTGGCCGCCTTCTCGACGGCCGCGGAACCCGCGAGCACGACCAGGTCGGCGATCGAGACCTTCTTGGCGCCCGCGGAGTCGAAGGACGCCTTGACGCCCTCCAGCACGCGCAGCACCTGCGCCAGCTCGTCCGGGTTGTTGACCTCCCAGTTGCGCTGCGGCTCCAGGCGGATGCGGCCGCCGTTGGCGCCGCCTCGCTTGTCGCTGCCGCGGAAGGAGGAGGCCGCGGCCCAGGCCGCGGAGACCAGCTGCGAGACCGTCAGGTCGGAGGCGAGGATCCGCTCCTTGAGGGAGGCGACGTCCGCGGCGTCGATCAGCTCGCCCTCGCGCGCCGGCAGCGGGTCCTGCCACAGCAGGACCTCGGAGGGAACCTCCGGGCCGAGGTAGCGGACGACCGGACCGAGGTCACGGTGGGTCAGCTTGTACCAGGCGCGGGCGAAGGCGTCCGCGAACTGCTCCGGGTGCTCGTAGAAGCGCCGCGAGATCTGCTCGTACGCCGGGTCGAAGCGCAGCGACAGGTCGGTGGTGAGCATCGTCGGGAGGTGCTTCTTCGACGGGTCGTGGGCGTCGGGGATGATCGCCTCGGCGTTCTTCGCGACCCACTGGTGCGCACCGGCCGGGCTCTTGCTCAGCTCGTACTCGTACTCGAAGAGGTGCTTGAAGAAGTCGTGGCCCCACTGCGCGGGCGTGGTGGTCCACGTGACCTCGAGACCACTGGTGATCGCGTCGGCGCCCTTGCCGGTGCCGTACGTGTTCGCCCAGCCGAAGCCCTGCGCCTCGAGCGGCGCGGCCTCGGGGTCGGCCCCGACGTTCTCCGCGGGGCCGGCGCCGTGCGCCTTGCCGAAGGTGTGGCCACCGGCGATGAGGGCGACGGTCTCCTCGTCGTTCATCGCCATGCGGCGGAACGTCTCGCGGATGTCGCGGGCCGCGGCGACCGGGTCCGGGTTGCCGTTGGGGCCCTCGGGGTTGACGTAGATGAGGCCCATCTGCACCGCGCCGAGCGGGCTCTCCAGCTCACGGTCACCGGTGTAGCGTTCGTCGCCGAGCCAGGTGGTCTCGGGGCCCCAGTAGACGTCCTCGTCGGGCTCCCACACGTCGGCGCGGCCGCCGGCGAAGCCGAAGGTCTCGAAGCCCATCGTCTCCAGGGCCACGTTGCCGGTGAGGATCATGAGGTCGGCCCAGGAGATGTTCTGGCCGTACTTCTTCTTCACCGGCCACAGCAGCCGGCGGGCCTTGTCCAGGTTGCCGTTGTCCGGCCAGCTGTTGAGCGGCGCGAAGCGCTGCTGGCCGGCGCCGGCGCCGCCGCGGCCGTCGCTGATGCGGTAGGTGCCGGCGCTGTGCCAGGCCATCCGGATCATGAGCGGGCCGTAGTGGCCGAAGTCCGCGGGCCACCAGTCCTGCGAGGTGGTGAGCACCTCGGCGATGTCCCGCTTCACGGCCGCGAGGTCGAGGGCGGCGAAGGCCTCGGCGTAGTCGAAGTCCTCACCGAGGGGGTTCGCCACCGCCGGGTTCTTGGCGAGGATCTTCAGGTTGAGCCGCTCCGGCCACCACTGGCGGTTGCCACCGCCCTGGGTCGGGTGCGCGGCACGGCCGTGCGCGACCGGGCAGCCGCCCGCCTCCTCCGGCACGGGGTCGGTGACGATGGCGTCGTGGTTCTCGGACATGCAAATCCTTCCGGACGGGGCGGATCACGGTGCTCGGCCTGGGCGGGCACCGGCCGGGTGTCTCGCCCGACCGGAGCCTGTGTCTCCCTTGGCTATTGCCGGATGTGATCCTACAATGGACCTTGTCCAAGTCAAGAACGCCGCCAATCATCCGGAGGGTGAGCCCGAATGAGTGACCTGCTGGAGCGACTGCGTGCGCGCGGTTGGCGGATGACGTCCCAGCGGCGTGTCGTCGCGGAGGTCCTCGCCGGTGACCACGTCCACCTCACGGCGGACGAGGTCCACGCGCGCGCCGTGGCGCACCTGCCGGAGATCGCGCGGGCGACGGTCTACAACACCCTGGGTGAACTGGTCGCCCTGGGAGAGGTGGTGGAGCTCTCCACGGACGGCCGCGCGAAGCGCTACGACCCGAACGCGCACCACCCCCATCAGCATCTCGTCTGCTCGAACTGTGGCATCATCCGCGACGTCCATCCGACGGGCGACCCGCTGGGCGCCCTGCCGCCGGCGGAGCGGTTCGGCTTCACCGTGGCCACGGCGGACGTGACGTATCGCGGGCTCTGCCCTTCCTGCGCCTGACCTCCGTGTGGCGCGGGTACGCGAAGGGCCCCTCCACCGTGGCGGTGGAGGGGCCCTTCGCGCGGGACAAATCCCGGGGGGTGCTTCAAGGCGGCCTCAAGCCGGCTTCAAGCCGACCTCAAGACGGACGGCTTCAGGGCCGGGCGCTCATGGCCGACTGCCTCATGCCGGACTGCTTCGAGACCGACTACTTCAGGGCGGCGAGCGCCTCGTCGTAGCTGGGCTCCTCGGCGATCTCGCCCACGAGCTGCGCGTGCAGAACGGTGTCGTTCTCGTCGAGGACGACGACGGCGCGCGCGGTCAGACCGGCCAGCGGACCGTCGGCGATCTCCACGCCGTAGTTGGTGTGGAACTCCCGGCCGCGGAGCGTCGAGAGGCTCTTGACGTTCTCCAGGCCCTCGGCGCCGCAGAAGCGCGCCTGGGCGAAGGGCAGGTCGGCGGAGATGCAGAGCACCACCGTGTTCTCCAGCTCGCCGACCTTCTCGTTGAAGGCGCGCACGGAGGACGCGCACGTCGGGGTGTCGACGCTCGGGAAGATGTTGAGGACCTTGCGCTGGCCGGCGTAGTCCTTCAGCGTCTTGTCGGCGAGACCCTCGGCGACGAGCGTGAAGTCAGGAGCCTGGCTCCCCGGGGTCGGCAGGCTGCCGTTGACCTGTACCGGGCTGCCCTTCAGCGTGACCTGGGCCATGGGAATCTCCTTCGGGCGATGTATAGGTGACAACGCAGGAATCGTACGGCGTGCCGACCCGCGCGCCGGACACCGCCTCCTCATGGGCCCGGGCGGGACCGGCCGAAAGTCGTTCATGGCCCGAACGCCCCTGAGCACCTCTCGGACCGGCCGAACCGACTGAGGGCCTGTCCGGCGGATCAGGCCCCAGCCGCGTGACGGGCGCGGACCGGGACCGTCGTGGCCGCGGCTCCGCGTCCCGCCCCGCCGCGTACGCTCGACCCCGTGCCGCCCACCCTCCGCCTCCACCGCGTCGCCGTCCTCGTACTGGAAGGGGCGAAGCCGCTCGACGTCGGCATCCCCGCGCAGGTCTTCACGACCCGCGCGAGCATGCCGTACGAGGTACGGGTCTGCGGCGCGGAACCCGGTCCCGTCACCGGCGGCGACGGTCTCTCGTACGTCGTCGCCCACGGCCTCGACGCCCTGGCCTGGGCCGACATCGTCTTCGTCCCCGGCTACCGCTTCCCCGACCGGGAGGACCCGCCCCGCCCCGTCCTTGAGGCGCTGATCGCGGCCCACGACCGGGGCGCGCGCCTCGCCGCGATCTCGACGGGCGCCTTCGCGCTCGCCGCGACGGGCCTGCTCGACGGCAGGCGCGCCACCACCCACTGGCACTACGCCCAGGCGCTCGCCGCGAAGCGCCCCCTCGTCCAGGTCGACGAGAACGTCCTCTTCGTCGACGAGGGCAGCGTGCTCACCTCGGCCGGCGCCGCCTCCGGCATCGACCTGTGTCTGCACATCCTGCGCGGCGACCTCGGGGTCGCCGCCGCCAACCACGCGGCCCGCCGCCTGGTCGCCGCCCCCTACCGCAGCGGCGGCCAGGCCCAGTACGTACCGCGCAGCCTGCCCGAGCCGCTCGGCGAACGGTTCGCCGCCACCCGCGAGTGGGCCCTGCACCGGCTCGACGAACCGCTCACCCTCGACGCACTGGCCCAGCACGCGGCCGTCTCGCCGCGCACGTTCTCGCGGCGCTTCGTCGAGGACACCGGCTACACCCCCATGCAGTGGGTGATGCGCGCCCGCCTCGACCTCGCCCGGGAACTCCTGGAGCGCTCGGAGCGCAGCGTCGAGCAGATCGCGGCCGACGTCGGGCTCGGCACCGGCGCCAACCTGCGGCTTCACTTCCAGCGCATCCTCGGCACCACACCCAGCGAGTACCGGCGCACCTTCGCCAAGGGCGAGTAGCCGAGAGGGCGAGGGGTCCGTAGTGGCGTTGGCGTGATCCTTGCGGACCGTGGCGATCCCGCCTCTGTCACGGCCGGTCCCGGCGAGCGAACCTGGTGGCGACGCAGAAGGGACACACCTCATGACTCGCATCGCCATCAATGGTTTCGGCCGCATCGGACGCAACGTGCTGCGCGCACTGCTGGAGCGCGACACCGACCTGGAGGTCGTGGCCGTCAACGACCTGACGGAGCCGAAGGCACTCGCACGGCTCCTCGCCTTCGACTCGACCTCGGGCCGCCTCGGCCGCCCGGTGACCGTCGACGGGGACACCCTCGTCGTCGACGGCCGCCGCATCAAGGTGCTCGCCGAGCGCGAGCCGGCGCAGCTGCCGTGGGCCGAGCTCGGCGTCGAGATCGTCCTTGAGGCGACCGGCCGTTTCACGTCCGCGAAGGCCGCCCGCGGCCACATCGACGCCGGCGCCAAGCGCGTCCTCGTCAGCGCGCCCGCCGACGGTGCCGACGTCACCCTCGCCTACGGCGTCAACACCGACGCGTACGACGCGGACCTGCACACGATCGTCTCGAACGCCTCGTGCACGACCAACGCGCTCGCGCCCCTCGCCAAGGTCCTCGACGACCTGGCCGGCATCGAGCACGGCTTCATGACGACGGTCCACGCCTACACGCAGGAGCAGAACCTGCAGGACGGCCCGCACCGCGACCCGCGCCGCGCCCGCGCCGCCGGGGTCAACATCGTGCCGACCTCGACGGGCGCCGCCAAGGCGATCGGCCACGTGCTGCCGAACCTCGACGGCAAGCTGTCGGGCGACTCGATCCGCGTGCCGGTCCCGGTCGGCTCGATCGTCGAGCTCAACACCACCGTCGCCCGCGACGTGACCCGCGAGGACGTCCTCGCGGCGTACCGCACGGCGGCGGAGGGCCCGCTCGCCGGTGTCCTGGAGTACTCGGAGGACGCCCTCGTCTCCTCCGACATCACGGGCAACCCGGCCTCGTCGATCTTCGACTCGGAGCTCACCCGCGTCGAGGGCCGCCACATCAAGGTCGTCGCCTGGTACGACAACGAGTGGGGCTTCTCGAACCGCGTGATCGACACGCTCCAGCTGCTGGCCCGCTGACCCGGACGCCACCACCCGCCGGCCGTCCGCCGACCCGGACGGCCGTCACCGCGCGCCGCCCCCACCGAACCACGGATTCGGCGGGGGCGGCGGCGTGCTGTGGGCAGTTGCCCAAGCCGGCCTCCTCAGATCTGGGCCCCTGCCGACAGACAGCCGCCCCGGCACCGCTCGATCATGGCCCTGGCCACGCTTGCGAGGACGCGCAACGTGCCGGATCCGTAGAGGAGTTCGTATGCCAGGGAGAACGGGCCGCGTCTTCAGCGGCCTTCTGCTCGCCGCCCTGATGGCGGTGTGCACCACGCCGGGCACCGCCGGCGCCGTCGCCGACGGGATCACCGCAGGGAGTGTTCCCTCCGTCGGCACCGCCTGGGGGCAGCCGGGACCGTACGAGGTGGACGTCGACATCGAGGCGGTGCACACCTTCTACTACCCGCGGGACATGGGGCGGTCGGGGGAGCGGCATCCGGTCGTCATCTGGGGGAACGGTACGGGGGCCGTGCCCGGCTTCTACAGCTCGCTGCTGCGGCACTGGGCGAGCCACGGCCTCATCGTCGTCGCCGCCAACACCCCCACGTCGAACTTCGCGCTCAGCATGCGCGCGGGAATCGACGTCCTGGAGCACCGCGACGCGGACAGCGCGAGCCGATTCCACGGCAAGGTGGACCTCGACCACATCGCCTCCGCCGGTCACTCCCAGGGCGGCGCGGCCGCCGTCAACGCCGCCGTCGACCCGCGGGTGGACGCGGCCCTGCCCATCCAGCCTGGGCCGCTGACCGATCCGGACCTGATGGACGAACCCGTCTTCTACCTGGCCGGCCAGCGCGACCTGACCGTGTGGCCGGCCCTGGTGAAGGCCCTGTACCGGGACTCGGACCACGTGCCCGCCGTCTACGGCGAGGTCAGGGGCGCCGGGCACCTGGACTCCATCGGCGACGGCGGTGACTTCCGCGCCCCGACCACCGCCTGGCTGCGCTTCTGGCTGCTCGGCGACGAGAACGCCCGGGGGATGTTCTTCGGTCCCGGGTGCGGCTACTGCGCCGACGGCGATCTGTGGTCGGGCTGGGAGCGCAACTCCCGTGCTCTCCAGATCCCCGGCCCCGCCGCCTGACGGCACGCACGAACGGCTCCGGGGCGTCCCCTCCAGCGGAGGGGGCGCCCCGGAGCCGTACCGCGTCCCTGCCTCAGCGGCGTACGGCGCGCAGCAGGACGGTGGCGCCGACCGCCGGGACGCCCAGGGAGAACGCGAGCAGCAGCAGGAGTTCGATCGGACCGATCCGGGACGCGGCCCCGAGCAGGGCGCCCACGAACACCAGGACCGGGACGGCCACGGCGGTCGCGGTCCCGATCACCTTGTGCCGCGTCTCCCACCGGGGTGCGCCCCACAGCAGGGCCAGGCCGGCGATCAGGGCGATCGTCCCCACGACGGAGCTGGCCAGGAGCAGAGGTCCCGAGCAGCCGAGCAGGATCACGGTCAGCTTGGCGCGGCCGGGTGCGACCGGAGCCGGGTGGATGTGGCCGGCGGGCGTCTCCTCGGAGAGGGCGGACGCGGCGACCGTACGGGGCTCCCCGAGCCCGGTCAGGACCTCGCGGACCTGGTCGTCGTCCCGCGCGTCGCTGGCCTCGACGTGTTCGCGGAGGTCCGCGAGGAGCTCGGCCCTGCGTTCGGCGGGCAGCTCGGCCGTCTCGCGCGCGACGGCGTCGAGGTAGGCGGTGACGAGCGGGTGGTCGATGGCGTTCATGCGGGATCCCCCTGTGGGTCGGTGAGGAAGTGGTCGACGGCGTCCCGGAACAGCGGCCACGCGCGGGCGAACTCGGTGAGAGAGGCGAGCCCGACGGCCGTGAGCGTGTAGTAGCGGCGCGGCGGTCCGCTGGGGGAGTCGCGCAGCTCGGTGTCGACGAGTCCCTCGCGGCGCAGCCTCGACAGCAGCGGGTAGATCGTGCCCTGACTGGTGGTCATGACGCTCACCGCGGAGAGCTCGGCGACGAGTTCGACGCCGTACTTCGGCTCGTCCCTGAGCAGCGCGAGGACGCAGTACTCCAGCAGCCCCTTGCGGAGCTGGCTGGGGACTCTGCCCCCCGCCTCGTTCATTGCGTTACCAGGAACCATGTAATGCAAGATAGCTGGGAGGGGGGCCCGGGACAAGCGTGATCCCCGGGGCGAGCCTCTCGCCCCGGGGATCGAACCGTCAGCTCGCGGTCCCGTCCGCCTCCGTCAGCCGGCGGCCCGGTACGCCTCCGTCAGTCTGCCGATCGCGCCCACCGGATCGCCCGTGAGCAGCAGGTGGTCCGCCTCGGCGAACGGCTTGGCCACGGCCTCCGTGATGTCCTGACCGATCTTGTCCTGCACGATCAGCCGCGCTGTCTCGACGAGCCTCCGGCCCTCGGCGGAGCCGCCCCGACCGGCCGCCCGGAGCACCTCGGCCGCGGCGCGCACGGCCCGCAGAGCGGGCTCCCCTCCGGACCGGGCCGTGAGGGTGGTCAATCCCCAGCCGTAGGGGAACTGCGGGTCGTAGCTGCTGTCGCCCACGTTGACGGGCAGTTGCGCCTCCGACCTCGGCCACGTCACCGGCAGTCGACCGGTGAACGGCCGCGTGCCGTAGAGGACGTCGGCGACACCGTCGCCCTCCGTGCCGGGCAGCCAGGACGCGACGAGCGCGTCGACGGCCGGCAGTCGGTCGCCGATCAGCTGGGGCCGCCCGGACACCACCAGAACCGCGCAGGGCATCGCCGCGCAGACCTTGTCCACCGCCGCCTTGTCGGCGGGGCTCAGTTCGAGGTCGTGGCCGTTCCCGACATCGCCGAACCCCTCGGCGTACGGGGTCTCGCCGACCACCACCACGCCGATGTCGTAGCCGTCGGTCGGCGCCGAGGCGTCCTTCGACCAGGCGATGTCCGCATCCGGCGCGGCCTTGCGCATCCCTTCGAGGATCGTCGTACCGGTCGTCGTCCGTCCGGACGCGCCCTGCCAGCTGATGGTCCAGCCACCGGCCTGGTTGCCCAGGTCGTCGGCATTCGACCCGGCCACGTACACCTTCTGCGTGGGCTTCAGCGGCAGCACCGCGCCCTCGTTCTTCAGGAGCACCTGGGACTTCGCCACGGCCTCGCGTGCCACCGCGCGGTGCGCGGGCGATCCGATCGACGGCAGGTGCGTGGTGTCCGCGTACGGCTTCTCGAACAGACCGAGGCGGAACTTCTGCGTCAGGACGCGGGCCACGGCGTCGTCGATCCGCGCGGTGGAGATCCGGCCGGCCTCCACCTCGGCGGTGAGGGTCCGGATGAACTCCTGGTAGTTCGTCGGTACCATGATCATGTCGAGCCCGGCGTTGACCGAGGTCCGCACGTCGCCGGGATAGTCGCCGGGGATCTGGTCGATGGCCTGCCAGTCGCTGATGACGAAGCCCTCGAAGCCCATCCGGTCCTTGAGGACCCCGTTGATCATCTCGGCGTTCGCGTGCATCTTCACGGGCCCCCGGTCGTCGCCGAGGACGTCGAGGGAGGAGTACGAGGGCATGACCGTGCCGGTGCCCCGCTTAACCGCCTCGGCGAACGGAGCGAGGTGCACCGCTTCGAGCTCCGCGCGGCTGACCCGGGTGACGCCCTGGTCGGTCGTGTACGAGCCGGTGGTCGAGGAGCCGAAGGCGGTGCCGCCGTCGCCGACGAAGTGCTTGGCGCTGGTGAGCACCTTGTCGTTGCGGTCGAGGTCCTTGCCGTTGCGCGCGCCCTGCATGCCGTTGATGACGGTCTCCATGGCGGTGACCAGCGCCGGGTCCTCCCCGAAGGCCTCGTACGACCGGCCCCAGCGTTCGTCGCGGGTCACGCACACGCACGGCGCGAAGTCCCAGGGGACGCCGGTGGCCCGCACCTCCTTCGCGGTCACGGCCCCGGTCCTCGCGGCCAGTTCCGGATCGCGGCCCGCGCCGATGCCGATGTTGTGCGGCATGATCGTCGCCCCGATGACGTTGTTGTGCCCGTGCACCGCGTCCACGCCGTAGATCAGCGGGATCTGGAAGCGGGTCGCCCGGGTGCGCAGCTGGTACGCGTCGACCATCGCGGCCCAGGCCTCGGGCGTGTTGGGCGTCGGGACCGAACCGCCGCCGGAGAGCAGGGACCCGAGGCCGTACCCGGCGATGTCACCCGGCGCCTTGAGCGCGTTGCGCTCGGCCTGCGTCATCTGCCCGGCCTTCTCCGCCAGGGACATCCGGGAGACCAGGTCGGCCACCCGCCTGCGCACCGGCAGCCGGGTGTCGAGGTACGGCAGCCCGTGCGCGTTCACCACGACCAGTGGGTCCTCCGCGGGAGCCTTGGCGCCTTCGACCGTCAGCCGGAGCGGAACGGTCTCCGCGGACTCGGCCGCACCGTCCCTCATCGTCGGCACGGTGATCGAACGGGTCGTACCGGACGGCGTCCCGGCGGGGAACACGACGCTCCCCGTGACAGGCCGGTAGTCCTTCCCCGGCTCGGCGCTGCCGCCGTCCCCCGTCCCGTACGTGACGGTGACGGGCTCGCCGGTCGGTCCGGAGCCGGTGGTGGCCACCGAGACGTCCACCCGGGCGCTGCCGCCCTCCTCGACCGGGTGCACCACGGACTTCGTGACCACCCTGGTGGTGAGGGCGGGTTCCGCCGTGCCGTACAGCTCCACGCCGTCGAGGGCGAACGCCCCCGGCCCGCCGGTGGGGAGCGTGACGGCGTACCCCCACATCCGGTCGAGCCCGAGGACCTGGTCGATGCCCCCGACGGGCTGGTAGTCGGTCCGGTAGACGAACGCGGAGAACGGGATCTCGACGAGGTGCCAGCCCTCCCAGTCGTCCGTGAAGGACGTCGTCCACAGTTCGGACGCCTCCCCGTTCGCGCCGCCGTCCTTGATCTCCAGCGCGATCCGGCGGCCCGAGCCGGGCGGCAGCGGCGCGGTGTTCTGGCCGTACCACCACAGCCGGATGCCCTTGTACGCGGTCCAGTCGTGGGCCGGCCGGTCGAAGGCGAAGTCGTGGGTGAAGCCTCCCCAGCCGCCGATGTCGTAGCGGCCCTCGAGGACCTTGCCGCCCTCGGGGGCGTCGGCGCGCTCCGTCAGTTCGAGCCGGGGGTGCGACCCGGTGGCGTCGCCCCAGGTGAACAGTCCCTCCGCCGGCGGCCCCGCGAACGGGACCTCACCCTCGAACCGGTCGACGACCCGGGGGACGGGTTCCTGGGCGGCGGCATTCGGCGGACCGCCGGTGAGCAGACCGGTGAGCACGGCGGTCGCGGCGACCACCGCCGCGCTCAGCGTCCGCCGGGGACGTACGGGTGGCATGCGGGCTCCTTCGAACAGGCGCGGGGCCTGTGGGGTGGGGGACGGAGAAGGGCTGTGTGGGCCGTGGATCAGGCCGGATCGTGGGTCCACTTCTGGTTGGCCCCGCCGGTGCAGGTCCAGATCTGCGCCCGGGTCCCGTCGGCCGACGAGTTGCCCGTGACGTCCAGACACTTGTTCGCGCCCGTGTTCACCACGTCGTGCGTGGCGGCGTCGTAGGTCCAGCGCTGCGCGGCGGTGCCGTTGCAGTTGTACAACTGGACCCGCGCGCCGTCGGCCGTCGAACCGCCGGTGACGTCGAGACACTTGCCGAGCGCCCGCACGCTGCCGTCGGCGGCGAGCGTCCAGCGCTGCGCCGCGGTGCCGTTGCAGCCGTACAGCTGGACGGGCGTGCCGTCGACGGTGGCCCCGCCGGCCACGTCCAGGCACTTCCCGGCCAGACCGGTCAGCGGGCCGGCTCCGCCTCCGCCGGCGGGCGTCCCCGCCCAGGTGAAGGTCGCGGTGGTGCGGGCGGGCAGCGTGTACGTGAAGGACTGGCCGCCCCAGTCGACCCGGACGGACTGGGCGGAGCCGCCGCCGTTGTGGGCGATCAGCGCCTTGGAGCCGTCGGGGTTGCGCCAGGCCACGTTCTTCACGGTGCTGTTGGCGGTGGAGGCGATGCGGTACGCACCGGGCCTGACGAACTTGGTCAGGTGACCCGTCGTGTAGTACTCGATCGTGTAGTCGACCTGCCCGGCGCGGGCGCCGCCCTCCTGCACGGTGACGAGACCGGTGCAGGTGCCGCAGCCGCCGTTGTGCGGGCCCATGTTCTGGTTGAGGGCCAGGCTCCACTTGACCAGGCTGCCGCTCCAGTTGCGGGCGTAGTCGACGATGTCCCTGAGGTCCTCGTCGTGCTGGTCGGCGATCCAGGTGCCGCCGGAGTGCTCGGTGCTGAACTGCTTGACCGTCGGGTACTGCTGGTGCACCTGTGTGCCCACGGCCGGGTCTCCGAAGTAGCCGTGCCAGGCGATGCCCCCGAACAGCGGATCGTCGCGCACGCCCGCGTCGCCGAGGATCCCGGCGCCGAAGCCGGCGTAGTCGCCGTAGTTCCAGTCGTGGACGAGGACCTTGGTGGTGAGGCCCGCGGCCCGGAAGGCCGGGTAGACGTGGTTCTTGGTGAACTCGACGAGCCCGGCCGGGTTCCAGCTCATGCCGGGGTAGTTCATGGCGGTCGGGTTGCCGGCCTGACAGCAGTTCGGCTCGTTCTGCACGGAGACGTAGTCGACCTTCACCCCGGCGGCCTGGTAGCTCTGCACGTACTTGACCAGGTACTGGGCGTACAGCGGGTAGTACTCCGCCTTGAGCCAGCCCATCTGGTCCATCCGGCCGTTGTCCTTCATCCAGCCGGGCGCGCTCCACGGCACGCCCTTGACCCGGAGTGCCGGGTTGAGCTGCTTGGCCTGCGCGGTCAGCAGCCGGACGTTCGTGTCGTAGCCGTTGGACCCGAAGTCGTTCAGGTCGCAGCACGTGTCGTCGAGGGAGACGTTCCCGGGACGGGAGAGGTCCGAGGCTCCGATGGGGTTGCGGACGAAGGAGAGGCCGATGCCCTCGGTGGGCGAGAACAGCCTGCGCATCACCTCGTCGCGGGTGGCGGCACTGACCGCGCCCCCGCGCAGGAGATGGGCGGTCGTGTCGGTGATCGACGCACCGCCACCCTCGAACTGCTGGTACGTGGTGCCCTCGTCGACGGTGAGGGTGTGGCTCGCGGCGCCGCCGGCCGGCCCGAACGCGAGGGGTGCCTGCGGGGCGAGTCCCCGGATGACGGTACGGCCGCCGGAGTCGGAGGTGGTGGTGAGCCAGACGTCGACCCGCTCGCCGGCGGCCTGCGCGGTGCCGGGCCCGGTGAGGACCAGGCTGCCGGCGACGAGGGCGCCGGCGGTGAGCACGGTGAGGGGGCGCAGTCCTCGGAGGTATCTGAGCCCTCGGTTAAGCATGTAATGCACCTGACAACCCTTTCGCCGTTTCGTGCCTCATGGAGAACCCCCAACAGCAAGACTTTTATCAAGGCATGAAGTTATGGGGCGTCTGTGGGGCCGTCAACCCTTCGGGCGCCCAGGCGTGATGTCGGCCCCACGCGGGTCGCGTTCGCGTGGGGCAAGGAGTCGGCAATGACGCGACTGGCGTGATGTCCGGCCTCCGCACCAACAGGCGGTGCCCGCGCGGGAAGGAGCCCTCGCCCTCTCCCGCACCGGCGGCCTGGTGTGCGTGGTCAACCTCTTCCCGGCCCCGGCCGCCCTCCCGCCGTACGAGCGGCTGCTCCTGTCGAGCGGTCCGCTGGACGCCGACGGCGGGCTCCCCACCGACACGGCGGTGTGGCTGCGCACCTGACCGGCGGAGCGTCAGGAGACGGAACGGCCGAAGAACTCCAGCTCCGCGACGGCCACCTGCCGGCGGGAGTCGGCCCGCCAGGCCGTCCGCAGCACCAGCTGCACCGACAGCGCGTCGCGGACCCGGACGTCGACGCGCTGGGTGCCACCGTCGTTGATGCGGTGGTGTGAGACGCGCGTCTCGCCCGAGGAGTCCCTGACCACGAGGTCGAAGGTGCGCGGGGTCGCCTGACCGTCGGCCTGGGTGGTGTTCTTCGCGCTGCCCGGGGTGATCAGGACGCTCAGCAGATCCGTCGGCTCGGCGAAGCGGGCCTCCAGGTACTGGCCGGCCGAGTCACCCGCGTACCCCGTGCCCCACCAGGTGTTGGAGTACCCGTCGCCCGCCAGCTTCGCGTCCTGCTTCGGCGCGGAGTGCGAGGCCGCCCAGGCCACCGGATGCACCGGGACACGGGTGGCGAAGTGGTCCTGGACCGCGCGCGCGGCGGGCGGGCCGCCGACGACACCGCCGACCACGACCGCCACGACCGCCGTGGCGATCAGGGCACGGACGATCCAGCGGCTCCGGTCGCGGTTGAGCCCGGGGCGACGGCCCGCGTAAGGCCCCTCGGCCGTCGAGAGCCGCTCGGGGACCATGGGCGTCGCGCAGAAGCGGCAGAAGTGACGACCCGGGGTGTTGGCGAGCGAGCAGGCAGGGCACGGCGTGCCGCCCTGGACGGGCGCGGGCGCCCCGGCCGCCCGGACCGCCGGACGCGCCGCCTCCGGACGCGCGGGAAGCACCGGCGCGGCCACGGCCGGTTCCCGGGGCCGGTCCCCGGGGACGGGGACGAGGAGGGAGCGTACGAGCGTGTCCGAGGGCCCGTCGGACACGGTCCTCGCCTCCTCCGGTACGGGGGTGGGCGCGGGAGCCGGGGAGGCCGGGTCCACGGCGGGCAGCGGGGCGGTCACCTCCTCGGGACCCGACGGCGTCGGTGCGGATGCCGAAACTCGGCTCGGCTCCGGCCGGGCCGCCGGCACCGACGGCCCGTCTCCGCTCCCCGCCTCGCCGGCCGGCTCCTCCCGGACCGTCGCCTCGGCACCGGGCGGAGTCCCCCCGGCCGCGGCGGCGTCCGCCGGGGTGTCCCAGCGCAGGAAGGCTCCGCAACTGTCGCAGAACGACTGGTCCGACGTCCGCACCGGGCTCGCGCAGTCCGGGCACGGACGGGTCTGGGGCGCGTCACTCATCAGGGTCAAGCTCCTTCGGATGTACGGGAAGAGGTCGCGGAGGACGGACCGGACGCGGTCACCGCCACCGTGAACGGCAGGTGCGCGGGACGGGCCGCGGCCACCACCGCGCGCAGTCGGTGCGGATCCACGGCAGCCGGGTCGGCGACCCGGAGAACCACGTGCAGCCCGGACACGGGCGTCCCGGGGAACGGGCCGAGCGGCGCGGCGGACCAGCTCGCACCCCCGCTCTCGGAGATCTCCGGGGCAACCCCGAAGGCCAGCCGGACCGCAGCCGCGAGCCCTTGACGGGTGCCGCGCACCCGGTGCAGCGCCACGGCGGAGGCGACCGCGTGCCGGCGCAGCGCGATCGGCTCCCCGCCGTCCAGCTCCGCGCCGACCCAGGTCGCGAGGTAGTCCACGAAGTCGGCAGGGGCCAGCGCGGGCGAGAAGTACGCCTCAAGGGAGTCCAGGACGTTGAAGAGCGGAGCGAGGACGACGTCGAGACCGGCCACGAACCGCTGGCCGAAGTCGTCCTCCGCGTAGACGGCGGGCAGCGCCGCCCCCAGCGGGTACGGCGTCGCAAGGCCCGGGACCGTCCCCCGCGCGGACCCGCTCACCGCGCCTCGATCACACGGACACGATGGTCGAACGGGAAGAGCAGCGCGGACGGCGCCAGCTCGATCCGGTCCGTCGTCTCACCCCTGCGACCGGTCAGCGGATCCGCCGGGTGCAGCAGGACCTCGTCCACCAGCTCCACGCCCGGCACCCGCTGGAGCGCCGCGAAGACCTCCCCGGCCCGCAGCGGGCGACCGAACGGCCACCCCTCGCCGTGCGCCCCGCCCGTCAGCGGGTCCAGGTACGCGTACAGCGTGTCCAGCGCCTCCGCGCGCACCCGCTCCGCCTCGGCGGCCCGGAAGGAGTGCAGCGTCGCCACCACCGTCACTCCCTGGTAGAACGGCGGCCCGACGGCGAGCCGGGTCCCCAGCGGACGCCGCTCGTCCAGGAAGCCCGTCACCCGGGACAGGAGTTCCTCGCCCGGCACGAGCTGCTCGAACCGCAGCCGGCCACCCCGGTCCGGTACCGCCTGCGGCACGACCAGGACCCGCACGGCGTTCTCGCCGGCCTCGGCCGCGTCCGCCGCCAGACACGAGATCCGCGCGGCCTCGGGCGCCGCCCGGCGCGCCAGCTCCTCGTAGTCCCGGGCGGTGACCGCCCGCTCCTGCGCCCGCAGCGTGACGGGCGCACGGGACTTGGCCTCCTCGACGGTCTCCCCGTCGACGCCGCCGCGTGCCGCCTCACGGTTCTCCACCCGCGCGATGTACGGGATGGAACTGCGCAGGACCGTGATCGTGGAGCGGGCCACGTTGCCCGCCCGGCCGCCCCCGGTGCCGTAACGGACCGCGCGGATCGCCGCACCCTTCGGCGGCACCGCCCCGAACTGCCGCAGCGTGCCGTCCGGCTGTCGCACACACGGCCCGAAGGCGATCTCGCCCGTGGTCGCGTCCAGCGTGAAGTGGCGGTCACCCGGGCGCGAGGAGGCGAAGTCGCGGACCACGCTCCACTCCTGCCAGCCGGCCTCGGGATCCTCCTCGTCCCCACCGCCGTCCGCCCGCCCGGCGACCTGGAGCAGCAGCGGAGGACGGTCCACCACCGGCGCGTGCGCGAGCCGGACCCGCTGCCCCGCGACACCCTCGGACTCGCCGAGGGGTTCGTCCCGCACCGTCTCCGCGTGCGCCGCGCGCACCGTCCCGCCGATGGTGAACGCCCCCGCGGCCCGTACGGTCGGGGACTCGCTGTACGAGGGCAGCCCCTCGGCGGCCTCCACGACCCGGCAGCGCACCCAGCCCGCCTCATGCCCGGCGAGCCGCGACACCACGTGCCCGGACGGCATGTGGAGCAGCACCTCACCCGGGCGGTTCAGGCCGCCCGTGGTGTCCTCGTCCACCTCGCAGACCACCCAGCCCTCGGCCGCCGTCCACGCCTCCCACACCAGGGGCGGCCTGCGCGGGTCCACACCGACACCGTCCACCCGGCTGTCCAGGTCCAGCACGAGCAGACAGTCCGGCACGGCCGCCGAGAGACCGAGCAGCAGCAGATCGCCGATCCGGGGCGCCGCCGAGAACGCGGGCACGTCCTCGCCGCCGAGCAGGTCCTGGGAACGGTCCTCGGGCGTGCCCCCGGCCTCCTGGCGTACGAGGTGGGTCAACGCGCAGGGCACGACCGTCAGATCGGCGCTGGTCGCGAAGACCACCGCCTCCTCCGTCTCCGTCCGCCCCGTCGACACCTCCGTGCCGGTGGGCAGCACCACCGGCTCCGGCTGCGGCGCCGAGAGCCGGAACGTGATCTCGGCACGGGCGGCGGCGGGCGGGAACAGCGTCACCCCGAGCAGGTCGAGGAAGGCCAGATGGTTCTTCTCCGGAACCCGGTTGAGACGGTAGACGAGCTGGTCCGCCATGTGCGCGACGGCCTCGACCAGGGTGACCCCAGGGTCCGAGACGTTGTGGTCGGTCCACTCGGGGCACGCCTGCTGGATGTAGCGCTTGGCGTCGTCGACGAACTGCTGGAAGCGCCGGTCGTCGAGATGGGGTGCGGGCAGGGCCATGGCGGCTCTTTCAGTCCTCGGAGGGGATGACGTAGAAGGGGAAGACGAGATTGCGCGGGTTGTTGGCCCCGCGTACCCGGTAGCGGACGTCGATGTGCAGCGTGGTCGGCTCGTCGGGCGCCGGGGCGACCGTGACGTCCTCCACGTCGATGCGCGGCTCCCAGCGGTCGAGCGAGGACATCACCTCGTACCGGACCCGCCCCATCGTCGCGTCGTTGACCGGGGCGAACACCAACTCATGCACCGCGCAGCCGAATTCGGGGCGCATCGGCCGCTCGCCCGGAGCCGTCGCGAGGACGAGCCGCATCGACTCCTCGATCTCGCGGTCGCGCCGGACGAGCGCGATGGAACCGCTGGGGCCGGTCCGCAGGGGAAAGGCCCAGCCGGCGCCGACGAAGTGCTCACTCAAGGGAAGGTCCTCCTCCGGACTCGGAAAGGGCGCCGGCCGTCAGAACGGCAGGTTCGCCACGACGGGGTTGGGCATCGGAACGGTCGAGGTCACGAACGTCGGGGCGTTGACGACGGCCTGCGTGAGCGCGGAGACCTTGAACTTCATGCCGGCCTTGATGTCCACGCCGAGCCCCGCGTCGAGCTTGATCCGCCCCTTGGCCGACAACGTCAGATCGGTCCCGGACTCCACCGTCACCCCCCGCGCCCCCGAGATGGTGACCGTGCCGTCGCTGTCGATGGTCAGCGTGGTGCGGGCCTCGTTCAGCTCGACGCTCAGTCCCCCCTTCGACGTACGCAGCCGGATGCCGTGCGAGGCACGGGTCCGGCCGCCCTCCTCCCGCAGCTCCACGGTGTGACCGGTACGCGAGGTCAGCGCGCGCCACTGCACCCGCCCGCTCGTCGGATCGACGGGCGGCACCCGGTCGGTGGCCGGGGTGTGCTTGTCGACCCCGTTGTAGAGCCCCGCCAGCACGTACGGATGCTCGAGGGACCCCCGGTCGAAGGCGCACAGCACCTCGTCGTCGACCTCGGGGAGCATCAGACCGCCGCCACCCCGCCCGCCGAGCTGGGCCACCCGGCACCAGCCGCTCTCGTACGTCGCCGACAGCCACGGGAAACGCAGCCTGACCCGGCCGAGCGAGAGCGGATCCTTCGTGTTGGTGACAAGGGCGACCGCCACGCCCGGCATCGGCGGCGCGGGCTCCCCGCCGCCCGAAGCCGTCCCGTACAGCGAACGGAACTGCCGTCCCGACACCGTCAGCCACGTCGCGAACTGCCGTCCCGACGCGAAGACATGGCGCACCCCGGTGGCGGTGTACCGCCCCTCGAAGGGGAAGCCCGCGCCCTTCACGGCAACCGGCTGCCCCGGCTTCAGGGACGGATTGCCGGTGACCGCCACCTCGAGCTCCGCGAACGAGCCCGTGACGTCGTCGGCGAGCGCCGCGGCCGCCTGCGTCACCTCCGACTGTGTGGTGAACGGCGTGCCCGTGAAGGCCAGTTCGGCAGGGCCGAAGGGCGCGGAGAGCTGCGCGGGGGTGATGTCCGAGACGATCTCCCTGCTCGCGACGGCGGGAGTCGGCGAGGACAACGCCTGCTTGGTGCGGGGATCCCACCCCCGCACATCGACCTTCCCGACCTGCCCGGCCGCGGTGACGGACACCCGGCTGTGCAGCGTGTTGCTCCCGAAGTCCAGGACGTACGGGCTGACCGCCGCGGGAGTGGTGTCGGCGGGAGCGGAGGAGGCCGGGGGCAGCGCGGCGAAGACGAGCCGACCCGCCGGGTCGAGGGACAGCCGTACGTCGTTCTCCCGCGCCAGCCGCGAGAGGAAGTCCCAGTCGGTGATGTTGGGCTGGGTGGCCAGCTCGTACACGGTCGGCGTCGCGTCGACCCGGCCGAGCGGGACGCGGTTGAGAGCGGCGAGCTTCCTGACGATGTCCGATGCCGTCATGTTCGGATAGCCCTCGACGCGCCGACTGCGCAGCAACCGGTGCCCCGGGTCGTAGCCGCGCACGATCAGATACCGGCCGTGGCCGGGCGACGCGTCCACCTCGACGGCGGTGACCTCGCCGGTCAGCATGGGCTCCCCGAGCTTCCCGTCGGTGAACGGGGACAGCACCGCCATGGCGCCGACCTTCAGGAACGGGAACTTCCCGGTGAGGGTGCCGTCCTTGTCGCCGAAGGTCAGCTGGAAGGCGGACGGGACGTTGACACTGGCGTCCACCCAGCCCTCGGTGAGGCGGACCGCGAGCGGGTCCGGCAGCGGCGTGCCGTCGAGCTGCACGTGGAGGACGGTGGTGAAGGTCTTCTCGCTCATGAGGCGCCCTCGGTCTCCGGCGTTTCGGTGGTGGACGGGAGCAGCAGTTCGGTACCGGGCCGCAGCCGCATCGGGTCGTCGATGCGGTTCGCCTCGGCGATGACACGCCAGCGGGTCGCGTCGCCGTACTCCCGCCAGGCGAGGGACGCCAGGGAGTCGCCGGCGACTGTGCGGTGCACCCGGCGGGCCGACAGGGCGCCGGACGTCGGGTTCTGCTTCTTCGTCGCGCTGGAGATCTCCGTCAGCGACAGCGAGCAGGTGGCGCGGATCGGCATGCCACTGGGGCTGAACAGGGTGTACGTCGCCGAGACGGACGTGACGTACGCGACGAACTGCACGGTCGAGAACGAGCCCCAGGAGAACTGCACCCACGGCGGCGAAGGCGCCTTCGCGGCGATGCTCTGCTGGGTCACCTCGCAACACGAGAGCAGCAGTTCCACCTGCTGCTTCACGTCGTTGGACGACGGGTCGCCGGAGCGGTCGAGGAAGACCTCCAGCTGCAGCTCGGCGGGCCGGCTGCCGGTGAACTTCGGCGGCGCGCCGCGGTCGTACGCGACGGCCTGCTCCGTGAACCAGCTCGCGGACCGGCTGAGTTGCAGCTGATTGGGGTTGAACTCGAACTTCACCTCGCCCAGCTTGCCGCCGTAGCTGCTCGACAGATCGGTCGGCGGCTGGTGGATGGCGAGCGAGGCGCGCGACAGTCCGCTGGCAGCCAGTCCTCCGAAGGACGGGGCCATCTCAGGCTCCTCCCGCGTCGGTGAAGCCGTGGTGCGCGATCTCCAGGGTCTCGGTCGCGACGGCCGGGCTCGCCGGGTCGAGGGTCGGGCCCGTCCAGCGGACCGGCAGCACCTCGACCAGGCCCCACTGGGCGACGACCGACCCGTCGGCGCGAAGCGCCGCGATCTGCGCCGTGGGGCGGGTGATGCCGGTGGCGAGCGACGAGATCCAGGCGGCGACCTTGGCCGTGTCCGGGGTGAGGGGACGGGTCAGGCGGATGGTGGAGAACGTGACGCGGGTCGGGAGCTGCCAGACGAAGCCGTTGTTGCCGCCCTCCTGACGCTGCTCCACCTCCACCTCGGAGGAGAGACCGTCACAGCCGTTGAACAGGCCGAGGTCCTGGCCGTCGATGGCGAGCTTGAAGAAGACGGTGGATGCGGGGTCCTGCTGCTGGGGCATGGTGCGGATCTCTCGGATAGGCGGTGGTGGGAGGGTCGGTCAGCGGCCGTGATCGCGGAGGCGGCCCACCCGCTCCCGGTCGGCGCGGAGCTCGGCGCGCAGCAGCCGCGAGAGCGGGGTGACGAGACGCCGGGCCAACTCGTCGAGATGGCTGGGCGATTCGGCATCACCGACGGCCGGCCCGGTGGGAGCAGGACCGGCGGTGCGCTGTACGGCCGCCGGGGCGGGAGCGGTCCGGGTGACCGTGGTGGCACGCGGGGCGGGTGCTGTGGGTGAGGTGGCTCGTTGGAGTGGGGCCGGAGTGACGACGGGGGGCTTTGAGACGGTCGGGACCGGGGCTGCTTCGGGGGCGGGCGCGGGGGCGCTCTGGCGCTGGACCACCACAGGGCGGGTGACCGGCCGCGCCGCGGAGGGCGGGGCGAGGGGAACGACGGGGCGCGGGGACCCGAGGGGCGCCGTGGTGCCGCCGGCGGCCGGCCCGGCGGAGGAGCGCTGGACGGTGGGCGCGGGCGCGGGCGCGGGCGTGGGCGTGGGCGTGAAGAGGGGAGCGGGGCTCGGGGCGGTGGAGGTACGGGCCGGGGCGGACGTGCCTTCGGCTCCCGGCAGGCTCGGGGTGAGCGACCGCGTGGAGGCGAGCGGAAGCGTGGCCCGCCGCTGTACGGGGTGCGTCGTGGCCCGGGGCAGGTCGGGCACGACGACCACGGGCACGGGCGTGGGCGCGGGCACGAACGTGGGCCTGGGCCCGGGCGCGGGCATCGGTGAGGGGACGGGAGCGGGTACGCCGACGGGTGGAGGAGCGGGGGAGAGGTCGGAACTCCGGGGCCGGGGAGCCGCCGGGGCCCGCTGGAGGTCGGGAAGCGGGGGCGCGGAGGCGGAGGGGGTGAGCGGTACCGGGGCGGAGGGGGTGCGGGCGGGGGCGACCGGGGTCGGTGCCACCGGCGTTATTGGGGTGGCCGGGGTGGCCGGGGTGGCCGGAACGTGCGCCGCGGGCGCCGAAGGCGTTCCCGGAACCCTGGACGTGGACGTGGACGTGGACGTGGACGTGGAAGCGGTCGCGGTCGCCCGTTGGATGGGCGCCGAATCGGTGGCACTCGGGGCCGGTGCCGCCGCCCGAGGTGCGGGCGAGCCGATGGAGCCGGGCGTGGGCGACGCCTTGGCCGGCGCCGACGTCTCGCGGTCGGCGGAAGCACGGGGGAGGGGCGCCCCGATCGGGGACCGTCGCGGCGCACGGCCCGGTTGCGGCGCGGGCGCGTCGGCGGCGGAGCGCCGCACGGGGGCGCCGAGCCCGGGCTGCGGCGTGGGCGCGTCGGCGGAAGGTCGCGGCTGGACGGCGGAGGACGCCGGGGGGGCGGAGGTCGCGGGCCCTGTGGGACGCACGGGAGCCGCCGGGGCTGCCGGGGGCGCGGGCGTGGTGGCGGGAGCGCGCGCGATCAGGGGGGCCGGTGACCCGGTGGATGCGGCCGCACGCGGGGTGGCCGGGGAGACGGGCATGGCCTGGGCAGCCGGTGATGTCGGGGACCCCGGCGAGGCCGGAGCCGTGCTACCTGAGGAGGCGGCCGGACCGGAGCGAGGCGTCGGAGCCGCCGGTCGCGGGGGAACGGTGACCGGGGCGGCACTCGCAGGGTGGGTCGGGCTCGGAGGCCGAGCCGGACCGGCCGGGTTCACCGGGCCGGTCGATGCTGTCGGACTCGTCGGACTCGTCGGACTCGTCGGACTCGTCGGGCTCGTCGGGCTCGTCGGGCTCGTCGGAGCCGGCTGAGGTGCCGGACCCACCGGAGCCACCGGCCCGACCGGGACCGCCGGGGCCGCCGAGGGCGTGGAGGCAGGCGCATTCGTGCTCCAGTCGGCACCCGCCGCGCGCCGTGAGCGGCGTACGGCAGGCCGCCGCTGCACCGGAGCGACGGGCGTTCCGGAGGGAGTCCCGGGCCCCTCGGGGGAAGGGGGGCCCGGGACGTTCTGGGGCCGCCCGGCCGCCGACGGCTCCGGTGCGGCGCTGATGGGCGCGGTCGTACGGTCCGGGGCCGACGCCCGCTGGACGGAAGGCGTGCTGGACCCGTCCATGCGACCGGACGGCGCCTCGGCTCCGGCCGGATCCAGCCGACGTGGCGGCTGCACGGGCCGGGCGGTGACCAGCGGTGAACGGCGAACGGGTGCGGGCCGTACGGGCCGACGGGGTGGGCTGGCGGTGGACGGCGCCGCCGTGAGCGGTGTCCCGGTCACATCTCCTCCGGCCTCGGACGCGAAGCCGGAAGCCCGAGTGCTCAGGTCGGGACCGCTCGCGGGCGCAGCGGCGCGCTGCACCGTCCCACCGGCGGACGGGACGGCCCGGGCGGACGGCGCGGGCCGGTCCTTGCCCGACGCCTTCGTGCCCGACGCCTTCGCGCGCGGCGAGGTGTCCCCCCGTACCGAAGGAGCGGCAGCCGCACCGCGTGCGGGTGCGGCCACCTCACCCCGTGCCGGAGGAACCTTCCTTGCGCTCCCTCCGTCCGGCGTCGGCGCGACCCGCCGCTGAACGGCCGACGGCACGACGCCCCCGCCCCCGCCTCCGCCCCCGGCTTCCGTGGTCGCCGACCCGCCGGCGCCGCCGCCCTCCGAAGCCGCCCCGGCCACCGGCAGCCGCAGCCCCGGCAGCTCATGGGGCTCCGCCTGCGCGGGGTCGCCCGCCGCCCGCTGCACGGGCCGCATCGCGTCGAGCAGGACGCCGCCGGGCGCGTCCGGCACCGCCCCATGGCCGAGGTCGCTCTGGAAGGAGGGGTTCCAGTGGGTCGCGAGGGACGCGGCGAAACCGTGCTCCGCGATGGTGAGCGGAGCACCGACCATCCGCTGGACGGGCGGCAGCGCCCGCCACGCGTCGCCGGGAGCCGCCGCCGGACGCGCGACCGGTGCCACGCTCTCCGCCGCGGCCCCGGCCCGCGCGTCACCGCGCGACGACCGCCCCGTCCGCCATCTCTCGAACATCCCCACCGTCTCCTCCGACCTCCCTTCCCTGCCCTGCCGTTACGCCTGCGACCGCTCCACCAGCGAGGCCACCTGGCCCACGTACCTCCGTCGGTCCGCGTGCTCCAGATCGAGGATGTCGTCCATGCCCCAGTGGAAGTGGAAGGCGAGGTACGCGGTCTCCTCCTCGATCCGGTCGGCCGCGTACGTCACGATTCCCCCAGGCGGCTCCCGGCCAGCTCGACCTCGAAGGACTCCTCGCAGTGCGGGCACGCGACGGCGGCCCTGGTGTGGCCCTCCGCGTTGATCTGCCGGTAGAAGTCCTGGAGGAACGCCAGGTCGGAGGCGAACATGTTCTCCACCGTCCCGTCGTGGACCGACGGGAGCGTGCCCAGCCGGGTGATCACCCGGCCGAGCAGCACCACGGACAGGTACGCCGGGTTCTCACGGACCCGGATGTCCCGCAGCGGGAGCAGCTCGTCCCTGGCCGTGGCGAGCCGCATCGCCCCGTGGCGGTGCACGGTGCCGGCCTCGTCGACGAACCCGCGCGGCAGCTCGAACTCGAACTCCGTCCGCAACGGCTCGTGTTGACGTCCCCGCTGCGCTTCCGCCGCTCCTCCTTCGCGTCGCATCAGCCGAGCGTCAGCTCTTCGAAGGTGATGGTGACCTGCTCGGTGAGGGCGGCGGCGTCGCCGGCCTTGGTCGCGCTCAGCTCCACCTTGGTGCACCAGGCGTTGCGCAGGTTGTACCGCTTCACCTCGGTGAGCTGGTAGTCCAGGAAGATGATGGACGCGTCCTTGCGGGCCGAACCCATGTCGCCGGCGATGGAGGACGCGATCCACTCGGTGAAGGCGGCGGACTGGGTGGCACCACGGGTCACCGTGCACTCGCCGGCCTTCTTCACGCCGGGAAGCTTCTTGATGATCGGCTTGCCGTCCGCCGAGACCTGCTGGAACTCGATCACGTCCTGCTCCATGGAGAGGCCGCTGATCTCCTGCAGGGTCTCGACCATGACGCCGTCGATCTGCAGGCCGAAATTGTGGGTAGTGAGGGCGTCACCGGTGTCGAGGGACATACGGGTCACTCCTGTTCATGTAAGGGGTCCGGCTGGGCGGAGAAGGAGGGAAGGAGCTGGGAGAGGGACGAGAAAGAGGAGGACTACTCCTCCAGTTCGCCCCCGCCACCCTGGAACTGCGCGAGGCGGAAGACCACGAACTCGGCGGGCTTCACCGGGGCGATGCCGATCTCGCAGACCACGCGACCGAGGTCGACGGACTCCGGCGGGTTCGTCTCGGCGTCGCACTTCACGTAGAACGCGTCCTCGGCCCGCTGGCCGAACAGGGCGCCCTGCCGCCACTCGTTGACGAGGAAGGCCGAGACGTTGCGGCGGATCCGGGCCCACAGCGACTGGTCGTTCGGCTCGAAGACGACCCACTGGGTGCCGACGAGGATCGACTCCTCCAGGTAGTTGAAGTAGCGGCGGACGTTCAGGTAGCGCCACGCCGGGTCGGAGGCCAGCGTCCGCGCGCCCCACACCCGGATGCCGCGGCCCGGGAAGGCGCGGATGCAGTTCACGCCGATCGGGTTGAGCAGGTCCTGCTCACCGCGCGTGATCTGCAGCTCCAGGTCGACGGCGCCGCGCACGATCTCGTTGGCGGGGGCCTTGTGGACGCCGCGCTCGGCGTCGTTGCGGGCCCAGACGCCGGCCATGTGCCCGGACGGCGGCACCGTACGCGTCTGACCGCTCGCCGGGTCGAAGGACTTGATCCAGGGGTAGTAGAGGGCCGCGTACGGGGAGTCGTAACCGGCCACGTCCTGGCGCCACTTGCGGATGTCACGGGCGTTGAGCGAGGGCGGCGGGTCGAGGATCGCCATCCGGTCGCCCATCAGCTCGCAGTGCGCGACGAGACCGAGCTGGACGGCCTTGACCTGCTCCAGGTCGATGAGCCCCTGCTGGTAGGCGGCCATCAGGTCGGGCACGGCGACCATGTTGATCTCGTCGTACGCCTCCAGGCCGCCGAAGCCCGTACGGTCGGCGGAGTCGCCGATGAACTGCTTGGACTCCAGCGCGGCGGCCACCTCGGTCCGTGTCGCGACGGGCGCGGGAACCTGCGCGGGCGGTGCGAGGGTGACGGCCTGGGCGTCGGGCCTGGCGAGCTGCCCGCCGGCCGCGGCCTCCTCGATCACGATGGTCTTGGACCGCTGCTTGACCTGGGCGACGACGTAGTTGCGCGCGCTCTTCTTCGCGGAGGCGTCGAAGCTCTCGACGACCTTCTCGCCGTCCTTGACGACCAGCTTGAAGCGCTCGGCCTCGCCCTCGACGTCCTGGACCTCGACGGTGAGCGCCCCACCGGCCTCGGACCCCGCGGTGATCGCGGCGACCCGGAAGGCGCCGAGTGCGACGGACTCACCGGCGACGAGCTGAGGTGCGGCACCGGCGGCGGTGGCGGATCCGACGGCCTGGGTGGCGCCGAGGGCGTCCCCGCCGCCCACCCGCACGACGTACGCGGCGGTGCCTCCGTTGTTGAAGAACCCGTACACGGAGTGCGCGAGGTAGTACCCGTCCGTGAAGTCACCGAACGACGCGACGTACTGCGACCAGTTGGTGACGAGCACCGGCTCGTTGAGCGGCCCGACGGGCGAGAGTCCGACGAAGGCGGCGACCGAGGTCCCCATCCCCTCGATGGGACGGGAGCCGCTGGCGACTTCCTCGACGTAGACGCCGGGGGACAGGTACGTGGGCATGGGGCGTGCTCTCCTTGGACGGGGCGGGATGGGACGGGCGGTCGGTGAACCGAGGTCTGTGCGGGGCGGCCGGCGGCTAGCGGTTCGACGGGGGCGGCATCGCCGTCCCGGCATCGGCCGCCGGGCGGTCGCCCCGGGCGGCCTCCGGTTCGCGGTGGTGCGTCGACTTCATTCCGCTCGCCCTCCCCTTGGCCGTAGACAGCGGTCGTACGCTTCCGACTCTCGCCGAGTCCGCCGCCCCCGACCAGGGAAGAAGGGGCGCTCGCGAGGGCAACAGGCGTTGCCCTCGCGGACACCGGCACTGCCCGTCGGCGAGACGGCCGCTGCCGCCGGTCAGTCGCTCCAGAAGACGAACGCCGCGCATGGGCGGACGAACGACCGGGTCTCCGGCCCTTGGCGACGGAACCCGCGCATGCGAAGGTACGGCGGGGGTACGGGTCCACCCGTGGCCCGGACAGGCGCTGCGGGACGGCCGGCGACTGCTTCGACACCCCTGCGCGGCGCAGCGGCACCCTTCCGCACCGAGCGGAACCCCGGTCCGTGCCGCGAAGGGACACAGGGGCACCGTGCGCTGCCCCCGAGCAGGGACTTTCGGGCAGCCGGGCACCACCCCCGCCCCCTTAGCGTTCGCCCATGACCATGTGGACCTCTCTGGACCCGACCGAGGTGACCGTCGAGCCCGGGGCCCGGGCCGGCGCCCGACTGCGGGTGCGGAACACCGGCGACACCGTCGAGGAGTACCGGCTCTCCCTCGTCGGCAAACCCTCGGGCTGGTCCCGGGTGGAGCCGGACGTACTCCGCCTCTACCCGGGCAGCGAGGGGACCGCCGAGATCTCGTTCGCCCCGCCCCGCTCCTCCGACGTGGAGGCCGGCCCCGTCGCGTACGGCATCCGTGTCGACCCCCGGGAGAACGCCGCCGCCCGCGACGTGGTGGAGGGCAGGCTGACCATCACGCCCTTCACCGAGACCCGCGCCGAACTCCTGCCGCCCGCGCTCCTGGGCCGCTTCCGCGGCCGGGCCCGCATCGCCGTGGACAACCTCGGCAACACGCCGCTGACCGCGTCCCTCGTGGCGCGTGACGAGGCCAACCGGCTCACCTTCGACGTACGTCCGAACGCCGTGCAGATCGCCCCGGGCCGCGCCGCCTTCGGCGAGCTCGTCGTACGCCCGCAGGCCGTGCGGTGGACCGGCACCGAGGAGTCGCACCGGTTCACCGTGGCCGTGCGACGGGCGGGCGACGACACCGCCCTCGACCTCGACGGCACCTTCGACCAGCGCCCCGTCTTCGGGAACTGGCTCGTGGTGGTGGGCGGACTCCTGCTGACCGCCGTGATCGCCTTCGTCGTGCTCTGGTTCAACTTCTCCCCGAAGATCGTCAGCGCGGCGAAGGAGATCCGGGCGACCGGCGCGCCGAGGCCGGCGCCCCAGGGCGACGGTGAGGCGCTGCCCGAAGCACCGCCACCACCGGGCGGGACCGGAGCGCCCAAGCCCGGCGGAAAGGCACCCGGAGGCCCTCCGCCCCTCACGGACGGTGGGCCACCGCCGCCCGGCGGGGGTGGCGGACAGGGGGGCGACCCCGGAGGGGCCCCGACGGAGGGCGGACAGGACGGCGGCGGCGCACCGACCGAGGAAGCGCCGGAACCCGGCGACGGCGGGAACGAGCAGCCCCCCGCGCCGCCCGCCGACACCCCGACTCCGCCCCCGTGGGTCCCCGGCTCCCCGAAGGACGTCATCGTCGAGTTCGCCCAGGAACGCCTGGCGAACATGTCGTCCAGCAACCCCTGCCGGCTCCAGCCGGGTTGGTCCCCGGGCGTGATCGACACCCCCACCCGCAACGCCCTGGCCTGCTACCAGGACGCCGTGTACAAGGACGGTGTCGAGAACCAGAAGAACTCCGCCGCGATCTTCGAGACGGATGACAGAGGCACGCTCGGACGGGCCACACTCACCTCGCTGTGGGCCCAGGGCATCACGGTCGACAGGGTGCGGGTGGGTGGCACGAGTTGGGAGACCACCCAGCTGACGGCCGCGTTCTGGGCGGCGTACAACCGTGATTACAGCCCCACCGACTTCCAGCGGGCACGCACCAACGCCCAGTACGGCATCGACCACTTCCGCCTGGACAAGGACATGACCAGCCGCTACAGCAGCCAGGTCGAGGACAAGATCCGCGCCTATCAGGCGGCCGTCGGCCTTCCGGCGACCGGCACGGTCGACGCGGCGACGATCAAGAAGCTGGTCGGCGGCAGCGTCATGTGAGCCGTGAGCGGTCGACTCGACACGTAAGGAGGGGCCACCCCGTGCGGGGTGGCCCCTCCTTGCCGTCAAGCTCCTGCCGTCCGCGGAATCACGACCCTGCCGTCCGTACCGTCACGGAGACCAGGGCACCCCCGCGTCCGGGACCAGCCGCCCCGCCTTCTGGTACTCGCGCCGCGCCCCGGCCCGTAGGTCCGCACCGGTCACCGCCGAACCGCGGGCCGCCGCCAGGTATCCGGCCGTCACCGCGGCCGACCGGATCGAGCCGCCCGCGAGTTCGAACTCCTTGGCGCAGCACGCGATCTCCTCGTCCACGTCAGCCTCCTTCGGCACGCCCGCGAGGCACGTCTGCCAGAGCGAGACCCGCTGCTCCGCGTCGGGGAAGGGAAAGTCCACGACCAGGTCGAGCCGGCGCGTGAACGCCTCGTCGATGTTGGCCCGGAGGTTGGTGGTGAGCACCGCGATTCCGTCGAACGCCTCGAGGCGCTGCAGCAGATACGCGCTCTCCAGATTGGCGTACCGGTCGTGCGAACTCTTCACCTCCGACCGCTTGCCGAAGACCGCGTCGGCCTCGTCGAAGAGCAGCACGCAGTCCGTGCGGTCCACCTCGACGAAGATCCTCTCCAGGTTCTTCTCGGTCTCGCCGACGTACTTGTCGACGACCGAGGACAGGTCGACCACATACAGATCCAGGCCCAGCTCACCGGCGACGACCTCGGCACCGAGCGTCTTGCCGGTCCCGGACTCACCGGCGAACAGCGCCACGACACCCCGCCCCCGCCCACCGCCGGTGCGCAGCCTCCACTCCCCGAGCACCCGGTCCCGATGACGGGCCCGGCCCGCCAGCTCGCGCAGCAGCCCCGACGGCTCCTCGGGAAGGACGATGTCGGCGAAGCCGACGGCCGGCCGGATCCGCCGCGCATGACTGTCGAGCAGCGGCGCGGAGACCAGCCGTGCACTGTGCTGCACCTGCGCCGTCGTGAGCGCGGTTCCCTCGAACGCGGCGAGCGCCCGCGCCGCACGGGCCGCCCGACGGACCTGGTCCCCACTGAGACGGTACGGTGCGGTGGCCTCGTCCAGATCGAAGTCCTCGGCGAGCCCCTCGAGTTCGAGGCGCCACACGTCACCGGCATGCGTGGCGTCCGCCGGCGCGTCGAGCGCCAGCAGCTCCGCGTCCGGGGCCCACCCGGGATCGGGCGCGTCCGCCCCGGCGAGGACCACCGTCGCACCGGAGGAGGCCAGGGCGCGCACCAGGGGACCGGGCTTCGGCGGCAGCGGCTCGACGACCACGGCCGCACCGCGCAGCCGGGCCTCCCGCAACAGCGTCCGCGCCGCCGTCGCATCGGCGGACTCCGGCCGGTAGCGCAGTACGGGCCGTCCGGCGGCAAGCAGCGCTGCCACCACCGCCCCGGTGGCGGCCCCGGGGACCCGCTCGCGCAGATGTACGGTGACGGCCCCCGCCGCGGCGACACGCGCACCGAGCGCCGTGGGCGCCCCGACCGCGCCCGCATCGGCCGGAGTCAACAACTCGACTCCGCACTCGCTGAGTTGGCCGTCAAGACGGGTGTCGTCGCCCAACAGATGTGCCACCACCCGCTCCGGCACGCGCAGCGCACGCCCGGGCAGCGGCCGGTCCTCGTCGTCGACGTCCAGCAGGCCGCCGGAGCGCAGCGGTGCCGCCGGGTGGAAGCGGTCGCGTGCGGCGGGGTCGAAGGTGCCCGTGCCGGCGAGGTCAAGGGCGAGGGCCACGGTGGCGCGCCGCCGCCCGACATCGTCGTTGAGGTACCCGTACAGCGCCTCGAAGCCCCGGTCCACTTCGGGCGCGAGCGCCGCCAGGAGGATGCGCGTGTCGAGCGGCGACAGTCCGAAGGACCCCGTCAGGGCGCCGAGCCGATCAGTCCGGCCGGGCTGCGGCAGCGGGTCGTCGGCGTCGTAGGCCGCCGTGGGGACGGGCTCCGCCGCGATCCGGCGGGCCGCGTCCTCGGTGACGTAGAGCCCGCGCAGGGGATCGCCCGCCGTGGGATCCGAGGCGCTGCGGGCCTCCACGAGCGCGGCGACCCGCGCGCGCAGCGTGCCGAGCAGATCGAGCAGGCTTCGAGGATCGCTCATGCCCCGGTCACGCCCTTCGGGCGGGAGCCGGCACCAGGAGTCCCTCGGGCAGCCGTGGGCCGCCGGACCATCCGGGGCCTGGTCGCGGCGGGCACACCCTCGATCCCGCGCACGACGATCTCCGCCTCGGTGACCGGCGGAGCCACCTCGTACACAGGCGTGACCGGAAACGGCGTGGTGATCACGACGTCCAGTGAGGGCTTGAGCTCACCGCCGAGCGCCGACCAGATGTCCGCGAGGGACCGGGACTCGGCGGGCGGCACGGCCACGGTGATCGGAAGGGAGGTGGTGATCGGCCGCACCGACTCCGGCACGGCGTCGCCGGACAGCACCTCGTGGGGCAGCAGCAGCGCCATCGCGCCGGCGAGCAGCCGGTGCTCGTCCTCCGGCCGCGCGGTCCAGGCCGTCACCAGGTACGAGAGCCGGAACCACCGCGGCGGCTGACGTCTGCGCGTCACGACCCCGTCGGTGTCCCGCTCGGCGTAGGGGCCGCGTTCCCGCCGGGCCACGTCCTCCCGGAGGTCGTACAAGTAGGCGTTCAGGGTGGGCGCGTTGCGACGGGCCGCCCAGTCACGGGTCGGGGCGTCGAAGGCGACGTCGCCGGTGACGGCGGGCGCGAGCAGACGGCGCAGGGACTCGTCGATCTCATGGATCATCAGATGTAGCCTTCGCGGAGCGCGTACGCGACGGCATGCGCCCGATTGGTGAGCTGAAGACGCGTCATCAACGCGTGCAGGATGTTCTTGACGGTGCGTTCGGAGTAGGCGAGCTTCTCGCTGATCTGCCGGGTGTCGAGCCCCTCGGCGAGCAGCCGCAGCACGTCGACCTCGCGCGGAGCCATCCCGAAGAGCGGCACCGCCCCGCCGGTGGCCGCGCCCGTCGTCGTCGCCCGCTGCAGGCGCCCCACCTGGTTCAGCAGACGGCACACCAGATCCGGCGGCAGCTCGCCCTCGCCACGCGCCGCGCTGTGCACGGCGCTCAACAGCCGCTGCTCGGTGGCCTGATGGCGCCAGATGATGGCCCGCACCCCGTACTCGACCACCGCGAGCAGGTCGGGCTCGCGCAGCTCGCGCGCGACGAGCACGACCCGCTGGTCCCGGCCGCGCAGCAGGCGCCGCAACTCGGCGGTGGTGGACTCGTCGATCCGCTCGGCCAGCATCACGGCCACCGCGGGAGCGTCCCGGTTCGCGTCGTCCTGGTCGGGGACGACGTCGACGGTCGGCTGGTGCCGCAAGTGGCTGATGAGCCCGGCCCGGCTCAGCGGATCGGATGCGTGGACGGAAACCGTCACCCGCGTGGTGAGCACTTCCCCTACCTGCTCTTTCTCACTCGCCTCGGCGGCCCGGGCGCGCAGGGCGCCCGCACGCGACCGCCGAGACGGTCGCACCGGTGTCCCCCGCCGGATGATCGGCGCACAGGGTGAGCCCCCGAGGTCTACTGCTCCGTGGCCGACAGCACCGGCCACTCTGGGTCCCGTCGAGCATCCCTCGACGCGCTCACGTCCCACTAACGTTCTACTGCCGCTCGGCGAAACCTCGTTGCCCCCGCTGCACCAACCGTTCACCCTGTGGTGCGCGTCACGCACGGGAATCCGGACGGCGGGAACGCGAGCCAGGACCGCACGGAATCGGCTCCGCCCCTCGATGTCAGACCCTCGCGAGAGGATCACCTCATGACGACCTCCCACGCCGATGAGGCGCTGTCCACCCTGCCCACCTTCCCCGCCCCGTCCAGCCGTGCCGAGTACGAGGCCGCGCTGAAGCGCCTGCACGACGCCTCGCGGTCCTATTACGGAGACGGCGACAGCGTCCTGGACGACACCGCCTACGACCGGCTCCGGCTGGCCGTCCTGGCCTGGGAGGAAGCGAACCCCGCCGAGGTCGCCCCCGACTCGCCGACCGGACTGGTCGCCGACGGCGCGGCGCCGGTCGGCGACGTCGAGCACACCTCCCGGCTGCTGAGCCTGGACAACGTCTTCGACGCCGAGGGGTTGGTGGCCTGGGGCGCCTCCGTCCAGCGTCGCCTGGGCCGCGCTCCGGCCGGTGGGTTCACCGTCGAACCCAAGATCGACGGCGCGGCCGTGGCGGCCAGGTACCGGGAGGGCCGTCTGGTGCAGGTCATCACCCGAGGCGACGGCAGCCACGGCGAGGACGTCAGCCACGTCATCGGCCAGATCGACGGCCTGCCCGAGCGGCTCGCCGAGGCGGTCACCGTCGAGGTCCGTGGCGAGGTCGCCTTCACCCAGGAGCAGTTCGAGGCGGCGAACGCGGTCCGGACGGCCCACGGCGCCCCGGCCTTCGTCAATCCCCGCAACGGCACGGCGGGGACGCTGAGGGCGAAGGACCGCCCGTACCGGCTCCGGATGACGTTCTGGGCCTACGGTGTCGTCGAACTGGACGGCGTCGCCTTCCTCCCCGCCGGGTCGACGCACCACGACGCGCTGGTCGCCGTGGCCGCGGCCGGCGTTCAGACGACCGCGGCCTCCGCGGCGGGGCTCCTCGTCGTCCCCGGCCTCGCCGAGGCTCAGGCCAGGGTCGACGCGATCGCCGCGATGCGCGCGGAGCTGCCCGTCGGGATCGACGGCGTGGTCGTCAAGTTGAACGACTCCGCCGAGCAGGCGGAGATCGGCTTCGGCTCCCGGTTCCCGTACTGGGCCATAGCGGTGAAGCTGCCCGCGGTCGAACGGCAGACGGTGCTCCAGGACGTCGTCTGGGAGGTCGGCAGGACCGGGGTCCTCGCTCCCACCGCCATCCTCGCCCCGGTGGAGATCGACGGATCCACCGTCACCAGGGCCACCCTGCACAACCCGGCGGACATCCGCCGCCGCGACCTGCACCTCGGCGACACCGTGACGGTGTACAAGGCCGGCGACATCATCCCGCGCGTCCAGGCGGCCGTGGTCCACCTCCGCCCGGCCGGGGCGACGCCCGTACCGCTGCCCGAGGCGTGCCCGCGCTGCGGCGGCGAGATCAACACGGCCCAGGAGCGGTGGCGGTGCGCGCAGGGCACCTCCTGCGCCCTCCCGGCGCTCATCGAGTACGCCGCAGGGCGCGAGATGCTCGACATCGACGGCCTGGGCAAGACGTACGTGGCGGCTCTGGTCGAGTCAGGAGACGTCCGCGACGTCGCCGACCTCTTCACCCTGACGATCGACCGACTGACGGCCGCGTCGGGCAGCTCCAAGCGCGCCGCCAAGCTCGCCGAACAGCTCGAGGCCGCCAAGGCCCGTCCCCTCAGCCGTGTCTTCTGCGCTCTGGGCGTGCTCGGCACAGGACGCAGCATGTCCCGCCGTATCGCCCGGCACTTCGGCACCATGGACGCGATTCGCGAGGCCGACGCACTCGGGATGCAGGATGTGGAGGGGATCGGCCCGGAGAAGGCCCCGGTCGTCGTCGAGCAGATCGCCGCACTGGCCCCCGTCATCGACAAGTTGATCGCCGCGGGAGTCAACATGACCGAGCCCGCGGACCCGGCGGGAGCCCCCGGTGGACCGCTGGAGGGCAAGGTCGTCGTGGTCACCGGCAAGATGACGGGGCCGCTGGAGGGTTTCGGCCGGTCCGAGATGAACGCGCTGATCGAGAAGGCCGGTGGCCGCGCGGGCAGCGGTGTCAGTGCCAGGACGTCCATCCTCGTGGCGGCGCCGTCCGCGAACGGCAAGCCGAGCTCGAAGGCGGTCAAGGCCGCCGAACTCGGGGTCGAGGTCATGACGCCGGATGCCTTCGCCGAACTGGTCGCCGAGGGATCTCACCGGGAAGCGGGGGCAACCTTGTAGGGGCGTCGTGAGTCTCCTGATCGGTCACACAGTGATCGGACCTACGAGGAGATCATCATCACCGCGATACGCAAGACCCTGAGCGCCACCGCAGTCGTCTGCGCCGTCCTGGCGGGTTCGGCCGCCTGTGGCACGGTGGAGCAGCTGTCCGCCGGGAAGAAGCTGGACCAGGCCTTCGAGAAGCTGGGCAAGGAGAAGTCGATCTCCTTCGAGCTGGACCTGGACGTCGACGCCGCGACCCTGAAGCAGCTGGACGCCGAGTCGGAGCCGGAGCCGGGCGACGAGCTCCCCGACGAGGCCGCCGAACTGATGAGCGGCGCGAAGATCAGCGTCACGGTGGAGTCGAAGAAGCCGATCGACGAGTCCGAGGAGAAGGACTTCGTCGGCATGGCGATGAAGCTCAGCAACCCCGACGGCGACCTGGTCGAGTACCGGGTCGTCGGCGACCACACCTACATCCGGTCCGACGTCGAAGCACTCGGCAAGGCGATGGACACCCCCATGCCGCCCGCCGACGAGCTGCCCCCGGAGGCCGGGGGTCTCAAGAAGGTGCTGGAGGGCGAGTGGGTCAAGTTCAACACCAAGGAGATGGAGAAGATCGGCGAGGAGATGGGCCAGGAGCCCGGATCCGAGCCGGCGCCGGAGCCCTCGCTGGACGCCAAGACCCAGAAGAAGCTCCTGGACGCCCTCCGCGAGGTCATCGCCCGTGAGGTCGACTTCAAGACGGCCGGCGGCGAGGACGGCACCGAGCACATCACCGCGACGGCCCCGTTCCGCACCCTGATCACGGAGCTGATCGGCGAGATCCGACCGCTCACCGCGGACCTTCCGCCCGGCATGGTCCTGCCGTCGGACGAGGATCTGAAGGACGCCCCCGACACCAAGGTCACGGCTGACTTCACGCTCAGGAACGGTGAGCTGACCGAGGTGTACGTCGACCTCGCCAAGCTCGCCGAGAGCGCGAAGGTCAAGAAGCTCGGCCTGGTGCTGAAGATGAGCGCGGGCACCAAGCCGACGGCCCCGGCGGGAGCCACCGAGCTGAACCTCGACGAGATCATGAGCGGCTTCGCCGGCGTCATGATGCAGGACGCGGAGTTCGGCGAGAGCGGTCTCCCTGAGGAAGGCCTGTAGAAGGGGCACCACCGAGGACGCCGAGCAGGCAGACACACGACGGCACGGGCGGCGCGCACGTTCTGCGCGCCGCCCGCGCCCTTGCGGCGCAGGTCGCCGTCGCCCCGGCGACTCACACGGCCGCAGGCGGCACGCCGGCACGCGGCACGTCGGTGCCGGTGTGGCTCAGGGTCCGCGCCAGATGTTGGCGAAGGTCGCGTTCTCGATGGTTCGTCGCTGACGGGCGGCCTCGAGTTCCATCACCGCGTCGTGCGCGGCGGCCACCACGGCCGTCACCGCGTCGTCATCGAGGCGGGGCTCGTCGTCGGATCCCTCGTGCGAGATGCCCAGAACCGAGGCGAGGGCGGTCAGGACGGGCTCCTTCCGCTGCCAGCGGTCGGCCGCCCGGCGGTGGACGGGCGTATCGGCCGGCACCACGCGCTGCGGGCTGAAAGGCAGCCGGCCGCTTCGCTTCGACGCCAGGTCACCGTTCCCCTCGAGGTCGGCCTGGTAGGCGGCCGCGAGGTCCCGTCCCCGGCGCCACAGCCAGTCCTCGACCAGCTCGTGGGGCGGCTGCCGAACGAGCTGCGCCGCGGCCTCGGCGAGAAGTCGATCGTCCGGCGCCGACGCCCCGCCCGCCACGATGTGGTCCTCGTCCACGCTGACCACACCGGCACCGATGAGATCGACCAGCTCCGCTCCGGCGAGTGCGAGCGAGAGGTCACCCTGTCCCACCGCATGCTGCGGCGTCGGGCCGATGGCGATGATGAACAGGTCTTTCGCCGTGGTCATGAACGGCTCCCCTCGAAGACATCGACAAAGGTGCGTCCCCACCGGCTTTCCCGCACCAGGAACTGGCGGCGGCGAAAGGCCTGCACTCGCGCACGCCACAGAGTAACCGTGGTCCGTGCGGGACGACTTGGGGGAGCGGATCGATCCGCCGCTGCCGCAGGAGGAGCGACGGTTCTACCAGGTCACGGGGAGTGTCCTGGGCCCGCGGATGAGGATGTCGGTCTGCCAGGGGATTCGGTCGCGGGGGACCGACAGACGCAGGGTGGGCAGGCGGGCGGTGAGGGTCGACAGCAGTACCTCCGCTTCCATCCGAGCCAGCAGCGGGCCGACACAGAAATGGGGGCCGTTGCCGAAGGCCAGGTGCCGCGGGCCCTCGCGGTCGAAGTCGATGTCCCCTGCCTGCGGGTAGACGCGTTCGTCCCAGTTGGCGGCCACATAGGAGACGTATACGTACTCGCCTTCGCGGACCAGCGCTTCTCCGACCCGGACGTTCTCGGTGGCGATGCGGGGCTGGCCCACGCCGTGCTTGTGCGGCACCCAGCGCAGGAGTTCGTCCACGGCCTGGGGCACGGTGTGCGGCTCGGCGCACAGCCTGTCCCACAGGCCCTCGGTGGTCAGCAGGGCGTACAGCATGTTGGAGGCGTTGTTGCACACCGCGTGCCACCCGTTCAGACCGATGAGCGTGGCCAGCGCGAGCAGTTCCTCCTCGTCGATGGTCCCGCGGTCCATGGCCCGCACCAGCGTCGTCATGGTGTCGTCGCGAGGGTCGTCGCGCCGCAGCAGGGCAAGACGCAGAAAGTAGGCGCGACTGTCCTGCTTGACGCGCTCGGCACGTTGGGCGTCCTGTTCGTCGGACGCTCTGCTCAACAGGGTGTCGGCCCACTCGCGCACCTGGGCCTGGTCGGACTCCGGCATGCCCATGACCAGGCCGATCACGGCGAGGGGGAAGGGTGAGGTGATGTCGCGGACGAGATCGGCCGGCTGCTGCCTGTGCAGGAGCCGGCCGACCATGGCATCCAGCAGCTCCTGCACGCGCGGTCGCAGACGGTCCATCGCCGTGCTGCTGAAGGCGGGGGCGACAGCGGCCCGGATGCGAGCGTGGCCGGGCGGGTCGACGAAGCTGACCGCCCGGTCCAGCGGAATGGCGTGCCGGGTCATCTTGGGAACGGGACGGCCGGTGATGTCCCGGCTGAACCGCCGGTCCGACGTGACGAACCGCACGAGGTCGTAACTCGTCACGAGCCAGCACTCGCCCTCACCGTGAGGCAGCCGGATGCGCCGGACGGGAGCCTCACGGAGTGAGGTGCGCAGGAACGGGTCGAAGTCCAGCGCGGGGAGATCATCGACGTGATAAAGGGTGGCGGGCTCGCTGTTCACAGGTGCCTTTCCGGGTAAGGGCGACGCCAAGGCCACCCGGGTACGCCCTGAGGATGCCCTTTGCCGGACGGTATGACCCGTCCATACCCATACGGGTGAGACCACCGACTGGGGAGACCGAGCGCCAAGGGAGCAACCGAAGCCGCCGCCACGTCGCTTCCCTCCGCCGCCGACGACCACGTCCAGAACCCTCTGTGACGCCCTCGGAATGGTGGGCCCGGTGATGCTGTCGGCCAGCTACCGCACGAGCTTTGCCTCGAGGGCGAGGCGCTCCACTCCTCATCCGGCTGACCGTCCGCGAGATCCGGCGGGACGGGGAAGGCGCTCTGGCGGTGATCGGCTCACCTGACCGCCGCCGCAGCGCCAAGCCCAGCCGCCGATACTGACCGACGGGCCGGTGCGGCACCTACCACCCCGGCATCACCGCCCGGACTACGGTCGAGCCGGCCGCCCGTGCTCGGGGTGATGACGGCCACCGAGCGGGCCGTCGCCGGGCGCCTGGACGGCCGAACCGCTCCCGGGTCGTTCAACAACTGCTCAATCCACAACCTGGACGTCTTTCCAGAAGGCGACCCGATCGCGGACCATCTCGGCACCCCTCTGAGGGTCGGGGTAGTACCAGACGGCGTCCTCACTACGAACGCCGTCTATTTCCAGGGCGTAATAGGACGCAAGCCCCTTCCATGAACAGGTCGTATGCGTGTCCGAATCACGTAGCACGTCCTCGCGCAGCGCTGACCGGGGGAAGTAGTGGTTGCCCTCGACAACGACAGTGTCTTCGCTCTCGGCGATGGTCATGTTGTTCCAGATTGCTCGCATGGCCCCATGGTCATCGACGCGAGGCAGCAACGTCCCGCGGATACACCAAATTCCGGCCCTGGAGGTCCCGGAAGGCGACGCGTGGCTGGAGGCCTCGATGCGGGTGCTCGCCGAGGCCACCGACCGAGCTGCAGATGGGCCAGCGTGTCTTGCTGGGCCGTCCTACCCCCCCGCCCGGCATACCCGCCTCATCCGCGCGAACTGCTCGAAATCACCATCGAGTCCGCCCGATCCGAACCCGACCTCCACATCCGTCGCTGGGGCGCCGCAGCACACCGCGACGCATCCTGAGCCAGGTTTTCACTCCTTCTTGCAGGTACGGGACAGCCCCTGGCCAAGCTGACCGCTTCCTGATCGCCGCGAGGCGGACGACGACATCAGACACGAGGGCGTTGCGTTGGCGTTTGGCGGGCAGATCGATTACAGCTGGGGCACCAGATCCGACATCACGGCCAGCGGCAGCGACGGGTTGGCGGCTGCGGCTTGCACCACCTGCCAGTCGGTGTCGGTGAGCAGTTCCACGATGACTTGCGGCAGAAGGGCCGGGTGGCCGGCGGCCAGGGGCCGTGCCTGCGCGTCCGCCAAGCAGTTGCGCAGTGCCGCACCCGTCGCGTTGCGGTGCCGGGCGACCTCGCGGAAGGTCCTTCGTACCGGGGGTTCGTGCCGGGTCAGGTACTCCAGCAGCGCCGGGCTCGCGTCAGGGTTGGCCGCCACCTTGGCTATGACGCGGGTCCCGTGCCTGTCGACCATGGCGCGCAGCTGTGCTTCGGAAAGGCCTGGGCGTGAAGCGATGGACTTCACCACCTTCGCGTCGGTGTCGGTGGCGAGCGCGTCACGGATTCCAGTCGGCAGATCGCGCCGCTCGGCCACCAGCATGCGCGCGGCCGGGTTGGGGGACTGGGCCAACTCCTCAACCTCGGCCGGACTGGCGGCGGCGATTCGCGGCAGCAGGATGGCGCCGAGCTTGGTAACGGCTGCCAGGCGGATGAGCACGTCGAGCGGCACGCGCGGGTTGTAGGCGAGCCTGCGTTGCACGTCGTGGCCGCGGTCGTCGGCCAGCGAGCGGATCAGGTCGGCGCCGATCGCGGGATTCTCGGCGAGGTCGGCCCGGACACCGGGAACGGGGTCCACGGCGAGCCGTCGGTACACCTCTGAGGGCAGGCCGGGACGAGCGGCGAGCGCCGAGCGCAGCAGCGCTGAAGGATGGTCGGCGAAGCGGAACGCGGCATCGGCGGGGGTGGCCGGGTTCCTCAGTGCCGTCTGCTGCGTGTTGTGCACGGTGGACTCGTGGGAGCCGTCACACGAGGCGCCCGGCAGCAGATCGCATTCCGGCCGCGGGCACTGCGGCTCGTGTACGAACGGCGTCTCCTCGCGCTCGCAGATCAGACACCGTTGTGCGGGAGGCAGGCCCTCGCCGGTGAGCAGCGCCGCCAGCACGACCGGTGGCGTCGCCTCGTTGGCCGCCACCGCGCGCCGGACTTCGGCATGCGGATGCCGTGCCAGTCTGGCGGCGAGTGTCGGCGTGGCCCCCAGCGCGAGCTCCGCTACGACCCGTACGTCCGCGTCAGCGCCGAGCGTCTCCCTCACATCGGACGGGAGATCAGGACAGGCGGCAAGCTTCTCCCGGCGCTCGAGTACTGGATCTGTCGCGAGGAGAAACGCCCATTCCGGGCTGCCTGCACCCTCGTCGAGCAGGGCGAGGGCGGCGTCCGGCTGTTCGGAGGGATCGACGTCGGCGGCGGTCAGCCGGCCCGCGTACGCGAGCTGTGTAGCGCTCTCCTTGACGCGCGACGCCAGCGCGACCGCCTGCGCATGAGTGAGGTCCGCGCGATCGGCGAGGCCCGCGGCGAGGTCAGCGTCCGCGACCGCGATCAGTCGGTCGATCAGCTCGGGCGGCAGAGCGGCATTGGCGGACAGCCCGCACAGGACGTGGTTCACAGAGGGCATCCTGCCGAGGCTGGGACCGATCGGCTCGCGGTTTTCGGCACAGGTGTCAGCGAGCCGGCGCAGCGTCAAGCCCGAGGTGGCCTGTCAGGTTCCAGGGGTCAAGGCCGACGGCGGCCTGCTCGGGTCCGCGGTGTGACAGCTGCCCATCTTGGCTACCGGGTTTCCGTCGACACGGGGTCGAGGAAGAAGAGGCACTGGTTCGCGTTGAACTCGCCCACCTCGGCGACGAAGCGGAACGTGTCTCCCGCACGGACGGTGGCAGGGGTGTTCCGGCCGGTCAGCCTCAGGTCGACGACGTTGACGTCCTTGTACGTGAAGGCCGGGCCGATCTCTGTCCTCGGCCCCTGGTCGCCCGGGCCCAGGAGGAAGTCGTAGCGGGTGTCGTCGTCACCGTGGGGTGCCATGTGCACGATCGAGCCGTCGAAGGCGACCGTCTTGCCCTTGTACTTGGTCGCGAAGTCGGGGTTCGCGCTGTCGCAGGAGTCCGGCGTCTTCAGCAGCGCCGCGAACTCCGGGTTGATCTGAGGCGTGATCACCACGGCGGCAGCCGGCCTGGCCGCGGTCGGAGTCGGCGTAGCGGAGTGTTCTGCGCTCGACGCAGGGGCCGCCGTCGGCTTGTTCGACTCGTCCTTCTTCTCGCCCCCGTTCTCGAGGGCCGCGGCTACGCCGATGACGATGGCCAGGATCACGAGGCCGCCGACCGCGGTTCCGATCAAGAGAAGCGGCAGGGGCTTCTTCGGCCGGCGGAAGCCGAGGGTGGAGCGCAGCATGCCATGGGCCTGTTCCACAAGCTCCCAGCCGTCCTTCTGCATCTTCGAGATCACCAGGCCGTCGGTGCCGCGAACCGTCTGCACGGTCTTGTACTCGTACGTGATCTCGTCGGCCATGTGGCTCCGCGCCCCCTGAATGAACTGTTCGTACCAACTGGCTCGCGAGCATAGGGGACCCAGCGAAGAACTCAGCACCACCGACGCCACCCTCGGCCCGGGGCTCGCGATTCGGCCCGTGAGGCACTCCGGACAGCAACTCGACCTCGTTCCGCCTCACGAGAAGGCCAACCCGGAGAGCGCTGACCGCACCGGTCAGCGCTCTCCCGGCGCGAGCGCCTGTAGGTGGGAGAGAGTGATGCGGCGCCGTGGAGGGTCTACGTTCACGATCTTCACGGTGAGGATGTCTCCGACCTGTACTACGTCCTCGGGCCGGTCCAGGGGTCCTTCTGCCAGCTCGGAGAGATGCACCAGGCCTTCGAGGCCGTCCTCTCTGTCCTCGATACGGACGAAGGCGCCGAACGGGACGAGTTTGGTCACGAGGCCGTTCGTGATCTGGCCGACCTGCTCGATGAGCTGCGGCATCGGGTCCTCCTGCAATGCCTTCAGGGACAGCGGCACACACTCGCGGATCAGGTCGACATCGAGGATTTCGGCCGAGATCTTCTGGCCGACGGTGACGACGTCGGAGGGGTGATCGAAACGGCGCCAGGACAGTTCGGGAATGTTGATCATCGCGGTGAAGCCGCCGATGTCCACGAAGGTCACACCGAAGCCGGCGATCTCCGTGACCGTGCCGGTGCAGATCTGCCTGCGGTGGAGAGTCTTCAGAAAGGCCCAGTTCCGGTCACTCGGCGTCGGCTCGGTCCTCCACCGGGCGCGCAGGACGCCGTCGCTGTCGGGGAGCACCGCGGTGAACAGCGGGTGACGTTCGTCGAGGGCCAGGGGCAGGACCGTGGCAGCACGGGCGCCTGCCACCCGGGCGGCCAGCTCCTTGTAGTCGGACTCGTCGGCCATCGTGCTGGAGAGAGCCCCGTACTGGTCCTCCCACACGAACTCCACCGGACCTTCGTCGGGAAGAGAGGCGAGGACCGCCTCGACATCGGTGGACAGGTCAGGCCAGACGGTCAACTGGGCACGCGGGGTGAGGCGGGCGCGCACCGCATCGAGTGTGTCTTCGGTGAGGCGGTGCCAGCGGGAGGCATTGCGGAGGTACCCCTCCTCCAAGATCGCTGCTTGCCGCATGGCGATGGACCAGCGCAGACGGGCCCAGAAGTCCTCGTCGGCGGGCCGCTGCACGCCGGGTTCGTCGAAGTCCGCGTCGTAGGGCGAGGCTTCCAGCCGCTCCGGGAAGAGACCGAGAGCCCGGGCGCGGGCAACAGCGCCCTCGCGGAGCATGACCCTCACCAGCTCCAGACCGAGCGAGACGGGCACCTCTGCACCGTCGTGGAACCCGCTGAGGTCGGGTGGGAAGAGTCCGGCAAGACCGTGGCCGTCGACCGCCGGCTCCAGGCCGAAGTGGGCAAGGCCGGCGATCCCCGGCTCACGGATGACCAGACGGTCGATGCCGGTGTCCTCGGCGAAGGCGGCAATCGTTTGAAGATGGGCAGCCTCTACCGGTCCGTGGTCGCTGGTCGTGTCCTCAGCGCCGATGTAGTGGCCGGGTTCGTCGCGGTCGGCAGGGTCGTACTTGGTGATCCGATAGACGAAACGCGGCACGGTGCTCCGAAACCTGGTTGTCGACGACGCTTGCTCGGTGGGCGGCCTTGCGATCGGGAGCGTAGGGCGGGATGGGCCGGCGAATCGCCGCCTGCGAGGATGGCCAGCGGGATCACCTGCTGCGCCACGTATCCGTCACGCGCGTTCGGGGCGGCTGTTCAGGGAGCGTCGGCGAAGCGCACTCGCACGGCGAGGAGGTCACCCGACGGGTCCAGTTCGGCGGTCACAGGGAAGAACCCGTCGCCCCAGCTCGTCATCGCGCACAGCACTCGGGCATCACCGAGCTCCACGGATCCGGCCTCGACCGGCGAGGCACGTACCTCGCGCATGATCTGCCAGTGGTGGGAGTGCGGTCGGAAGTCCACGGCCATGCGCCGTCCGCTCTCGTCCTTCCATCTCGACAGAGCGAGTGCTCTGTCCATTGCCTCCGAGACAGGCAGGCCAGTCCATCCGCGCACACCATCCTCGCCGGGCTCGCCCAGTTCGGGTGCGGTGAACGTCGTGGCCGCTTCGTCCGCCGCAGCACCCCAGAACGCCACATCGGCCAAGCCGTCCACCGGCTCATCGTGCTGCCAGAGGTTCAGGGCGTCGACATCGCCGAAAAGCACACGTGCCCAGTCCACCCCTATGTCACCCAGGGACACTGACGACGCCACCTGGCCCTCACTCATGCGGATCGAGATCTCGGACCAGCATTCCCCGACACCGTCGCCGTAGTCGACCCGAGTAGCCAGCACGGGCAAGGGCCGATCCCGAGGTACGCCACCTACTGCCACGACGGGAACCCCGAACATGGAAAAGCTGCCACCGCCCTCTTCGCCTGTCCGGATGGCCCTGAGGGCATGCGCTTCCCGAACAGGCAAAGCCTCCAGTCGGGCGTCAAGGCCGACGGATCGGCAGTGCTCAGCGAAGGCCGCCTCGAACTCGGCGGTTTTCGAGGCGGGGATGTCATGGAGCCTGGAGCCCGGCTGCCGGTCAAAGGTCAGCACGGCTTCGGATGCGTCCGGGCCGGTGACCACGAAGTCAATGGCGCCCGCGACGTCGGCAGCCATCGCAGCGTCTTCTACACCCAAGGCAGCCGGATCGATGTCCGCCGGCGACCGGTTCCCGCTCCACAGCCCCAGGTGACCACCGTCGATGAGCACCAGGGTGCCGGACGGGCAACTGACGGTCCCCAGCTCGAACATCTCTTCCATGGCGCGCGAGTCTACGGCCCTTCGACGAGCCGTCCGCAGGTGGATGGTTCAGCTAGCGGACGGACACGGGGGCCTTGTGGCGCGCAGCCCGGGTGCGCACGTTGCCACGTACCGCCCTGTGTGCTTTCACGCGTACGCCGACAAGCTGCCCAGCGCACCAAGACCTGGAAGGAATCCACCGACCCCGACCGCGAGGCGAAGCTGGACCGGATCGAGCACGACCTGGACCGTTTCCCCGACCGGGTCTTCGCGTCCGACGAGTTCGGCCCACTCGGGATCCGGCCGAGCGCAGGCTCGGGCTGGGCCGAACGGAAACACTCCGACCGCGTGCCGGCCACCTACCACCGCACCCATGGAGTCCGGTACTTCCACGGCTGCCACTCGGTCGGCGACGACACGTTGTGGGGCGTCAACCGCCGCAAGGAGGGTGCCGCGAACACGCTGGCCGCGCTCAAGTCGATCCGCGCCGCACGGCCCGACGGCGCCCCATCTATGTGAACCTGGACAACCTGCCCGCCCACAAAGGCACCGACATCCGCCGCTGGGCTACAAAGCACAAGGTCGAGCTGTGCTTCACCCCGACCTACGCCTCTTGGGCCAACTGCGTCGAGGCCCACTTCGGACCGCGGAGGCAGTTCACCATCGCCAACTCCCACCACCCCAACCACACCGTGCAGACACGAACCCTGCACGCCCCTCTAGGCTGGCGCAACGCCAACGCCCGCCACCGCGATGCCCTGGCCGCCGAACGCAAGGAACGCGCCCGCATCCGAAGCGAGAAGGGCATCCGTTGGGGCGGACGCCGCCTCAACACCGCAGCCTGACCAACCGCGAACTTACACAGCCACAGCGCATCATCGGTCTGCTCGTGGCCAAGCGCGGACGACCGAAGCGTTGTGAAGATGATCTCGGCTGGGCAGACCCGGAGCCCGAACGGGGCCGGTTCAGGAGAAGGACGGCGCCAGAGGAGATTGACTCAGGAGGCGGACGGCTCGATCTCCCCCGCGAAGACGATGACCTGGTCGATGAGGCTCCGCCGCAGATGGACGACGTCCGTCCCCGCCAGGCGGGGGCCTCCATCCGGCGTCGTGAAGACCCACTGGTACCGGGCCCACTCGTCCGGCATGTCCACCGCCGAACAGCGCACCATCGTGCCGGTCCCCGCGGGGTGCCGCCGGATGTCCAGCACGAACCGCTCGACCGCCTCGATCCCCTCACTGCGGCCCAACGGTCCCCAGAAGACCACGTCCGAGGTGAGGGCCTGGGAGAGCAGCGCAGTCACATAGCTGTCGTCCGAGGCGTTGAACGCGGAGATGAACGTGTCGATCGCGGACCGCGCGGTCTCTTCCTGCTCTTCCTGCATGCACCAGTAATACCAGTCGCCTCGCGGAACGCGCTCGTCCCGTGAGCCGTCCTCCGACCACGGTGAACCATCCCGGTCACAGCACTATCCGATCCTCACGACGCAGACTGCTGGCGTGAAAAAGCGGGACTGCCTTCCCGGTGGACCCGCTGAGGGTTCGGCGCCGGGCACGGTCTCCCCTCCCGTACCCGACCGGCGCGTCCACGTGTACCCCGACACCAGCCCAGCTACGAGCAGATCGCCCTCCAGCTGACGGGCCACGCCCGCGCCGTGGTCGCCGACTTCCAGCACCAGGCAGGGCGGCTGCCGGGCGACAACCTGCCGGGGCCCCGCCGACGTCGTCCTGGAGGAAGCCGACCAGAGGCTGGCCGCCCCGCTCGAAGGCACCGCCGCCTGCGGCCGGAACCGTGACCGGGTGCCAAGCGACCCCCGTAGGACCGACCGGACCTCTCACAGCCCGCCGGAACTTCTTGAGACCCTTGCATGTGGCCGGACCACGAGCCCGGCATACCGCACGGCGCCCACCCCGACCTTGATCCAAACGAAACGCCCAGTCGACGTTTCGCTCGCCCTGTGGCGGCGCGACACTGCGGCGTGAACGCTTGCAGGGAAAGCGGCGAAGAAGGCTTCCTCAGATGCGGCGCATGGGCCACGCCTGCCGGACTCCGTCCAGTCGGCAGAGATGATCTTCGAGCCAGCCGTCGGTCAAATCGATGGTGACCTGAACCGTCGCCAGGGACATCGAGCGGTCGGCAACCGAGACCGTGGCGCGTTCGAGACCCTCTTCGAGGTCAATGTGCAGTTCAGTCGCTCTCTTGTTCTCCCTCCAGGCGATGCTTTCCCCAACGGCCAGGTTGTTGAGTGCCGTCTCCCAGTCAGTGAGGTCCTGCGGGAAGATCCAAGTCTTGATGCTTCCCCTGACGAAGGGGGTTTCGATACTGATCTCGCCGACCAGGACATCAGGGTGCGGGTCAAGTGCACCGATTTCTCGGCCTGTTACGCGAACAACAACGCTGTTGCCCCCGATGCCCCCCAAGTGGATCAAGTCCATCGGGCCGTGCGCTTCCATGCCAACTCCCGCCCTCGGGTTCACGACCACGGAAAACTACTCCACTGTCACCCGGTCCCGATGGGGCCAGGCAGATGAAGTGGGGTTATGCCTGCCTGGGGCCGGTTGGACACCGTGGTGACGGCGATCAGTGCGGCTGCCGCGTCACGCGGACGCGGAGCTCGTACGGCGTGCCGTTCCTGGTCGCCCAGGCCTGCTCGTGCCCGCCGTCGATGGAGATCTTCCTGCGGCGCCGGGTGTTGCGGCCGAGCCGCTGCTGGCCCTGGACCGTCGGAAGCGTCAGCATCCCGGCCGACAGCCGGAGCGTCTCCCCGTTGGCCGGCCCGGACTCCGGGGCGAGGACGGCGACTGGGGCGACGTCCTCGCCGACCGGTGGTGTGCAGCCTGCGGGGACGGGTTCACGCTTCGTCGGCCACGGTGTCACCAGACGACGGGACCGGCCTTCTTCTGCGGTACACCACCACCCCGCACACCGTGAGGAGGAGGACGGCCACTGCGGCCGCCCCGAGGGCCGTCCGCTCGGCGAAGAGCCTTCCCAGCACTTCGAGCGCGCCGAGCCCCACGGTCGCGTAGATCAGCGCCCAAGCCGCTCCGCCCACGAACAGAGCAGGGAGGTAGCGCGGCAACGGCATGCGCATGCTGCCCGCCAGAAAATTGGCGGCGGTCTGGAAACCGATAGTCAGGAAGGAGACGGCCACCACTGGCGCGCCCCACCGCTGGATCGCCCGTTCGGCGCGCAGGAACTTCGCCGAAGAGATCCGCCCGGCGAACCTGCTGCGCCGGGCACCAGTGCCGGCGAGCCACCCGACGGCGAACGTCCCTCCGGCGCGAAGCAGGACAATGACATACAAAGCTCCGGCCGTGAGTGCGACCTTATCCACGACGCCTCGTCCCGAGCGCCGGGCCACACCCCGAGTCCCCTGTCACGCGCATGGGCGTTCCCTTCCCGTCGGGCGCACGACACGAACGAGTCCGGTCGCCGTGTCTCACCTGCGCCTTGCCTCTGGCTGTTCTGTCGGCTGGTCCACCCTCCAGGCAAGGCCAGCCTAACCGAACGTGCATGCGGCGGATGCGGGCATTTGGTTACCGGAGGTACAGGGCGGCACCAGCGTGCCTCCGCCGCGGCGCTGCCTAGCCGTACGGGCCTGGAGGCGAAAAGTGGGAGCGGGACGGCATGGCCCCGGAATGCCATGCCATGAGAGCGCGGCGGTGATGACCGGCAGGCAGGGGCGCGCCCGAGGCACGCTATGGGGGCGCTGTCCCAGGCGTGCGGTTCGGCTGGACGGGGCAGGGTAGGTGACAGGGGTTGCTCGGCTGTCCTCAGCAGGACTTGGGATGACGCCGTCTACTCCCCTCTGCTGGAGCGTGAGGGTTCGTTCATTTCGTCGGGTTTGATGAACGGGACGCCTTCCGCGACACCTCGTAGCTGCTCCACGTGCCGTCTCAAGGCGCGGTGCGCGTTGTCGTTCCCCCGAGCGGCAGCACCTTGGTGATCCCGCCCGGCGACCGGTTCGGGGATCGGTCGTGATCGTTCGCCGGAAGGAGCCGTGCGGTCTGCGGCAGAGGTGACGCCAGGCGGTGTCATGGCAGATGACAGCACCAGTACGTTTCAGGCGGGCCAGACGGGGCTCATCGCCTGGATTCCACCCGTTTCTCGGCGAGAGCCGAATAGATGCGCTCGTCTACGCCGCTCTTTGATCTGCGGTGCGCGGGGTGTGGACGGCTCCCTGAAGTGCGGTATCTCGTTCCCGAGCCTGACACGCAGTTGCGGCGGCTCACGGAGGCGATCGCTGATCGTTGGCCCGAGGCACCGCCGGATGGCGGCCGGTTGGCAAGAGAGGGCGTCGTTCGCACTCGGAGAATGAAGCAGGTCAGAGGCTTGGCTGGTCCGCTGCCCTTCGGGGCGGCGGCGGACCAGCAGGAGCTCCGGTGTCAGCTTGCTGCAGCGAACTCGGCGCGTGCTCGGGTGCCGGCGAGGCGGTCGCCGATTTCCTGGACGCGTTGCGTGAGGAGTACGTGACACGGCAGTAGGGCGGAACGCTCCCGGGCCCGCCGGGGGATCTGCGCGTCGGCGGCCGTCGGGGGTCCTTCGCTCATCGTTGTCACACGCCGCGGCAGCTCACACCACGATGCCGACGTGGCCGACCTCAACACCACACCCGCGCAGGCCTGACCGTGCAAGGCGGTGAACGGGGCGCGGGGCCGCCGCCGCCCACCTTCTTCGCTGTGCGAGCGCACCAGGCCGTCGTCGCCGGCGGGGAGCCCGCAGAACGGTGGAGCCGGCAGTGCCCCGAACGGGCCGACCGGTCACGCGGCCGGCGTCCGGCTCCGCGGAGGTTCGGTGGAAAGCAGTGCCCAGATCCTGCGGCCTTCATCGGAGGCATCAGTGCCACAGCTGACGGTGCCGGCGACGGAGGCGAGGGAGGCCAGCATGGTCTGGTCGGGTTCAGCCTCGGTATGGCTGAGGACCACGACGAGGACCATGCCGTCCTGGTCGGCCAGGTGAACGCTGACACGCTTGCCCGCGTCCTTCACGGCCGTGTCGACGAGAAGCCGTACGCACTCCTCCAGCAGGCTGTCCCGGGGGTGGCTGTACTTCCAGCCACGCACGGTTTGCGTCACGTTGCGGACCGCCTTGCCGGCTGCCCAGGAGTCCGTGGGGAAGACCCAGTTACTGACTCGCCGGTTCCTGACGGCCATGCGCGGGCGCCGGGTCTCGACGCGGGCCTGGCGCGGCCCCGGGAGGGGGAGCGCCGCGTGGACGGACTTCTTCTTCGGCTCGGGCCGGGGGAGCTCGACCGGCTTCTTCTGCGGAGGCGGGGTCCGAGGCGGATAACTCGGTGGGACCTTCGGGCCCTTGTTCTCCGTCGGCTCGTTCAACGGAACCTCCTCGTACTGTCTGATGCCCCTACCCATCGTGGCAGCAGTTCATGGATGCCGGTTGCCACTTCGCTCCATTCGTCCCAGCCCGCCGGGCCTTCCCCACCCAGGCACTCACGGCTCCAGAACGCCCCGAGCCCGGGCCCGGTCACATGTGCTGCCCCAGGAGCATCGGCACAGCCGTCGGCGCGGAGACGGATCTGGAGCCACGGTGGCCCGGCGGAGTGTCCGCCCTGTCGCGCATGGCGTCGACGTCGGCGTCCGATTCGAACGCGATGAGCAGATGACTCAAGCCGTCTTCCAGGCCCCGTTCTGCGGGCGCGGCGAACTCTACGCGCCGCCGCGGCGAGCGCTCGCGGGCGCTCGACACCCACCTCACGCTGCCAGAGGCACCGCACCACCCGGACCTGCTGCCCGCCCCAAACCTGCGGTGGGCTTTCCGGCGGTGGGGCCAGGACAGTCCACTGCGCCCCGCGGCGCTGGCGGGTCGGACCCGTCTGCAGGGCCTCGCAATCGAGCCTCCCGGGTGAGTCACACCGGGAGCGGGCTGACCGGGGTAACGAACTGCCGGTCCTTGCGGCGGGTCATGCGGCCCAGAGGCCTCCAGAAGACGGCGGCCGTCGGGATGTTCGTGGTGTCCGTGGCCGCGGTGATGCGTTCGCCGCGTTCGGTCGCGTGGGAGCAGTCTCGGCGAGGATCTCGTGGATCATTCTCTCGCCGCGCTGCTCGGGTGCGACGCAGAGATGCCCGACGTTGCGGTTGGACGGGGTCGCTGCCGGCACGGCCAGGCCGACGAGAGTGCCGTCGGGCAGCTCCGCAAGCCTCCGCTGGGAGCACTCGCCCGGGCAGTCGAGGGAGAACGTCATGTCCTCTTCGGCCGGCTACCTGGCGTTTTTGTGCGGGGCTCCGTCACGGGTGGCCTGGGGAAGGCTGTCGACCGTTCCGGGGACTCCTCGTCGCTGCCCTCGCGGAACGTCAGCCGACCGCCGGCCTCGGGGCGTCCCGCCGCAGGGGTCCACTCGTAGCGTCGCAGACGCTGAATGTCACGGCTCACTCATGTACGCAGGCCCACCGCGACGCCGGGCCAGCGCCTCGCTCGCATCCCCGGAGTCAAGGACGCCTGGCGGGCGACGGCGACCGGATCGGCGACGGTGGAGCGGACCTGGAGGCCATCGAGCCCCATCGAGCGCTATCGAGTGCTGTGGGGCCCTCGCTGTCGACATGACCCACCCGGCGCGTGGGCAAGGGCGTGTCCGTACGTCCTCGGTCGGCCGGACTCATTCCATGCGGTACTGGTTACCGTCAAGCTCTTCGCGGGTCCTCTCAGTGGTCAGGGCAGTGAGAGGACCGTGCGACCCCGGCACGGGCCCGGCCCATCGGATCCTGCCATGAGCAAGTCGGCCGACCCGCGAGGCGATCCGGAGGAAACGCCTAGGCGGAGCCGGTGGGGCTGGTCGGCACAGCGTGCTGGTAGAGCGCCACCAGCACGCCGTGCAGGGGCTGGTCCTCTGCAGCTTCCTCGGCCTCGTCGACCAGTTCGCCGAGGGCCTCGCCGAGTTCTCTTGCCTTCGCGGGGCTGAGACGCAGGTGGCGCAGTGTCAGGTGGGTCTCGGCGGGGGAGCGGTCCAGCTCCTGGGCGATCGCGGCGAGCATCGCGGCGGTGCCTGCCGCCTGAGGCTCGGCGACGACCATGTGGCGGGCCGTGCGCTGGTAGTACTGCTCGGTGCCGCCGCGGACCTGGCGGGTCTCGGCGACATGGACCAGCCCGGCTTCACGGAGCACTTTGAGGTGGTGGGCCACGTTGCCCTTCTTCGCGTCGAGCTGCGCCGCGAGCTGGCTGGTGGTGGCGGGCCGGTGGCCCAGGGAGAAGAGCAACCGCTGACGCAATGGATGAGCGAGCGCCGCGAACTGCTCAGGCGCACCGATCTCCAGGACGTCCTCAGGAGGCGGCAGGTAGGAAGGCTGATCGCGCATGCCGAAAGTGTCTAAACTCTTTGACGCTTCCGCAAGGGCAGTGCTCTACTCCCTGCCATGACGACTCCGACGAAGCTTCCAACGGCCCCTGTCATCGACGAGACAGCCCGGCTCCTGACCGAGAACTACGTTTTCCCCGAGATAGCCGAACAGCTCGCAGGCCTGCTGCAACGACACCTCGCCGAGGGCGCCTACGACGTCGACGACGCCGAGGAACTCGCCCGTCTGGTCACCGCCGACCTGCAGTCCGTCAACGGCGACCGACACCTGAGACTGAAGCACCACGCCGACCCGGTGTCCCCCAAGCGGGGGGCGGCCACCCTGGACGCCATGCGCCGGGACTTCGACACCTCACTGGGTGGTGCGCCCCGGGTGCAGTTGCTCGACGGTGGGGTCGCCGTGGTGGAGCTGGCACCGATGCTGTTCCCACTGGAGTGGGCCGCCGAACCGCTGGGCGCCGCGCTCACCCTGGCCGCACGCGCCCAGGCGCTGATCGTGGACCTCCGTGCCAACCGGGGCGGCGATCCGGACACGGTCGCCTTTGTCTGCAGCTATCTACTGGATGAGCGCACCCACCTCAACACCATGTCCTGGCGCGGCGGCGAGCGCACCGAGCAGTCCTGGAGCCTGCCGCTTGTTCCAGGCGCGCGCTTCGGCGGCAGCAAACCGTTGTACGTGCTGTCCAGCGACAGCACGTTCTCCGCCGCCGAGGAGCTGGCGTACGACCTCCAGCAGCTCGGTCGCGCAGTGGTCGTCGGCGAGCCCACCCGTGGAGGCGCACACCCGTGCCAGGGCTGGACCGTGCACCCACACCTCGAAGCCACCATCCCCGTCGGCCGCGCCGTCAACCCCGTCTCCGGCACGAACTGGGAGGGCACCGGCGTGCAGCCGGACATTCTCTGCGCTGCCGCTGACTCCCTCGAGCACGCTCACGCGCTGGCCCTCGCCCGACTGGCAGGCTGACCCAGTCCAGCCCATCGACAGCGTGCTCACCCGCTGGGTTCGCCCGAGCGCGGGTGCTATCGCTCCGAGCAGGTGACGGACAGGGGCTTCGGCTGCCGGAATAGAGGTCGATCTGCCGCGTCGTCAGCCCCGATGGGTAGGTGGTCGGACAGCCCATGTCGCCGGCGACCGCCAGCGGCAGGGCCGGCCCCGATCGAGGCCGGCTGATCGACCACGACCAGCACCGTTTGGTGCTCGGCCTGGAGCTTCGCGAACCGCTTGCGGGCTTGGGCTCGGTGTGGGGCAGCCGCTTGTCGAACTCCTTCTTCCCGGCCGGGGTGACAGCGGTGGCGTGGCCCTTCGTCAGCGGTCCGCCGATGCCTTCGGACCTGGTGTCACTCCTCGGATCAACACCGACAAGAGGGGACGTCATGGCGACGACCCCGACGGCCGGAGGCCCCATCGCGGAGCCGGTGAGGACAGAGACGGGGAAGGACGCCCCGGCCACCCGTCGTTGGGCCTTGCCCCCTACGCTCGGGATCATGACAAAGGGATTCAGCGACCAGTTCCTGCTCGAGGCGGAACGGCACTCCGTCTGGGGCGCCGCTCAGCTCGAGGCGCTCATGGAGTTCCTGCCCGAGGCGCCGTGGAGCGCGGACCTGCCGACGTGTTCGTACCAGCAGGGGGACGTGCAGCTGCGGGTCGGTGTCCTTGGGACGTACGACATGGAGGGGGGTTCCTGGCTCTGGGGCTGGGCGAATCCGGGGCTCGGCGGGAGTGAGGTCGTGGCGTTGTCCGCTGCCGTGGCACGGTACGGGCAGGCGCACGAGATTCCGGAGTTCACCGCTGAGGAACTCGATCTGTCCGGGTTCGACGATCCTCGGCGGGCCGCCGAGATGCTGGCCTTCGCGGGGATGGGGGTAGCCGACGCGCCCGGGTACATCGGGCAGCCCGCTGGGCCCGGCACCCAGGTGTACTTCCTGCCGGACGACCCGAAGGTGCCGAGCGCCCAGCTCGATCCGGTCGCCCTGCCGCGCGTGCTCATGGCCGGGGTCTCGCTCATCGGGCGTTCGCCGCGACAGGCGGTCACGGGGTACTTCGAGCACCACGGGGTCCCGCAGCGGGTGGAAGGCGACCGGCTGATCGCCGATCTGCCGACCGGGAACGCCGTCGTCGTCTCCTTCGACCGGATGGGGCGGATCGGCAACATCCGGCTCACGGTCACCGGCTGACCTGACCCGTCCGTCAGGGCGGGGTGAGTTCCTGGGTGAGGACGTGCTCGACCGGGGAGACGGGGACGTCCTTGCCGGATACGCGGTCGCGCACGCAGGGCCCTGGCATACAGTTCCCGAGTGTTGCCTTCCGCTGGGTGGCGCCGCGTCGTGTCCCCGAGACCCCGGGCTGGACGTCCGGCCCCGGTCGACGTCTCGCAGGTCGGCCGGTCCTCGGTTCGCGTCGTGTCCACGGCATGACGCCGGGCGACCCCGTGGAGGCGCTCGGACAAGGCGACCTCCACGCCCGCATGGACTGGCCCGATGAACTCGCACGGCTGGCCAGGGCTGGCCGACTCGATCGCAGCGTGGCGAGCCGGGCCGGGGCCGAAGCCGCCGGCGAGCTCCTGGCCGACCGCGGTGACGACCGCGTCGGGGTGGTCGACGCCTGGCTCGCGCGCGCCCGGGCCGACCAGTCGGGCCACTCCACCGACCAGCCAGCCAGCCTCCCGCCCGTGCGGTCGCCGTCGGCTCGCTGCCCGTCCCGGTGCGCGCCCGCGCCGCGCTGCTCGCCGCCCTCGCTCGTACCAGCGCCCCGGTCGACGCCCCGGGCCTCCGTCTCGCCTCCTTCGGGCGGCGGACATGGCGCGGCCGAGACGTAGCCTTGCCTTCCAGGGCCGCCGTCCGCGGTGTCGATTCGCCGGCCCTGTCTCTGCTCGGCTTCAAGGAGGACACGCATGTTCAAGGTCAACGAGTACTTCGACGGCACGGTCAAGTCGATCGCGTTCGAGGGCAGCGAGGGTCCCGCTACGGTCGGAGTCATGGCCGCCGGTGAGTACGAGTTCGGTACCGCGAAGCGGGAGATCATGCACGTGGTCTCCGGCGCGCTGACCGTCAAGCTCCCTGGCTCCGACGTGTGGGAGAAGTTCGGCGCCGGCAGCCGGTTCGACGTCCCGGCCGACAGCAAGTTCCAGCTCAAGGTGGCCGTGGAGACCGCCTACCTCTGTGAGTACCGCGACTGATCCGACCTGTCTCGGCCGGTGACGGGTGGTCAGTGGGCGGCTGCGTCCGAGCCCGTCGAGCCGGCGCCGGCCGGGGGAGCGCGTGGTGATCGTAGGATTCATCCCGCACCGCACCGCTCATGCCGGCCGCGATGCCCAGCCCGTTGACCAGCGCCGGGACCGCGCGCTGGAGGCCCGGGACCACGTTCGCCTCTGGACCCTCGGCGGCATCGGCGAGCTGCTCTACGCCACGTGGTCGTGGTCCCTGCCTCGGGGGCAGGACAACCAGGGCCTGGTCGAGCTGGTATTCGACACCTCTTCGCAGGCCGCCGACATCGGCTTCAACACCGCCATCGGGGTGTTCCTGCTGGTCACCGCGGTCCCGGTGGTCCGCCGACTGGCCGCATGGCAGACCCGATTCGCCATCGCCCTGCTGACCGACCGGGCCGCGTAGCCATGGGCCCGTCAGGCCCTGCTCCATGCCTGCGTTCGCGTGCTGCTGGTGACAAGCGGCGCGCCATCCGGTGACGATCGCCGTGGGCACGCCTGCGCACGGCCAGTCTTTCCGACCCTTCGCCGTTGACCCACTGCCGAGGATGTGGTCGCGTCCGCGGCGCGGCTCTTCGCCCTCGCCGGTGCTCAACGCCGACACTCGGGTGAGCGTCAGCGCGCAGAGGCCGCCGCCCGCGAGCGCCGCCCGCCCTGCGAACGCCGCCGTCCGCAGGGAGTGAGCCGTAACCACGTCACACGTGCCCGGTAACAGCGCGCCGGCATCAGCCAGTAGTCGGCGGACTCGGCTCGGTGCACGACACGCTGACGGCCCGGATCGACGAGGCGGCCGGGCGTACACGCGCAGAGGGGCGGACGCGGTCACGCCCCCGCCGCGCCGGAGCTCGCGGCGAACCCGCTCGCCGCCTCCTGCCCTGGCGCGACGCCGGAGCAGTTCCCGGTGCGCCGCTGGGCTGACCTGCGGTCGCGGGCCCTGCTGCTGACCGCGTCCGGCGCCCCTCACGCCTCCCCCCGTCACCTCGGCGACCGGTCGCCCGCTGCCGATCGGCGTCGACGTGCAGCAGGACGCGGCCGCCGTACAGGCGGAGGTCCACGCCGTGTTCGAACCTGCGGACGGCGTGGCCGCTCCGGAGGGCCCTGAGGGCGTGGTCGTAGGCGTCGGGGAGGTGGTGTTCCGAGACGGAGGTCTCGCCGTACCTGTGGGTGAGAGCCCGTTCAGGTAGTCGACGGCCACGCAGGCCTCGAATGGCCAACGCGGGGACGTCCAGGAGACGGCGGCGACGGACATGTTGGCCGCTTTGCCGTCCTTGTCGACGTAGGCGAAGGCGGCGACGCCGGCTGGCGTCGTGGCGGCGACCCAGTGCTCCTGGAACGTCTCGTGCAACACGTCGAGGTCGCCGCTGGTGGAGCCGGTGACCGTGTAGCTCAGGCCCTCAAGAGGATCGAACCGCTCCAGGTCGGGGGACCGTCGGTCTCGTCCTGTTGGCGGTCTGGCAGCAGGTCCCCGGCGGCCTCGCCCTTTCCCGCGCCCCGGACCGGGCGTGAAGCGGCCGGCCGCGATCCGTCCTCTGCTTCGCCGAACATTTCGGTGAGGGAATCCGCCCCGGCTCCGGATTGCTGGTCCGAGCGAAAAATCACCGCTATGACAGCCGCCGCGCCACAATTACCGTCGCGGGCGCGCGGGCCGTGGTCGCCCCGCGGGCCTGCGGCCGTCCCGACAGCTCCGACGTGGAGCCGCCGTGGCGCGGACCGTCTTCGGACTTCACCACCGCATGGTCCGCAGTGGGAGGCATCATCCCTTTTCCGTCGCTGGTCCGGGTTGAACTGAACATTTCCTGCCGGTGAAGTAATCCGGAAGCCCGCGCGCGTCGAATGTGCTCCGGGTGCGCTTCCCGGCCCCTGGCGAAGAATCGAGGCGGTCGCTCCGTAAGACTTGCTCCATCATGTCCCGAATACCCCGATGCCCAGCGAAATCGCCGCACTGTACCGGTGAAGGAGGGTGGGCCTTCTGTCAAGAGGGCCTTTCTCCGGCAGGCTCTTGTGGCGAGATCGAAGCTATGTATACGGTTTCTCGGTGCGTCCCCCGGGGCGACACGAAGAGGGAAAGCGGACAAAGGGGCTGTTACCGTTGTCTACGGTGCAGCCGTCGCCGTATCGCACGTATGTGGTGTGCGGTTTTGTATGGCGGGATGGCTTTTCCATTCGTTTCACAGAGGACTTCGAGTAAAAGAGAGCGATCCTTTCTCAAAAGAGGATCAGCCCTGTATGGTGTGTCGAGCGATCCGATTCTCCGCGTGGGCGACTCGGGTCGAATGGTTTTCCATCGGGATCAGCACGTGCGCACGACCTGTAAAATCCGCCGCTTTACGGGGGAGGTCAGCAGAGGGTGTACGAACACGAAGATCCGCACTACTTAGCCGTCCGGCAGGTGTGCCGGAAACCGCAGTCCACGCCGCCGGCGACCCGGGTCGTCCGCAGCGGCGCCCCCGCCGGCCCGGCGGCCCGAGGGCACGGGAGCACGCCGTACCAGTCGGCCGCGGGCATGAGGCCGCGCCCCGGCGGGAGACGAGGGCCGCTGCTGTGAGCAGTCCTCCCGTAGACCCGCTGGCCGGCCCCCACCTGGTGGCCGCGATCTCCGCGACGGCCGAGGCCGACCCCGAGCGCAAGGCCGTCGGCTTCGTCCGGCACCCGGAGCACGAAGGCGAGGAGGCGCTGCGCAGCTACGCCTGGCTCGACGCCACCGCCCGCCGCGTCGCCGTCCTCCTCCGCGCGGCCGGGCTCGGTACGGGTGCACGCGTGCTGCTGCTCTTCCCGCAGTCCGCGGAGTTCGCTGCGGCCTACGCCGGGTGCCTCTACGCGGGCATGGTCGCCGTCCCCGCACCCCTGCCCACCGGGACCTCCCTGGAGGCCGCACGCGTCGTCGGCATCGCGAAGGACGCCGAGGCGGGCGCCGTCCTCACCGTCTCCGAGACGGAAGCGGACGTCCGGCACTGGGCGGCCCGCACCGGCCTGGGCGCACTGCCCCTCTACTCCGTCGACGAACTGCCCGGCGACGCCGACCCCGACACGTGGCGGGAACCGGAGATCCGGGCCGACACCGTGGCGGTCCTCCAGTACACCTCCGGCTCCACCGGCAGCCCCAAGGGAGTCGTCGTCACCCACGGCGCGCTCGCCGACAACGTCCGCAGCCTGCTCACCGGCTTCGAGCTGGGAGCCGGCTCCCGGCTGGGCGGCTGGCTGCCGATGTACCACGACATGGGTCTGTTCGGACTGCTGAGCCCGGCACTGTTCAGCGGCGGAGCCGCCGTGCTGATGAGCGGCAGCGCCTTCCTGCGCCGACCGGCCCTGTGGCTGACGCTGATCGACCGCTTCGACCTCGCCTTCTCCGCGGCGCCCGACTTCGCGTACGACTACTGCGTACGGCGGGTGAAGCCCGAGGAGATGGATCGGCTCGACCTGTCGCGCTGGCGCTGGGCGGGCAACGGCTCCGAGCCCGTCCGGGCCGAGACGCTGCGCGCCTTCGCCAAGGAGTTCGCCCCGGCCGGACTCCACCCGAACGCCACAGCCCCCTGCTACGGACTGGCCGAGGCGACCCTGCTGGTGTCCCTGTCCGCCGGGGAGCTGCGCACCCGGCGGGTGGACGTCGCGGAACTGGAGAACCACCGCTTCGTCGAGGCCGCCGCGGGACGCCCCTCTCGCGAGGTCGTCTCCTGCGGCAGGCCGACGGCCCTGGAGATCCGCGTCGTCGACCCCGCGACCGGAAAGCCCGTCACCGGCGACGGGGTGGGCGAGATCAGAGTGCGCGGCGCGAGCACCGCCAGGGGCTACTGGCAGAAACCGGAGGCGACCGCCGAGACGTTCGTCATGGACGCGGACGGCTCCGGGCCCTGGCTGCGCACCGGCGACCTCGGCGCCCTGCACGACGGCGAGCTGTACGTCACCGGCCGCATCAAGGAACTCCTCATCGTGCACGGCCGCAACCTCTACCCCCACGACATCGAGCACGAACTGCGCGCCCGCCACCCCGAACTCGGGACGATCGGGGCCGCCTTCTCCCTCCCCACCGAGGAGGGCGAGGCCGTGGTCGTCACCCACGAGGTGGGCCCGTCCGTCCGGCCCGAGCGGGGCCCCGAACTGGTGACGGCCCTGCGGGCGACGCTCGCGCGGGAATTCGGCCTCGCCCCGGCCGGAGTGGTGCTGGTGAGACGCGGCCGCATCCCACGCACCAGCAGCGGCAAGGTACAACGCCGCCTGACCGCCCGCCTCTTCACCACCGGGGAACTCGCCCAGGTCCACGCCGACCCCGGCGCCCACCGCCTCCTGGCGGCGCTCCGGGAGGCGGACGACCGCGACGGCGTCCTCCCGCCCGTGACATGACCGTGCCCCCGCTCTGATCCCCTCCCGGCGGCGGGCCGCTCCCCGACCCGTGGCAACGCGGTCCCCGTGGCAACGCGGTCCCCGAGGCCCCGGCCCGCCCGGACGAGGGCCGGCCGGGACGCCGTCCCGAGGACCGACCGTGCGCCCACCGAAGACCGACCGCGCGCCCACCGAAGACAGAGGTCCTACCCGCATGTCCCTGTCCCCGCCCTCCTCCCCGCCTCCCTCCCCACTCGCTCCCGGCGACCCCGACGCCCTGCGGCAGTGGCTGCGCGAGCAGTGCGCCGACTGCCTCGGCGTCCCCGCGGCCTCCCTCGCCACCGACGTCCCCCTCACCGACTACGGGATGACCTCCGTCACCGGCACCGCCCTGTGCGGCGTCGTGGAGGAGTACCTGGGCGTCGAATGCGACCTGGGACTGCTCTGGCAGGAGCCGACGATCGACGGGCTCACCGTCCGGCTGGCCTCGCGCACCGTGCGCTGACGGCCGCCGGTCCCCGGCCCCCACCACAGACGCACGTGCCCAGGCACTCGTGCGTGCGGACGCCGCCGCGCGTCCGGGCGTGCCGCCACCCCTTCAGTCCGAGAGCGGGAGAAGCATGTTGGAGTCCCCGGCACACCGTGTGGCCGCCACCGCGGCCCAGTCCGGGATCTGGACGGCACAGCGTCTGCGCTCGGACGACAGGCTCTACGCCTGCGGCCTCTACCTCGAACTCGACCACGTGGTGGAGGAGGTGCTGAGCGAGGCGATCCGCCGCGCCGTCGACGACACCGAGGCGCTGCGCACCGCCTTCCAGGAGGACGCGGACGGCGCACTGGAGCAGCACGTCCTCGCCCGGCCGCCGAGCACCCAGACCCGCCTCTTCCACGCCGACCCGAGCGGCGGTGCCCCCTCCCGCTCCGCGGCCCTGGACTGGATGGACCGGCAGCGGGCGCAACCCTGGGACCTCGCCGCGGGCGACACCTGCCGCCACACCCTGATCCCGCTCGGCGGCGGCCGCGCCCTCCTTCACCTGCGCTACCACCACCTCGCTCTGGACGGGTACGGCGCCGCGCTCTACCTGGACCGGCTCGCGGCGGTCCACCGCGCGCTGCGCACCGGCCAGCAACCGCCCCCCTGCGCGTTCGCGCCGCTGGCCCGTCTCGTCGAGGAGGACCACGCCTACCGGAGCTCCGCCCGCCACCGCGCGGACGCCGACCACTGGCGCGACCGCTTCGCGGACCTCCCGCGCCCCACCAGCCTCGCGGACGCCACCGCGCCGGCCCCGCCCGACGAACTGCGCCGCACGGTGCGCCTGCCAGCCGCCGAGTCCGCCGCGCTGCGCCGCAGGGCCGATCGGAGCGGACGCCCCTGGCCCGTGTACGCCACGGCCGCGGTGGCCGCCTTCCTGAGCCGTCTCGCGCCGGGGGAGGAGGTCGTCGTCGGCCTCCCCGTCACCGCCAGGATGACCCCCGCCGCGGTGCGCACACCGGGGATGCTCGCCAACGTCGTACCGCTGCGCCTGCCCGTGCGACAGGGCATGTCGATGGACGCGCTGCTGGAGCTGACCGCTGCCGAGATCAGCACCACACTGCGCCACCAGCGCCACCGCACCGAGGACATCGGCCGGGCGCTCGGACTCCACGGCGCGCCGCCGGCCACCACGCTCGTCAACGTCATGGCGTTCGCCCCGGTGCTCGACTTCGGCGACTGCCGGGCGCCGGTGCACCAGCTCTCGGCCGGACCGGTCGAGGACCTGGTCGTCAACCTGCTCGGCACTCCGGGGGACGGCCGCGAGCTGGAGATCACCCTCGCCGCCAACCCCCTGCTCCACTCGGCGGACGCGGTGGCCTCGCTGGCCGCGCGGCTCGCGGAGTTCCTGACGCGCATAGGGCAGGACCCCGACGCCCCCATAGGTCGGACCCGCCTGCTCGGCGCGGAGGAGGAGGCCGCGGCGTCGGCCTCCGGGCGGAGCCCCCGACGCGACCTGCGCGCCCGGACCCTGCCCGAACTCTTCGCCCGGCAGGTCTCCCGCACCCCCGACGCCCCGGCCGTCTCCTCGGACCGTGCCACCTGGACGTACGCCCAACTCGACGCCCACGCCGAGAGGGTGGCCCGGCGCCTGGCGGCGCGGGGCGTGGGGCCGGAGAGCATCGTGGCCCTCGCGGTGCCGCGGGGCGTCGAGCAGGCGGCGCTGATCCTCGGGATCCAGCGGGCCGGAGGGGCCTACCTTCCCATCGACCCGGAGTACCCGGCGGAACGCATCGGTTTCCTGCTGCGCGACGCCCGCCCCGACCTGCTGGTCGGCGGGGCCGGGACCGAGCCCCCCTCCGCCGACTGCCCCCGCGTGTCGGCCGAGGAACTCCTCGACGCCGGGACGCGGTGCGCCGAGGCCGACGTGCCCGCGCCCGGAACCCTCCCGGTGGACCTCCCGGCGTACGTCGTCCACACCTCCGGCTCGACCGGGCGGCCCAAGGGGGTCGTGGTCACCCACGCGGGCATCGCCGCCCTGGCGGCCGAGCAGATCGCACGCTACCGACTGGGCCCCGGCTCCAGGGTGGCGCAGCTCGCGGCCCTCGGGTTCGACGTCGCGGTCGCCGAACTCGTGATGGCGCTGACGTCGGGGAGCTGCCTCGTCATCCCGCCGCACGGCCTCGCCGGCGACGAGCTGGCCGCGTTCCTGCGCGACCGGCGCGTCACCACGGCCCTCGCCCCGGCCGCCGTGCTGGCCACCCTGCCGCTCGGGGGCCTCCCCGACCTGACCGACCTGGTCACCGGCGGCGAGCAGCCCCCGCCCTCGCTGATCGCCCGCTGGGCGCCCGGTCGGCGGATGTTCAACGTCTACGGGCCGACCGAGGCGACCGTCCAGGCCACCTCGGGGCGGTGCGCGGCCGGCGGCGACCGGTCGCCGGACATCGGGAACCCCGAGGCCGGGGTGGACGCGTACGTTCTGGACGCCGCGCTGCGGCCCGTGCCCGACGGGGTGACGGGGGAGCTCTACCTGCGCGGCAGGGGCCTGGCTCGCGGCTACCTGGGCCGCCCCGGCCTCACCGCCGCCCGGTTCGTCGCCGACCCGCACACCGGGACGGGCGAGCGGATGTACCGGACCGGGGACCTGGTGCGCCGGGTGCCCGGCGACGGCCGCACCGTGCTGAGGTTCGTCGGACGGGCGGACGACCAGGTGAAGATCCGGGGCTTCCGGGTGGAGCCGGGCGAGGTCGAGGCGGCCCTCGCCGAACTCGACGGCGTCGCCCAGGCCCTGGTGACTGTGCACGAGGAACGGCCGGGCGACCGCAGGCTCGTCGGCTACCTGACGCCCGACCCGGCACACCAGGGAGGACTGGACGTCGAGCGCCTGCGCAAGGCTCTCGCCGAACGGCTCCCCGCCCACCTCGTCCCCTCCGCCTTCGTGGAGCTGGCGGAGATCCCGCGCACCGCGAACGGCAAGGTGGACCGCGCGGCGCTGCCGGCCCCCGTCACCCGGCCCCCGACCGCCGGGCGGGCGCCGCGCGACGCCCGTGAGGAGGCCCTGTGCGCGCTCTACGCCGAGGTGCTGGGCGTCGAAGAGGTGGGCGCCGACGACGACTTCTTCGCCCGAGGCGGCGATTCCCTGCTGGCCGCCCGGCTTGCGAGCCGCATCCGCGGCCGGTTGGGCAAGGCGGTCACCGTACGGGAGATCTTCCGGTCCCCGACCGTCGCCCGCCTCGCGGAGGAGCTGGGCGACGGGGTGGTGACGGACGACCGCGTCCGCCCGGTCCGCCCCCGCCCGGAGCGGGTGCCGCTCTCCTCCGCGCAGCGCCGGCTGTGGTTCCTCGACGAACTCAACGGCGCGTCGGCCGCCTACAACATCCCGACCGTCCTCCGCCTGGACGGACCGCTGGACGTCCCCGCGCTGCACGCCGCGCTGGGCGACGTGGTGGACCGGCACGAGACGCTCCGCACCACCCTGCGGCCCGCGGCGGACGACGCCGCAGCGGCGGCCGCACCCGAGCAGCACATCGCGCCCCCCGGCGGCCAGCGGCTCCCGCTGCCGGTGCTCGATGTCGCCCCCGAAGCGCTCGCCGGGGAACTTCGCGCCGCCGCGGGCCACGTCTTCGACCTCGCGCGGGACCTTCCGGTGCGCGCCACGCTCTACCGCACCCGCGAGCAGGAGCACGCACTGCTGCTGCTTGTCCACCACGTCGCCGCCGACGGCGCGTCGATGGGACCCCTGATCGGCGACCTCGCCACCGCCTACACAGCCCGGCTCGCGGGACGCGCCCCCGTCCTCCCGCCGCCCGAGGTGACGTACGCCGACTTCGCCCTGTGGGAGCGGGGGAGCCGGGAGCGCGCCGCCGCGCAGGCCGAGGGGATCGACTACTGGCGCCGGGCCCTGGCCGGGCTGCCGGACCACATCCGGCTCCCTGCCGACCGCCCCCGTTCGCAGGACCCGGTCCGCCGGGGCGGGGTCGCTCGGTTCGAGGTGCCGCCCGCCCTGTACGCCAGGATGGCGGAGCTGGCCGGGAGCGTCGGCGCCACCCCGTTCATGGTGCTCCAGACCGCGATAGCCGTCCTGCTGAGCCGGATGGGGGCCGGATCGGACATCCCGCTGGGCACGCCGGTCGCCGGCCGCCCGGACGAGGCGCTCGACGGACTCGTCGGCTGCTTCGTCAACACCGTCGTCCTGCGCACCGACGTCTCGGGCGACCCGACCACGACCGAACTGCTGGCCCGGACGCGTGACGGCGACCTGGAGGCCTTCGCCCATCAGGACGTGCCCTTCGACCGGGTCGTGGACGCGGTGAACCCCGTCCGGTCCACCGCACGGCACCCCCTCTTCCAGGTCATGCTGATCCTCAACGGCCCCGAGCAGGACCGGGGCCGGGTGCGGTTCCCCCGACTGGTCGACCGCGTCGAGGCGGTGGAGTCGGGGGAGACCAAGTTCGACCTCTCCTGGCACTTCACCCACCGCGACGGGCCGGACCGGGCGCTGGAGGGGGCCCTCGTCCACGCCGCCGACCTGTTCGACGCCGCCACCGCGCACCGGCTCACCGAACGCCTGCTCGACGTCCTGACCGCGATGGTCGACGACCCCGCCCGGCCCGTCGGGACCCTCGACGTCCTCAGCGCCGCAGAGCACCGCCTCGTGCGCGCGTGGGGGACCGGCACGCCCCGCACCCGTGGCAGCCGCCCCGAACCGGTCGCCGCGAGGATCGCCGGCCAAGCCGCCCGCACACCGGACGCGCCCGCGGTGGTCGAGCCCGGGCGGGTCTGGAGCTACGCGGAACTCGACGCCCGCGCCGACCGGGTGGCCGCGGCCCTGGCCGCACGCGGCGTCGGCGCCGAGGACCTCGTCGCCGTGCTCCTGCCCCGCGGCGCGGAACTGGTCGCCACCTTGCTGGGGATCCTGCGGGCAGGCGCCGCCTACCTCCCGCTCGACGCCGGACACCCCGCCGACCGCAACCGCTGGGCCCTCGCGGACTCCGCCCCGGCTCTGCTGGTGACCGACGCCGAGCGGCTGCGTACGCTTCCCGGAGCGGCCAGGTGCGCCACGCTGGTTCTGGGCGAGGAGGACGCCGAGAGGGAACTGGCGGACCGCTCCCCCCTCTCGAAGGACCGCGCCCCCCTCCCGAAGGACGGCGCCGGCCTCGCACGCCCGGTGGCCGGGGACAACGCCGCGTACACGATCTACACCTCCGGTTCGACGGGCCGCCCCAAGGCCGTCGTCGTGACGAGGGATGCGCTGGACGCGTTCGTCGAACGTGCCCTGGACACCTACGGCGACGCGCTGAGCGGCGCGGTCCTGCTGCACTCCCCGATCGCCTTCGACCTCACGGTCGTCTCCCTCTTCGGGCCGCTGGCCGCGGGCGGGCGTATCCAGGTCGGGGACCTCGACGAGTCCGGGATCGCCCAGTGGGAGCGGGAGCGTCCGGCCTTCGTCAAGGCCACGCCCTCCCACCTCGCGCTGCTGGAGGAGTTCGGCGGCGCCACGGCCCCCGGAACGGTCGTCCTGGCGGGCGAGCAACTCATCGGCGCACGGCTGGACCGCTGGCGGGCCCGCCACGGCGCCACCACCGTCTTCAACAGCTACGGGCCCACCGAGACCACCGTCAACTGCCTGGAACACAGGATCACCCCGGACGCCGACGCGCCCTCGGGACCCGTGCCCGTGGGCCGACCGGTGACGGGCGTACGGGTGTTGCTCCTCGACGCCCGCCTGCGCCCGGTCGCTCCGGGCGTGACGGGCGAACTGTACGTCTGCGGGCCCGGCGTCGCCCGCGGATACCGCGACAGGCCGGCCGCCACCGCCGAACGGTTCGTCGCCTGCCCGCAAGGGCGCCCGGGAGAGCGGATGTACCGCACCGGCGACCTGATGCGCTGGACCGCCGACGGCGACCTGGTCTACGAGGGCCGGGCCGACGCCCAGGTGAAGGTGCGCGGCTTCCGGGTCGAGCCCGGCGAGGTGGAGGCCGCGCTGCTGGACCTCCCCGGCGTCCGGGAGGCGGCCGTCACGCTCGTCGAAGGGCCGGACGGGACGCCCGAGCGGGCGGCCGCCCCCGCCCGCCTGATCGGCTACGTCGTCGGCGCCACCGCCGACCCGGCCGCCCTCCTCGAGCGGCTCCGCGTCCGGTTGCCCGACCACATGGTGCCCGCCGCCCTCGTGGAACTGGACGCCCTGCCGCTCACCCCGAACGGCAAGCTCGACCGCCGCGCCCTGCCCGCGCCCGACTTCGGCCGCCACGCGGGCCGCCGCGCCCCGAACGGGCCGAAGGAAGAACTGCTCTGCGCGCTCTTCGCCGAGGTGCTGGGAGTCCCCGAAGTCGGCGCGGACGACGGCTTCTTCACGCTCGGGGGCGACAGCATCGTCAGCATCCAGCTCGTCGGCCGCGCCCGCAGGGCCGGACTGCACCTCACCGTGCGCGACGTCTTCGAGCACCCCACGGCCGCCGGGCTGGCCGCCGCCGCCCGGTCCGCCGGACCGGACGAGGACGCGGACCGGCCCGCGCCGGAGGCGCTCGCCCCGAGCGGGCCGCTGCCCTACGTCCCGGCCGCGGCGCGGCTCGTCGCCCGGACCGGGTCGATGCGTGCCCGCGGCGCCGACCGCTTCCACCAGTCGGTGGTCCTCACCACCCCCGCGAACGCGGCAGCCGACGACATCCGGCGCGTGCTCCAGACACTGATCGACCACCACGGGGCGCTGCGCCTGCGGGCCGCCGCGGACCAGGACGGATCGCCGGACGGCCTGGTGGTGGCCGAACCGGGGACGGTCGCCGCCGCCGACCTGCTGCGCTGCCGCGACGCCGTTGGACTCGAAGGCGCGGCGCTGCGGGAGGCGGTGGAGCGGGAGGCCGAGCACGCACGCGACGCCCTCCACCCGAGCACCGGAACCGTGCTGCGCGCGGCCTGGCTGGACCGGGGGACGGACCGGGGCGGCCTGCTGGTCCTGGTGGCCCACCACCTCAGCGTGGACGGCGTCTCCTGGCGCATCCTGGCGGACGACCTCCGCCAGGCCTGGACCGCGGCCGCCGCCCCCGCTGCGATGGCGCCCCTGCCGCCGGAGGGCGCCTCCCTGCGGGAGTGGGCCACCCGGATCGCCCGACGCGCCACCGAGACCGCGGTGACCGGCCGGCTCCCCCACTGGCGCGCGACCCTGGCGGGGCTGGCCGACCCGGACGGCGACGTGGTCGCCCTGGAGACGCGGCTCGACCCCGACGCCGACACCCACGGCACGGCACGCGAGCGCGCGCACAGCCTGCCGCCCGACCTGACCGACGCGCTCGTCCGCACCGCGCCCGCGGCGCTCCGCGCGGACCCCGGCGAACTGCTGCTGGCCGCCTACGCGCTGGCCGCGTCGCGGGTCCTGGGCGACCGGCCCGTGTTCGTGGTGGAGACCGAGGGCCACGGCCGCCAGGACGCGCTCCTGCCCGGCATCGACCTGTCCCGCACCGTGGGCTGGTTCACCTCGGTCCACCCCGTGCGTCTGCGGCCCGGAGCCGGGGCCGCACGGCTGCTGAAGGAGACCAAGGAGCGACTGCGCACCGTGCCGGAGGCCGGTCTCGGCCACGACCTGCTCCGCCGCGGCGGAGCGGCGTCCTCCCTGGGGGAGGGCGGTCGGGAGCTGCCCCGCCCGCAGTTCGGCTTCAACTACCTCGGCCGGGTCGCCGTGGCCGAAGCCCTCACCGACGGGAGCACGGAGCCGGACGGGAGCACGGAGCCCGCCGGGGGAACGGAGCCCGCCGGGGCCTGGGCGTTCGCGGGCCACAGCGTCGTCCCGCAACCGCCCGAACTGCCGCTCGCGCACGAGGTGGAGCTGACCGTCGTCCTGGAGGACGGCCCGCGGGGACCGGTCCTCGCGGCGCGCTGGAACGCCGCCGGCCGCTGCCTGTCCGAGGCGCGGCTGACGGCGCTGGCCCAGGAGTGGGAGAAGGCGCTGCACGAGCTGACCGCCCTGGCCGGCGCCGCCGGGAGCGCCGGCCTGATCCCCTCGGAGACCGGCGCGGGCGACCTGGACCAGGACGGTATCGAGGAGTGCGAGGCGGCGGCGGACTTCGAGATCGCCGACCTGCTCGCACTCGCGCCCGCCCAGGAGGGGCTGCTCTTCCACAGCACGTTCGACGACGCGGCGGAGGACGTCTACGTCGGCCAGTTGGCGCTGGAGTTCCACGGCGAGCTGTCGAGCGCCCGTATGCGGGAGGCCGCCCAACACGTCCTCGACCGGCACGACGTGCTGCGCGCGGCCTTCCTCCAGCGCCGCTCCGGCGAGTGGAGCCAGGCGATCGCCGCCCGGACGCCGGTGCCCTGGGAGGAGCACGACCTGTCCGCCCTGACCGGGGAGGAGCGGCAGCGGCGGCTGGACGCGCTGCTGGCCGGGCAGCGCACCCGCCGGTTCGACCTCGCACGGCCGCCGCTGATGCGCTTCCTGCTCGTACGGACGGCGGCGGACCGGCACGTGCTGGCCCTGACCAACCACCACCTGGTACTGGACGGCTGGTCGTTGCCGCTGGTGGTGCGCGACCTCATGGCCCTGTACGGGGCGGACGGCGCCGCCCTGCCCGCCGCACGGCCGTACCGCGACTACCTCGCCTGGCTCGCCGGGCAGGACACCGACGCGGCCCTCGCCGCGTGGGAACAGACGCTCGCCGGGCTCCAGCCCTCACTGATCGCCCCGGACGCCCCCCGCGACGGCGCGGCCCCGCTCCCGCACTACCGCACCATGGACCCCGACGTCGTCTCCCGCCTCACCGCCTGGGCCCGCCGCCTGGGCGTCACGCTCAACTCGGTGATCGAGACCGCGTGGGGGCTCCTCCTGGGCCGGCTCACCGGCCGGGACGACGTGAGTTTCGGCATCGCCGCCTCCGGCCGCCCCACCGACCTGTCCGGCGCGGGGGAGATCGTCGGCCTGCTGATGAACACCGTGCCGGTGCGCGTCGTCCTGGACCCCGCAGAACCGCTGGAAGCACTCGTCCGGCGCGTGCAGCGGGAGCAGGCCGCCCTCCTGGACCACCAGTTCCTCCCCCTGGCACAGGTGCAGCAGCGCCTCGGGGCGGGCGACCTCTTCGACACCACGCTCGTCTTCGAGAACTACCCGCTGGACCCCGCCGACGGCCTCGGCGGCGGCGACGGGCTCCGACTGCGCGGGGCGCGCGGCCACGACGGCAACCACTACCCCCTCAGCGTCACCGTCGGCCCCGCCCCCGACCTCCAACTCCGCTTCATCCACCGCCCCGACCTCTTCACACCCCAGTGGGTGGAGGACCTGGCGGCGCGGTTCGAGCAGGTGCTCGACGCCATGGCGACGTCCGGCGACACCCCGGCGGGCCGACTGGACGTCCTGCTGCCGCGCGAACACGACACGCTGCTGGGCGACTGGGCGCGCGGTGAGGCCGCGAGCGCACGGGAATGTCCCGTCGCTCTCCTTGAGGAGCAGGTCGACCGCACCCCCGACGCCCTCGCGCTCGTCGAGGGCGGTGACGGCGGAGCCGGCCTGAGCTACGCCGAGTTCGACGCCCGCGCCAACCGCATGGCGCGCTTCCTCATCGCCCGCGGGCTCGGGGCCGAGGACCTGGTCGGCCTGGTCTTCCCGCGCGGCGCCGACCTGCTCACCGGACTGTGGGGGGCGCTCAAGGCCGGTGCGGCCTACCTGCCGGTGGACGTGGACTACCCGGCCGAACGGATCGGGCTGCTCCTCGGCGACGGGAACCCCGCCCTCGTCCTGACCACCTCCGCCCACGCCCACCTGGTGCCCGAGGCGCCGGGGCGGCAGATCCTCTGCGTCGACCTGCCCGGCCCCGCGGACGAACTCGCCCGCGCCGCGGAGGGGAGGGTGGCCGACCGGGAGCGGCCGCGCCCGGTCGGAGCCGACACCCTCGCCTACGTCCTCTACACCTCCGGCTCCACCGGCCGCCCCAAGGGCGTGGCTGTCAGCCGGGGTTCGCTGGCCGCGCACGCCGTCCGCTCCCGCGACCGCTACCCGGACGCGGCCGGGGTGTCACTGCTGCACTCCCCGGTCGCGTTCGACCTGACGGTGACCGCCCTGTTCACCACGCTGATCTCCGGCGGAACCCTCCTCCTCGCCGAGCTGGACGAACACGCCCAGGGCTCCGGCGTCACCTTCGTCAAGGGCACGCCCTCCCACGTCGCCCTCCTGGACGAGCTGCCCGGCGTCCTCGACGCCACCGGCGAGCGCCCCGGCACGCTCGTGCTCGGCGGCGAACCGCTCACCGGAGAGATGCTGGAGCGCTGGCGCGCACGCCACCCGAGGGCCAGGGTCTTCAACGACTACGGGCCGTCGGAGACCAGCGTCAACTGCTCCGACCTGCTCTTCGAACCCGGTGACGAGGTGCCGGACGGTCTGCTGCCGATCGGTCGCCCGCTGCCCGGCAACCACATGTTCGTCCTCGACCACCTGCTCCAGCCCGTGCCGGTCGGCGTCGTCGGGGAGATCTACGTCTCCGGTGTCGGCGTGGCCCGCGGCTACCACGGGCGGCCCGGCCTGACCGCCGAGCGCTTCCTACCCTGTCCGTTCGACGCGCCGGGCGCCCGGATGTACCGCACAGGGGACCTGGGGCGCTGGCGGCCCGACGGGATCATGGAGTGCCTGGGCCGCACCGACGACCAGGTCAAGGTGCGCGGCTTCCGGGTGGAGCTGGGCGAGGTGGAAGCCGCCCTCGCCACCCGCGCCGACGTCGCCCGCGCCACCGTCGTCGTACGCGAGGACGAGCCGGGGGACAGGCGACTGACGGGCTACGTGGTCCCCGAAGGCGGACCGGACGCGGGCTTCGACCCGGCGGCCGCCCTGCGCGACCTCGCCGCGACCCTGCCGCCGTACATGGTCCCGGCCGCGATCGTGGTCCTGCCCGAGCTGCCGCGTACCGAGAACGGCAAGCTCGACCGCAGGGCGCTGCCCGCGCCCGAGTACGGCACCGCCTCTGCGGGGCGGGCGCCGCGCACCGCCGCCGAGACCGCCCTGTGCGCCCTGTTCGCCGAAGTGCTCGGCGTGCCCGAGACCACCCTGGACGACGACTTCTTCGCCTTGGGCGGCCACTCCCTGCTCGCCGTCCGGCTCGCCGGCCGCATCCGGGCCGAACTCGGACTGCGGCTCGACATCCGGACGATCTTCGACCACCGCACCGTCGCGGACCTCCTCGCCGATCCGCAGATCGCCGCCCAGCTCACCCGCGGGGAGACCCCCGGCACGCGAGTCCCGGCGCAGCCCGCGCCAAACCGCGACCCGCAGGCGCGGCCCGAGCGGCTGCCGCTTTCGCCCGCCCAGCGCAGGCTGTGGTTCCTCAACCGCTACGACAGGGAGGCCGGCGGCTACCACATCAGCGTCGCGCTCCGGCTCACCGGCGACCTCGACGTCGACGCCCTGCACGCGGCACTGGGCGATCTGACCGCCCGGCACGAGAGCCTGCGCACCGTCTTCCGCGAGGACGAGCAGGGGCCGCACCAGGTCGTCCTGGCCGCAGGGATCCCGTCCGCCCCGGCCATCGTCCCCGCCGCCGCCCACCGACTCGACGCCCTGGTGCGCGAAGCCGTCCGCCGCCCCTTCGACCTGGCCGACGACACCCCGCTGCGCCACACCCTGTTCACGCTCCCGGAAGGCGAGCACGTCCTGCTCCTGGTCATCCACCACATCGCCGCAGACGGCTGGTCGATGGGGCCCCTGGCACGGGACCTGGCCGCCGCCTACCGCGCCCGCGCCGCCGGCCGCGCGCCCCGCTGGCCGACCCCGGCCCCCAGCCCCGCCGCCCACCTGCTCGGACGGCACCACGACGCCGGGGACGACGCGGGCGATCCGGTGGACCGCCGCGTCGCCCACTGGGCCGAGGAGCTGCGCGGACTGCCCGACGAACTCGCACTGCCCTACGACCGGCCGCGCCCGACGACGCCCCCCTCCTACGCCGAGCGGGTCGACTTCCGCGTCGACGCCGGACTGTACCGGGACGTGCGGGCGCTGGCGGCCCGTCACCGGGCCACCCCGTTCATGGTCCTCCACGCCGCCCTGGCCGCCCTGTGGCACCGGCTCGGCGCCGGCCCCGACATCCCCGTGGGCACCCCGTCGGCCGGCCGCGACCGGCCCGAGACCGCCGACCTCGTCGGTTTCCTGGTCAACACCCTGGTCCTGCGCACGGACACCTCCGGGGACCCGGCCTTCGCCGAGTTGCTTGACCGGGTGCGCGAGACCGACCTGCGGGCCTACACCCATCAGGACGTGCCCTTCGAGCGGCTGGTGGAGGCGGTCAACCCCGCCCGCTCGCCCAGCAGGCACCCGCTCGTGCAGACGATGCTCACCTTCGACAACGCGGCCGAGGGGGCGCTCGACCACCTCCTGGACCTGCCGGGTGTGCGCGCGGAGCTGCTGCCGACCGCCGAGGGCACCGCCCACACCGACGTCGAACTGACCTTCACCGAAAGCACGGCCGCCGCGGAAGGGACCGGGCTCGACGCGTCCCTGCGCTACCGCCCCGACCTGTTCGACCGCACGACCGCGCGGGCCCTGGCGGAGCGGTTCGTGGCGCTGCTGCGCACCGTGACGCGCGAGCCCGGCCTACGGCTCGGACAGCTCGACGTCACCACCGCCGAGGAGCGCCGACGCCTTGCCGAGGCCGACGCCGCCGCACGGGCGCGGGCCGCCACCGCTGTCGCCGACCTGCCCGCCCTGTTCGCCGCCTCCGCCGGTCGCGCGCCCTCCGCCCCCGCCCTCACCGACGGCGGGGCGACCCTGGACTACGCGGAACTCGACGCCCGGTCCAACCGCCTGGCCCGCGCCCTGATCGGACTCGGTGTGGGACCGGAGGACTTCGTCGCCCTGGCGGTGCCCCGCTCGGCGGACCTGGTGGTGGCCGTGCTCGCCGTGCTGAAGTCGGGCGCCGCCTACCTCGCCGTCGACCCCGACCACCCGGCCGAGCGCACCTCGTACATCCTCCACGACTGCCGGCCGGTCGCCGTGCTGTCCACGACCGCTGTCCGCGAGGCCCTGCACGGCACGGTGGGCGAGGCGGTCGGCGAGGTCCCGTGGCTGCTGCTCGACGCGTTCCCGACCGGCGGCGCGGGGGTCGACGTCTCGGCCGCGCCGGTCACCGACGCCGACCGACGGGCACCCCTGCTCCCCGACCACCCGGCCTACACCATCTACACCTCCGGCTCGACCGGGCGGCCCAAGGGCGTGGTCGTCAGCCACGCCAACGTCTCACGGCTGCTGGCCGCCTGCCGCGCGGCGGTGGACTTCGGGCCCGACGACGTCTGGACGCTCTTCCACTCCAGCGCCTTCGACTTCTCGGTGTGGGAGATGTGGGGGCCCCTGGCGCACGGCGGCCGGCTGGTCGTCGTCCCGCACGACGTGGCCAGATCCCCCGGCGACCTCCTGGAGCTGCTGGGCCGCGAGCGCGTCACGGTGCTCAGCCAGACGCCCTCCGCCTTCCTCCAGCTCCTGCGGGCGGAGTCCGACCTCGACGTCCCCCCGCGGACCACCGCCGCGCTGCGGTACGTCGTCTTCGGCGGGGAAGCGCTGGACACCGCCCAACTCGCCCCCTGGCGGGGCCGCCCGGTCCGCCTGGTCAACATGTACGGGATCACCGAGACGACCGTCCACGTCACCCACCTGGAGCTGGACGACGCCGCCGTGGAGCGCGGCGGCAGCCCGATCGGCACGCCCCTCGACGACCTGCGCGCATATGTGCTCGACCAAGGGCTGCTCCCCGTGCCGACGGGCGTCGTCGGCGAGCTGTACGTCGCCGGCCCCGGCCTGGCCCGCGGATACCGTCGCCGCCCCGGCCTGAGCGCCACCCGCTTCGTCGCCGACCCGTTCGACGCCGGCGGCCGGATGTACCGGACCGGCGACCTCGTCCGGCGCACGCAGGACGGCGGCCTCCACTACGTCGGCCGGTCCGACTCCCAGGTCAAACTGCGCGGCTACCGCATCGAGCCCGGCGAGATCGAGGCCGCCGCCCGCCGTCACCCGGGCATCGCCCAGGCGGCGGCCGCCGTGCACGGCGAAGGACCGGACGACCGGTACCTGGTCTGCTACGCGGTGCCGGCGGCCGACGCCGACCCCGACCCGCACGAGGTGCGCGCGCACCTGGCCGACGCCCTGCCCGGCTACATGGTCCCCGCCGCCGTGGTGCTGCTGCCCGCCCTGCCGCTGACCCCCAACGGCAAGCTGGACCGAGCGGCGCTGCCCGCCCCCGACCGGGCGGCGTGGGCCACCGGCGGAGCCCCGGCCGGACCGCGCGAGGAAGCGCTCTGCGCCGCCTTCGCCGCCGTCCTCGGCGTCCAGGAGGTCAGCCGCGACGCCGACTTCTTCGCCCTGGGCGGCCACTCCCTGTCGGCGGTCCGGCTCATCAGCCGGATCAGGACGGCGCTCGGCGTGGAGATCGGCATCCGCACGCTCTTCGAGGCGCCCACGCCCGCCGCGCTGTCCCGGCGGCTGGACACGGCCGGGACCGGACGGCCACGCCTCCTCCCGCGACGGCGGCCGGACCGCCTCCCGCTCTCCTCCGCCCAGCGCAGGCTGTGGTTCCTCGGAGAACTGGAAGGACCGAGCGCCACCTACAACATCCCGCTCGCCCTCCGGCTGCGCGGCCCCCTCGATGTCGGCGCCCTGCGCACCGCCCTGGCCGACGTGGTGGGCCGGCACGAGGCGCTGCGGACCGTCTTCCCGGCCGAGAACGGCGCCCCCCACCAGCACGTGGTCGCGCCCGAACGGGCCGCGCCCGCCCTCGACGTCGTGGACGTCACCGAGGAGGAGCTGCCCGCCGCCCTCGCCGAGGCCCGCGGACACGCGTTCACGCTCACCGAGGACCTTCCGCTGCGGGCCGTACTGCTGCGCACCGGGCCCGCCGACCACGTACTCTCCCTCGTCCTCCACCACATCGCCGGCGACGGCTGGTCGCTGGCCCCGCTCGCCCGCGACCTGAGCACCGCCTACAGCGCACGGCGGGAGGGCCGCGCCCCCCAGTGGCGGCCCCTGCCGGTGCAGTACGCCGACTACACCCTCTGGAAGCAGGAGCTGCTCGGCGCGGCGGACGACCCCGACAGCCTCTTCGCCCGCCAGCTCGCCTTCTGGCGCGACGCGCTGGACGGCGCGCCGGAACAGATCGAGCTGCCCACCGACCGGCCGCGCCCCGCGATGGAGAGCCACCGCGGCGCGATCCACCGCTTCACCCTGCCCGCCCCGCTGCGCGACCGGCTGCGCGCCCTGGCGCACTCCCGGCAGGCGACCCTCTTCATGGCCCTGCAGGCGGGTCTCGCCGCCCTGTTCGCCACACTGGGGGCCGGACGGGACATCGTCCTCGGCACCCCGGTCGCCGGCCGCGGCGACGAGGCGGCCGACGACCTCGTCGGCTTCTTCGTCAACACCCTGGCGCTCCGCACCGACCTCGGCGGCGACCCCACCTTCGAGGAACTGCTCGACCGCGTCAGGGACGCCGACCTGTCCGCCTTCGCCCACCAGGACATTCCGTTCGAGCAACTGGTGGAGGCGCTCAACCCCACCCGCTCCCTCGCCCGGCACCCCGTGTTCCAGGTGCTGCTGGCCCTCCAGAACAACGAGCGCGGCGAAGCCGTCATGCCCGGCTTGGAGGTCACCGTCGAACGCCCCACCCAGGCGGCGGCCAAGTACGACCTCTTCGTCAACCTCGTCGAGTCCCGGAACGAGGACGACGGCGCGACCGCCGTCGAGGGCGCGGTCGAGTACGCCACCGACCTCTTCGACGCCCGCACCGTCGCCCGACTGACCGAGCGCTACCACGACCTGCTTCTGGCCGCCGTCGAGGAGCCCACGACACGGCTCAGCCGGATGCCCGTGCTCAACGCGGCCGAACGCGGCGGACTCGCGGCCGAATGGGACGCCGCCGCCGCGGGCCCGGCCGAGGACCTGGTCGGTCTCTTCCGCGCCCGCGCCGCCGAGATGCCGGACGCGGTGGCGGTCCGCTGCGGCGGGGACAGCCTCACCTACGCCCAGCTCGACGAGCGGTCCTGCCGGGTCGCGGCCGCTCTCGCCGGGCACGGCGCCGGCCCCGAGAGCCGGGTCGCGGTGTGCCTGCCGCGCACCGCCGACCTGGTGGTCGCCCTGCTCGGCGTCCTGCGGGCCGGCGCCGCCTACGTACCGCTGGACCCGGAGTACCCGGACGAGCGCATCGCCGCGATCCTGGCCGACACCCGCCCGGCCGCGTTGCTCACCACGGCGGACTGCCGCCCCGCGATCACCGGGGCCGCGACCGCCACCGGCGGCGCCGTCCTCCTCGCGGCCGACGCCGCACACGGCGCCGGAACCATGCCCGAGGCCTTCGCCGCGCTGCCCGACCAGGCCGCGTACGTCCTGCACACCTCGGGCTCCACCGGACGCCCCAAGGGCGTCGTCGTCAGCCGGGGCAACCTCGCCAACCTCCTGGCCGACATGCGGGACCGGCTGCGCCCCACCGCCGACGACCGGCTGGTGGCGGTCACCACGGTCAGCTTCGACATCGCCGCACTGGAACTCTTCCTCCCGCTGGTCAGCGGCGCCGGACTGGTCCTGGCCGACCGCGATGCCGCACGGGACCCCGAGGCGCTGGCCGCGCTGCTCACCGCGAGCGGTGCCACGATCCTCCAGGCAACCCCGACCACCTGGCAGTTGCTGGCCGAGACCGCCCCCGACGCCCTGCGCGGGCTGCGCAAGCTGGTGGGCGGCGAAGCCCTCCCCGCCTCCCTGGCCTCCCGACTGCGCGACCTGGGCGGCGAACTCGTCAACGTCTACGGGCCCACCGAGACCACCATCTGGTCCACCGCCGCCCACCTCGACGGGGTCACCGGGAGCGCCCCGCCCATCGGCCGGGCGCTGCGCGCCACCCGCGCCTACGTGCTGGACGAGTGGCTGAACCCGCGCCCCGAAGGCGTACCCGGCGAGCTGTACCTGGCCGGCGCCGGCGTGGCCCGCGGCTACCTGGGGCGCGGCGGCCTGACCGCGGAGCGCTTCACCGCCGACCCCTTCGGTGCGCCGGGCAGCCGGATGTACCGCACGGGCGACCTGGTCCGCCGCCGCGCGGACGGGGAGCTGGAATTCCTCGGACGCACCGACCACCAGGTCAAGGTGCGGGGCTTCCGCATCGAGCTGGGCGAGATCGAGACGGCCCTCGGTGCGCACCCGCACGTCGCCGGGGCGGTCGTGGTCGCCCGCGCCGCCCCCGGCGCGGCCCCCGTGCCGGGCGACCGCGCGGGCGACCCGGCCCCGCGGCGACTTGTGGCCTACGTGGTCCCCGAGCCCCACCGCGCCGCCCCCGACGACAGCCGGGAGCAGAACCGGCTCGACGAGTGGCGGGAGGCGTACGACACCCTCTACGGCGGCTCGGCGCCCGCCCCCCTCGGCCACGACTTCGGGATCTGGCGGAGCAGCTACGACGGGCAGCCCATCCCCCTGGACGAGATGCTCCAGTGGCGGGCGGCCACGGTGGACCGCATCCGGGCGCTGCGGCCCGCGCGGCTGCTGGAGATCGGGGTCGGCACCGGGCTGCTGCTGTCGGAACTGGCGGAGGACTGCACCGCGTACCACGGGACCGATCTGTCCGCACGGGCGATCGAGACGCTGCGCGAGCAGGTCGGCGCGGAACCCGCGCTGAAGGAGAAGGTCGAGCTGCACGTCCGCCCGGCACACGACTTCAGCGGTCTGCGCCGGGGCTTCTACGACACCGTCGTGCTCAACTCCGTCGTGCAGTACTTCCCCGACGCCGACTACCTCACCCGCGTGCTGCGCGGCGCGCTCGACCTGCTCGCCCCCGGCGGGCGGCTCTTCGTCGGCGACGTCCGCAACCTGGCGCTCCTGCGAGCCTTCCGCGCCTCGGTGGAGACCGCCAACGCCGCCGTCTCCGAAACCCCCGCCGCGGTGCTGGCCGCCACGGGCCGCAGGACCGCCGCGGAGAACGAACTCGTCATCGCCCCCGACTACTTCGCGCGGCTGCGGCGGGAGGTCGGCGAACCGCTCCTCCTGGACGTACGCGTCCGGCGCGGAAAGCCGTACAACGAGCTGACGCGCTACCGCTACGACGTCCTGCTGGCCAAACCGGAGGCCGGAACCGCGCCCCCCGCCGCGCCCCCGGCCACCGAGCTGCGCTGGGCGCCGGAGGTCGGCGACCTGACGCGGCTGGCCGAGATCTGCGCGGCGCACCCCGACGCGCTGCGCGTCACCGCGATCCCCAACGCCCGCGTGCGGCGCGAGACCGCCGCCCTCGCCGCCCTGGAGGACGGGCGACCGGTCACCGCCGTGCGGCGGCTGCTGGAAGGCCCCGCCGACGGAGCGGATCCGGAGGACCTATACGACGCCGCGGCCGCGGCCGGACGCACCGCCTGGGTGACCTGGTCGGCCGAGGGCCCGCCGGACACCGTGGACCTGGTGCTGGCCCCGGCGGACGGGAACGGCGCGGCCCCGGTGGCGCCACCGGCCGAGCTGTGGCCCGGCGAGCCGGACGCGGACCGGCCGGAAACGAACGACCCGTCCGCCGGGTCCCACCACCGCGAACTGGCCGCCGCACTCCGCTCCCACCTGGCCGAACGGCTCCCGGACTACATGGTCCCCTCGGCCGTCGTCGTCCTCGACGCCCTCCCGCTGACCGCCAACGGGAAGGTGGACCGGACCGCGCTGCCCGACCCCGACCCGGCGGGCACGGCCGGCAGCCGGCCGCCGCGCACGCCCCGGGAGAAGCTGCTGTGCACGCTCTTCGCCGACCTGCTGGGCCTGGGCCGGGTCGGAGTCCAGGACAGCTTCTTCGGCCTGGGCGGCGACAGCGTCCTGTCCGTCCGGCTCGTCAGCCGCGCCCGCGAACACGGGCTGGCGCTGACCACCCGCGACGTCTTCGAGCACCACACCGCGGCCGCGCTCGCGGCGGCCCTGGAAGGCAGGGAACCGGAGCGCGGACCGACCGGCGACCTGCCGGATCCCGGCGCCACCGCCCCGCGGCCCATCAGCGTCGATGAACTCGCCGAGCTGGAGGACGAGCTCGGCGCGGACTGGGAGGAGATGCAGTGAGCGGTCCGCAGCGCATGGTCGAGGAGGTCCTCGCGGTCACCCCGCTCCAGGAGGGGCTGCTCTTCCACGCGGTCTTCGACGAGAACGTCCCCGACGCCTACGTCAGCCGACTGGTCCTGACCCTCTCCGGAGAGCTGGACGCCGACCGGCTGCGACGGGCCGCCCAGGCGCTGGTGGCACGCCACCCGGCGCTGCGCTCGGCCTTCCGCCAGCGGCGCTCGGGGGAGTGGTTCCAACTGGTCGCCACCCGTCCCGCGGTGCCCTGGCAGGAGCTGGACCTGCGGCCCGTGGGGAGCCCGGCGGAGGCGGACAAGCACCTGGAGGCGCTTCTGGACGAGCACCACCGCACCGGGTTCGACCTCGGCCGACCGCCCCTGCTGCGCTTCCTGCTGGCCAGGACCGGCGAGGACCGCCACCAGTTGGCCGTGACCTACCACCACCTCATCCTCGACGGCTGGTCCATGCCCATCCTGATGCGCGAACTGGTCGCGCTGTACGGCAGCGGCGGCGACCCCTCCGCGCTCCCGCCCGTCCGACCGCACCGCGACCACCTCGACTGGCTGGCCCGCCGCCCGCCAGAGCAGAGCGCCCGCGCCTGGCGGCAGGCGCTGGCGGGGCTGCCCGGCCCCACCCTGATCGCCCCGGACGCCGACCGCAACGGCCCGCTGCCCAGGTCGGTGTGGACCCGGCTCGGCGAGCGGGACACCCGCGCCCTCAGCGCGTGGGCGCGGGCCCGCGGCGTGACGGTGAACTCGGCGGTGCAGGCCGCCTGGGCGACCGTGATCGGCCGCCTCACCGGCCGCGACGACGTCGTCTTCGGGACGACCGTCTCGGGGCGGCCGCCGGAACTGCCCGGCGCCGAGGAGATGGTCGGCTTCTTCATCAACACCGTGCCGACGCGCGTGCGGATGCGGCCGGGCGAGCCGGTCGGCGACCTCGTCGTCCGGCTCCAGCGCGAGCAGACCGCCCTCATGGAGCACCAGCACGTCAGGCTCTCCGACATCCAGCGCTGGTCCGACCGGACCGTGCTCTTCGACACCTCCACCGCGTTCGAGAACTACCCCGCCGACGACCTCGCCGCCGTCAGCTCCTCCGACCACGCGGGCCTGCGCGTCGAGGGAGGCTCCGGCCGCACCACCACACACTTCCCCCTCTCCCTCTACGCGCTCCCCGGCCCGGCGCTCCGCCTGCGCCTGGACCACCGCCCCGACGCCGTGGACCGCGTCACCGCACGCCACGCGGCGGACCTGATGGAACGCGCCTTGACCGCCATCCACAGCGCCCCCGCCACCCCGACCGCCGCGCTCGCCGGCACCCCCGCGACGGAACGGGCGGTGCGCCCGCCCGCACACCGCGCCGCACCACAGAGCCCCCCGACCACGATCGTGGACGCGTTCCAGGCGCGGGCGCGCGCGACTCCCGCGGCCCCCGCCGTCCTCGCCGGCGGCCAGGAGCTGACCTACGCCGAACTCGACGCCCGCGCGAACCAGCTGGCGCGCCTGCTTCTGGAGCGAGGGGTCGGACCCGAGAGCCGGGTGGCCCTCACCGTCTCCCGGAACGCCTGGCTGCCCGTCGCCGTCCTCGGCATCCTCAAGGCGGGCGGCTGCTACGTCCCCGTGGGCGCCGCGCTGCCGCAGGAGCGCGCCGCCCACATCCTCCGCGAGACCGCGCCGGTCTGCCTGCTCACCGACCCCGACGCCGAGGCCGCCCGGACCCGGCGCACCGACCCCGAGGCGCACGACCGACCCGATACCACGCCGGGCGGTGTCGAGCGCGTCGTCCTGACCGAAGCACTCCTGGCCCCGTACGACCCGGCCGCACCGACCGACGCCGAACGGGCCGGGCCGCTGCTGCCCGGTCACCTCGCCTACATCCTCCACACCTCCGGCTCCAGCGGCCGGCCCAAGGGGGTCGCGGTCGAACACGCCCAGGTGAGCGCCCTGCTGTCCTGGGCCGCCACCGGACTCGGCGCCGACCGGCTGCACCGGACCGTGGCCGCCACCTCGGAGAGCTTCGACGTGTCGGTCTTCGACACCCTCGTCCCGCTGCTCACCGGCGGCCGCATCGAGATCGTGGAGAACACCCTGGCCGTCGCCGACAGGACCGGCGGCGAACCCTCGCTCCTGAACGCCGTCCCCTCGGCCCTGCAGGCACTCCTTGAGCGCGGCGAGCCGCTCGCCGTCGACACCTTCCTCTGCGCCGGCGAACCCCTCCCCGCCTCGCTGGCCCAAGCCCTGCGCGCCGCGTTCCCGCGCGCCCGCGTGGCCAACCTCTACGGCCCGACCGAGACGACCGTCTTCGTCACCGCCCGGTTCCTGGACGAGACCGAGGACGGCGCGCCACCCATCGGCCGCCCGCTGCCCGGCGTGCGCATCCACATCCTCGACCCCTGGCTCCGCCCCGTGCCGGACGGAGTCGTGGGGGAGCTGTACATCGCCGGGGACCACGTCACCCGCGGCTACTGGCAGCGCCCGGACACGACCGCCGAACGCTACGTCGCCGACCCCTTCGGCGCACCGGGCGCCCGCATGTACCGCAGCGGCGACCTCGGGCGGTTCCGCCCCGACGGGGAGATCGACCTGGTCGGCCGGGCCGACGGCCAGGTGAAGGTGCGCGGCCACCGGGTCGAGCTGGGGGAGGTGGAGGCCGTGCTGGCCTCCCACCCGGACGTCGGACAGGCGGCCGCCGCCGTGCACGACGGCGGGCCCGCGGGACCGCGCCTGGTGGGCTACGTCGTTCCCCGCGGAACGACGCCCGACACGGCCGCGGTGCTGGACCACGTACGACGCAAGGCGCCCTCCTACATGGTGCCCTCGGCGCTGGTGGTGCTTGACGAGCTGCCGCTGACCGCCAACGGCAAACGTGACCGCGCCGCGCTGCCGCCCCCGCCGGACCGGAGCGACGCCACGCGGGCGCGCGCCCCCCGAGGCCCGCACGAGACGATCCTGCTCGGCCTGTTCGCCGACGTGCTCGGCGTACGCCCGGCCGGCATCGACGACGACTTCTTCGCACTGGGCGGCCACTCGCTGCTCGCCACCCGCCTGGTCAGCAGGGTGCGCACCACCCTCGGAGCCGAACTGGCGGTGCGGGACCTCTTCGAACACCCCACGGTGGCCGCCCTGTACGCCAGAATCGCCCGTGCCGGGGCGGCCCGGCCGCCGGTCTCCCGCGTCCACGAGCGGCCCGACCGCATCCCCCTCTCGTTCGCCCAGCGGCGGCTGTGGTTCCTCCACCGCCTCCAGGGCCACAGCGCCGCCTACCACGTCCCGCTCGCGCTCCGCCTCACCGGACCCCTCGACACGGCCGCGCTGCGCGGCGCCATCACCGACGCGGTCGTCCGGCACGGAAGCCTGCGCACCGTCTTCGACGAGGACGCCGAGGGCCCCCGCCAGGTCGTCCAGGACGCCTCGACGGCCGCCCGGCTGATCACCCTGGCCCCGGAGCCGGTCGAGGACCCGCTGCGGGCGGCGGAGGAGGCGGTGGCCGAGCCCTTCGACCTGACGGCCGGACCGCCCCTGCGGTGCAGGCTGTTCACCCGGTCCGCGGACCCGGCGGACCCCCGCGCGGGCCACGAGCCGGAAGAGCACCTGTTCCTGCTGGTGGTGCACCACATCGCGGCCGACGGATGGTCGCTGCGGATCATCGCGCGGGACGTGGCCGCCGCCTACGCCGCCCGCGTGCGCGGCGAGGACTTCGTGCCTGCCCCGATCCCCGTCGACTACGTCGACCACACCCTCTGGCAGCACCGGGTGCTCGGCGGCCCCGACGCGGACGGCGGCCCGCTCGACGACCAGCTCGCCCACTGGCAGCGGCAGTTGGCCGGCCTGCCGCAGGAGATCGCCCTGCCGGCCGACCGGCCGCGCCCGGCCGCCTCCTCCCACCGGGGCGGGGACGTGGACTTCACCGTCCCCGCCGCCGCGACCGCACGGATCAGGGAGCTGGCGGGAACCACCGGCGCCACGCCCTTCATGGTCCTCCAGGCCGCGCTGGCGGTCCTGCTGCACCGCCTGGGGGCGGGTGCGGACATCCCCCTCGGCACCCCGGTCGCCGGGCGCACCGACAGCGCGGTGGAGGGGGTCGTCGGACTCTTCGTCAACACCCTGGTCCTGCGCACGGACCTGAGCGGCTCGCCCACCTTCGCCCAACTCCTGGGCCGGGTCCGCGCCACCGCGCTTGACGCCTACGCCCACCAGGACGTGCCCTTCGAGCGGCTGGTGGAGGTGCTCGCCCCCGAGCGCTCCCTGGCCCGCCACCCCCTCTTCCAGGTCTCCCTCGTCCTGCAGAACCTCGACGAGGCGGCGGCGTCGGTGGACGGACTGCCCGGACTGCGCGCCGAAGCGGTCCGCACCCGGCGCGACGGCGCGAAGGTCGACCTGTCCTTCGTGCTTGCCCCGAGCGGACCGGAGGGCGGCGACATGCCCGGAGTCCTCACCTACAGCGCCGACCTCTTCGACCGCGCGACCGCGCAGCGGCTCGTGGACCGGCTGCTGCGGGTGCTGGACCAGGTGCTCGCCGCCCCCGCCACCCCCGTGGGGCGGGTGGACGTGCTCCTGCCCGGCGAGGCGCGGCGCGAGCTGGAGCACAGCCGCGGACCGGGCACGGCGGGAGGCGCGGACGAACCCCTGGCCCGCTTCGAGAGGTGGGCGGCGACCGCCCCCGACGCCCCCGCCCTGCGGTGGGACGGCGGCCGGCTGACCTACGCCGAGCTGGACCGGAAGGCGGACGCGGTGGCCCGTGTGCTCCTCGGGCGCTCCATCGGGCCCGATGACGTGGTCGCGGTCGTCGCCCCGCGCGACCCCGACGTGGTGGCCGCACTCCTCGGGGTGCTCAAGTCCGGCGCCGCCTACCTCCCGATCGACGAGACGTGGCCGCTCGAACGGCGGCGGCGGGTGACCGCCGACGCCGGGGCGCGCCTGCTCCTGGCGGCAGGGGACACCGGCGCCGCCCGGACCGCCTTCGGACCCTCCTGCGGACCGGACACCGAAGTCCTCGGCCTCGCGGACCCGGCCTTCCGCGCCACCGGCGGCCCCGCCCTTCCGGCCGGGCGGAGCCACCCGCGCTCGCTCGCGTACGTCATCTACACCTCCGGCTCCACCGGGCGCCCCAAGGGCGTGGGCGTGGAGCGGCGGGCACTGGCGCACTACGTGGAAGGGGCCGTCCACCGCTACCCGGACGCGGCGGCAACGGCCCTGCTCCACTCGCCGCTGACCTTCGACCTCAGCGCCACCGCCCTGTTCACCCCTCTCGCCTCGGGCGGCTGCGTCGTGCTGGGGGAGGTGGACCGGGCGGCGGACACCCACCCGGTGGGCTTCGTCAAGGCGACGCCGTCCCACCTGCCGCTGCTGGACCGGCGTCCCGGACTGCTGGGGGAGAAGGGCACCCTGGTACTAGGCGGTGAAGCGCTCGACGGGCGGGCCCTGCGCGACTGGCGGGCCGCCCACCCGCACGCCGAGGTCGTCAACGCCTACGGCCCCACGGAGCTGACGGTCAACTGCGCCGAGCACCGCATCGCCCCCGGCGACCCGGTGCCGGACGGGCCGGTGCCGATCGGCCGCCCGTTCGCCGGCGTCCGCGCGATGGTGCTCGACACGGGGCTGGCCCCCGTGCCGCCGGGCGTGGCCGGGGAGCTGTACGTCGCCGGGCCCGGAGTGGCCCGCGGCTACCTGGGGCAGCACGCCCTGACCGCCGAGCGGTTCGTGGCCTGCCCGTTCGGGGAGCCGGGGGAGCGGATGTACCGCACAGGCGACCTCGTCCGCCGCCTGCCCGGTGGCGAACTGGAGTACGTGGGCCGAACGGACGAGCAGGTGAAGCTGCGTGGCTTCCGGATAGAACTCCCCGAGGTGGCGCGCGCCCTGGCCGCCGAAGAGTCGGTCGCCCGCGCGGTCGCCGTCGTCCGGGAGGACCGTCCGGGCGACCGGCGGCTGACCGGCTACGTGGTCCCGGCGGCGGGAGCCCGCCCGCACGAGGACGAACTGCGCGGCGCGGTGGCCCGCACCCTGCCCGACTACATGGTGCCCTCCGCCGTCGTGGTCCTCGACGAACTGCCCACCACGCCCCACGGCAAGCTCGACCGGCGCGCACTCCCCGCCCCCGCCCACCGCTCGACGGGCGGCCGCCCGCCGCGCGACGAGCGCGAGCGGACCCTGTGCCGGATCTACGCCGACGTCCTGGGCCTGCCCGAGGTCGGCGCCGAGGACGACTTCTTCGCACTCGGCGGCCACTCCCTGCTCGCCACCCGGCTGGTCAACCGCATCCGGGCCGAACTCGCCGAAGAACTGGACGTACGGACCGTGTTCGAAGCGCGAACGGTCGCCGCGCTGGCGGCCCGGCTGCGGACCGGCCGCCCTGACACCCGCCCCGCGTTGCGACGGATGTCGCGGTCGGAGGACTTGTGATGCTTCCCCTCTCCCTGGCCCAGCAGCGGCTGTGGTTCCTCCACACGATGGACGGCCCCAGCTCCACGTACAACATCCCCACGGCGCTGCGGATGACCGGCGCGCTGGACGTCCCCGCGCTGCGCGAAGCCCTGCGCGACGTCGTACGGCGCCACGAGACGCTCCGCACCGTCTTTCCCGACACCGGCGACGGCGCCCGGCAGCACGTCCTGCCCGCCGCCGAGACCGCCGTCGAGCTGGCCGTCACCCGGTCCACCGAGGACGAGCTGCCCGCCGCCCTGGCCCACGAGGCCGGCCACGCCTTCGACCTGGCCCGCGAAGTCCCGATCAGGGCGAAGCTGTTCGTGCTCGGCGAGCGGGAGCACGTGCTCTGCCTGGTGATCCACCACATCGCCAGCGACGGCTGGTCGCGCACCCCGCTCGCACGCGACCTCGCCACCGCCTACGCAGCCCGCGGCGCCGGGCACGCCCCGCGCTGGGAGGAACTCCCCGTCCAGTACGGCGACTACACCCTCTGGCAGCGTGAACTCCTCGGCTCGGAGGACGACCCCGAGAGCCTGCTCAGCCGCCAGACGGCGTACTGGAAGCAGCGGCTCGCGGGCCTGCCGGACGCCATCGAGCTGCCACTGGACCGTCCCCGCCCGCCGATCGCCGGCCACCGCGGCGACACCGTGCCCTTCGCCCTGCCGCCCCGGACCCACGAGCGGATCGCCGCGCTCGCCGCCCGTCATGGCGCGAGCACCTTCATGGTGGTGCAGGCGGCCCTGGCCGGCCTGCTGTCCCGGCTCGGCGCGGGCACGGACATCCCCCTCGGCACCCCGGTGGCCGGACGCACCGACGAGGCGCTGGAGGGGCTGATCGGCTTCTTCGTCAACACCCTGGTGCTGCGCACCGACACCTCGGGGAACCCGACCTTCGACGAACTGGTCGAACGGGCCCGCGCATGCGCCCTGGACGCCTACGCCCACCAGGACGTGCCGTTCGAGCGGCTGGTGGAGGTGCTCGCCCCCGAGCGCTCCCTGGCCCGCCACCCGCTCTTCCAGGTGAGCCTGAGCCTCCAGCACGCCACCGATCACACGGCCCTCCTGGACGGTCTGGAGATCGCCCCCCTGGACACGGGGTGGCGGGCGGCCAAGTTCGACCTGTCCTTGGACCTCCTGGAGAAGCGCGGCCCCGACGGCCGCCCGGACGGCATCGCCGGCACCGTCGAGTACTCCACCGACGTCTTGGACGCCGCCACCGTCCGCGGTTTGGGGGAACGCCTCGTCCGCCTCCTGGAGGCCGGGACGGCCGACCCCGCGGCGCGGCTGCTCTCGATCGACCTGCTCTCCGCCGACGAACGGCGGCGCGTGCTGGAGGAGTTCGCCGTCGAGCCCCCGGCCGTCGAGCCCCCGGCCGACGCCGCCGCCGAACTCCCGTCCGACGCGGTCGACGAGGGCCTGGAGCCGGTCTGCGACACCTTCGCCCGCCAGGCGGCCGCCACCCCCGAGGCGCTGGCCGTCGTCGGCGGCCCGGTCGCGCTCACCTTCGCCGAGGCCGACGCCCGCGTCTCCCGGCTGGCCCGGCTGCTGATCTCCCGAGGCGCCGGCCCCGAGGTCCGCGTCGCCGTCTGCCTGGACCGCGGCGCCCTGTGGCCGACGACCGTGCTGGCGGTGCTGCGCAGCGGCGCGACCTACGTACCGCTGGACCCGCGCTCCCCGCACGAACGCCTGGCCGCCGTCGAACGCGACGTCGCCCCCCTCCTCGTCCTCGCAGAGCACGCCACCGAGGCCGCGGTCGCCGAACTCGCCGCCCCCGTCCTCGTCCTCGACGACCCGGACACCCGGGCCGCGATCGACGCCCAGGAACCGGTCCCGGTCACCGACGCCGACCGCACCGCGCCCCTCCTGCCCGGCCACGCGGCATACGTCATCCACACCTCGGGCTCCACCGGCAGGCCCAAGGGGGTCGTGGTGGACCACCGGGCCCTGACGAGGCTTCTTCAGGCACACCGCCGGGTCACCTTCTCCCGCATCCGCCCCGACGCCGGCGGCCCCGGCCGCGCCGCCCACGTCTCCTCCTTCTCCTTCGACGCCTCGTGGGACCCGCTGCTCGCGATGGTCGCCGGCCACGAACTGCACATGATCGACGAGGACCTGCGGTTCGACCCGCCGGGAGTGGTGGCCTACTTCCGCGAACGCCGCATCGACTACGTCGACCTCACCCCCACCTACTTCCGCAGCCTGCTCGACGCCGGGCTGCTGGAGGAGGGCTCCCCCTGCCCTTCGCTGATCGCCCTGGGCGGCGAGGCGATGGACGGCGAGCTGTGGGAGCGGCTGCGGGCGGCCGCCCCCCGCGTGACCGCGATGAACACCTACGGCCCCACCGAGACCGCCGTCGACGCCGTGGTGACCGCACTGGGCGACCTGCCGCCGGGCACGATCGGCCGACCCGTGCCCCGCTGGCGGGCCCACGTCCTCGACGCCGGTCTGCAGCCGGTCCCGCCCGGCGTGCTGGGCGAGCTGTACATCGCCGGGCCCGGAGTCGCCCGCGGCTATCTGGGGCAGCACGCCCTGACCGCCGAGCGGTTCGTGGCCTGCCCGTTCGGCGGGCCGGGGGCGCGGATGTACCGCACCGGCGACCTGGCCCGGTGGCTCCCCGACGGCCACCTGGTCTGCGTCGGCCGCGGCGACGAACAGGTCAAGATCCGCGGGTTCCGCATCGAGCCCGGCGAGGTGGAGGCCGCCCTGCGGGAGCTGGAGGGCGTCGCGAGCGCCGCCGTGACCGTCCGCGAGGACACCCCCGGAACCCGCAGACTGGTGGGGTACGTCGTCGGGGCGCCCGACGCCGACGACGACCTGCTCCGGCCCGCCGAGGCGCTGGCACGCCTGCGCGACCGGCTGCCCGACCACCTGGTGCCGTCCGCGTTGGTACGCGTCGGCGAACTGCCCGTCAACGCCAGCGGCAAACTGGACCGGGCCGCGCTCCCGGCCCCCGACCCCGCGGACTTCCCCGCCGGCCGGCGACCGCGCACCGCCCTGGAACGGGAGCTGTGCGCGCTGTTCGCGGACGTCCTCGGCGCCGGGAGCGTCGGCATCGACGACGACTTCTTCGGCCGGGGCGGCGACAGCATCCTCTCCATCCAGCTGGTCGGCAGCGCCCGCCGGGCCGGCCTGGAGTTCACCGTGCGGCAGGTCTTCGAGCTGCGGACCCCCGCGGCCCTGGCCACCGCCGCCCGCCGGACCGACGCCGCACGCGACGAGGACCCCGCCCTCGCCGTCGGACCGCTGCCGCCGCTCCCTGTGGTCGTCGAGACCCTCGCGGCCGGCGGGCCGGTCCACGAATACAACCAGTCGGTCGTCCTCGCCTCCCCGCCGGACGCCGCACCCGACGACGTACGCGACGCGCTGCAGGCCCTCCTTGACCGGCACGACGCGCTGCGCGTCCACGCCGCCCCGGCGGCCGACCCCGGCCGCCTGTGGGACCTGCGGGTGGAGAAGGCCGGCACGGTCGCGGCCGAGCGGTGCCTGCGCCGGATCGACGCGACGGGGATGTCCGACGAGGAACTGGCGTCGGCCCAGGCCGCCGAGGCCGTCACCGCGCGCGCGTCCCTCGACCCCCTCGCCGGCGCCCTCGTCGCCGCCGTCTGGTTCGACCGGGGCGACGAGCCGGGCCGGCTCGTGCTGGTGATCCACCACCTCGCCGTCGACGGCGTCTCCTGGCGCATCCTGCTCGGCGACCTCCGCGAGGCGTGGCGGGCCCTGCGCGCCGGCCGCCGCCCCGAACTCCCCCGTACGGGCACCTCGCTGCGCACCTGGGCCACCCGGCTCACCGAACGGGCCACCGACCCGGCCGTCACCGCCCAACTGGACCACTGGACGGCCACGCTCGCCCACGACGGCCCCGCACCGGGCAGCCGCCCCCTTGACGCGGCCCGGGACACCGCGGCCACCTCCGCCGTCCTCAGCGGCGAACTGCCCGCACCCCTCACCACCGCCCTGCTGGGCCCCGCCCCGGCGGCCTTCCGCGCCGGGGTGAACGACCTGCTGCTGACCGCCTTCGCCCTCGCCGTCGCCCACTGGCGGGGCGAGGAGAACGAACCGGTCCTGGTGGACCTCGAGGGCCACGGCCGGACCGAGGAGCTCGTTCCGGGGGCCGACCTGTCCCGCACCGTCGGCTGGTTCACCACCGTCCACCCGGTGCGGCTCGCCGCAGGGAAGGTCACCGCCGCCGACCTCGCAGGGCGCGCCCCGGCCATCGGCGACGCGATCAAGCGGATCAAGGAGCAACTGCGCGCCGTCCCCGACGGAGGGCTGGGATACGGCCTGCTGCGCCACCTGAACCCCGACACCGCCCCCCGCCTCCGCGGCCTCGCCCGAGCGCGCTTCGGCTTCAACTACCTCGGCCGATTCGCCGCCGAGCAGGGCGCGGGCGAGGACGGTTGGCCGCTGCTCGGCAGCGGCCCCGCGGGCCACCACCCGGACACCCCGCTCGACCACGAGATCGAGGTCAACGTCGTCACGGCCGAGGGCCCGGACGGGCCCCGGCTGATCACCCGGTGGACCTACGCCACCGGCCTGCTCACCGAGGAGGAAGTGCGCCGCCTCACGAGGTCCTGGTCGCTGGCGCTGCACGCCGTCGTCGGCCACGCCACCGCCGTCGGAGCGGGCGGCCTCACCCCCTCCGACGTGGCCGTCCCCGGCCTCGGCCAGGCGGAGATCGAACAGCTCGAACGCCGCTGCGGCACCGCCCTCGAGGACGTCCTGCCGGTCGCCCCCCTCCAGGAGGGCCTGCTCTTCCACAGCGTGTACGACCGGCGCACCCTGGACGTCTACGTCGGGCAGCTCGCCTTCCGCCTGGACGGCGAGATCGACCAGGACGCCCTGCGGACGGCCGCGGCCGCGCTGCTCGCCCGCCACACCAGCCTGCGGACGGGCTTCCACCAACGGGAATCGGGCGCGTGGGTGCAGGCCGTGGCCCGCTCGGTGGAGCTGCCGTGGCGCTTCCACGACCTGCTCGACCCGCACGGCGGGCCCGCGGACGCCGGCTCCGCGCAGCGGCGGCTGGAGGAGCTGGCCGCGGCCGAACGCACCGAGCGGTTCGACCTCACCCGCCCGCCGCTCGTCCGCTTCCTCCTGGCCCGCACCGCCCCCGAGCAGTACCAGTTCGTGATCACCACCCACCACACGATCGTGGACGGCTGGTCCATCCCCATCCTGCTGCGCGAACTGCTCGCGCTCTACGAAGGCGCCCCGCTGCCCCCGGCCCCCGGTCACCGCCTCCACGCCGACTGGCTGGCCGGACGCGACCTCGCGGCGGCGCGCGAGGCGTGGACGCGGGCGCTGGCGGACACGGAAGGGCCGACCCTGCTCGCCCCCGGCGCGCCGCGCGTCGGAGAAGTCCCCGAGTCGGTGCGGCTGAACCTGCCCGAGGAGGTCTCCGCACGACTGCGGACCCGCGCCCGCGAGGCCGGGGTCACCCTCAACTCCGTCGTCCAGGCCGTCTGGGCGCTCGTCCTCGCCCAGGAGACCGGCCGCTCGGACGTCACCTTCGGCATCACCGTCTCCGGCCGCCCGGCGGAACTTCCCGGCGCCGAGGACCTGGTCGGCATGCTGGTGAACAAGATCCCGCTGCGCGTCCGCCTCCGCCCGGCCGAACCCCTCATGGAACTGGTCCGGCGACTGGAGAAGGAACAGCTCGAACTCCTGGAGCACCAGCACGTCCCGCTCACCACCCTGCACCGCTGGAGCGGGCTGAGCGAACTCTTCGACACCACCATGGTGTTCGAGAACTACCCGGCGGAGATCACCGCCCGGCAGGCGCCCTTCCGCGCGTCGGGCACGGCCAGTTACAGCCGCAACCACTACCCGCTCACCCTGGTCGGGGCCATGCGCGGGACCGAGCTGACCGTCCGCATCGACTACCGCCCCGACCTCTTCGGCGAGGACTGGGCCCACTCCCTGGGCGAGAGGGTGATCGCCGCCCTGACCGAGGCCGTCGACCGCCCCTTCGCCCCCGCCGGCACGCTCGACCTGCTCGGGGCCGAGGAGCGCGCCCGCCTCCTTGAGTGGGGCACCGGCGCCGCACCGGAGGACGCCCCGCGCACCTACGTCGAGCTGTTCGAGGAGCAGGCGGCCCGCACCCCCGACGCCCCGGCGGTCATCTCGCCCGACGGCACCCTCACCTACGCCGAGCTGGACCGGCAGGCGAACGGCGTCGCCCGGTGGCTGGCCGAGGGCGCCGAAGCCCTCGGCGGCGCCGACGTCTACGTCGGCGTGCTGGCCCCCCGCCGCCCCGAGGTGCTCACCGTCCTGCTCGGCGTCCTCAAGTCGGGCACCGCCTACGTCCCCCTGGACGAGCAGTGGCCGACCGAACGCCTCCGCACGGTCCTGGAGGACTGCCGTCCCGCGCTCGTGGTGGCCCCGACGGGCGCCCGGAGCGGGGCCGCGCGGGAGATCGGGGCGGCGGTGCTGCCCGTGGACCCGGCCGCCCTCGCCGCACGCGGGGCCCAGGCCTTGAGCGACGCCGAGCGGATACGCCCCCTTGCGCCCGGCGGAGCCGCGTACGCCCTCTACACCTCCGGATCCACCGGCCGCCCCAAGGGCGTGGTGATCGACCACGGCGCCCTGGGCGCGTACGTCGGCGGCGCGCGCCGCCGCTACCCTGACGCGGCCGGTACCTCGCTGGCCCACACCTCGCTCGCCTTCGACCTCACCGTCACCACCCTGCTCACCCCGCTCGCCGCCGGCGGCGCCGTGCGCCTGGGCGAACTCGACGAGTCCGCCCGAGCCGCCGGGGCCACCCTGGTCAAGGCGACGCCCTCCCACCTGCCCCTGCTGAGCGAGCTGCCCGGAGTCCTGACGGACGGGGGCACCCTGATCCTCGGCGGCGAGGCGCTGACCGGTGGACGGCTGCGTCCCTGGCTCGAACTCCACCCCGCCGCCCAGGTCGTCAACGCCTACGGGCCGACGGAACTCACGGTCAACTGCACCGAGTACCGGCTGCCCAAGGGAGAACCGGTCGGCGACGGACCGGTGCCCATCGGCCGCCCGTTCGCCGGGGTGCGGGTCCACGTGCTCGGCCCCGGCCTGTGCCCGGTCCCCGCCGGGGGCGCGGTCGGCGAACTGTACGTCTCCGGCACGGGGGTGGCCCGCGGCTATCTGGGCCGGCCGGGGCTGACCGCCGAGCGGTTCGTGGCCTGCCCGTTCGGGGGGCCGGGGGAGCGGATGTACCGTACCGGCGACCTCGTCCGCTGGCGGTCCGACGGCCAACTGGAGTACGTCGGCCGAAGCGACGACCAGGTCAAACTGCGCGGGTTCCGCGTCGAGACCGCGGAGGTCGCCCGCGCCCTGGAGGGCTGCCCCTCCGTCGGCAGCGCGGTGGTGGTGCTGCGCGAGGACCAGCCGGGCGACCAGCGCCTGGTCGGCTACCTCGTACCGGCCGCTGGAAACGGCGCGCTCGACGAGGAGGCGGTGTCGGACGCGGTGCGGGCGGTGCTGCCCGAGTACATGGTCCCCTCGGCACTGGTGGTGCTGGAGGGCGGGCTGCCGCTGACGGTGAACGGCAAGGTCGACCGGAGCGCGCTGCCGGCGCCGGAGGCCAAGCCGGCCCGCACCGCGGGCCGGCTGCCGCGCAGCCCGCGCGAGGAGATCCTGTGCGGGCTCTTCGCCGACGTGCTGGGCGTGCCCGCGGTCGGCGTGGACGACGACTTCTTCGCCCTGGGCGGCCACTCCCTGCTGGCCATCGTCGTGATCAGCCGGATCAGGGCCCTGCTCGACGTGGACGTGGCCATCGACGCGCTCTTCGAGGCCCCCACGGTGGCCCGGTTGGCCGACCACCTCGACGGCCCGGGACGCGGTCCCGGCGCGGTGCGCCCCGCAGTGCCGCGCCCCGAGCGGCTGCCGCTCTCGTACGCCCAGCGCCGCCTGTGGTTCCTCCACCAGATCGAGGGGCCGAGCGCCACCTACACCATCCCGCTGGCGTTGCGGCTGACCGGTCCGCTGGACGCGGCGGCGCTGCGGGCCGCGCTGGGGGACGTGGTCGCCCGGCACGAGAGCCTGCGCACCGTCTTCGCCGAGGACGAGCACGGCCCGCACCAGATCGTCCTCGCACCCCGGGCCGCCGAGCCCGGTCTGAAGGCGGTCCCCACCACCGAGGACCGCCTGCGGGCCGACCTGGAGGCCGAGGCCGCCCGCCCCTTCGACCTCGCCCAGGCGCCGCCGCTCCACGCCCGCCTCTTCGTCCTCGACGAACGCACCCACGTCCTGCTGCTGGCCGTCCACCACATCGCGATGGACGGCTGGTCGGTCCGCCCCCTGGTGCGCGACCTGGCGTCCGCCTACGCGGCCCGGCGCCGCGGCACCTCCCCGGACCTGCCCGAACTGCCCGTGCAGTACGCCGACTACACCCTGTGGCAGCACGAGGAACTGGGCTCAGAGGACGACCCGGACAGCCCGATCGCCGCGCAACTGCGCTACTGGCGCCGGACCCTGGACGGACTGCCGCAGGAGGCGGCGCCGGCCGCCGACCGGCCCCGCCCCGCCACCCCCTCCCACCGGGGCGGCCGCGTCGCCTTCACCGTTCCGCCGTGGGTGCACGGGCGGGTGGTGGAGTTGGCGCGGGAGTTCCGGGCGACGCCCTTCATGGTGGTGCACGCGGCGTTGGCGGCGTTGCTGACGCGG